>NZ_JBIWGA010000026.1:0-145140 GCF_044763345.1 Streptomyces sp. NPDC096132
AGAACTCGTACCAGGAGCCGTACAGGGCCCGTTCCCGCTCCACCAGCAGGGGCAACGGCTCGGAGGCGGTGACCAGTTCCCGCAGCGGATACCGGCCCAGGACCGCGTCCACCTCCGGCGTCAGCGCCGCCGCCAACCGGGAGGCCGGCGGGCGGGTCTCGTCGCGCAGGGCCGCGACCGCCGTACGCAGGGCGGCGCGTTTTCCGCCCCCCTTCGGTACGCCGGCCACCGCGCGCTCGTACAGCCGCGCGCCCTCCTCCAGGACCAGCTCGGTGTCCATCCCCGCCGGGATCTTGATCTGCGCGTGGTGCCGCCAGGTGCCGACCGGGTCGCTCCAGGCCTCCACGCGGTACGTCCAGCGGCCCGGTGCGTCCGGGGTGACGTCGGCGCCCCAGCGGTCGGTGCCGGGGGCGAGTTCGCGCATCGGGGTCCAGGGGCCGGGCCGGCCGTCGGGATCCGTCAGGACGACATTGGCGGCGACGGCGTCGTGGCCCTCGCGGAACACGGTCGCCGAGACCTCGAACGTCTCCCCGGTGACCGCTTTCGCGGGCCGGCGCCCCTGCTGGACGAGCGGGCGGACGTCGAGGACCGGAATGCGTCCGACGGCGGTCGCGGCGTCGGCGGAGGATCGCTCCGCGGCGGGGGGACCGGTGTCGACGGGACGCACGGGCCGTGCTTCGGATGGTTCTGTTGCCTTGGTACGGGGCGTCGGGGGTGATGACGAGTGGTGCGTGGCGGGCATGACCGCTCCTGTCCGCATCAACGAGGGTGGGCGGAGGGATGTGGGGTCGAGTACCGAGGGAGCCTTCCCACCCTAATCGGGTGAGCATTCCGGCACTTTGTTAACTACTCACGCGTATGTCTACACACAAGACCGGCCCCGTTCGGGACGAACGGAGCCGGTCACGACGGTCCGTCACTTGTGGGGCGGCACCTGCAGGAGTTTGTCCGGCGAACCGGCCCCCCGGCGGGAGACCTTGCCGTTCGACGCACCCGCGGCCAGGGCCCTTGCGACCCGGGCGGGTGTGGCCTTCGGGTGCTCGGCGAGATACAGCGCGGCCGCGCCCGCGGCGTGCGGCGCCGCCATCGACGTACCGGACGAGACGACTCGGCCGGTGTCGCTCGTGGACGACGCGGACGTGATCGACACGCCCGGGGCGAACAGGTCGAGGGCCGAGCCGTAGTTGGAGAAGGCGGCCCGGGCGTCCCCGCGGTCGGTGGCTCCGACGGTCACCGCTTCCCGGACGTCGGCGGGGGAGGTGAGGGCGGCGGCCCGGCCCCCGTTGCCCGCGGCGACGACGTAGGTGACCCCGGACCCGATGGAGGCGCGGACGGCCGCGTCGAGCGGGGCGTTGTACGGGCCGCCCAGGCTGAGGTTGGCGACCGCGGGCTTGCGGGCGTGCCGGGTGACCCAGTCGATGCCGGCGATGGCCTGCGCGGTGGTGCCCGCGCCCGAGTCGTCGAGCACCCGTACGGCGACGACCCTCGCCTTCTTGGCGACTCCGAGGTCCCTGCCCGCGACGATGCCGGCGACCTGGGTGCCGTGGCCGTTGCCGTCGGAGGCGGTGCGGTCGCCGCCGACGAAGTCCCAGCCGTAGCTCGCCCGGCCGCCGAAGTCCTCGTGGCTGATCCGGATCCCGGTGTCGATGACGTACACGGTCACCCCGGCGCCCGCGGACTTCGGCGCGCGGTAGACGGAGTCCAGCGGCAGCCCCGGCTGGTCGACCCGGTCCAGCCCCCAGGGCGGCGGACTCTTCCCGGCGGCGTCCGTGGACACCCGGGTGTCCTGGACGACGGAGGCGACACGCGGGTCGGCCGCGAGCCGCCGGGCCTGTCTCCGATCGGCCTCGACGGCGAAGCCGTTGAGGACCGTGCCGTAGGTGTGGCTGATTCTCGCCCCGTAGGAGGAGACGAGGCGTCGCCCGGCCGCGGACGAGGCCCGCACGCCCCCCTGTGCGCCCCCCTTCAGCGTCACGAGGTAGCTTCCGCCGACGGAGCCGGGCAGACCGGCGCCGAGTATTTTCCCCTCCGGTACGGCGTGCGCGGGCAGGCTGACGGCCGAAAGGACCATGGTCGTGGCGACCGCGGTCAGGCCCCCCGCCCGGCGCAGACGCCGTAAGCGCGTCCGTGCCATGGTTCGTGTTCCCCCTCCTCGACTCGGCGCGCACCGGTGTGGCCGGCCGCACCACTGGGCAGCCTCTCGTGCGGGGTGAAGCGCCACAAGGTGGCCTGGGCGGGTGGAATCGGCCAAACGGGGCGTACGGTTACGGAGTCGGCCACCGGAGCCTCCAGCGAGGTGGGCGTCCGCGCCGGTACCGTCTTCCTCAGACGCGGACGCACACTGCCGTGCGTCTCCTCCTTACGCACGCCGAGGTGGAATGTGAAGGCGATCCGTCGATTCACCGTCCGACCCCTTCTCCCCGAACCCCTCCGGCCGCTCAGTGACCTGGCCCGCAATCTGCGCTGGTCATGGCACGCGGATACCCGTGAACTCTTCCAGTCCGTCGATCCCGAGCGCTGGGCCGTCTCGGACGGTGACCCGGTACGGCTGCTCGGCGGTGTGCCGCCGGAGCGCCTCGCCGAGCTGGCCGAGGACCGCCGGTTCCTGCGCCGGCTGACCGCCGCCGTCGACGACCTGCACGACTATGTGACCGGCGACCGCTGGTACCAGTCCCAGCCCGGCACCGCCGAACTCCCGGCCGCCGTCGCCTACTTCTCGCCCGAGTTCGGCATCACGGCCGCCCTGCCCCAGTACTCCGGCGGCCTCGGCATCCTCGCCGGCGATCACCTGAAGGCGGCCAGCGACCTGGGCGTACCGCTGATCGGTGTGGGGCTCCTCTACCGGCACGGCTACTTCCGCCAGACCCTCTCCCGCGACGGCTGGCAGCAGGAGCACTATCCCGTCCTCGACCCCAACGAGCTGCCGGTCACCCTGCTGAGGGAGGACGACGGCACCCCCGCCCAGGTCTCCCTCGCCCTGCCCGGCGGCAGGTCGCTGCACGCCCGTGTCTGGCTCGCCCAGGTCGGCCGGGTCCCCCTGCTCATGCTGGACTCCGACGTCGAGGAGAACGACCTCGGCGAACGCGGGGTGACCGACCGGCTCTACGGGGGCGGCAGCGAGCACCGGCTGCTCCAGGAGATGCTGCTCGGCATAGGAGGTGTCCGGGCGGTGCGGACGTACTGCCGCCTCACCGGCCACGCCCCGCCCGAGGTGTTCCACACCAACGAGGGCCACGCCGGCTTCCTCGGCCTGGAGCGGATCGCCGAACTCTGCGACGCGGGAGCGGCCTTCGACCCGGCGCTGGAGGCGGTCCGCGCGGGGACGGTCTTCACCACCCACACCCCCGTCCCGGCCGGCATCGACCGCTTCGACCGCGAGCTGGTCGCCCGCCACTTCGGCCCCGACGCCGAACTGCCCCGC
This sequence comes from Streptomyces sp. NPDC096132, assembly GCF_044763345.1. Lineage (NCBI taxonomy): Bacteria > Bacillati > Actinomycetota > Actinomycetes > Kitasatosporales > Streptomycetaceae > Streptomyces > Streptomyces sp. NPDC096132. The sequence goes on from NZ_JBIWGA010000026.1 coordinate 3,422, forward strand.
ATGGACGTCGACCGCATCCTGCGCCTCGGCATGGAGACGTACCCGGGGGGCGAGCCGAACCTCTTCAACATGGCGGTGATGGGCCTGCGCCTGGCCCAGCGGGCCAACGGCGTGTCGCTGCTGCACGGTCACGTCAGCCGGGAGATGTTCTCCGGCCTGTGGCCCGGCTTCGACCCCGACGAGGTGCCGATCACCTCCGTCACCAACGGGGTGCACGCCCCGACCTGGGTCGCCCCCGAGGTGCTGCGGCTCGGCGCCCGCCAGGTGGGCTCCCAGCGCGCGGAGGACGCGCTGACCGTCGGTGACGGCGACCGCTGGGACGCGGTCGCCGACATCTCCGACCAGGACATCTGGGATCTGCGGCGGGTGCTGCGCGAGCAGCTGGTGGTGGAGGTGCGCGAGCGGCTGCGGGCGTCCTGGCGGCAGCGGGGTGCGGGGACGGCCGAGCTGGGCTGGATCGACTCGGTCCTGGACCCGGACGTCCTCACGATCGGGTTCGCGCGCCGGGTGCCGTCGTACAAGCGGCTGACGCTCATGCTGCGCGACCGGGACCGTCTGATGGAGCTGCTGCTGCACCCGACCCACCCGATCCAGATCGTGGTGGCGGGCAAGGCGCACCCGGCGGACGACGGCGGCAAACGCCTGGTCCAGGAGCTGGTCCGGTTCTCCGACGACCCGCGCGTGCGGCACCGCATCGTCTTCCTCCCCGACTACGGCATGGCGATGGCGCAGAAGCTGTACCCCGGCTGCGACATCTGGCTGAACAACCCGCTGCGCCCGCTGGAGGCCTGCGGCACGTCCGGGATGAAGGCCGCCCTGAACGGCTGTCTCAACCTGTCCGTCCTGGACGGCTGGTGGGACGAGTGGTTCCAGCCCGACTTCGGCTGGGCGATCCCCACGGCGGACGGCGCCGGCACCGACCCCGACCGCCGCGACGACATCGAGGCGGCCGCGCTGTACGACCTGCTGGAGCAGCGCATCACGCCCCGCTTCTACGAGCGTGGCCAGGCGGGGCTGCCCGACCGCTGGATCGAGATGGTCCGCCAGACCCTCACCCTCCTCGGCCCCAAGGTCCTGGCCGGCCGGATGGTCCGCGAGTACGTCGAGCGCCTCTACTCGCCCGCCGCCCAGGCGCACCGCGTGATGAACCCGGACACGGCCCGCGAACTGGCCGTCTGGAAGGCGAGGGTGCGGGCCGCGTGGCACGCCGTGACGGTCGACCATGTCGAGACCTCGGTCGCCACGACCACGGCGGAACTGGGCACCACGCTCGCCCTGCGGGTGCGGGTGGGCCTCGGCGAACTCGCCCCCGAGGACGTCGAGGTCCAGGCGGTCTCCGGCCGCGTCGACGAGGAGGACCGCATCACGGACGCCGCCACGGTCCCCCTCAAACCGGCGTCCGGCCCCGACCTGGAGGGCCGCTGGCTCTACGAGGGCCCCCTGTCCCTGGACCGCACGGGCCCCTACGGCTACACGGTCCGCATCCTCCCGGCCCACCGCCTGCTCGCCTCCGGAGCGGAACTGGGGGTGGTGGCGGTGCCGGCGGAGGACGGAGCGGAGGGCGCGGGGCTGCTGATGCGCTAGATGTTCTGCCCGGAACTGGCCGTCAGCCGGACACGGTGACGGCCAGTCGGCGCAGGCGTTCGAAGTAACGGATCCCCTCGGCGTCGGTGAGCAGCGGCAGTGCCCGGTCCAGGTCCGCCAGGCACTCGCGCAGGATCCGCTGCCGCCCGGGGTCGAGGGAGCCCCCGTTGCTCTGCCAGACGGAGACACACCCGGCGATGAGCGCGTCCAACAGCACCAGATCGAACCCCGCCGGCTCCGCGCCCCGCAGCGCGGCGGGGAACAGCGCGCTCAGATGCTCCTGAAAGAGAACATCCGCGCTCATGTCCCCGATTCGTCTCTCGTCGCCTGTCACAGGTCTCCGCATGTCCGCAACCTAGGCGGGCGCGGGGGCCCGCTGTCCGGCTGATTCGGGGGCGTTCACTCCTTCGAAGGAGGAAGAGTCTCCATGATGCCCTGTGTACCGGGCCTCCAAATGCAGTGTTTCGCGATAGATGTGACGTGAGCATGTTCATGTTTACTTGCGAAGTCGTTTGAATATCTTGTGCCTTTGTTTGGGAATCCTTTAGATCTTGCCTACTCGTGATCATGTGGGTGGGGGGATTCCGTGCGTCCGGCACGTCCGCTTGTCGTTGTTTTCGCCTTCGTCCTGGCTGTACTGACCGGGACCGAACACGTCGCTCTTGCCGTAGGCCGGTCCTCGGCCCTTGGGTCGGGGAACGCTCCCGACCAGCGCTGGGGGTCCGCAGCCGGCCGCAGCCACTCCGAGTCCGCGGACGCGACGGACGCTGCCGCGAAGGGCGGTCGTGACGGTGCGCTCACCGGGCGCGGGGAACTCCCGGTGGAGGGGGGCGAAGGTGTCACCCGGATCCCCACCACCGCACGAACGCCCGAGCCCAGCTCGGCCGTCGAGGTTCAGGCCCCCGGTACGGCGACACCGCAGGGCTTCGATGCCAAGCGCAGCGAGGAAGTCGCGAGCGAGCGCGCGGAGCGGGAGCGCACGTACCTGAACCCGGACGGTACTTACACCACCCGTTTCTACACCGAGCCGGTCAACTTCCGGACGGAGGACGGTCGGTGGAAGCCGATCGACACCACCCTCGTGCCCCAGGACTCCTCGGGTCCAAGCACGATGAGCGCGGGTGAGGAGGGCTGGGAGACCTCGTCGACCGAGGCGCAGATCGACTTCGGCGGTACAGCCGACGCCGATCCGATGGTGCGGATGCAGGTGGACGAGGGCGTCTCGGTCGGCTACGGCCTCGATGACGCCCATCCTGTCGCCGGGCAGGCCGAGAACAGCACGCTCACCTACGAGAACGCGCGTCCGAACGCGGACGTGGAGTTCGTCGCGGGCAGCGACTCGGTCAAGGAGACACTGGTCCTGAAGGACGCCAACGCTCCTGCCGAGTGGCGCTTCCCGCTTCGGCTCGAGGGACTCGCGGCTGCGCTGGACGACCACGGCAATGTGGTGTTCACCGACACCGAGGGCACGGTGCGCGCCTGGACGCCGGCCGGCTGGATGCAGGACTCCAACCTCGCCCCCGACTCCAATGAGGGCGTGATCTCCTCTGGCGTCACCTACAGCCTGGCCGCGGAAGGTGGCCGACAAGTGCTGGTGGTCAAGCTCGACAAGGAGTGGTTGACGGCGCCGGAGCGGGTGTTCCCCGTGCGCGTGGACCCGTCGGTGAAGTCGGTCGACGCCACCTCCGGCACGTACGTCGAGTACCCGTACAACACCAACTTCGCCTCGGACAGCGTGCTGAAGGTCGGCACGTACGACGGCGGCAGCCACAAGGCGGCCACGTTCCTGCGCTTCACCGGTCTGGAGACGACCCTGAAGAACGCGTGGGTGCTCGGTGCGAACCTCGCGTTGTACAACACCTGGTCGCAGTCCTGCACCGCGCGCCCGGTGACCGTGCACCCGATCACGTCGAACTGGGCGGAATCCACGACCTCGAAGTGGCCCGGCCCGTCGACCGGTTCGTCGCTGGTGTCGAAGAGCTTCGCCCACGGCTGGCGGCCCGAGGGCACCACGACCTGGTCGTGCGGCCCGGCCTGGGAGACCATCAAGCTCGGCTCGGCCGGACGCAAGCTCGTCGACGACTGGACCCACTCTCGCAAGAAGAAGAACTACGGCCTGGCGGTGAAGGCGTCGACCTCGGACTCCAAGGGCTGGAAGCAGTTCGGCTCCGACGACTACCCGAACGGCAAGCCGAGCCTGGACGTCACCTGGACCAAGTACGGCGCCACCTACTCCCTCGGTGACTTCACCGCTCCGGTCACCGCCACGACCGAGGGCGTCGAAGAGGTCACCGTCACCAACCAGGGGCAGGAGACCTGGCCGGCGGGCGGCGACTACAAGCTGCGGTACAACCTGTTCGACTCGGCCGGCAAGGAGATCACCGACAGCGCGAAGATCCGCTGGACGGCGATGCCCCAAGCCATCTCGCCGGGGGAGAGTGTCACCCTGAACGCGAAGATCGCGCCGCTGACGCCCGGCACGTACACCGTGCAGTGGACGATGGACGAGGTCGGCGTCAGTCGCTTCACCACCGCCGGGGTACCCGGCCCGGCCGTCAAGCTCTCCTCGGTGAACATCCCGCCCCAACTGACCGCTGAGTCGCCGGGCAGCGGCGTCACCGTGGACACCCTCACGCCGACGCTGTGGGCGAAGGGCGCGGACGCAGACAAATACCCCCAGTCCGTCCTGCAGTACACGTTCGAGGTGTGCGAGGTCGAGGGCAGCGATCTGCGCAAGAACTGCAAGTCGAGCACGCGCAGCAGCTCGCAGCAGTTGGCGGTGCCCTCCGGCTGGCTGGCCTGGAACAAGACGTACGCCTGGTACGCGTACGCCTACGACGGCTCGGAAACCTCCACCCGTCCTGGCGCGGCGCTGATGACCACGCAGGTTCCGCAGCCCGCCGTGACCAGCCATCTCGGCGGAGCGGACGAAGGCAAGGAGATCGGCACCCGTGAGGGCAACTACGTCACCGCCGCGACCGACGCGGCGCTGACCACGGTGGGCCCCGAGCTGTCGCTCACCCGCACCTACAACTCCCTGGACCCGCGCACCGGCGGTGCGTTCGGCACCGGCTGGTCCACACGCTGGGACATGCAACTACGGGAGGAACCCTCCACCTCGTCGGTCGTCGTCACTCTCTCCGACGGCTCGCAGGTGCGGTTCGGCAAGAACGCCGACGGCACCTACACCGGTCCGTCCGGCGGTTCGCTCACTCTCACCCGTCAGTCCACCGACTGGGTGGTACGGGAACGCTCCGGGGCCACCTACCGCTTCCTGTCCGGCGGGGTCCTTGCGAAGATCACGGATGCGGCCGGCCGCAGCCAGACCATCACTCACGAGAGTGCGACCGGCGGTCCGGTGAAGAAGGTGACCGACGACCTGTCGGGCCGCTTCCTGTCGTTCGGCTGGACCGGCACCCATGTCACCACCGTCACCACCAGCGCCGTGGACTCGAGCACCCCGGGCCTGACCTGGACGTACGGCTACACCGGTGACCAGCTGACCAAGGTCTGCCCCCCGACGTCGTCCACCAAGTGCACCGTCTACGAATACGCAACCGGCTCGGTCTACCGCAGTGGCGTCCTCGACTCCGCCCCCACGTCCTACTGGCGGCTGGGTGAAGCAGAAGGCTCTGTGGCGGCCAGTGAGGCCGTCTCACGCACGGGTCTGAACGATGCCGTGCACCGGGACACCGCACTGGGCATGGACTCGGCCATCGCCGGAACGGCGGACACCTCGGGCGGCTTTGACGGCGTCGACTCAGTCGTCGAACTGCCGACGGACACGTTCAAGGCGTCCGCCCTCCCCACGATCGAGCTGTGGTTCAAGACGAGTACCCCCTCTGGTGTCCTCGCCGGCTTCCACAGCGCCGACGTGGGTGACAAGCCCAGCTCCTACCGGCCGGTGCTGAACATCGACGCGGCGGGAAAGCTGCGCGGTCAGTTCTTCCTGGCCAGCCGCACTGTCACACCCATCACCACCACACAGCCGGTCACCGACGACAAGTGGCACCACGCCGTCCTCACGGCTGCAGCCAACACCCAGAGCCTGTACCTGGACGGTGTCAAGGTCGGTTCGCTGGGCGGTGCCCTGGCCGAGCAGTCCCTCGAACATGCTCATCTCGGCGTCGGCTATGGCACGGCCGGCTGGATGGGTGTGACCTCCAGCGCCTGGTACCACTTCAAGGGGCAGATGGACGAAGTCGCCGTCTATGACCACACCCTCGACCCCGCGACCGTCGCCGACCACTTCGCGGCGCGTAACGCGATCGGCCAGATGACGAAGGTCACCCTGCCCTCGGGCCGGGTCCACGCAACCGCCGCCTACGACCCGGTCAGCGGCCGGCTCGCCGACCACACCGACGACAACGGCGGCGCCTGGAAGGTATCCGCACCCACCTACTCGACGTCCTCGTCCTCCTACGCGGACACCATCCAGCGCAGCGGCCCCACCGGCTACTGGCGCCTGGGGGAGCGCGGCGGCGCGGAGGCCGTGAGCCCTCTCGCAGAGGACCTGGCCGGCAACTACCCCGACACCGTCGGCCTGGGCACCGCAGGCATCTTCGCCGACGGCGACGACACCGCGGCAAGCTTCACCGGCGACGGCGCCATCGAGATGCCCGTCGAATCGTTGGGCACCAAAACGGCGATGTCGCTGGAGCTGTGGTTCAAAACCGAGAGCCAGGGCGTGCTGGTCACGAACCAGGACACCGACCTCGGCGACACACCGACCGGCTGGCGGCCGATGCTGCTCATCGACACCGACGGCAAGGTGCGCGGCAAGTTCTCCGGCACCGGCAGCAGTCTGCTGTCGAAGACGGCAGTCACCGACAACGAGTGGCACCACGTGCTGCTCACCGGCAACGAGGGCATGCAGGCCCTGTTCCTGGACGGTGAGCTTCAGGGCAGCATGACCACCGGAAACGTCGTCTCGGGCCGCTACGCGAAGGTCTTCGTCGGCGGTGGGTACGCCTCCACCAGCTGGGACGGCCAAACTGCGGGTTACCGCAACTTCACCGGCCAGATCGACGAGGTCGCCTTCTACGACAAGCCGCTGGTGACGTTCGCCCAGAAGTCGGGTACCTGGACGTACGTCGCTCCTTCCGCAGGCCAGACCGATACTCCCAACCAGCACGTCCAGGCACGCCGCAGCCTCATCGCCGGCCGCGGAGACCAGTACACCGGCGTCACCCTCGCCGACGCGCCAGCCGCGTACTGGCGGCTCGGCGAGGCGGAAGGCACCGCCCTCGGCAGCGAGGTCGGCGGCGCGGGGATGGGCGCCGGCCTTCTCCCCGACGCGAGCGCGGCCTCGAAGCTGGACCAGGCAGGCGTGTTCGGCGCGGGCGACGACCGCGCCCTGAAGCTCAGCGGTGGCGGCAGCGTCCAGCTCCCCGCCTCCATGCTCGCCGGTTCCACGGAACTGTCGGCGGAGATGTGGTTCCGCACCACGTCCCCCTCGGGCGTCCTGCTCGGCTTCCAGAACTCACCGGTGGGCCAGACACCCACGTCGTCCCGCCCCGTGCTCAACATCGACGGAGAGGGCAAGCTGCGCGGCAGGTTCCAGCCCGCCAGCCCCACGTCCTCCACGCTGATCACATCGCCGACGGCGGTCACCGACGGCGCATGGCACCACGTGGTGCTCTCCGGTGGCGCCGGCGGCCAGAGTCTCTACCTGGACGGCGTCAAGCTCGGCTCGCTCACCGATGCGGTGGGCGACCAGACCCGCGCCTACACCTATCTCGGTGCCGGCTACAGCACCGGCGGCTGGATGAACCTGCCCGCCGGTACCTACTACTTCAACGGCCAGCTCGACGAAGTCGCCCTCTACCGCAGTGCCCTGACCGCCGACCAGGTCTCCGCCCACTACCGGGCCCAGGCCGAGGCCGCCGATTCGGGCCTGACCTCCACCGTGACCGTCACCGACCCGCAGGAGCACACCAGCACCACCAGCTACGACGCCCTGCGCGGCCAGCGCATCCTCGCGGCGAGAGACGTCACCGGCGCACTCGCGTCCTATGCCTACGACACCGCAGGCAACCTCCACACGGTCACCGACCCGAACGGTCACGCCACGATCGCCGGCCATGACGCGCGCGGCAACGTCGTGTCGACCACCACCTGCCGGGATGCCGACTCGTGCTGGACGAGCTTCTCCTCCTACTACCTCAACGCCGGCGATCCGCTCGACCTGCGCAACGACAAGCCGCTGACCACCAGCGACGCACGCTCGACCGACTACAAGGACACCCGCTACCGCACCTCATCCACGTACAACACCCTCGGGCTGCCACTGACGACGGTCCGCCCGGACAACAGCTCCTCTTCGACGACCTATACCGCAGGTGCCGAGGCCGCGGTCGGCGGGGGAACCGTCCCGGCCGGCCTGGTGCTGACGCAGACCACGCCGGGCGGCGCGAACACGTCATACCGCTACTTCGCCAACGGCGACCTGGCCGAGGAGACGTCACCTTCCGGACTCGTGACGACGTACACCTACGACGGCCTCGGCCGCATGACCGCCGAGAAGCAGGTCTCTGACACCTTTCCCGACGGCGTGAGCACGACGTACGGCTACGACGCGGCTTCGAACATCGTGACCGAACACGGCGCGGGTGTGAAGAACGAGATCACCGGCATCACCCACACCGCAGTGATCAGCCGCGCCTATGACGAGGAGGGCAACCTCCTCGCCGAGACGACCAAGGACGCCACGGGCGGCGACTCCGAGCGCACGACCGCCTATCACTACGACGCGCGAGGCCTGAACGACTCCGTCACTGACGCCGAGCAGAACACCACGCTTTACGAGTACGACGAGTTGGGTCGCGTCAGCGGTACGACCGACGCGGCGGGCACGCACGTCACGTACACCTACACCGCGCGCGGCGAGCACGCCACGACCATCCTGGACGACTGGACAGGCGACCCGTCCGGCACCGTCAGCGACCTGACCGTTGTGTCCAACGCCTACGACCCGGCCGGCCGTCTGGCCTCCACGACCGACGCGATGGGTGCGACGACCGCGTACACCTACTTCGACGACGGCCTCGCGGCCGCCACGACCGCGAAGCAGGTCACCCAGGCCGACGGCACCAGGCGCGACATCGTCCTAGAGGCCAACACCTACGACCCGGCCGGCAATCTGACCAAGCAGGTCACCGGCGGCGGGACGACTACACAGACGTTCACCGTGGACGTTCTCGGCCGCACGCTCACCAGCGTTCTGGACCCCGCCGGCTTGAACCGCACCACCTCCTACACGTACGACGGCGACGACCGCATCAAGGAGCAGACCCAGACCATCTCCGCGGGCAGGAAGCTCACCGCAACCTCTGACTACGACGCCGCAGGCAACGTCACGCGCCAGACCCTGAGCGACGGCATCACCAACCACATTGCCTCCGCCACCTACGACGACCGCGGCCTGCCGCTGACCACCGTCAGCCCCCGCGGCAACGCCACGGGCGCCGAGCCGGCTGCGTACACCACGACGTATCGGTACGACGCCCTGGGCCGCCCGGTGCAGCAGACCGCCCCGGCCGTCCAGGCCGAGGAGAACGGGGCAGCGGCCACCACCGTCCAGCCGACCGCGCTGGCCGGCTACAACACCTTTGGTGAGGCCACCGACACCAAGGACGCCCGCGGCAACGTGACCCGGACCCAGGTCGACCGCCTGGGCCGCACCACCGCAGTGACCCTCCCCGACTACACCCCACCGGGTTCCACCACGGCCCTGCAGGCCACCTGGCGCGCCACCTACACCCGGCTCGGCCTGCCGCAGACGGTCACCGACCCGCTGGGCCGCGTCACCCGCTACGCCTACGACCAGTTCAGCCAGCTGATCAGCACGACCGCCCCGGCCGCCGATGCCGCCGCGGCCGTCGCGGCGGAAACCGACTCCGACCTGCTCAACCCGACGAGTGCGGACGGCGGCGGTATCACCCGCTACACCTGGACCCCGACCGGACTGCAGCTGTCGGTCACCGACGCGCTCGGCGCCCGTACCGAAGCCACCTACGACGAGCTCGGCCGACAGCTGACCGCCACCATCATCGAGCGCCGCCCCAGCCCGGCCAACTTCGTCAGCCACTACACCTGGGACGACGCGAGCAACCAGACCGCATCGGCGACGCCGTCCGGCATCACCACGACCAGCACCTACAACGCGGTCGGCGAGCCGAAGACGGTGACTGACCCCGCTGGCACGACCAGCTACGACTACGACGGCCTGGGCCGCGTGACGGAAACCGTCGATGCCACCCACCGCCGTACCACGACCACGTACGACGCCCTCGACAACGCCACCGCGATCACCGACTACGGCACGGGCACGACCGCGCTGCGCACGGCATCCGCCGAGTACGACCTGGAAGGGAACCTCACCGCAGAGATTTCCGCGCAGACCAAGGCCCGGACGACCTACCTGTATGACGCGCTGGGCCGGATGACGAGTCAGGTCGAGCCGGTCTCGGCGACCGCGTCGATCACGACGACGTTCGGCTACGACACCGCGGGCAACCACACCCGGCTGACCGACGGCCGCGGCAACAAGACCGTCTACACCTTCAACCGCTGGGGCCTGCCCGAGTCCACCATCGAACCCGCCACGACCGCACACCCGGCCACGGCAGACCGCACCTGGACGACCGTCTACGACAAGGTCGGCCAAGCAGTGACGGAACTCCTGCCCGGCGGCGTCAAGCGCGAACGCACCTACGACGGCCTCGGCCGCCTGACCCACGAGACCGGCACCGGCGCCGAGGCGACCACCACGGACCGCACCCTGCAGTACGACCTGACCGGCCGCCTGACAGCGGCCGGCACCACCGACGGCCTGACACACAACACCTACACCTACAACGACCGCGGCCAGCTCCTGACCGCCGAAGGCCCGGGCGGCACCTCCCACTACGCCTACAACGCCGACGGCAACATGACCCAGCGCACCACAACGGCCGGCACGGCCGACTACACCTACGACGGCGCGGGCCGCATCGACCACGTCTCGGACTCGATCACCGGCAATGACGTCTGGTACGACTTCGATGCCGAGGGCCGCCCGACCGTGGAGCAGTACGCGACCTTGGCAGACGGCGCCACGGCCTACACGGTCACGGCCAAGCGCACCTACGGCTACGACACCCTCGGCCGCCTGAACGCTGACACCGTCACCACAGCCGACGGCGCGACCACGGTCGCCTCCACCTCCTACGGCTACGACCTGGACGACAACCTGACGTCGAAGACGATGACGGGCACGGCGGGCTCGGGTACCAACACCTACGGCTACGACTACGCCCACCGCATGACGTCGTGGACGAAGAACGGCACCACCACGTCATACGAATGGGACGACGCAGGCAACCGCACCAAGGCAGGCTCGACCGCCGCGACCTTCGACGCCCGCAACCGCCGTCTGACAGACGGCACGACCACGTACACGTACACCCCACGCGGCACCCTCGCCAAGGTCGACACGGGCACGGGCGTCGCACGGACGCTGGCCTTCGACGCCTTCGAACGCAAGATCACCGACGGAACCACGACCTACACCTACGACTCCCTGGACCGGGTTCAGACGCGCGGCTCGACCACCTTCACCTATGACGGAGGCTCCAACAACCTCGCAGGCGACGGCACGACGGACTACAACCGCACCCCCGGGGGCAGCCTCCTGTCCCTGTCCACCGGCACCACCAAGCAGTGGGCCCTGACCGACCAGCACACCGACCTGATCGCCGGCCTGACGGCCGACGGCACGCACGTCACGGGCTCCACGTCGTACGACCCGTTCGGCAAGGAGACCGCCACGAACGGCACGACCCCCGCGGTCGGATACCAGTCGGGGTGGACCGACCCGGACAACGGCGACGTCAACATGGCGGCACGGTGGTACCAGCCCGGCACGGGGACCTTCGCCTCCCGCGACACCTGGCAACTCGACGCAGACCCTTCGTCCCAGCTCAACCGCTACCTCTACGGAAACGGGCAGCCGCTCAACGGAACCGATGCCACGGGTCATGCCTGGGACCCACGTGGTGGTGGCGGCGGTGGCCGCGGCAGCGGCGGCCTGGGCATGGGCCGAGGCAGCTCCCGCAGCGGCGGAAGCACCAAAGCGCGAGGTGGGACCACCAGGGGATCCTCCAAGAACACAAAGCGATCCAGGGGCACGAGCAGGTACCGCGACCCTCGCAGCGACATGTGCAACGCCAAGCGCTGCGGCGCCGGCCGCAATCGCCCAGCCAGGCCGCCCAAGTCGTCACGCTGCACCTACAACTGCAAGACCACTTCCAGCAGGTCTCCCCGCAGCAGCGGAAGCTACGGCCGTGGCGGACGCGGTTCCGGCTCATCCACGTCGCGTGGTTCCACCACCACGCGGCCGACACAGCCCAGGAAGCCCACGCCCCCCCGAAACCCGAACCGGGGCAAGAACCCGACTCCCGCACCGACTCGCCCGGCCCCGAAGCCGAGAGTAGACGCGGCTCGGATTCAGCAGGGGGCGCTGGAAAGAGCGCTCATCCTGGACCATGCAGTGTTCATTGAGATGGCGTATGCGAACCTTGCGTTGTACGAACCCGATGCCATTCCGGACGAAGCGAATATCGTTGCCGACTATGGAAAATCTCTGTATGCGGACACCAAGAATCGATACGAGTTCGAGGCGGATTCCGATACACCTGTTCGGCGCGAGAACTGCGCCAAGGGCAAATCGGCTATTCATTACATGCCGTTGGATGAATTGGGGCGGGCTCAAGGTGTCTTCGCCTGCCTCAACCGCGGCGACTTCAATTATGTGAATGACAAGGGGAACTGGGCATTCGGCACGGATTCGACCGAAATGGTGGGGACTGCAGCTGAGTTTCCAATCAACTGGGAGCATATTCCTCAGGGGTACTACGGTGGAAAAGTACTTCACCGTGGTCATCTGCTGGGTCGTCAGTTGGGAGGTGACGGGGATGATCTGAGGAATCTTGTTCCTCTCTATGCCGACATTAATACTCCCCTGATGAGAGGGTACGAGGACGCGCTTGCGGCGCGTCTGCAGACCGGTGAGACGATTTATTACCAGGTGATCCCTCACTATCAGGGTCGCAGTCCGATGCCTGACTATCTCACCTTGACCTGGGCGGGAGTCGGAGGCTCGGACAGCAAGCGACTTGATAATGTGCCGTAAGGTATAGGTAGGGAGTAGATGATGGCTTGGGTAGAGCGCCTCGCGGCAGCGGTTTCCTGGCGGTCACAGGATCTGGAGATCTTGTGGGATGACATCGAGCAGCGCCTCGGCGTCGAACTCCCTGGGGACTTCAAAGCGTTCTGTCAGTGTTTCGGTCAGGGCCAGTTCAGTGGTTATCTTGAAGTCTATTCGTCCTCTGGTGGCGATAGTTTGGTGGCATTTGATAAACTGAGGCGTTTTGGTGGCATGGCGGAACAGCATGCTGTAGTTAGACATATCTATGAGCCTTATGGTCTCTTTCGAAGTGGAGGTCAGGGGCTGCTTCCTTGGGGGATTTCCGTAACGGCTGCAGAGTATTATTGGCTCGCCAGTGCAGATGGTCGACCTGATGATTGGCCTGTGGTGGCCCGGGAGGATGGGGGGGAGTGGAAGATTTACCAGATGCCCATGTCGGAGTTTGTTTATCGAGTTCTGGTCGACGTCTCGATGGAAGATTTCGGTATCGCTGACCTGGTCCATGTTCCGTTCTATCAACCTGATTCCTGACTCGGAAGAAGAAGGGGCGGAAATCGGGCGCAGAAGGCGTCAATCATCTCAAAGGTCGAGTGCGGCAGTTGTGCTGGATTTCCATGTTCGAGACAACCGAATCAGAGCAGCGAATGAGCGGAATGAAGCAAGCCAGCGAAGAGAGACCCAAGATGGGGATAGGCCGCCTTCTACGGTCGACGGCGCTGGGGACTGCCGTCACACTGGCCAGTTTGTGCGTGGTGGGATGCTCAGCTGCCGGTGGTGCCCCTGCTGACGAGCCGGCAGCAGCGGTGCGTTCGCCTGCCACTTCTGCGTCCGCGTCGGCGAGTTCGTCGAGCGGTGTTGCGCTACCGAGCCCGGCTCCGAGTCGCTCCGCGACCGCATCGCCCACGCCCTCACCGTCGAAGACCTCCGCTCCGCAGGTGACGAAGGACTCGTCGGCGCACGTGGGCAGTGGTTCCGGCCATTCGAACGGCTCCGGTACGACGGATAGTGGGTCGGGCGGGTCAGACTCTGTTCCGCAGAATCCCAACCGTGGCGCGAATCCTCCACCCGCGCCGGACCGTCCAGCCCCTACGCCGGAGTGGAGCTCTGCGGAATGGCGGCCCGGTGATCCGGTCGAGACGGCGATTCCGGGCTCGGGGGCCGGTCAGGGCTGATGTACGGGCGGGGGCGCGGTAGTTATGCGTGGGTTCGGAGCTGTTCCGGGGTGTCCTTGAGGCTGCATATCAAGGCACGCAGGCTGGGCGTGGTCGTGGTGAGGATGGCGTCCGGCTCGTCGCTCTCCCGTAGATGGATCGTGCCGACGGCGTCGGCGGCGATGTTGAGGCAGTTGGAGCCGTCGCCACTGTAGGAGGATTTCTGCCAGTGGAGGGTCGACACGGCGGGTTCCTTTACAGGTCGTGGATGAAGTCGCGTGACTCGGTCGTGCCCAGGGAGCAGGACTCCATGCGGTCGAGTACCTCACGGTACTTGTCCAACTGCGCTTCCGCGTCGAGGAATTCACATGCGCCGTGGTGTGAGTCCAGTTGGACCGTGTCGAGTTGCCGTAGCGCGCCTTCCACGTAGTCGAAGGACTGACCGGTGGTCGGGAAGTCGTCCGCTCCGAAAGGGATGACGCGGATGGTGACATGGGGCAATTCACTCATGTCGATCAGGTGCTTCAGTTGGGCGCGGGCGATGGCCGGGCCGCCGAAGCCCATGCGCAGGGCGGCCTCGTGAATGACTGCCGTGTAGGGAGGCGGGTTCTCCCGGTGCAGGATTCCTTGCCGCTTCATGCGGTGGGTCAGGCGGTGTTCGATCTCGTACTGTCGCATGGGCGGAACTACCGCCTTCAGCAGGGCTCGGGCGTGATCGGCGGTCTGGAGCAGGGCCGGGATGTGGAAGAGAAGGGCCACGCGGAGGGCGGTGGCGTGGTGCTCCAGTTCGGCCAGATCGACCAGCGCCACGGGTACGTGGTCGCGGTACTCCTCCCACCAGCCGCGCGTACGTCGGCCCGTCATCGCAGCTAGGACGTCGACCAGTTGCTCGTCGGAGCAGTCGTAGGCGCGACCCATCGTGCGGATGCGGTCGGCGCTGACCGGTGTCCGGCCGGTCTCGATCATGCTGATGCGTGCCTGGTTGACGCCGAGAAGGTGGGCCGCACCGGTCGTCGTGAGTCCGGTGCGCTCACGGAGTTTGCGCAGCTCGGCGCCGAGTCTCCGCTGGCGCAGCGTCGGGTTGTTGGTGGGCGGCACGGCGTTCCTTCCTGGCCGCAAAGTGGCGCTCTGAGCCCCTCGCAGGAGTGAAGGTTGGAGTCTTCTAGTTCATTTGGTTAGAGCTATCTAACCATCTCTCCTACGGTGGTCACGTACCCGCTCAACACCCCGCGCCCATAAGCCGGAAGCGCACCAACCCAGGCAAATCCCACCACCCGGCGCGGACGTGAACGAGTCCTCCAAGTCCCTTTTCTCCCGGAGGTGTTCCATGGTCACCGTAACCCCGCCCGACACCTGGTCGTACGCCCTCCGCCTGCCGCATGACCCCAGAGCCGCACGAGTCGCACGTATGACCGTGCGTGCGGTGCTCGGTGGGCACGGAAGACAGGAAGTATTGGAAGCCGTCGAGCTGTTGACGTCGGAGTTGGTCGCCAACACTTATCTGCACACCGAGGGGCCGGCCTCGCTGCGGCTCACCGCTGTGGGTGACGGGCGGCTCAGGGTGGGCGTCTGGGACAGTGACCCGCACATCCCGGCGCCGTTCACCAAACCGCCCGGAGACCGTCTGCCGCCCGCGCCGGCCGACTGTGAGGGCGGGCGCGGGCTGTACCTCGTACAGGAGTACGCCGACTGGTGGGGTGGTTGGCCGCTCGGGCGGAACGGCGGGAAGCTGCTGTGGTTCGAGGTCGGCGGTCGGCGGAGACGGTTTCGGACCGTGTGAGCCCTGGTGGTGGGCCGGGGGCGGTTCAGATCTTCGGTCCCTCCTCGCACAACCCCCGCAGCACTACCCCGCACCGCCGCGCGTAGGCGCTCTGCAGCCCCCGCACCGCCGGACCCCCCGCCCGTGCGTACCACTTCGCCGCGCGGCTGAACGCCGACACCGTCAGCCAGACCGTGCCGTCGCCGGTGCGGTCGACGAGGAAGGACTCCTCGCCGGATTCCGGATGGCCGGAGAGGGTGCCGTAGGCCCAGCCGGCGCGCCGGTGCTCGTCCGCTGTCCATATCACCCGGCAGGGGGCCTTGATCAGGCCGGCCAGGGTGATCGTGACGTCCACATCGGGGGCCGCCCGGTCCGCCGAGGCGTCGACGCCGACGCCCATCGCACGGTGCATCTCCCATGTCATGACGGCCTCCGCCGCGCGCCGGAAGAGGTCGTGGCCCTCACCCAGGCGGGTGCGGACGTGCAGGGGGTGGAAGCCGGGCGGGCAGAAGCCGGGGCGGTCACGGGTCGCGCCGACGTCGTCGTACGTGAAGTCCTTGGGGGGCATGGGAGACAAGGGTAGGGCGGTACCCGGGGATGCCTTCGTCCCGGGTACCGCCCCATCACCTGAAACAGGATTAGCTGACGTTGACCGCCGTCCAGGCCGCCGCCACCGTCTTGTACTCGGTGCTGGTGGAGCCGTACAGCGCCGAGGCCGCGCTCAGGGTCGCCGTGCGGGCGCCCGAGTAGGTGGTCGTCGACGTCATGTACGTGGTCAGCGCCTTGTACCAGATCTGGACGGCTTTGGCGCGGCCGATGCCGGTGATGGTGGAGCTGTTGTACGTCGGGGAGTTGTAGCTCACCCCGTTGATCGTCTTCGAGCCGCTGCCCTCGGAGAGGAGGTAGAAGAAGTGGTTCGCGGGACCGGACGAGTAGTGCACGTCCAGGTTCTTCAGCGAGGACGACCAGTAGTTGGCCGAGCCGCCGTCCTTGCTCGGCTGGTCCATGTAGCGCAGCGGGGTGCCGTCGCCGTTGATGTCGATCTTCTCGCCGATGAGGTAGTCACCGACGTCGTTGGAGTTCGCCGCGTAGAACTCGACCGCCGTGCCGAAGATGTCGGAGGTGGCCTCGTTCAGACCGCCGGACTCGCCCGAGTAGTTCAGGCCCGCGGTGTTGGAGGTGACGCCGTGGGTCATCTCGTGGCCGGCCACGTCCAGCGAGGTGAGCGGGCTGGTGTTGCCCTCGCCGTCGCCGTACGTCATGCAGAAGCAGCTGTCGTCCCAGAACGCGTTGACGTACTGGTTGCCGTAGTGGACGCGGGAGTACGCGGCCACGCCGTTGTTCTTGATGCCGCTGCGACCGAAGGTGTTCTTGTAGAAGTCCCAGGTGGTCTGGGCGCCGTAGGCGGCGTCGACGGCCGCGGTCTGGTCGGTGGTCGAGCTGGAGGCCGCGCCGGTGCCCCAGGTGTCGTCGGCGTCGGTGAACAGCGTGCCCGCCGAGGAGGACGTGCCGTGGGACTTGTTGTACGTCTTGTGGCCGCCGCGCGAGGTGTCGTACAGCTGGTACGTCGAGCCCGAGAGGTAGGTGCCGAGCGTCACCGTGCCGGAGTAGAGGCTCTTGCCGGTGCCGGTCTCGATGCCCTGGTACTCGTAGAGCTTCTTGCCGGTGGCCGCGTCGGTGATGACGTGCAGCTCGTTCGGGGTGCCGTCCTCCTGGAGGCCGCCGACGACCGTCTCGTAGGCGAGGACCGGCTTGCTGCTGTTGCCCGCCCAGATCACCTTGCGGGGCGCCTCGGAGGCCTCGGTCTTCGCCGAGCCGGCGTCCTTGGCGAGGGTCAGCGCCTGCTTCTCCGCCTTGGCGGCGGTGACGACCGGCTTGACCGAGGCGACCTTGATGGTGGCCTTCGTCGCCTTGGTGACGCCCTTGTTCGCACCGGCCGCCGACTCGTGGACGACCAGGTCGCCGCCGAGCACCGGCAGGCCCGCGTAGGTCCGCTCGTAGCGCGTGTGGACCG
Source organism: Streptomyces sp. NPDC096132 (assembly GCF_044763345.1). Taxonomy (NCBI): domain Bacteria; kingdom Bacillati; phylum Actinomycetota; class Actinomycetes; order Kitasatosporales; family Streptomycetaceae; genus Streptomyces; species Streptomyces sp. NPDC096132. The sequence goes on from NZ_JBIWGA010000026.1 coordinate 21,118, forward strand.
TGCCGTCCGCGTCCTTGACGACGTCGCGGACGACCAGCTTCTCCTTGGCGCCCAGGCCTATCTCCTGCGCGGTCGCGGTCGCGTCGGCCTGCTTGTCCTGGATCAGGGAGGCGCGGGCGGAGGCGGACAGCGCGACCGGGACGGCCAGGGGCTTGGCGGCGGCGTCCGCGGTGGTCGGGGCGGCGACGGCACCGGAGGTCAGTCCGGTGGTGACCAGGGCTCCGGCCGCGACGGCGGTGGCGATGGCCAGAGTGGTGCGCTTGTGACGCGCGTAGAGGGAGGTCACACAAGCTCCTTGGGTGTGGGGGTGCCCGGGCGGCGTGGGGATGCCGACCGAAGCTGTTGTGAAGTTGTGCGGCGGTTGGCAGGAAGCCTCGCATCAAGGTCGCGTACATGTCAGGACCCCGAAGTGATGTTGGCTGAAATTCGACGTACGGATGAACATTGCCGAAATGTAAACGGAGTTGACCTGGGTAAAAGGCCAACAGGTCGAAGGTAAGCGGCTGGCAAAAAAGAGGCGCCGCCCCGGAGGTGGTGCTCCTCCGGAACGGCGCCCTGTTCGACGGCTGTTCGACAGCTGTCAGCCCGCTGTGCGGGTTCCCGGGTCTACGGGAACGTCAGCTTCCAGCTGTTGATGTAACCGGTGTCGACGGCCGCGTTGTCCTGGACCCTCAACTGCCAGACGCCGTTGGCGACCTCGGAGGACGCGTTCACGGTGTACGTGGTGTTGATGTTGTCCGTGCTCCCGCCGGTGCCGTACGCCTTCAGCGTGTACGCCGTGCCGTCGGGGGCGACCAGCTGCACCTGGAGGTCACCGATGTAGGTGTGCACGATGTTCACGGCCACCTGGAGGTTGGACGGCGCGTTGCCCGTGCGGCCGGAGACGGTGATCGGCGAGGTGACCGCCGCGCCGTTGTCCGGAATCGATACGTCGGCGGTGTTCTCGAAGGAGGTGCCGCCACCGCCACCGCCGCCGGGACGCGAGCCGACCGCCACGCCCGCCCAGGCGTTGGCGACCGCCGTGTACTCGGCGCTGGTGGTGCCGTACAGCTCACCGGCCGCCGCGAGGGTGCCGGTGCGGGCCGCCGCGTAGTTGGTGGTGGTCGTGAACTTGGTGGTCAGCGCGCGGAACCAGATCTTCTCCGCCTTGTCCCGGCCGATGCCCGTGACCGGAAGGCCGTCCGCGGTGGGCGAGTTGTAGCTGACGCCGTTGATGGTCTTGGCGCCGCTGCCCTCGGACAGGAGGTAGAAGAAGTGGTTCGCCGGGCCGGACGAGTAGTGCACGTCGGCGTTGCCGATGCTGGAGGTCCAGTTGTTGTACGACGAGCCGTCCTTGCTCGGCTGGTCCATGTACCGCAGTGGCGTGCCGTCGCCGTTGATGTCGATCTCCTCGCCGATGAGGTAGTCACCGACGTCGGAGGAGTTGTTGGCGTAGAACTCGACCGCCGTGCCGAAGATGTCGGACGTGGCCTCGTTCAGACCGCCGGACTCACCGCTGTAGTTGAGGCCGGCCGTGTTCGACGTGACGCCGTGCGTCATCTCGTGCCCGGCCACGTCGATGGACGTCAGCGGGTGGGTGTTGCCCGACCCGTCGCCGTACGTCATGCAGAAGCAGCTGTCGGACCAGAACGCGTTGACGTACGCGTTGCCGTAGTGGACGCGGGAGTACGCCCCGACGCCGTCACCGCGGATGCCGCTGCGGCCCTGGACGTTCTTGTAGTAGTCCCAGGTGAGCGCGGCGCCGTAGTGCGCGTCGGCGCCCGCGGTCTCCGTGTTGGACGCGGCGCCGTTGCCCCAGACGTCGTCGGAGCCGGAGAACAGCGTGCCGGTGCCGGAGGTGCCCCGGTTGAGGTTGTACGTCTTGTGGTTGCCGCGCGCCCCGTCGGTCAGGTTGTACGTCGACCCGGACTGCGTGGTGCCCAGCGTCACCGTGCCGCTGTACATGGTGTTGCCGGTGCCGGTCTCGATGCCCTGGTACTCGTAGAGCTTCTTGCCGGTGGTGGCGTCGGTGACGACGTGCAGCTCGTTCGGGGTGCCGTCCTCCTGGAGGCCGCCGACGACCGTCTCGTACGCCAGGACCGGGGTGCCGTTCGCCGCCCAGATCACCTTGCGCGGCGCGCGGTTGGTGTCCGCCTTCTCGGCGCCGTCGGCCTTCGCCAGGGTCAGCGCCTGCTTCTCCGCCTTCGCCGCGGCGACGGTGGGCGTGAGCGAGGCGACCTTGATGGCGGCCCGGGTGGCCTTGGTGACGGCCTCGGTGGCACCGGACTTCGCGGTCTCGACGACCAGGTCGCCGCCGAGGACGGGGAGGCCCGCGTAGGTGCGCTCGTAGCGGGTGTGCACGGTGCCGTCCGCGTCCTTGAGCACGTCACGGACGACGAGCGCCTCCTTGGCGCCCAGGCCCAGCTGCTTGGCGGTCGCCGACCTGCCGGCGTCCGCCTCGCGTATCAGCGCGGCGCGCTGGGCGGGGGAGAGGCGCACCGACTCGGCGCCCGGGCGTGCCTTGGCCGCCTGCGGTGCCTTCTCCGGGGCGGCGGACGCGGCGCCGGACTGCACGGCGGCGGCGATGAGCGCGGAGACGCCGACGAGGGCGACGGCCGCGGCCTTGCGGTACGGGGTGTGGGAGGTGCGTCTGGATGAGGAACTGCTTCTCAACACTGACTCCTTCTGCGTGGCCGCGGATCACGCGGCCTGGGGAGACCGGCCGGCGGGTGGGCCGTCCGGGCACGACAAAGGCGGTACGCAGAACGGTGTGGCTGTGGGGTTGCTGTGAAGTAGCAGTGGGAAGAGTGGCAGTGGATTGCGCTGTCTGTCAGGAGCGCGTCAGAAAGTTGGCCGGAAATGGTCCGTTGTCCGGGAGTTCATGTTCGCTATACGGACAAGAGGGATCTTACCGACCCTGCCGCGGCTCCCCGTGCCACGTCCGCCACAGCGCCGCGTACGCCCCGTCCGCCGCCACCAGCTCCTCGTGCGCGCCGAGTTCGGTGAGCCGGCCGTCCTCCATCACCGCCACCCGGTCCGCGTCGTGCGCCGTGTGCAGCCGGTGCGCGATCGCGATGACCGTACGGCCCCGCAGCACGGCGGCCAGCGCGCGCTCCGTGTGCCGGGCGGTCGTCGGGTCCAGCAGAGCCGTCGCCTCGTCCAGGATCAGCGTGTGCGGGTCGGCCAGCACGACCCGGGCGAGCGCGAGTTGCTGTGCCTGCGAGCCGTCCGTACGGCGACCGGAGGCACCCAGCTCGGTGTCGAGGCCGTCCGGCAGCTCCCGCACCCAGCCGGCGGCGCCGACCGCGGCCAGCGCCGCCCACAACTCCTCGTCCGCCGCGGCCGGTTCGGCGATCAGCAGGTTCTCGCGGACCGTGCCGAGGAACACATGGTGCTCCTGGGTGACCAGGACGACCTGCCGCCGCAGCGTCTCGGGCGCCAGGTCCGCGACCGGTACCCCGCCCACCGTCACCCGGCCCGCGCTCGGCGCGTCCACCCCCGCGAGCAGCCGGCTCAGCGTGGTCTTGCCCGCGCCGGACGGGCCGACCACCGCGAGCCGCTCCCCGGGCCGTACGGTCAGATCGACCCCGCGCAGCACCTCGCCACCGCGCTCGTAGGCGTAGCGCACACCGGTCACGTCGATCCGGTCGTCCGCCGGAGCCGGCGCCGCGGCACGGCCCTCCGCGTCGGCGCGCGGCGCCCGGGCCAGCCCCTCCACCCGGGCGAACGAGGCACCGCTGGACTGCAGTTGCTCCACCCGCACCAGGATCTGGTCGAGCGGCCCGATCAACTGCCGCAGGTACAGCGCCGCCGCCACCACCGCGCCCAGGCTCATCGCGCCCCGCCCGTGCAGCCAGCCGCCGAGCAGCAGCACACCCGCCACCGGCAGGGAGTACGACACCTCCACCACCGGGAAGAACACCGTCCGCAGGTACAGGGTGTGGAAGCGGGAGCGCCGCGCGCTCTCCAGCGCGTCCCGGCTCGCCGCCGTCCGCCGCTCCTGGAGCCGGAACGCCTCGACCGTACGGGCCCCGGCGGCGGTCGAGGCCACGATCTCGGCGACCTCCGAGTCCGCCGCGCCCTGGGCGAGATAGCCGGAGCGGGCCCGGCGCAGGTACCAGCGCAGCGCGAACCCGATCGGGGTCAGCCCGAGCACCCCGACCACCCCGAGCAGCGGATCGAGCACGAACACCGCGGCGAGCGTGATCAGTGCCTGCACCCCGCACACCAGCAACTCGGGTCCCGCGTCCCGCAGGGTGGTGCCCACGGCGGCCACGTCCGCGGTGCCGCGTGTGGTCAGGTCACCGGTGCCGGCCCGCTCCACGACCGACGCGGGCAGCGCCAGCGTCCGCCCGACGAACTCCTCCCGCACCCGCGCGAGCGTCCGCTCACCGAAGCGGTGCCCCGCGTACCGCGCCCACCGCGCGAGGAGCAACTGGGCGAGCGCGGCCGCCAGGATCCCGAGCGCCAGCCGGTCCACGGCCCCGACTCCGCGCCCGGCCCGCACCTCGTCCACGATCCGCCCCAGCAGCCAGGGCCCGGCGAGACTCGCCCCCGCGGCCAGCACATTGAGCAGCAGCACCCCGGCGAAGGCCCGCCGGTCCGCCCGCACCAGCCGGACGGCGGCACGGCGGACCTCGGCGGGTCCGGCGACGGGCAGCCGCCCCGGCACGGCTCGCTCCGACGTCACCCGACGACCTCCTCGGCGTCCCGCGCCACCAGCGCGCGATATCCCGGTTCGCGTTCCAACAGCTCGCGATGACGGCCGCTCGCCGTGACCTTCCCGTCGAGCAGATACAGCACGGTGTCCGCGTGGTCGAGGACCAGCGGGGAGGCCGTGGTCACGACCGTCGTCCGGCCCGCCCGTGCCGCCCGCAGCCGCTCCGCCACCGCCGCCTCCGTGTGGGCGTCGAGGGCCGACGTCGGTTCGACGGCCAGCAGCACCTCGGGGTCGGCGAGCAGGGCCCGCACCAGCCGCACCCGCTGCCGCTGCCCCCCGGACAGGCTGCGGCCCTGTGCGCTCACCGGTGCGTCGAGGCCCTCCGCCAGCCCCTGCACGATGTCGTCGGCGGCGGCCGCCCGCACCGCCCGCCGCACCTCGGCCGACGGCTGCTCCCGCCGCCCGCCCACCACCTCGCGCAGGCTGCCCGCGAACAGATCGGCCTCGTTGTCGGCGACCAGGATCCTGGCCCTGACCTGGGAGAGCGGGACCGCGTCCAGCCGGACCCCACCCCAGGTGGCGTCCGTGGGGCCGTACCGGCCCAGCCGGTCGACCACGGCCGTCACCTCGGCGGGGCGCGCCCCCACCAGCGCGGTCAGCCGGCCCGGCGTCACCCGCACACCCGACGCGGGGTCGTGCAGCACCGACGGCTCGGCGGGCGCCTCGGCGGTACCGGTGTCCGGGTCGGGCTCCACCCGCAGCAGCCGTACGACCCGGTCGGCGGCGACGACCCCCCGGCTGAGCTGGTAGCCCATGTCGACGAGGAACGCCACCGGGCCGACCAGCACGGCGACATAGCCGTACACCGACACCAACTGGCCCACCGTCATCTCCCCCTGGGCGGCGAGCCGGGCCGCCAGCCAGGTCACCACGGCGAGGAACAGCGTCGGCAGCCCCACGCCGAGCGCCTGCATCCAGCTGGTCACCGCGCCCACCCGGTACCCCTGCTCCCGCAGCCGCTGCGAGTCCCGCCCGAAGGCGTCCGCGAACAGGCCCTTCCCGCCGAGTCCGTTGAGCACCCGCAGCCCGCCCGCCAGATCGCCGATCCGTGAGGTGAGCACGCCCTGCCGCTCCCGGTACTCGCCCTCCGCGCCCCGCAGCCGCGCCATCAGCGGCCCGACGAGTACGGCGACCACCGGCATCCCCAGCAGCACGACCACCGTCAGCAGCGGCGAGACGGACAGCAGCAGCCCGGCGACGACGACGTACACGACGAGCGAGCCGACGCCCGGCCCGATCACGGTCAGCGCGTTGGCGATGGTCTGCACGTCGCCCACCCCGATCGTGACGACCTCCCCGGCCCCCACCCGGCGCGGCAGCGCGTCCCCTAGCCGCACCGCGTGTCCCATCACGACCTTGATCGTGCGGAAGTAGGCGTCCATCCTGAGCCGCGTCATCGTGCGGTGCCGCATGATGCTCACCCAGGCGTTGGCCGACCCGACGACGAAGAGGACGGTCGTCCAGCCGGCGAGCGCGGTCGTGTCACCCGGCTCCAGCCCCTCGTCCACCGCCTTCGACAGCAGATACGGCGACACCGCCATCAGCACCATCCAGGTACTGGCCAGCACCGCCCCGGCCACCGCCCGCCGTGGCTGGCGGCGTACCAGCCACGCCAGATACGCCCAGCCGCCACGGCGGTCCGGCGTGCCGGGATCCTCGTACGCGTCGACCACCAGTGCCCCCGATCCGCCGTCAGACCAGACTGTCCCGCCAGGCCCGGTGCAGGTCCGCGAACCGGCCCGTGCCCGCGACGAGATCGGCCGGTGAGCCGTCCTCGACGATCCGTCCGTGCTCCATCACCAGTACCCGGTCGGCGATCTCCACGGTCGACAGCCGGTGCGCGATCACCACCGCCGTACGGCCCTTCAGCACCGTCGCCATCGCCGCCTGCACGGCCCGCTCCCCGGGGATGTCCAGCGAGCTGGTCGCCTCGTCCAGGATCAGCACCGCCGGATCCGCGAGCAACGCCCGGGCGAACGCCACGAGTTGCCGCTGACCGGCGGAGATACGGCCGCCGCGCTTACGGACGTCCGTGTCGTAGCCGTCGGGCAGGGCGCTGATGAACTCGTGCGCGCCGATCGCCTTCGCCGCTCGCTCGATCTCCTCCCGGGTCGCGTCCGGCCGCCCGATGGCGATGTTCTCGGCGACCGTGCCGGAGAACAGGAACGCCTCCTGCGTCACCATGACCACCCCGCGCCGCAGCTCGGGCACGGGAAGGTCGCGCAGGTCGACGCCGTCGAGCAGCACCCGGCCCCGGGACGGGTCGTAGAAGCGGGCGAGCAGCTTGGCCAGCGTGGACTTGCCCGCGCCGGTCGAGCCGACGACCGCGACCGTCTGCCCGGCCGGCAGCGTCAGGTCGAAGAGGGGCAGGACCTCGCCGCCGGTGCGGTAGCCGAAGGAGACGCCGTCGAACACGACCTCCCGGCCGGGCAGTCCGCCCCGGAGCGCGGGAAGCTCCTTCGGCGAGGACGGCTCCGGCACGGACGGCGTCTGCGCGAGCAGCCCCGCGATCTTCTCCAGCGAGGCCGCCGCCGACTGGTACGAGTTCAGGAACATGCCGAGCCGGTCGATCGGGTCGTACAGCCGCCGCAGGTACAGCACCGCCGCCGCCAGCACACCCAGCGCCAGCGTGCCGCCCGCCACCCGGTAGGCGCCCCACAGCACGATCAGGGCGACGGCCGTGTTGGCGACCAGGCGGGAGCCGACGACATAGCGGGCCATCTCGAGCAGCGCGTCGCCGTTGGTGCGCTCGTGCCGCCGGTTGAGGACCTGGAAGTCGGCGTCGTTGACGGCCTCGCGGCGGAACGCGCGCACCGGGCGGATGCCGTTCATCGTCTCCACGAACTTCACGATCACGGCCGCGATGGCGGTGGACCGCGCCGTGAACACCCGTCCCGCCCGCCGCTGGTAGAGCCGCACCAGCAGGTACAGCGGCACGAAGGAGACCACCGCGACCGCGCCCAGCCCGAGGTCCAGCCAGAGCAGCATCGCGGAGATGAAGCCGAAGGACAGCACGACCGTCACCAGCTCCTGCAGGCCCTCGTTGAGGAGCTCGCGCAGCGCCTCCACGTCGTTGGTGGAGCGGGAGATGAGCCGGCCCGAGGTGTAGCGCTCGTGGAAGTCGACGCTGAGCGCCTGCGCGTGCCGGAAGATACGGCCGCGCAGATCGAGCAGCACGTCCTGGTTGACGCGGGCGGCGGCGAGCAGGAACGCGTACTGCAGCACGCCGGAGAGCAGCGCGCACAGCAGATAGCCGGCGCCCACCGCGACCAGCGGCCCGCGGTCGTCGTCCCGGAAGGCCGGTACGGCGCGGTCGATGGCGTACGCCACCAGCAGCGGGCCCGCCTGCACCGCCGCCTGCTGGAGCAGCAGCAGGACGGTGGTGAGGGCGACGCGCGCCTTCATGGGGGCGAGCAGGGAGCGCAGCAGCGCGCCCGTGGCGCCGGGCGGGGTGGGCAGGACGTCCTTGTCGAAGGGGTCGTCGGCAGGCCTTGCGGGCAGGTCCTCCGGGGGGTCCTCGGTGGTGGGGGAGGAGGTGGTGGGGGCGGTCATCGGTCGTCCTCCTGGCGGCCGTTTCCTGACATGAGGTGGGCGTACTCGGCGTTGCCGCGCAGCAGTTCCTGATGGGTGCCGACGGCGGTGATCCGGCCGCCGGACAGCAGGGCCACCCGGTCGGCGAGCAGCACGGTGGAGGGGCGGTGGGCGACGATCAGCGCGGTGGTGTCGGCGAGGACCCGGCGCAGCGCGGCCTCCACGGCCGCCTCGGTGTGCACGTCCAGTGCGGACAGCGGGTCGTCCAGGACGAGGAAGCGGGGCCGGCCGACGACCGCGCGGGCGAGCGCGAGCCGCTGCCGCTGGCCGCCGGAGAGGCTCAGCCCCTGCTCGCCGACCTGGGTCTCGGCGCCCTGCGGCAGCGCGTGCACGAACTCGGCCTGGGCGACGGCGAGGGCCCGCTCCAGTTCGGCGGCCCCGGCCTCGTCGTCCGCGCCCATGAGCACGTTCTCCCCGACGCTCGCCGAGAACAGGGTGGGCTCCTCGAAGGCGACGGCGACCTTGGAGCGCAGTTCCTCGCGGGACATCGCGGTGACGTCCTCGCCGTCCAGGGTGATCCGCCCGGCGGTCACCTCGTGCAGCCGGGGGACGAGCGCGGTGAGCGTGGTCTTGCCGCTGCCGGTGGCCCCGACGAGGGCCATGGACTCCCCGGGCCGGATGTGCAGGTCGACGTGTTCGAGGGTCGGGGGCGCCTCGGGGTCGGCGTCGGGGTAGCGGAAGACGACCCCGTCGAACCGCAGGCCGCCGTCGTGGCCCGATGGCGCCGTACGGGACGGCGTGAGAGCGTCCCGCGACTCCGGCTCCTCGTCCATCACCTCGAAGTACCGCTCGGTCGCCGTCGCCGCCTCCTGGCTCATCGCGAGCAGGAAGCCGATCGAGTCCACCGGCCAGCGCAGCGCGAGCGCCGTCGACAGGAACGCGACCAGGGTGCCCGCGGACAGCTCCCCGTCCGCGACCTGCACCGAGCCCAGCACCAGCGCCGCCCCGATCGCGATCTCCGGCAGGGTCACGATCACCGCCCAGATCGTCGCCAGCAGCCGCGCCTTGCGCAGTTCCGTGCCCCGCAGGGTCGTCGTCAGCTCACGGAAGGCGAGCGCCTGGCTGCGGTGGCGCCCGAAGCCCTTGATGATGCGGATCCCGAGGACGCTCTCCTCGACCACCGTCGTCAGGTCCCCGACCTGGTCCTGGGCGCGCCGGGCCACGACCGCGTACCGGTGCTCGAAGATCACGCACATCACCATGACCGGGATCGCGGGCCCCAGGATCACCAGGCCCAGGGTCCAGTCCTGGATCAGCATGATGATCACGCCGGCCACGATGGTCACGCTGTTGACCAGCAGGAACGTCAACGGGAAGGCCAGGAACATCCGGACCAGGCCCAGATCGGCGGTCGCCCGGGACAGCAGCTGACCCGAGGGCCACCGGTCGTGGAACGCCACCGGCAGCCGCTGGAGCCGCCGGTACAGGGCGGCCCGCATCTCCGCCTCGACGTGCGACAGCGGGCGCGCCACCAGCCAGCGCCGCATCCCGAACAGACCGGCCTCCGTGAAGCCGAGCAGCAGCAGGTACAGCGCGCCCAGCCACACCCCGGCCGGGTCCCGCTCGGCGACCGGCCCGTCCACCATCCACTTCAGGACGAGCGGGATCACCAGGCCCACACAGGAGGCGACGACGGCCACGGACGCGGCGGCGAACAGCCGCGTCCGCACCGGCCGCACATACGGCCACAGTCGCAGCAACGTCCGCACCGCGGACCGGTCCTTGGCGGTTGCACGTGTCGTCGACATCAGGGGCGAGCCTACGGATCGCCACTGACATCGCCCAACGGGTTTTGGCCGGACTTCGGTCGGCCGTCGGTCCTACGACCTGCGCGTTCGAGGGGCCGTACCCTCTTCCGAGTGAATCTTCGGAGGACCGGGGAAGGAGCGCACGGATGACGCACGCGGAGCGCTGGCTGGCCGAGCGCGGTGTCGTACGCGCCGGTGACGGCTGGGCCGACGCCGAGGCGCCGGACCGTCCGCTGACGGGCAACGAGGTCGCGCACGCGTGGGCGGGCGAGGTGTTCACGGACGACGACCTGACCGCGGCCGACCGGATCCGCCTCGCCTTCGAGTTGCTGGACCTGCTGGACGACGGCTGGGTGATGTCCGAGATCCGCATGGCCGACCGCGGACCCGACGGCCCCCTGCCGCCCGGTCTCCTCTGGGCCGCCGTCCGCCGGCGCCTGGAGGAGGAACGGGACGCCGAGCACGTCACCCACTCCCTGTGGACGGACTGGTTCGAGGACCGCGCCACCTCCGCGACGGCGTTCGCCGAGGTGCTCGGCCACGACATCGACCGCCTGACGCGGGAGGACGACGGGCGCCTGCTGCGCCGGGCCCGCCGCGTCCTGCCCTCCTCGGGCCCGGTCCCCTGGGCGTCGAAGCGGGCCGCGTACACCACGGCGTCCCGTGTCCCCGCCCTCCACCTCCCCCTCTTCCAGGCCCTGCTGGCCTGCTACCACGACGTCTACGGCGACCTGGACCCCTCCGCCGCCCTCACCCTCCTCACCTCACTGGACCTCCCCCCGGACACCCCCCACCTCACGGCGCTGCGCACCGTCCTCGCCGAGGGCCATACGAACCACCACCGCAGCCCGCAAGCCTGGCCCGCCGCCGAGGCGCGCTGAGACGCGCTGAGGCGTGCGCCCCGGGCTCACCCCACCACCCGCAGCAGCACCACCGCCCGGGCCGGCACCGTGAGCGCCGTGCCCGCGCGGTGGGTGACTCCCGGGGCGTCCCGCTGTTCCTCCCTCGACGTGTCGACGACCACCTCGTAGTGCTCCGCCCACGGCGGTCCCGGCAGGACGAAGCTCACGGGGCGGTCGCCCGCGTGCAGGACGGCGAGAAAGCTGTCGTCGGTGATCGGGGCGCCCCGTTCGTCGCGGCCGGGGATGTCCCGGCCGGAGAGGTACATGCCGAGGGTCGCGGCGGGGGCGTACCAGTCGCCCTCCGTCATCTCCGTGCCCCGCGCCGTGAACCAGGCCAGGTCCCGCAACCCGTCCGCCGAGTGGGCCCGGCCGGAGAAGAACGCCCGCCGCCGCAGCACCGGGTGGCGGTGGCGCAGGGCGATCAGCCGGGAGGTCAGGTCGAACAGGGCCTTCCAGCCCGGCTCCGCCAGCAGGCTCCAGTCCACCCAGCCGATCTCGTTGTCCTGGCAGTACGCGTTGTTGTTGCCGCCCTGGGTGCGCCCCAGCTCGTCGCCCGCGACCAGCATCGGCACGCCCGTCGACAGCAGCAGCGTCGTGAGCAGGTTGCGCAACTGGCGGCGCCGCAGCGCCCGTACGCGCTCGTCGTCCGTCTCCCCCTCCGCACCGCAGTTCCAGGCGCGGTTGTCGTCCGTGCCGTCCCGGTTGCCCTCGCCGTTGGCCTCGTTGTGCTTGCGTTCGTACGACACCAGGTCGCGCAGCGTGAAGCCGTCGTGCGCGGTCACGAAGTTGACGGAGGCGTACGGCCGGCGGCCGCCCCAGGCGTACAGGTCGCTGGAGCCCGACAGGCGGTAGCCCATCTCCCGCACGTCCGGCAGCGCGTGCCGCCAGAAGTCCCGCACGGCGTTGCGGTAGCGGTCGTTCCACTCGGTCCACAGGGGCGGGAAGGCCCCCACCTGGTAGCCCCCCGACCCCACGTCCCACGGCTCGGCGATCAGCTTCACCCGCCGCAGTACCGGGTCCTGCGCGATCACCGCGAGGAAGGGCGAGAGCATGTCGACGTCGTGCATCGAGCGGGCCAGCGCGGCCGCCAGGTCGAAGCGGAAGCCGTCCACGCCCATCTCCGTGACCCAGTAGCGCAGCGAGTCCGTGATCAGCCTCAGCACGTGCGGCTGCACCACGTGCAGGGTGTTCCCGCAGCCCGTGTAGTCCGCGTACCGGCGGGCGTCGGACTGGAGGCGGTAGTAGCCGCGGTTGTCGATGCCCTTCAGCGACAGCGTGGGGCCCAGTTCGCCCGCCTCCGCCGTGTGGTTGTAGACCACGTCGAGCACGACCTCGATGCCGGCCGCGTGCAGCGCGCGCACCATCCGCCTGAACTCGCCGACCTGCTGCCCCGTCGTACCGGAGGACGCGTACCCGGCGTGCGGGGCGAAGTAGCCGATGGAGTTGTAGCCCCAGTAGTTCCTGAGGCCGCGGCGCAGCAGATGGTCCTCGTGCGCGAACTGGTGGACCGGGAGCAGCTCCACCGCCGTCACGCCCAGTTTCACCAGGTGCTCGATCGCCGCGGGGTGCGCGAGACCGGCGTAGGTGCCGCGCAACTCCTCGGGGATACCGGGGTGGAGGCGCGTGAAGCCCTTGACGTGCAGCTCGTAGATGACCGAGTCCGCCCAGGGCGTCTTCGGACGGCGGTCGTCCACCCACTCGTCGTCGGGTGCGTCATCGTGGACGACGACGCCCTTCGGGACGTACGGCGCCGAGTCCCGTTCGTCGCGCACGGTGTCCGCGACCTGCTGCTGGGGCCAGTCCCGGACGTGCCCGTACACCTCCGGCGGCAGGCTGAACTCGCCGTCGACCGCGCGGGCGTACGGGTCGAGGAGCAGCTTCGCCGGGTTCCAGCGACCGCCGGTCCACGGGTCCCAGCGGCCGTGCACCCGGAAGCCGTAGCGCTGCCCCGGCATCACCCCCGGGACGAAGCCGTGCCAGATCTCGTGGGTCAGCTCGGTCAGCGCGGCGCGGGTCTCCCGGCCGGCCTCGTCGAACAGACACAGCTCGACCGCCTCCGCCCCGCCCGCCCACAGCGCGAAGTTGGTGCCCGCGACCCCGTCCGGGCCGACCCGGAAGCGGGCGCCGAGCGGGGTGGGCGCGCCCGGGCGCACGGGCACGCCGGGCACCTTCTGGGACACCCCGTTCAGGCGGGTGCCCGGCGTGGCGCGTTCCTCCGCCACCGCCTTCTGCTCGGCTGCGCTGGACACCGTTCAGCCTCCCGCGGCTCGTGGGTACGACGTGCGGGACGGGCGTACGGCGTCCCGGCCGCCGCTGTCCCGCGCTGTCGTCCTCCCCCTGTTCTGCCCAGAGCGCGCCTCGCACTCACGTTTCCCCGGAGCGCACCCGGTCGTTGGATACGACGTGAGGCACGTACATGGGCGCGCACGGCGCGCGGGCGTCGCAGTGGCCGCCGTAGTGACATGGGCAGGACTCCTGGCCGGGGCCGCAGGCTGCACGGGCGACGGCAGGGGCGGAACGGACCGGACGATGGGCAAACCCCCGGCTCCCGAGGACGTCATCCGCGTCACTCCCGAGGACGGCAGGAAGGGCGTGCGCCCCGAGGGCGGTCTGCGGGTGCGGGTGCCGGCCGGACGGCTGGAGTCGGTGAAGGTGGTGAAGTCGCAGGACGCCGAGGAGTCGAAGGTGCCCGGCCGGATCTCCGCCGACGGGCGGAGCTGGCGACCGGACGACGACCGGCTGGCGCTCGCCGCCCGCTACACGGTCGACGTCGTGGCCCGGGACGGCCACGGCAACCGCTCGGCCCGCCATGCCACCTTCACGACGTACGTCCCCAAGGAGCGCTTCGTCAGCTACGTCACCCCCGAGAACCGTTCCACCGTCGGCACCGGGATGATCGTCTCCCTGGGCTTCAACCGGGAGATCGAGAACCGGGCCGCCGTCGAGCGCGCCGTACGGGTCACCGCCGAGCCGGCCGTCGAGATCCGACCGCACTGGTTCGGCGGCGACCGCCTGGACTTCCGGCCCGAGGAGTACTGGAAGCCCGGCACCAAGGTCACGGTCGCGCTGCGGCTGCGGGACGTGGAGGGGGCGCCGGGCGTCTACGGGCTGCAGTACAAGACGTTCTCCTTCACCGTCGGCCGCAGCCAGGTCTCCCTGGTCGACGCGGCGCGGCACACCATGAAGGTGTGGCGCGAGGACGAGCTGATCGCCACCGTGCCCATCACGGCCGGGGCGCCCAAGACGACGACGTACAACGGGAAGATGGTCGTCTCCGAGATGCTGGAGCTGACCCGGATGAACGGGGCCACGGTCGGTTTCACGAAGAAGAACGGCAAGGCCGAGTACGACGTCCCGGACGTGCCGCACGCCATGCGGCTGACCGACTCCGGCACCTTCCTGCACGGCAACTACTGGGCGAGGCCGGAGGTGTTCGGGCACGCCAACATCAGTCACGGCTGCGTGGGGCTGATGGACACCAGGGGCGGCAGCTCGGACACGCCCGCGGGCTGGTTCTTCGACCGCTCGCTCATCGGGGACGTCGTCGAGGTCGTCCACAGCAAGGACAAGGAGGTCGCCCCCGACAACGGGCTCGGCGGCTGGAACATGAGCTGGGAGGAGTGGACCGCCGAAAGCGCTGATGAATGACCTCTCCCCGCCCGTGCAACCATCCCCGCGCGACCATGGTCCTAGTTGCGACAGAACGGTGACATTCACCTGACACGAAGCTCAAAACCGTGCGGTTAATATGCGCAAATGATCGCGCGGGGTGCGCGGGGGTGGGGGCCTGACCAGGCCCGGGAGGGGAGAACGACTTGAACGTGCGACCGATATCGGGGGCGTCGGTTGGCGGGCGCTCGCGCGGCCGCAACAGGCGGTTGGCGCTGATCGTCGGCGGGATGCTGCTCGCCGTCACGGCGTGCGGCGGGGGCGGCGGTTCGGACTCCGGGTCCGACGCGAAGGACAAGAACGACAAGGGCAGCACCGCCGCTGCCGAGAGCAAGCAGTCGGAGGCGGTCGTCACGATCGCCCCGAAGACCGGTGCCAAGGACGTCGACACCAGCGGCACCCTCAAGGTCACGGCCAGCAAGGGCAAGCTGACCGAGGTCACCGTCAAGGACGACGAGGGCACGAAGATCTCGGGCACGATCTCGGCCGACGGCAGCGGCTGGACGCCCGCGACGCATCTCGCGGCGTCGACCAAGTACCAGGTGCACGCGGTCGCCAAGGACTCCGCGGGCCGTACGGCGGCCGAGGACTCCTCGTTCACCACGCTGAGCCCGCAGAACACCTTCATCGGCAACTTCACGCCCGAGGACGGCTCCGAGGTCGGCGTCGGCATGCCGTTCTCGATCCGCTTCACCCGGGGCATCACCAAGCCGGACGACGTCGAGAAGGCCATCAAGATCACGACCGTGCCGGCCGTGGACGTCGAGGGCCACTGGTTCGGCAACGACCGCCTGGACTTCCGGCCCGAGGAGTACTGGAAGGCCGGCACCAAGGTCACCGTGAAGCTGAACCTCGACGGCGTCGAGGGCCGCAAGGGCGTCTACGGCGAGCAGTCCAAGACGGTCTCCTTCACCATCGGGCGCAACCAGGTGTCCATCGTGGACGCCAAGAAGCACACGATGAAGGTCATGCAGGAGGGCAAGGTCGTCAAGACCATCCCGGTGACCACGGGCAAGCCCGGCTACGCCACCTGGAACGGCCAGATGGTCATCAGTGAGAAGTTCACGGTGACCCGCATGAACGGCGACACGGTCGGCTACGACGGCGAGTACGACATCAAGGACGTCCCGCACGCCATGCGGCTGACCAACTCCGGCACCTTCGTCCACGGCAACTACTGGGGCGGCGGCGCCTTCGGCAACTACAACGCCAGCCACGGCTGCATAGGCCTGCGCGACGTGCGCGGCGGGTACGACAGCTCCGTGCCCGCCGCGTGGTTCTTCAACCACTCGATGATCGGTGACGTGGTGACCGTGAAGAACTCCACCGACCCGACGGTCGACCCGGCCAACGGCCTCAACGGCTGGAACATCTCCTGGGCGGACTGGAAGAAGTAGGCCGTCCGCGCTGCTTCGCGACGAACCCGGTGCTGTGACCAACGGCACCGGGTTCGTCGTCGTTAATGCTGGTTAACCTGCTGCCATGACCGTACATCTCGAAGTCGCCGAAGGCGTCGGCACGATCCGCCTCGACCGCCCGCCCATGAACGCCCTGGACGTCGCCACGCAGGACCGGCTCAAGGAGCTGGCCGAGGAGGCGACCCGCCGGGACGACGTCCGCGCCGTCGTCGTGTACGGCGGGGAGAAGGTGTTCGCGGCGGGCGCGGACATCAAGGAGATGCAGGACATGGACCACACCGCGATGGTCCTGCGCGCCCGCGCCCTGCAGGACTCCTTCACGGCGGTGGCCCGTATCCCCAAGCCGGTCGTGGCGGCCGTGACGGGGTACGCGCTGGGCGGGGGCTGCGAGCTCGCGCTGTGCGCGGACTTCCGGATCGCGGCCGACAACGCCAAGCTGGGCCAGCCGGAGATCCTGCTCGGGCTGATCCCCGGCGCGGGCGGCACCCAGCGGCTGTCCCGGCTGGTCGGCCCCTCCAAGGCGAAGGACCTCATCTTCACCGGCCGGATGGTCAAGGCGGACGAGGCGCTGACCCTGGGCCTGGTGGACCGGGTGGTCCCGGCGGCCGAGGTGTACACGGAGGCGCACGCCTGGGCCGCGAAGCTGGCGCAGGGCCCGGCGATCGCGCTGCGGGCCGCGAAGGAGTCGATCGACACCGGTCTGGAGACGGACATCGACACCGGTCTCGCGGTCGAACGCAACTGGTTCGCGGGTCTGTTCGCCACCGCCGACCGCGAGATCGGCATGCGGAGCTTCGTCGAGGACGGGCCCGGCAAGGCCAAGTTCCTGTGAGAAACACCCCCTTGGTGGCGTGAGGCACATCACTCTGAACATGCCCGTAACCACTTGCAATTGACGGGGTGTCTCATCCGGGTCCCTCGATGGGGCGGTTTATGGGAACCTTAAGGCGACCTTAAGCCTGCCTTGTCGAGGGGGTCTGGGGCTTGCCTCCAGAGGAGCCGTCACCGCAGGTCAGCAGGGCTTCAACGCGCTCCGAACTGCCCCTGGCATATGCCGGACGAATCCTGCGGAACGGGGTCGTGCGGGGGGCGTATTCCGCCGGAACGGCCCCGGAGGGCGCTCCTGGCCGCCATGATGGGGGCATGGCGGGGCTGGAGGGTTTCGAACAGCCGCGGGGGCACGGGCGTGTGGCCGCGGCACGCTGGTCGCCTGCGGTCGAGGACGAACGGGCGCTCAAGGCGCTGGAGTTGTTCGGCAACCCCACGGAGGGCGAGGTTCCGCTGCCCTCCCGCCCCGAGTCGGCCGCCACGGCCCGCAGGCTCACCCAGGTCGTCGTCCTGCGCCAGTGGGGCCTGACCCCCAAGATGACCGAGGACGCCGTCCTCCTCGTCTCCGAGCTCGTCGGCAACGCCGTACGCCACACCGGCGCCCGGGTCTTCGGCCTCCGCCTGCGCCGCCGCCGCGGCTGGATCCGGGTCGAGGTCCGCGACCCCTCCCGCGGCCTGCCCTGTCTGATGCCGGTCCAGGAACTGGACATCAGCGGCCGCGGCCTCTTCCTCGTCGACAAGCTCTCCGACCGCTGGGGCGTGGACCTGCTGCCCCGCGGAAAGACGACCTGGTTCGAGATGCGGGTGGCCGACCGCTGACCCGGCCCGTCCGGGCTCAGCCCATGGGGGGCTCCGGGTCCCGCCGCTCCTGCCACCGTTCCGTCAGCGTGCGGACCTTGTCCTCGAACCGCTTGTCGAGGAAGGACGTCGGTGCGGGCAGGGTCGTGCGGCGGCCGTCCTTGGTGTGGGCCACGACCTGGCGCACGCCGAGGGTGCGGCGGACTTCCAGGCGGTCGATGCCGGCCCAGGGGAGGGTTCGTCGCCACCCGTTGACGACGACCAGGGCGTCCTCGGTGAGGAGGATGCCGTGGCTGCGCCGGAGCAGCGCGACACCGGCGACGCCGAAGCAGGCCCAGCCGACCGTCCGCCCCAGCTCGCCCGCTCCCATCGGGTCGTCGGTGAAGGCGAGGCACGCGTACAGCAGGAGCGTGGCGCACGGGAAGGCGACGGCGACGGGGAGCGTCCGCTGCGGGATGCTCAGGCGGAACGACTCCTGGGAGTTCAAGGGGACCACCCTTCGCGAAAGGGCTACAGAGTGTCATGCGGGTGCGGTCCGGGCGTACCCGGGTCGCTCGTCGCCCGACGCCGACTCCGGTCGCCACGCGGATGAATGACCCGGTTTCTTACTTTTTGCCCCTTAAATGGTGCGGGTGACTTCGACCGACCGCCGTGCCGCGCTGCGGATGGGTGCCGGGCTGGTCGCCGGGGGCGCGTTCGCCGCCGGGTGCTCCCCGTCCGGGTCCTCCGCCGGCCCCGTGTCCGGCTCGTCCTCCGCCGGATCCGTGTCCGGCGTGCCCCCGGGCTCCGCCCCGCCCGGATCCTCGCCGTCCGGCTCCGCCTCCGGAGCCGGTGCCCGGGACACCCGCCCCGCGCCCGAGTCCCGGGATCCCGCCCACCCCCTCACCGCCCCCGGCCCCCGCGCCTTCCCCGGACAGCCGGTCCAGATCACCCACGGCCCCCGCGACCGCCCCCGGGTCGCCCTCACCTTCCACGGGCAGGGCGAACCGGCCCTCGCCGAGGCCCTCCTGGGGGAGGCCGAGCGGCACGGGGCGCGGGTCACCGTCCTCGCCGTCGGGACCTGGCTCGACGAACACCCCGGCCTCGCCCGCCGCATCCTCGACGGCGGCCACGACCTCGGCAACCACACCCACCGCCACCTCGCCGTCAACGCCATGTCCGAGGCGGAGGCGCGGAGCGAGATCGACGAGTGCGCCGTACGGCTCAAACGGCTCACCGGGTCGGTGGGGACCTGGTTCCGGCCCTCCCGCGCCGCCCGTGCCTCCCCGCTCGTGGAGCGGCTGGCCCGCGCCGCCGGCTATCCCCACGTCCTCTCCTACGACGTCGACTCCCTCGACTTCACCTCGCCCGGCGGCCCCGCCGTCACGGCCAACGTCCTGCGCGCGATCCGTGCCGGATCCGTCGTGAGTCTGCACTTCGGGTACGCGGACACGCTCGCCGCGCTCCCCGCCGTACTGGACGAACTCGCCCGCCGCGGACTGCGCGCGGTCACCACCACGGAGCTGATCGGCTGATGCATCCCCCACTCCTCACCCGCGCCCTGCTCACCGGTGCCGCCCTCGCCGCCCTCGCCGCCTGCGGCACCCCGGCCGACGGCGGCTCCGGCCGGGCCACCACCAAGGCCGCCGTCCCCGCTCCGGTGAAGAAGCCTGCCGTCGACGGGCTGCCCGGCATGCCGCCCGTCCTGGACCCGAAGGACGTCTACGCCGCCGACCGGCCGAACCGGCTCTCCCCGGTGGTCAAGGACTTCCCGTCCCGGGTCTACGTCCCCAACACCGAGTCCGACACCGTCTCCGTCATCGACCCGAAGACGTACGAGGTGATCGAGACCCTGCACGTCGGACGGCAGCCGCAGCACGTCGTGCCCTCCTGGGACCTGAAGACGCTCTGGGTCAACAACAACCGGGGGCACACCCTCACCCCCATCGATCCGAGGACGGGGAAGGCGGGCAAGCCCGTAGAGGTGCACGACCCGTACAACCTCTACTTCACGCCCAACGGCAAGTACGCCGTCGTCATGGCCTCCCTCGACCGCGAACTCGTCTTCCGCGACCCGCACACCATGAAGCGGATCAAGACCGAACCGGTCACCTGTTACGGCGTCAACCACGCGGACTTCTCCCTCGACGGGCGGTACTTCATCGTGTCCTGCGAGTTCAGCGGCGAGTTGCTGAAGGTCGACACCGAGAAGATGAAGGTGATCGGGCAGCAGAAGCTGCCCTACGACGGCGCGATGCCGCAGGACGTGAAGGTCTCGCCCGACGGCAAACGGTTCTACGTCGCCGACATGAAGGCCGACGGCATGTGGATCGTCGACGGCGCCGGCTTCGGCAAGCCGAGGTTCCTGCCCACCGGCAAGGGCACCCACGGGCTGTACGTCAGCCGCGACTCCCGCGAGATGTACGTCTCCAACCGGGGCGAGGGGACCGTCTCCGTGTTCGACTTCGCCGAGAACAAGGTGACCAGGAAGTGGCGCCTGCCGAACGGCGGCAGCCCCGACATGGGCGGCGTCTCGGCGGACGGCAAGGTCCTGTGGCTGTCCGGCCGCTACGACGCCGAGGTGTACGCCATCGACACCCGCACCGGGAAACAGCTCGCCCGCATCCCCGTCGGCAGCGGCCCGCACGGCCTCGCCGTCTACCCGCAGCCGGGCCGCTACTCCCTCGGCCACACCGGAATCTTCCGCTAGGCCCGACCGCCCTGAGGGCGCTGGGCCGCCCTGAGGGTACGTGCCGTGGCACTGAGCAGCGCCTCGGCGCCGACGGGTACGTAACCCGCCGCCTGGAACGCCCGCATGCTGCGGGCGTTCCCCGGCGCCACCTGGGCCCACACCGGCTCGTCGGCCAGATGCCGGGCGGCGGTCACGAGCAGCCGTCCGAGCCCCTCCCGCCGCCGCGCCTCGTCCACCTCCACGGAGACCTCCAGCCGGCCGGCGATCCCGCGCCCCGTCACCAGCACCCCGCCGTCCGCAGCCCACACGCGTATGTCGTCGCGCCGGCGGAGGGCATAGCGGATGCGGGGATGCTCCTGGTCCTCGATCTCCGTCAGGGGCACCGGCGGCTCGCCCGGCAGCGGGGAGCCCACCAGCATCGCGTCGATCGTCTCGGCCGTACGTCCCGTGCGCTCCATGAGGGCCGACAGGAACCGCGGGTTCATCGAGGCGGACAGGGGATCGCAGTCCATGCGGTGCAGAGTTTCGTACACCCACGCGGGATCCTCGTCCGTGAAGACGACGGAGTGCGCGGTGAAGGACAGGACTCCCGCGTCGCGGTGCGCGTGCTGCGGCACGACGGTCGTCCCGCCGTCCGGCGGCGGGAAGACACCCCGCGCCGCCGCATCGAGAATGTCCCGCAGTGTCTCCACGGCCACCCGCCCCCTTCGCGCTTCTTGAGTCTCCACCCACTGGAAGGCCCAGACTCACCACCATGATCGACGACGGCACCGGACTTTTCACCATCGGTGAGCTGGCCCGCGCCACCGGGCTGACCGTGCGCACCATCCGCTACTGGTCCGACGAGGGCGTCCTGACCCCCGTGACCCGCTCCACGGGCGGCTACCGGCTCTACGACGCCGAGTCCGCCGCCCGCCTGGAACTGATCCGCACGCTGCGCGAGCTGGGCCTCGGCCTGGCCGATGTGCGCCGGGTACTGGCGGGGGAGCGGACGGTCGCGGAGGTGGCGGCGGCGCACGTGTCCGCGCTGGACGCGCAGATCCGCTCGCTCAAGGTGATCCGTGCGGTGCTGTCGACCGTGGCACGACGTGGTTCCAGTGCGAAGGAGGCGACCCTGATGAACAAGCTGGCACGGCTGTCGGCGGCCGAACGGCAGCGGATCATGGAGGAGTTCGTGGAGGAGGCGCTGCACGGGCTCGACACCGTGGACCCGGACATCCGGGAGCGGATGCGGCGCACCGCCGTCGATCTCGCCGACGATCCGACGCCCGAGCAGGTCGACGCCTGGGTGGAGTTGGCGGAGATGCTCCAGGACCCCGGCTTCCGGGCGCAGATGCGGCGGGCGGTCGAGTTCAACGCGGCCGACCGGAGCCCGGATGCTCCGCGAGGCCAGGCCCTGTGGTTCGCCAAGCGGCTGGTGGACCTGGTGGGCCCGGCGCGGGAGCGCGGCACCGCGCCCGACGCGCCCGAGGCCGACGAACTGCTGCGGGAACTGTTCGGTGACGCCGACCTGACCGCCGTACTCGAACGCATGACGGCCGGCTTCAACGAACGGGTGGCCCGGTACCGCGAACTCCTGGCCGTGGTGAACCGGCAGCCCGCGCCCCCGCACGCGGAGGACTTCGCCTGGGTGGTCGCCGCACTCCGCGCTCGCGCGGGCCGTTAATCTGACCTGCGGCACTACGCCAGCACGACAGGTAAACGCGAACAAAAGGGGCGGACCGGTGGCCGACATCGAAGAAGCACGCAAGCAGTTCCAGCGCATCGACACGGACGGGGACGGTTTCATCACCGCCGCCGAGTTCAAGACCGCCCTGGCCCAGGAGGGCGACTGGAACGTCACCGAGTCGGTTGCCGAGGTCATCATCAAGAGCCGCGACCTCAACGGCGACAAGGTCCTGTCGTTCGACGAGTTCTGGACGTACCTGAGCAAGTGAGCAGGGGAGGAAGGGGGCGCCCGACGGGGCGCCCCCTTTCGAACTGTCAGGGAATAGCCCGCGGCCGGCCCGGGTTGTCGCCAGTCGGACGTATGCGCATGCATTTACTTCGACGGAAGGCGCAGGACCTGCCATGAAGATCGGCATCATCGGCGCGGGCAACATCGGCGGCAACCTCACCCGGCGGCTCACCGCCCTCGGCCACGACGTCTCCGTCGCGAACTCGCGGGGACCGCGGACGCTCACGGAGCTGGCCGAGGAGACGGGAGCGACGCCCGTCGCCGTCGAGGAGGCGGCGCGCGGGGCGGAGGTCGTGGTGATCACGATCCCGGTCAAGGCGGTGCCGAACCTGCCCTCCGGCGTCCTCGACGGAGCGGCCGAGGGCGTGGCGGTGATCGACACCAACAACTACTACCCCCAGCAGCGCGACGGCCGTGTCGACGAGATCGAGGACGAGGGCATCACCGAGAGCCGCTGGACGGAGCGCCGCGTGGGCCACCCCGTGATCAAGGCGTTCAACGGCACCTACGCCCAGGACATCCTGGACCGCCCGCTCCCCGCCGGTGACCCCGGCCGGATGGCCCTGCCGGTGGCCGGCGACGACGAGGCCGCCAAGGCGAGGGTCCGCGCCCTCATCGACGAGCTCGGCTTCGACACCGTCGACGCCGGCGGCATCGACGACTCCTGGCGCCAGCAGCCCGACACCCCCGTCTACGGTCTGCGGGCCGGCGTGGCCGAGGTGACGAAGGCACTGGCGGAGGCGAGCCCGGAGCGCCCGGCGGCATTCAAGGGGTAACCGGGTAACCGGAGCAACTACACGATCTCCAGGGGCCGGTGCGGCCCGTCCGGCAGCTCGACCGTGACCGGATCCCCGGGCCGCACCACACCCCCGTGCAGTACGACGCTCATGATCCCGGACTTGAAGGCGGGCCGCCCGTCCGCACCCCGCCCGACGACCTCCTTGAGCAGCCCCTTCCGGAAGCCGTCGATCTGCGCACACGGATTCCGCAGCCCCGTCACCTCGACCACCGCCTCGGCCCCCAGCCGCAGTCGCGCCCCGACCGGCAGCCCGAGCAGATCCAGCCCCCGGGTCGTCACGTTCTCCCCGAGCTCCCCGGCCCCCACCTCGAACCCGGCCGCCCGCACCTCCTCGAACAGCTCCTCGTGCATGAGGTGCACCTGCCGCAGATTCGGCTGCGACGGATCCCGCTCCATCCGGAACCGGTGCTTCACCGTCACCCCGGCATGCACGTCCCCCTCCACCCCCAGCCCCGCGATCAGCGTGATGCTGTCGCGGTTGGGCTTGGTGAAGGAGTACGTGCCGTTGCTGCTGACGGCACTGATCGACCCACGCATACGGAAACCCCCGTCTCGGTTCCTGCGGTTCAGCACTCGATGATGTTCACCGCGAGCCCTCCGCGGGCCGTCTCCTTGTACTTCACGCTCATGTCCGCCCCGGTGTCCTTCATCGTCTTGATGACCTTGTCCAGGGAGACCTTGTGGGAACCGTCGCCGCGCATGGCCATGCGGGCGGCGGTGACGGCCTTGACCGCGGCCATGCCGTTGCGTTCGATGCAGGGGATCTGGACCAGGCCGCCCACCGGATCGCAGGTGAGGCCGAGGTTGTGTTCCATGCCGATCTCGGCCGCGTTCTCGACCTGCTCGGGGGAGCCGCCCAGGACCTCCGCGAGGGCGCCCGCCGCCATCGAGCAGGCGGAGCCGACCTCGCCCTGGCAGCCGACCTCGGCGCCGGAGATGGAGGCGTTCTCCTTGAAGAGCATGCCGATCGCGCCGGCGGCCAGCAGGAAGCGGACCACGCCCTCCTCGTCGGCGCCGGGGACGAAGTTGACGTAGTAGTGGAGGACCGCCGGGATGATGCCGGCCGCGCCGTTCGTGGGGGCGGTGACCACGCGGCCGCCGGCCGCGTTCTCCTCGTTCACGGCCATCGCGTACAGGGTGATCCACTCCATCGAGTGGGCCAGCGGGTCGCCCTCCGCCCGCAGCTGGCGGGCGGTGACCGCGGCGCGGCGGCGCACGCGCAGACCGCCCGGCAGGATGCCCTCGCGGGACATGCCCCGGGAGACACACGCCTGCATGACCCGCCAGATGTCCAGCAGACCCTCGTGGATCTCCTCCTCCGTGCGCCAGGCCCGCTCGTTCTCCAGCATCAGGGAGGAGATCGACAGGCCGGTCTCCTTGGTCAGGCGCAGCAGCTCGTCGCCGGTGCGGAAGGGGTACTTCAGCACCGTGTCGTCCAGCTTGATCCGGTCCGCGCCCACCGCGTCCTCGTCCACGACGAAACCGCCGCCGACCGAGTAGTACGTCTTCGAGACCAGCTCCGTGCCGGAGGCGTCGTACGCCCACAGCGTCATGCCGTTCGCGTGGTACGGGAGCGCCTTGCGCCGGTGCAGGACGAGATCGTCGTCGAAGGAGAAGGGGATCTCGTGCTTGCCGAGCAGCCGCAGCCGGCCCGACTCCTTGATCTGATCCACCCGCTCGTCCGCCGTCTCCACGTCCACCGTGCGCGGCGAGGCGCCCTCCAGGCCGAGCAGGACCGCCTTCGGCGTGCCGTGACCGTGGCCGGTGGCGCCGAGCGAGCCGTACAGCTCGCAGCGGACCTTCGTGGCGGCGGTCAGCAGACCGTCGCTGCGCAGTCGCCGCGCGAACATGCGTGCCGCGCGCATCGGGCCGACCGTGTGGGAGCTGGACGGGCCGATGCCGATCGAGAACAGGTCGAAGACCGAGATGGCCACGGGGGACTCCTAGGGTTTCGGCGGACGACGGTGTCCGTCGGGTGGTGCAGATGGTTTCTCGGCGGGTGCCCCGCTCACCCGTACGGGTAAGAGTGTGCGGGGCGGCCGCCGAAAAGGAACTACTTGTTCAGAACGGGGTACAGCGGGTGCTTGTCGGCCAGGGCCTTGACCCGGGCCTTCAGGCCCTCCGCGTCGTAGGACGGCTTCAGGGCCTGCGCGATCACGTCCGCGACCTCCGCGAAGTCCTCGGCCGTGAAGCCGCGGGTCGCGAGGGCCGGCGTGCCGATCCGGAGACCGGACGTCACCATCGGGGGACGCGGGTCGTTCGGTACGGCGTTGCGGTTGACCGTGATGCCGACCTCGTGGAGCCGGTCCTCGGCCTGCTGCCCGTCCAGCTCCGAGGCGCGCAGGTCCACCAGGATCAGATGGACGTCCGTGCCGCCGGACAGGACGTTCACGCCGGCCTCGCGGGCATCCGCGGCCGTCAGACGCTCGGCGAGAATCCGGGCGCCGTCCACGGTACGGCGCTGGCGCTCCTTGAAGTCCTCCGAGGCCGCGACCTTGAAGGAGACCGCCTTCGCCGCGATCACGTGCTCCAGGGGACCGCCCTGGAAGCCCGGGAAGACGGACGAGTTCAGCTTCTTCGCGAAGTCCTTCTTCGCCAGGATGATGCCGCCGCGCGGCCCGCCCAGCGTCTTGTGGGTGGTGGAGGTGACGACGTCCGCGTACTCCACCGGGTTCGGGTGGAGACCGGCCGCGACCAGGCCCGCGAAGTGGGCCATGTCGACCCACAGGTACGCCCCGGCCTCGTCGGCGATCCGGCGGAACTCGGCGAAGTCCAGCTGCCGCGGGTACGCCGACCAGCCCGCGATGATCACCTTCGGGCGGTGCTCCTGGGCGAGCTTCTCGACCTCGGCCATGTCGACCAGGCCGGTCTCGGCGTCCACGTGGTAGGCGACCACGTCGAACTGCTTGCCGGAGAAGTTCAGCCGCATCCCGTGGGTGAGGTGGCCGCCGTGGGCGAGGTCCAGGCCCAGGATGGTGTCGCCGGGCTGGGCCAGCGCGAACAGGGCGGCCTGGTTGGCGGAGGCACCCGAGTGCGGCTGGACGTTGGCGTACTCGGCGCCGAACAGCTCCTTGAGCCGGTCGATCGCGATCTGCTCGGCGACGTCGACGTGCTCGCAGCCGCCGTAGTAGCGGCGGCCCGGGTAGCCCTCGGCGTACTTGTTGGTCAGGACCGAGCCCTGCGCCTCCATGACCGCGAGCGGAGCGAAGTTCTCCGAGGCGATCATCTCGAGCGTGGACTGCTGGCGGTTCAGCTCGGCGTCGACCGCGGCGGCGATCTCCGGGTCGAGCTCGTGCAGGGGCGTGTTCAGGACGGACATGCGTCTACGACTCCTCAGCCGGCGGAAAAGGCGGTGTACTCGTCGGCGGAGAGCAGGTCGGCCGGCTCCTCCGCCACGCGTACCTTGAACAGCCAGCCGCCCTCGAAGGGGGCGGAGTTGACCAGCGACGGGTCGTTGACGACGTCCTCGTTGACCTCGGTGACCTCACCGGTCACCGGGGAGTACAGGTCGCTGACCGACTTGGTCGACTCCAGCTCGCCGCAGGTCTCGCCCGCGGCCACCGTGGCACCGACCTCCGGGAGCTGGACGAAGACGACATCGCCGAGCGCGTTGGCCGCGTGCTCCGTGATGCCGACCGTCGCGACGCCGTCCTCGGCGCCGGACAGCCACTCGTGCTCCTTGCTGTAGCGCAGCTGCTGGGGGTTGCTCATGGCCTGAATTCTCCTGTACGCGGGGGAGTGCTGATGAATGGGGGACTGCTGAAGGCGTGCCTGAGCAGCGACTACGTGCTCAGCATCACCGGAGGGGCTACTTCTGACGCTTGTAGAAGGGCAGCGCCACGACCTCGTACGGCTCGTGGGTGCCCCGGATGTCCACACCGACGCCGGACGTGCCCGGCGTCGCGTGCGCCGCGTCGACGTAGGCCATCGCGATCGGCCTGCCCAGCGTGGGGGAGGGCGCACCCGAGGTGACCTCACCGATGACCGCGCCACCGGCGACGACGGCGTACCCGGCGCGCGGCACCCGGCGGCCCTCGGCGACCAGGCCGACCAGGACGCGCGGGGGCTTCTCCTGCGCGAGGGCGGCGGCCTCCGCCAGCGCCTCGCGGCCCACGAAGTCGCCGTCCTTCCCGAACTTCACGACCCGGCCGAGCCCGGCGTCGAAGGGCGTCAGCGACGTGCTCAGCTCGTGCCCGTACAGCGGCATGCCCGCCTCCAGGCGCAGGGTGTCCCGGCAGGACAGACCGCAGGGGACGAGCCCGGCGCCCGCTCCGGCCTCGGTCAGCGCCTGCCACAGCCCGACCGCGTGCTCCGGCTTCACGAACAGCTCGAAGCCGTCCTCACCGGTGTACCCGGTGCGCGCGATCAGCGCGGGGACCCCGGCGACGGTCCCGGGCAGGCCCGCGTAGTACTTCAGGCCGTCGAGGTCGGCGTCGGTGAGGGCCTTCAGGATCCCCGGCGACTGCGGCCCCTGCACGGCGATCAGGGCGTACGCGTCCCGGTCGTCCCGCACCTCGGCGTCGAACCCGGAGGAACGCTCCACCAGCGCGTCCAGCACCACCTGGGCGTTGGAGGCGTTGGCGACCACCAGGTACTCCGTCTCCTGGAGCCGGTAGACGATCAGGTCGTCCAGGATGCCGCCGTCGGCCTGACAGATCATGGTGTAGCGGGCGCGGCCGACACCGACGGAGGCGATGTCGCCGACCAGGGCGAAGTTCAGCAGGGCGGCCGCCTGCGGGCCGGTGACGGTGATCTCGCCCATGTGCGAGAGGTCGAACAGGCCGGCCTTCGTGCGCACGGCGTTGTGCTCGTCGCGCTCGGAGCCGTAGCGCAGGGGCATGTCCCAGCCGGCGAAGTCGGTCATCGTCGCGCCGAGCGAGCGATGCAGGGCATCGAGCGCGGTACGACGGATAGCGGTACTGCTCATCGGACAGTCGTCTCCCAATGCGGACGGGCGAGGTCGTTCCTCCCCATCTGTCATCGGAACCTGAGAGGTTCGCCATGACCTCCCGCGTCTCGAAGAACGCAGGTCACGGCTTGCACCTTGGGTGGGACCACCGGCGACGGCGGTCCGCTTTTCAGATGTGCCTCGCCCGCGCGGTAACGGGGCCTGAGAGATTCAAGGGAGGGACTTGCTCCTTCGGCGCCCCGGCGAAACTGCTGCTGGGGACTCTCCCGCGCGGATTCAAGCGGCCGGTATGCAGTTGGCGCGGACATCATCGCACGCCTTCACCCGATCGTGGCAGGCCGCATCTGTAACCGGCTTGTGTCGGTACGCGCACGAAAACACTAGACACCGCGCATTACCTTCTCTTTACGCTCGATGGGGATGAGGGACTTACCCGAACCTCTGGGGAGGACGATCACGGTGGACAGGACCACGGCGAGGACCACGGCATTCGCGACCACCTCGGCGCTCGCGTTGCCCGCGCTGCCCGCACAGCCGACCGGCCGGGCCCGCCGGGCGTGCGACCCGCACACCGTGCCCGTCGTCCGTGACCTGCGGGAGCGGACCGGCCACAGCCCGCACGGCCTGCTGTTCGGCCCCCGTGACCTGGTCGTGGTCACCGGCCTGCCCGGCAGCGGCAAGTCCACGCTCATGGCGCGCGCCGTCCGGGGCATCCGGATCGACTCCCAGGACGTCCGCGACCGCTGGGACGCCCGCGCCCCCCGCTTCCTGCCCTACGCCGTCTACCGCCCCCTGGTCCGCCTCGCCCACTACGCCGGACTGCGCCGCGCCCTGCGCACCGGCGAGGGCGTCGTCGTGCACGACTGCGGTACGCAGGCCTGGGTGCGCGACTGGCTGGCCCGCGAGGCCCGCCGCCGCGGCGGCACCCTGCACCTGCTGCTGCTCGACGTCACCCCGGACACCGCGATCGAGGGCCAGCGCGAGCGCGGCCGGGGTGTCTCGCGGTACGCGTTCCTGCGCCACCGCAGGGCCGCCGCCCACCTCATCCGCGCGGTGGAGAAGGGCCGGCTGCCCGCGGGAGTCGGCTCGGCGGTCCTGCTCGACCGCGACGCGGCGGACTCCCTGAGCCGCATCGGGTTCACGGGCCGGGACAGGACCTGACACCCACGGGGCGGACGGGGGCTTCGACGACTGAGGAAAGTCCCCCGGTACCCGCTAGCCTTCAGCCACAGCAGCGGTTCCCAGCAGGCGGTAGGCAGATGGACTTCCCCCCGGCGGACTTCCCGGTCTCCCCGGACTTCCCGGCACAAGCGCACCCCCATCCCCACGGCGGATGGCCCGGCAACGAGTTGGAGGAGGTGCTCTCCGCCTCCCTCGGCATGCCCGGCGCCGGCGGCCGGATCGTCGAGGTGCTCGGCCGCAGCTTCGTCTGGGTGCCCCTGCCGAGCGGCGGCGGCCCGCACAGCGGCCCGCTCGACCTGCCCACGCTGGAGCTGGAGGGCCAGGTCTACGTGCCCGTGTTCAGCTCCGAGGAACAGTTCCGTCAGGTCGTCGGCTCCCACATGTCGTACACGATCGCCCCGGCGGTGGAGTTCGCCCGCGGGCTGCCCCCGCAGGTCGGCATCCTCGTCAACCCGGACGGCGTGGTCGGCGTCCCGCTTCCCCCGCCGGCCGTGGCCGAGCTGTGCCGCGCCGGCCGCACCGTGCTGGACGGTCCCGCCACCGGCGGCCGCGTCCGCCTCTTCGAGCCCGACTGGCAGGACGACCCGGTGGACTTCCTCGCCGCCGCCTCCGCCGAGTTCGAGGCGACGGGCGTGGTCCTCACCGCCCGCCGCTGCCTCGCCGCCATCGAAACGGCCGACCCGGTCATGTTCGTCGGCGTCGAGCTCTCCCACCTCGACGGCGACCTCCGCGAACTCCCCCTGGACGCCCTGGGCCGAGCCATGGGCAACGTCCCGGTCAAGTGGCCGGTCAACCTGATCCTGCTGGACGTGGCACAGGATCCGGTGGGGGAGTGGATGAGGGAACGGATACGGCCGTTCTATACGAGGGTTCACTAGTGCCCCGGCAGGCAACGTTTGCCCCGTCGCGACGCCCGGCACGCTCCCCCACTCTCGGCTTCGCTCGAGCGGGAGGTACCCCCACCGCCGCACCGGCCGAAAGCCCAAGTACATCCAGTACGAGGGCTTCCGGCCGGCACGACGAGAGCACGCACCGGACGCCGCTCCTTGACGGGCAAACGTTGCCTGCCGCGGCACTAGCGCAAGAACCCCCGAGCTCGTGGGCGGCCACTGTCGGCGGCGCCACTTAAGCTGTTCTCATACGCGGGGCAACACAGAAGAAGGGGCGGTAACCGGTGAGCGCCAGCGGCATCGCGGCCGGACAGGTCGAGCACATGCTGCGCCAGGTCACGCCCGGGCGCTACGACGCCTACGAGGCCCTCCTGCGCGCGCTCGCGACCCCCGCCTCCGGCCAGGTCTGGATGCTCCTGTGGCAAGGCCAGGCCGGCTCCCCGGACGCCCAGTACGGGAACATGGAAGTGGACGGCCACGGCTACGCCCCCTGCGTGACCTCCGCCCAGGAGCTGAGCGCCAGCGGCTGGAACCGCTCGTACGAGGTGGTCGACGGAGTCGACGTGGCCCGCACGCTCTATCCCGACCACTACGGCCTCTGGCTGAACCCGCACGCCCCCGGCGGCGGTGTCGGCATCCCCTGGCTCGATCTGCGCCGCATCGCGACCGGCCTGGAGCGCCAGCCCGCCGGACCCCTCCGCCTCTCCGAACCGGGCATCGAGATCCCCCAGTTCTACGCCCTGCTCGCGCAGAACGCCCACCGCACCCCGGTGGTCCGCGCGTTGCGCCGCGCCTGGGTGCAGCCGTCCCTCGGCGCGCCCTACCTCTCCATCGGGCTCGACGTGTACGACACCTCGCCGCCGGCCGTGGACGCCGTACGGGCGATGATGCAGCAGTCGATCGGCGCGGTGCCGGACGGGCTGCCGGTGTCGACGGTCGCCATGACCGACGAGCACGACCCGGTCGTGATGTGGATGCGGGCCAACGCCCGCGCGTTCTACGACCGTGAGGCCCATGTGCCCGCCGCCCCGGCCCAGGCTCCCGCGGGCGGTTACGGCTACCCGCCCACCGGCAGGTACTGATTCCGGACTCCCCTGGGTGACCGCGCCGGTCACCGACGGGAGTTCTCCGCGCGTAGATGGCGGCGATTGGTCCGGTTTCTGTCCGATCTGCCCCAACAAGTCGCCGTCCGACCCCCGTTACCCACCGTCCGGATAACGGAACCCATCTACCCGCATCACGTTTACGCATCCTTTCGCCGCCAACTCTGGCTACAGATCGCCAAAGCGTTGAAGACTCCCGGTCCAGGGGACTTCGTCCCTGTGTACGACGGACTGAACACGCCGCTACAAGCGGCAAGTGCGCGCCGGTCACCGCCGGTTGAGAGGGGTCCCTGCCAGATGACGGCACCATTGCACGAGCCGACCGCGGAAGCGGCCCCGAGCGCGGCTGAAGAAGCGGCGGTTGCCACCGCCGGCGCCAAGGCCGTCCAGGGTCGTTCCCTGGGGCGGATCGCCTGGGAGCGGCTCAAGCGGGACAAGCTCGCCCTGACCGGCGGCATCGTGGTGCTCGTCCTCGTCGTGGTCGCGCTGCTCGCCCCGGTCATCACGAGTCTTCTCGGCCAGGACCCGAACGAGTATCACGAGAACCTCATCGACCCGCTGTTCGGCACCCCGACCGGATCCCTGGGCGGCATCAGCGGCGACCACCTGCTGGGCGTCGAGCCGGTCAACGGCCGCGACATCTTCGCCCGCATCCTCTACGGGGCTCGTATCTCCCTGCTGGTCGGCTTCCTGTCCGCGGTCGTCGCCGTCATCCTCGGCACGATCCTCGGCATCCTCGCCGGCTTCTTCGGCGGCTGGATCGACTCCCTGATCAGCCGTGTCATGGACGGCCTGCTCGCCTTCCCCCAGCTGCTGTTCATCATCGCGCTGGTCTCCGTCATGCCGAGCGACCTGCTGGGGCTGACCGGTTCCAGCGTGCGGGTGTTCGTGATGATCCTGGTCATCGGCTTCTTCGGCTGGCCCTACATCGGACGTGTGGTGCGCGGCCAGACGCTCTCCCTGCGTGAGCGCGAGTACGTCGAGGCGGCCCGGTCCCTGGGCGCCGGTCGGCTGTACATCCTGTTCAAGGAGCTGCTGCCCAACCTCGTCGCCCCCATCGTCGTCTACACGACGATGATGATCCCCACCAACATCCTCACCGAGGCGGCCCTGAGCTTCCTGGGTGTCGGCGTCAAGCCGCCCACGGCCTCCTGGGGACAGATGCTCTCGAGCGCGATCGACTACTACGAGTCCGACCCCATGTACATGGTGGTCCCGGGCGTGGCGATCTTCATCACCGTGCTGGCCTTCAATCTCTTCGGCGACGGCGTCCGGGACGCGCTGGACCCGAAGGCCTCCCGCTGAACCGCCAGAACCGCCCGAAACCACCAGAACCGCCGCAGTGCAGCTCGCAGCACAGCCCGCACGACTGCGCACCCAAACGTCCCGTGGCACCGACACGGGGTCTCTCATCAAATCCGGAGGATCCGAGATCGTGACTACCCAACGCACCTCAGGGCGGCGGAAGCAGGCGTTTGCCGCTGCCGCCGCGGTCGCCGCGCTGCTGACCACGGCGGCGTGCGGCGGCGGTGACAGTGACAACGACAGCGGCAAGGGTTCGGCCACCGGCGCCGCCGGCTACGACGCCGCGAACGGCAAGGTCGCCCAGGCCTCGCTCGCCAAGAAGGGCGGCACGCTGAAGTTCGGCGGAGCCCAGGACGCCGACTTCTGGGACACCACGCGCGGTTACTACGGCTTCATGTGGAACTTCGCGCGGTACTACAGCCGCCAGCTCGTCACCAACAAGGCGGAGGCGGGCACGGCGGGCTCGGAGCTCACCCCGGACCTCGCCACCGGTCTCGCCAAGGTCACCGACGACGGCAAGACCTACACGTACACCCTGCGTGACGGCATCACGTGGGAGGACGGCAAGCCGATCACGTCCAAGGACGTGAAGTACGGCATCGAGCGCGTGTGGGCGCAGGACGTCCTGTCCGGCGGTCCGACGTACCTGAAGGACGTCCTCGACCCCAAGGGCGAGTACAAGGGCCCCTACAAGGACACGTCCAAGGACAAGCTCGGTCTGAAGGCGATCGACACGCCGGACGACAAGACCATCGTCTTCCACCTCCCGCAGGCCAACTCGGACTTCGAGGAGATCCTGTCCCTGGTCTCGGCCTCCCCGGTCCGCCAGGACCAGGACACCAAGGCCAAGTACACCCTGCACCCGTTCTCCTCGGGCCCGTACAAGTTCGAGTCCTACACCCCGGGCAAGGACCTCACCCTGGTCCGCAACACGGAGTGGAAGCAGGCCTCGGACCCGGTCCGCAAGGCCTACCCGGACAAGATCACCGTCAAGTTCTTCTCGGACGCCAACCAGCTCGACCAGCGTCTGATCAACGGTGACATCGACCTCGACATCAACCAGACGGGTATGTCGCCGCAGGGCCGCACCACCGCCCTGAAGGAGCACAAGGCCAACCTGGACAACCCGACCACGGGTTACGTCCGTTACGCGGTCTTCCCGCAGAGCGTCGCGCCGTTCGACAACATCGAGTGCCGCAAGGCCGTGATCTACGGCGCCGACCACGTGTCGCTGCAGACCGCGCGCGGTGGCCCGATCGCCGGTGGCGACATCGGCACCAACATGCTGCCGCCGTTCCTCCCGGGTGGCGAGGGCCAGAAGTACGACCCGTACAACATCGCCGGGTCCGGCAAGAACGGCGACGCGGCCAAGGCCAAGGAGGCCCTGAAGGCCTGCGGTCAGCCGAACGGCTTCAAGACCACCATCGCGGTCCGCAACAACAAGCCGGCCGAGGTGGCCACCGCCCAGTCGCTCCAGGCGTCGCTGAAGAAGATCGGCATCACCGCCGACATCGACCAGTACGACGGCTCGCAGACCTCCGGCATCATCGGTAGCCCCACCAACGTGAAGAAGAAGGGCTACGGCATCATCATCATGGGCTGGGGCGCCGACTTCCCGTCGGTCCAGGGCTTCGGTCTCCCGCTGTGGGACAGCAAGTACATCTCGGACAGCGGTAACAACAACTACGCGCTCATCAAGGACAAGACCATCGACGGTCTGTTCGACTCCTACGTCACCACCCTGGACGACGCCGGCAAGGCCAAGATCGCCACGGAGATCAACCACAAGGTGATGGAGGGCGCGTACTACCTGCCCTTCACCTTCGAGAAGACGATCAACTGGCGCTCGGACAACCTGGCGAACGTCTACACCAGCGCGGGCACGAACGGCACGTACGACTTCGTGAACCTCGCCCTGAAGAACCCGAAGAAGTAAACCCGGCACACCCGCCGAACGGCACGAAAGGCAGGTGAAGGCCGGCGCGGCGTGACCGCGGGCCACTGGAAGACCTCCGGTGGCCCGCGGTCCGCGGCGGGCCGAGAGCTGTGCTCGCTTACCTCATCAGGCGGTTGTTCGCCGCCGCAGTGATGCTCGTGGTCATCGTCATGGTGGTCTTCGGCATCTTCTTCCTGATCCCCAAGTGGGCGGGCGTCGACATCGCGCTGAGCTTCGTGGGCAAGCAGGCCGACCCTGCCGCCATCGCGGGCGTGCGGGAGAAGCTGGGTCTGAGCGACCCGATCTATGTCCAGGTCTGGGAGTTCTTCAAGGGCATCTTCGCCGGCCGCACCTACACGGGCGGCGGGGACACCATCCACTGCTCCGCCCCGTGCTTCGGCTACTCCTTCCGCAGCGAGCAGGCCGTCTGGCCGGTGCTCACCGACCGCTTCCCGGTCACCCTGGGTCTCGCGCTCGGTGCCGCCCTGCTGTGGCTGGTCTTCGGTGTCGCGGCGGGTGTGCTCTCCGCGCTCAAGCGGGGCAGCCTGTGGGACCGCGGCGCGATGGTCATCGCGCTCTCCGGCGTCTCCCTGCCGATCTACTTCACCGGCATGGTCGCCCTGTCGATCTTCGTCTACGGACTGGATCTGTTCGACGGCCAGTACGTGCCCCTGGAGGACAGCTTCAGCGGCTGGTTCGGCGGCATGATCCTGCCGTGGGTCACCCTCGCCTTCCTCTACGCGGCGATGTACGCCCGGATCACCCGCGCCACCATGCTGGAGATCCTGGGCGAGGACTACATCCGCACGGCCCGCGCCAAGGGCCTCAAGGAGCAGGTCGTCATCGGCAAGCACGCCATGCGCTCCACGATGACCCCCATCCTGACCATGCTCGGCATGGACCTCGGCGCCCTGATCGGCGGCGCGATCCTGACCGAGACGGCGTTCAACCTGCCCGGCCTCGGCCAGGCGGTCCTGGGCGCCATCAAGAACCAGGACCTGCCCATCATCCTGGGCGTCACCCTGATCACCTCCCTCGCGGTGCTCGTCGCCAACCTCGTGGTGGACATCCTTTACGCCGTGATCGACCCCCGAGTGAGGCTCGCATGACCGAACTCAGCAAGACCGGAGCTGCCGTGGGCGAGCCCACCCCCGCCTCCCCGGCGCCGACCGCCTTCCTCGAGGTGCGCGACCTCAAGGTCCACTTCCCCACCGACGACGGCCTGGTCAAGTCCGTCGACGGACTCAGCTTCCAGCTGGAGAAGGGCAAGACCCTCGGTATCGTCGGCGAGTCCGGCTCCGGCAAGTCGGTGACCTCGCTCGGCATCATGGGCCTGCACACCGCCGGCCAGTACGGCAAGCGCAAGGCGCAGATCTCCGGCGAGATCTGGCTGGACGGCACCGAGCTGCTGTCCGCCGACCCGGACCATGTGCGCAAGCTGCGCGGCCGTCAGATGGCGATGATCTTCCAGGACCCGCTGTCGGCGCTGCACCCGTACTACACGATCGGCCAGCAGATCGTGGAGGCGTACCGGATCCACCACGACGTCGACAAGAAGACCGCGAAGAGGCGTGCGGTCGAGATGCTCGACCGGGTGGGCATTCCCCAGCCGGACAAGCGCGTCGACAACTACCCGCACGAGTTCTCCGGCGGTATGCGCCAGCGCGCGATGATCGCGATGTCGCTGGTCAACAACCCCGAGCTGCTCATCGCGGACGAGCCGACGACCGCCCTGGACGTGACCGTCCAGGCGCAGATCCTCGACCTCATCCGCGACCTGCAGAAGGAGTTCGGCTCCGCGGTCATCGTCATCACCCACGACCTGGGCGTCGTCGCCGAACTCGCCGACGACCTCCTGGTGATGTACGGCGGCCGCTGCGTCGAGCGAGGCCCGGCCGAGAAGGTGTTCTACGAGCCCCGCCACCCCTACACCTGGGGTCTGCTCGGCTCGATGCCGCGGCTGGACCGTGAGCAGCAGGAGCGCCTGATCCCGGTCAAGGGCTCCCCGCCCTCCCTCATCAACGTCCCGTCCGGCTGCGCCTTCAACCCGCGCTGCCCGTACGCGGACCTCCCGAAGGACAACGTCACCCGCACCGTCCGCCCCGAGCTCGCCGAGGTCGGCAGCCGGCACTGGGCGGCCTGCCACCTGGGCAAGGAGCAGCGGGAGCGGATCTGGACCGAAGAGATTGCGCCGAAGCTGTGAGTGACGAGAAAGCGGTGACGATTCCCGCGCAGAGCGAGGGCCCGGACGGCCGCCGTGCCGACGCCGAGGTGCTCCTGAAGGTCACCGGGCTGAAGAAGCACTTCCCGATCAAGAAGGGCCTGCTCCAGCGGCAGGTCGGGGCGGTGCACGCGGTCGACGGCCTGGACTTCGAGGTCCGCTCCGGCGAGACGCTCGGCGTCGTGGGCGAGTCCGGCTGCGGCAAGTCGACGATGGGCCGGCTGATCACCCGGCTTCTCGAACCGACCGGCGGCAAGGTCGAGTTCGAGGGCAAGGACATCACGCACCTCGGCGTGGGCGGGATGCGTCCGCTGCGCCGCGATGTGCAGATGATCTTCCAGGACCCGTACTCCTCGCTGAACCCGCGTCACACCATCGGCACGATCATCGGCGCTCCCTTCAAGCTGCAGGGCGTCACGCCCGAGGGCGGCATCAAGAAGGAAGTGCAGCGGCTGCTGTCGGTCGTGGGTCTCAACCCCGAGCACTACAACCGCTACCCGCACGAGTTCTCCGGCGGTCAGCGCCAGCGCATCGGCATCGCCCGCGCGCTCGCGCTGAACCCGAAGCTGGTCGTGGCCGACGAGCCGGTCTCCGCGCTCGACGTGTCGATCCAGGCCCAGGTCGTGAACCTGCTGGACGACCTCCAGCAGGAACTCGGCCTGACGTACGTGATCATCGCGCACGACCTCTCGGTCGTCCGGCACGTCTCGGACCGGATCGCGGTGATGTACCTCGGCAAGATCGTCGAGCTGGCCGACCGCGACCTGCTCTACAAGTCGCCGATGCACCCGTACACCAAGGCGCTCATGTCGGCGGTGCCGATCCCGGACCCGAGGCGCAAGAACGCCAAGAGCGAGCGGATCCTGCTCAAGGGTGACGTGCCCTCGCCGATCTCGCCGCCGAGCGGCTGCCGCTTCCACACCCGGTGCTGGAAGGCGACGGAGATCTGCAGGACGACCGAGCCGCCGCTGCTGGAGCTGCGCCCCGGCCAGCAGGTCGCCTGTCACCACCCGGAGAACTTCGAGGACCAGGCCCCGCAGGACACCGTGCTGCTGACCGTCGCGAAGGAGGCGGCGGAGCTGGTGGCCGACGAGGTCCTCGCGGAGTCGGCGGAGACCTCGGCGGCGGTGGCGGCGGAGGTGGCCGCTTCCGAGGAGCCGGTTTCCGAGGAGCAGGCTTCCGAGGAGGCTCCCGAGCGCCCCGAGGTCAGCAAGAGCGAAAGCCAGGAGTCAACCGACAAGTAGCGCATGACGAGTTGGCAAAGTCATGCACATGTCTGAACGGGAGAGGGCAGAGTCGTCCGTGTCCGACTTATCGGCACGCTCGAAAGGGACGACCCTTGTTACTCTCCCGTTCGGCACGTTTCACAGCCGTCGCCACCGCGGCGGCTTCTTTCTTTGCCGTCGCGGCGTCCTCCGCCCCGGCGCCCGGAGGGGCCGGCATCGGCGACTCCTACTTCCCGCAGCTCGGCAACGGCGGCTTCGACGCCCGCCACTACGACCTCGCCCTCGCCTACGACCCCGCCACCGACCGGCTCGACGGCCGTACGACGATCACCGCCCGCGCCGGCCAGAACCTCTCGTCCTTCGATCTGGACCTGCAGAAACTGGAGGTCACCCGGGTCGAAGTGAACGGTAGACGCGCGGAGTTCACGCGCGACGGCGACGAGATCCGGATCACCCCGCGCGAAGCGCTCCGCAAGGGGAGGACCTTCGAGGTCTCCGTCACCTACGGCGGCGTCCCCGAACCCCTCGGCGGCCCCATCGTCTTCGGCTCGGACTACGGCTGGATGAAGACCGACGACGGCGTCTTCGTCGCCTGCGAGCCCAACGCCGCCTCCACCTGGTTCCCGTCCAGCGACCACCCCTCCGACAAGGCCACCTACGACATCCGGATCAAGGCGCCACAGGGCCTGACCGCCGTCTCCAACGGCCGGCTGGTCTCGACGTACGACAAGGGCGGCTCGACGTACACGCACTGGCGCGAGACGAAGCCGATGGCGACGTACCTCGCGACGGCCACGATCGGGAAGTTCGACGTGCGGACCGGGACCACCCCCGGCGGCACCCCGATCTATGTGGCGATCGACCCGGTGCTCGCCAACAGCAACAACGTCGACGTGTACGGCGTGACGGCCGCCGCCACCGACTACTGGTCGCAGGTCTTCGGTCCGTACCCGTTCGAGGAGACCGGCGCGATCGTCGACGACATGCCGCAGGCCGGGTTCTCGCTGGAGGTGCAGTCCAAGCCGGTGTACTCGGCCGTCCGCAGCGAGTCGACGATCGTGCACGAGCTGGCCCACCAGTGGTTCGGCGACTCGGTCTCGGTCGCGCACTGGAAGGACATCTGGCTGAACGAGGGCTTCGCGACCTACGCCCAGTGGCTGTGGGCCGAGCACCAGGGCACCCGCTCGGCGCACGACTCCTTCCTGGCCGGCTACAACGCCCGCCCCGCCGAGTCCGCCTTCTGGCAGATCACTGTCGGCGACCCGCAGCGCGACACCATGTTCGCCTCCGCGGTCTACCAGCGCGGCGCGATGACCCTCCAGGTCCTGCGCGAGCGGATCGGCGACACGGCCTTCTTCGAGCTGCTCCCGGCCTGGACGAAACTGCACCGCTACGGCAACGCTGACACCGACGACTTCGTCCGCCTCGCCGAGAGGGTCTCCGGGCAGCAGCTCGACGACCTCTTCCAGACCTGGCTCTTCACCACAGGGAAACCATCGCTGTAGGCGGCGCGTGGCCTGGCTTTGTA
The DNA here is from genome assembly GCF_044763345.1 of Streptomyces sp. NPDC096132. Taxonomy (NCBI): domain Bacteria; kingdom Bacillati; phylum Actinomycetota; class Actinomycetes; order Kitasatosporales; family Streptomycetaceae; genus Streptomyces; species Streptomyces sp. NPDC096132. Next base: position 60,498 of record NZ_JBIWGA010000026.1, read on the forward strand.
AGGTGCACATCGTCCGACGGGTGACAATGTAAGGGTGCTCCAGCAAATCTTCAGCCCCTCCGTCCAGCACACGCTCGACCTCGTCGGCATCTTCGTGTTCGCCATCTCCGGCGCGCTGCTGGCCGTCCGCAAGAACTTCGACGTGTTCGGCATCGCCGTGCTCGCCGAGGTCACCGCGCTGGGCGGAGGGCTGTTCCGGGACGTGATCATCGGCGCGGTGCCCCCGGCCGCCTTCACCGACCTGGGGTACTTCCTCACCCCGCTGCTCGCCGCCCTCCTGGTGATCTTCCTCCACCCCCAGGTGGAGCGGATCCAGGCGGCCGTGAACGTCTTCGACGCGGCGGGCCTCGGCCTGTTCTGCGTCACGGGCACGACCAAGGCCTACGACTACGGCCTCGGCCTGACCGCGTCGGCCGTCCTCGGTCTCGCGACCGCCGTCGGCGGCGGTGTGCTGCGGGACGTGCTGGCCAACGAGGTGCCGTCGCTGCTGCGCTGGGACCGCGACCTGTACGCGGTCCCGGCGATCGTCGGCGCCACGATGGTGGTGCTCTGCATCCGCTACGACGCCCTCACCCCGCTGGCCAGTGGGGTCGCGGCCGTCACCGCCTTCGTGCTGCGGCTGCTCGCGATGCGGTTCCACTGGCGAGCTCCTCGCGCGTGGAACCGGCGGTCGACGGTACGCGAGGAGTAGTCCGCCCGGCGGCTCCCCGGCCGGTGATCCGGTGCTGGTCCATCTGAATCGTCAGCCAGCGGAACGCCGGCACCACCTGCGGCCGCCACAGCGCCATGGTGTGGCCGCCCGCGCTCTTCGGGATGTACACCACGTGCACGGCCGTCGGTGCCTTCGCCTCCCGCTGGAGGGCCAGCGCGGCCTCGTAGCCGTCGTGGGGCTGGCCGGAGAGATAGAGCGCCACGGCGGGCGGGACGGCGGCCCGGGCGAGCATCAGGTAGGGGTTGGTGGCCCGGCGCAGGGTCGGGTCCTGGGCGGCCAGGGAGTCCCGCTCGCCGACCGGGTCGTTGTAGCCGGACAGGCTCACCGCCGCCCGGTAGCGGTCGGGGTGGGCGACGGCCAGCTTGACCGCGCAGTGCGCCCCGGCCGAGTACCCGGCGACCGCCCAGCCCCTGGGGGCGGGCTGGGCCCGGAAGTTGTCCATGACCATCTTCGGCACGTCGACGCTCAGCCAGGTGTCGGCGTTGACGGTGCCCGGCACGTTGGCGCAGCCGGTGTCCACGCCGGGCAGCAGGGTGGTGCGCGGTGCGACCAGGATGAACGGCGCGACCTTGCCCTCGCGCATCAGCGGGGCCAGCTGGGCGGGCGCGTGCAGCGATCCGAACCAGGACTTCGGGGAGCCGGGGTAGCCCGGCAGCAGCTCGACCACGGGGAACCTGTGGTGGGCGTACGCGGGCTCGCCGTACTGCGGGGGCAGCCAGACGTAGACCTCGGCGTCGACGCCGGAGACACGGCCCTGGAGCTGGGTGACACGGACCCCGCCGCCCGCCCGCGTGAAGTGCTGCCTCACGCGCGGCAGCCGGCTCAGCGCTATGCCGCCGGTGCCGTCGGCGCCCAGGTCGGCGGCCTGCTGCACGTGGTCGCTCGTACCGAGCAGGTCGGACCAGTTGTCGTACAGGTTGTTGGCGTTGTTGACCAGGACGAAGACCAACGCCACCGCCGTCCCCTGGGCGAACATCAGCATCAGCACCCGGGCCACACCCCGCAGGACCCTCGGCCCCCGGATCCGCGACCACAGGGCGAGCGGAAGCGCGACAGCGACGACGGACAGCGCGACGAGGGTGGAGAGGAACGTACTTCCGGTGAGGCTCATGTCCCCCTAGAGGGAGACCCGGCACACGGGGTTTACGGAGGAGTACGGACACTTACCGAGAAATTGCCCTGGTCTCACTCAAGACAAAGCTACCGCTTAGTAATCAACTGTTGTACCGTTCAGCCATGCCAGAAGCAGCTACCGCGGCGGCCGAGCGGGCCACCATCGGCGACAGCGAGTTCGACCGCGACACCGCGCTCACCCGGCGCGCTCCCGGCGTCTACGACATCGACCTCTCGGCCGGCTGGACGATCATCAACGCCGTCAACGGCGGCTATCTGCTCGCCGTCCTCGGCCGCGCCCTCGGGGACGCCCTGCCGCACCGGGACCCGTTCACGATCTCGGCCCACTACCTCACCGCCTCCCAGCCGGGCCCGGCGGTCGTCCGCACGGACGTGGTCCGCACCGGGCGCACCCTCTCGACCGGCCAGGCCTCCCTCCTCCAGTACGACGAGGAGGGCAACGAGATCGAGCGGATCCGCGTCCTCGCCTCCTACGGCGACCTGGACTCGCTCCCGGACGACGTCCGTACGACGGCGCGGCCGCCGGTGTTCCCGCCCCTCGACCAGTGCTTCGGCCCCGAGGACGGACCGGCACCGGTGGACGGCAGCTCCGCGATCACCGACCGCCTGATGCTCAAGCTCGACCCCTCCACCCTGGGCTGGGCGCTCGGGCAGCCCTCCGGCAAGGGCGAGATGCGGGCCTGGTTCGGCCTGAAGGACGGCCGCGACCCCGACCCGCTCTCGCTGCTCCTCGCCGTGGACGCCCTGCCGCCGACCGCGTTCGAGATCGGCCTGCGCGGCTGGGTCCCCACGGTCGAACTCACCGTCCACGTCCGCTGCCGCCCGGCACCGGGTCCCCTCCGCGTCTCCATCACCACCCGCAACCTCGCGGGCGGCTTCCTGGAGGAGGACGCGGAGGTCTGGGACAGCGCGGACCGCCTGGTGGCCCAGTCCCGTCAGCTGGCCCGGGCCAGGCTGACCTGACCCTCGCCGGCCCCTCGGCCGTGTCCGTCAGGCTCGGGCGAGCGGTGCGCGTCCCAGCCAGGCCGCCAGCCGCTCGTAGGCATCGGCTCCCTCGGCGGCGGTGCGGGCCGAGCCGAAGGGGGTGCGGGCGTCGCGCTGCGGGTCGGGCAGGTTGAGATGGCCGGCGGCGAGGGCGAACTCGGCCAGCTCCGGGTCGAGTTCGAGGGGGCGTCCGAGGGACTCGTTGAGGTCCCAGGTGTGGGTGACGATCTCCATGACGTAGCCGGAGAGCGCCGCCCGGCCGGGGACCTCGCCCCACGGCACGCGGACCGGCGTGGCCATGCGCTCGTCGCTCTCCCAGGCCTTCAGGACCCGGGTCCTGACCGCGTCGTAGGCCTCCGCCCAGCCGTCGTCCTCGACTCCGTCGACGAACGCCGGTTCGGCGAGCCCGTCGCCGCCCTCGCCGACGATCGCGATGCGCCGGGTGCCGCCGACGACGTGGCTCAGCAGCGTCCGCACGTCGAACTCGGTACAGGGGGTCGGACCGGCGAGCTGTGCGGGGCGCACGGTCCGGATGAGCGCGGCGGCCTGCTCGGTCGCACGGGTGTAGACGGGACGGGGATCGGTGGTGTTCATGTTCATGCGGCAGATGCTGGACCCATAACCTGACAGTTTCCGTCAACATTTGAGATCCTGGTGCGGTGAAGTCCGACCGCCTCCTGTCGATCCTGCTGCTCCTGCAGACCCGCGGCCGTGTGCCCGCGTCCGAACTCGCCGAGCGCCTCGAGGTGTCGGTGCGCACGATCTACCGGGACATCGAGGCCCTGTCCACCTCCGGTGTCCCCGTCTACGCCGAACGCGGCCGGCACGGCGGCATCGAACTGCTCCCCGGGTTCCGTACGGACGTCACCGGCCTGACCGCCGACGAGTCCCGGGCCCTGTTCATCCTGGCCGCCCAGGGCGCGCACGCCGCCCTCGGCCTGGACGCGGCCCTCGGTTCCGCGCTGCGCAAGGTGATGGCCGCGCTGCCCGCCCCGCACCGCCCCGCCGCCGAGGTGACCAGCCGCCGCATCCTGGTCGACGCCACCCGCTGGAAGGGCGGCCCCCAGCCGGCCGTCGACCTCGACGTCCTGCAGGACGCGGTCTTCGCCGACCGGCGGCTGCGGCTGCGCTACCGGCACAGCGGCCACGCCGAGCCCAGCACGTACACCGTCGACCCGTACGGGCTCGTCTCCAAGGCGGGCGTCTGGTATCTCGTCGCCGACCGGCGGGGAGCGCCCCGGCTGTTCCGCGCCGACCGGGTGCGCTCGGCGAAGGTGCTCGACGACCCCGTACGGCGGCGGCCGGGCGTCGAACTCGCCGGCGCCTGGGAGGTGCTGCGCCGCCGGGTCGAGGAGCGGCCCGACGGATTCGACGTCACCGTCCGGGTCCGGCGCGACCGGCTCGACATGTTCCTGCGCCTGAACGCCTCCTCGCTCGTCGAGCTCCCCGACGGCCGGGAGGGCGGCGAGGGGGCCGAGGGCAGGGAGGGTGCCGAGGGTGGCGGGGACGACTGGGTCACCGCCCGGCTGTCGTACCCGTCCGTCGTCGCGGTCCGCCAACTCCTCGCGTTCTCCGACCGGGTGGAGGTCCTCTCGCCGCCCGAAGCGCGTGAGGAACTGCGCGCGGCGGCCGCTTCTGTCACGGAGCTGTACCAGCGTACTGATGGGTCACATGGGGTGAACTCGCAGGTCAGCGCGGTTTCTTGAGGTGCGCTTTACTCCATTGACAGGCAGGGGACAGAGGGGGCTCAAGGAAGCCTCAGCCGCCGTTGGTTGAGTGCCCGCACCTCAGGACTCCCTCATCGTGCTTGGAGCTGTCTCTCATGAAGCGTGTGCGTCTCGTCCCGGCGGTGGCCCTGTTGGCGCTCTCGCCCCTCGCCCTGGTCGCCTGCGGCTCGGACGACTCCTCGTCCTCCAGCGGCAACTCCGGCCAGAACCAGAGCTGCCAGGCGCCGTCCGGCATGCCGACCGGTGCCGCCCCGAGCGGTGCCCCGTCGGGCGCCCCGTCCGGGGCGCCGTCCGGAGCCGCCTCCGGCCAGCCGACCGGCACCCCGACCGGTGTCCCCTCGGGCATGCCGAGCGGCGGCCCCGGCGGTGGTGGCCAGGGTGGTCCCGGCGGCGGCCAGGGCGGCGGCTGTGGCGGCCCCGGCGGCGGCCAGGGCCAGCAGGCCCAGCAGCAGGGCTGACGGCTCGTCGGCTCCGTACGACAGGGGCGGCGCACTCGGGAACGGGTGCGCCGCCTCCGTGCGTGCGGGGCTCAGTCGAGCCAGTGGTGGCGGCCGATGCTGATGAGCCGCATCTGACGGGTCGCGCGCACCGCGACGCGCTCCCGTTCCTCCGGTGTCGCCTCCAGGGCCTCCAGGAAGAGCGAGGCCGTGATGAGCATCTGGTCGACGTACAGATGCGACAGCATCAGCAGGTCGTCGTCGTTCCAGCCCTCCGCCTCGGGGTCATTGGCCAGTTCGTCCCGCACTTCTTCGGCGAATCGGCCCAGTTGCCCCTGGATCGCCTTCCGTACCGGCTCGACGCCGCCGTGCCGCTCCCGGGCGATGAAACGGACATGTGCGGGGTGCGCGGTCACATACCCCTCTATCAACTCCACCGCGCGGGTGATGCGCTCGTCGCTCGACTCGGCGGTGGTCACCGTGGTCCGGATCATCGGGTGGAGACTGCCCAGCGCCTCCTCGACGAGGGCGACGCCGAGATCCGCGGTGGAGCGGAAGTGCCGGTAGAAGGCGGTCGGGGCGACGCCGACGGCGCGGGTGACCTCGCGCAGACCCAGGCTGCTCAGGCTCTGCTCCTCCAACAGCCCCAACGCGGCGTCCAGGAGCGCCTGCCGGGTCTTCTGCTTCTGGGCCTGTCGGATTCCGAGGGTGTGACTCATGTCATCCAGTTAACAACTGTTCTCCGGAATTGGAAAGCCGTGGGACGCGCTAGACTCAAAGTCAGTGAACAACTGTAACCACAACTGTTCACCCAAACGTAACGGGAAACGTCCCGGAGGGGGATTCGAACCCATGCTGTTCCTCGTCGCCGCACTGCTCCTGCTCGGCGTCGTCCTGGGCACCGTGGCCCATGCGCCGCTCGGCTTCACGCTCGTCGCCGCCGCCGTGATCGCCGTCTGGCTCGGCGTCTTCGCGCTCCGGGAGCGCCACGCCCGCCGCGGCCACACCTCGACCCACTGACCGGCCCACCGTCCGACAGGAGCTGAACGATCATGCAACTCATCGCACCGGCCACCGACCGCCCCACCCGCCGCACCGGCATCCGCGACACCGACGGCATGGCCGTCGCGTCCTTCGTCCTCGGCCTCATCGGCCTTCTGGTCCTCAACCTCTTCCTCGGCCCGATCGCCATCGTCCTGGCCTCGGTGGCCCTGATCCGCGGCACCGCCCGCCGCGGCCGCGCCTGGCTCGGCCTCACCCTCGGCATCGCCGACCTCCTGGTCCTCCTGGCCTTCATGCAGGCGGACTCGACGCTGTCGTGGGGGTTCTAGGGGGTCGTCCACCGCCGCGGGGAGCAGTCGTTCCACTGCTGACTGCTGACTGCTGACTGCTGACTGCTGACCGCTTGCCGGCTACCGCTGTGGGCAGTCGTTCCGCAGGGCGGAACGGGTGGGCACAGCCTGCAGTGCCGGGTGCCTCGCCACCAGGTCCAAGGGCGGCCAGGGCAAGGCGCAGACCTTGACACGAGGTCCCTCACGGCGGCCCCGTAGAATCGTGGCCACCATGGCATACCTCGACCACGCCGCGACCACCCCGATGCTCCCGGAGGCAGTCGAGGCACTCAGCGCGCACCTGGGCACCACCGGCAACGCCTCCTCCCTCCACGCATCCGGCCGCCGCGCGAGGCGGACGGTCGAGGAGGCCCGCGAGACCCTCGCGGAAGCGCTCGGCGCCCGCCCCAGCGAGGTCGTGTTCACCTCCGGCGGCACCGAGGCCGACAACCTGGCGGTCAAGGGCCTGTACTGGTCCCGCCGCGACGCCGACCCGGCCCGCACCCGGGTGCTGGCCAGCCCCGTGGAGCACCACGCGGTCCTCGACGCCGTGCACTGGCTGGGCGAGCACGAGGGCGCCCGTATCGAGTACCTGCCGGTCGACGCGTACGGCCGCGTCCACCCCGACGCCCTGCGCGAGGCCATCGCCCGCGATCCCGACGACGTCGCCCTCGCCACCGTCATGTGGGCGAACAACGAGATCGGCACGGTCATGCCGGTCCGTGAACTCGCCGACGTCGCCGCCGAGTTCGGTGTCCCGCTGCACGCCGACGCCGTCCAGGCCTTCGGTCAGGTCCCCGTCGACTTCGCCGCCTCCGGCCTCGCCGCGATGACCGTCTCCGGCCACAAGATCGGCGGCCCGTACGGCATCGGCGCCCTCCTCCTCGGCCGCGAGTACACCCCGGTACCCGTCCTGCACGGCGGCGGCCAGGAACGCCACGTCCGCTCCGGCACCCTCGACGTCCCCGCCGTCGCCTCCTTCGCGGTCGCCGGGCGTCTCGCCGCCGAGCAGCGCGAGTGGTTCGCCCGTGAGATCGGCGCCCTGCGCGACGCCCTGGTCACCGCGGTCCGTACGGCCGTCCCGGACGCGATCCTCGGTGGCGACCCGGCGCCGGAGGGGCGGCTTCCGGCCAACGCGCACTTCACCTTCCCGGGCTGCGAGGGCGACTCCCTGCTCCTCCTCCTCGACGCGCAGGGCATCGAGTGCTCCACCGGCTCCGCCTGCACGGCCGGCGTCGCCCAGCCCAGCCACGTTCTGCTCGCCACCGGCACCGACCCCGACCTGGCCCGCGGCACCCTGCGCTTCTCCCTCGGCCACACCTCCACCGAGGCCGACGTCGAGGCACTCGCCAAGGTCATCGGCCCCGTGGTGGAACGGGCGCGTGCGGCGGGGCTGACGTAACCCCCGCCCTAGTGTCGACAGATGACCCGAATCTAAGGGTCACCTGTCAATATTGCGGCTAGGTGTCGACAGTTGCGCGGGGTTGGTCTACCTTCCCGTGCAGGGTTCCGCCCACTGCTGTCGACAGAAGGCCGTCACCATGACCGTCGCGCCACCGCACCAACGCCTCATCCAACGGCTCGCCGTGGCCGCCGCTTCGGTCCTCGTCGGCGGCATGGCCGCAGTGCCGGCCTCCGCGGCCGACGGCGTCCCCGGGGTGAGCGCCTCCTGCACAGGCGCCGTGTCGTACACCCGCCTCGACGCCTCCGCGGTGGCCGACACACAGACCCGGCACGTCGTCGTGGCGGACCTGAACGGCGACGGAGCGCAGGACGTCGTCGCGTCCAACCTCGACGCCGACTCGGTGACCGTCCTGCTCGGCAACGGCGACGGGACCTTCGCCGAGGGCACCACCTACGCGGTCGGCACCCGCCCGTACCAGACCGTGGTCGCCGACTTCGACGGCGACGGCGGCCCCGACCTCGCGACCGCCGACTTCGGCGGCGCCCAGGTGAGCGTGCTGCTGAACGAGGGGGAGGGGACCTTCGGGCCGGCCTCCGCGATCGACGTCGGCGCCTCCCCGCGCGCCCTGGCCACCGGTGACCTCGACGGCGACGGCGAGGCCGACCTCGTCGTGGTCGAGCAGGGCCCGAGCACGGTGCGGGTGCTGCTCGGGCGCGGCGACGGCACCTTCGACGACCGGGGCCAGACCGCCACGGGCAGTCAGCCGCACGGCGTCGTCGTGGGCGACTTCGACGGTGACGGCGCGGCGGACGTGGCCACGGCCAGCGTCGGCAGCGCCGGGGTCAGCGTCCTGCTCGGCGACGGCACGGGCGCCCTCGGCGCCTCGGCCGAGTACGCGGCCACCTCCCGCCTCTACTCCCTCGCCGAGGGCGACTTCGACGGGAACGGCACCCTCGACCTGGCCACCGTGAGCAACGGGGCCACCACGCTGGACGTCCTGCTCGGCAACGGCGACGGGACCTTCGGCGCGGCCACCACGTACGCCACCTCCGCGCTGCCGGTCGCGGTGGGCGCCGCCGACCTGGACGGCGACGGTCTCACGGACCTGATGGTCTCCTCCCTGCGGGGCAACTCGGTCACCCTCTTCCAGGGCGCGACCGACGGCGTACTCACCCCGCTCGCCGAGCTGTCAGCCACCGGTGCCTACGACGCGGCGGCGGCCGATCTGGACGGCGACGGGGTACGCGACCTCGCGGTGGCGAACAGCACCGGAGGTCAGGTGGACGTGTTCAAAGGCGCCTGCTAGCCACCGCCCTCACCATGGACCTGGCCCGGGTGCGCTGGGCCAGGGGCTGCCGCCGGCACTTCCACTGCCGGCGGCAGCCTGCTCGATGAGGCCTGGCTGAGGGGCCTAGCTCTCCGTGACCATGAGGGCCGCCATCATGCCCTCGTCCTCGTGCTGGAGCAGATGGCAATGGAGCATGTACATGTACGTGTCGTCGGTGAAGTCGGTGAACTTCATCGCGATCTTGATGGAGCCGCCGCCGACCACCTCATAGGTGTCGAACCAGCCGAGGTCGACGCCGGTGGGCTCCTCGCCGTTGATCTCGATCAGCTGGAACGGCACGTCGTGCAGATGGAAGGAGTGCTCCAGCTGCGTCGCGTTGCTGATCGTCCAGATCTCCTCGGCGTCCAGCGTGGTGCTGATCATCGCCATCGAGGACATGCTGGTGCCCGCGGAGCCGTTGATCAGCATGGTCGCCCCGCTCTGGCCGAGGGTGATCGTCCGCGCGGTGAAGTCGCTCGTGTCGTACCGGGTGATCGTGTTGAGCGAGCTCGGCAGGTCGTCGGGCGTGTCCGAGGCCTCCGGGATCACGGTCAGGAAGTCGTACGTGCCGCTTCCGCCGCGGATCCAGCCGGTGGTGACCACGGCCTGGAGCGTGACGGCGTCCTCCAGGTCGAGCACGAACTCGGCGCGGGCGCCGGCCACCAGCCGGATCGTGGTGACCTCGGTGGGCTCGGTGAGATAGCCCTGGTCGGTGGCGATCTGGGTGAGCGTGCCGCCGTCGCTGCGCTGGACGGTCATGATGTCGGCGGGGGAGGCGTTCAGGACGCGGAAGCGCGTGCGCGTCTTGGTGGCGGTGAAGCCGAGGGTGGTCGAGTCGACGTTGGTGCCGTTGACCAGCACCGGGAAGGTGGTGGTGGAACTGCGGTACCCGGTGGCCTCGTACTTGATGTCGCCGCTGGTGTCGACGGCCAGACACTGCAGGATGATCGGGATGTCGTCGACGCCGTACTCGCTCGGCAGCGCGGCCGAGACGTCCGAGTCGTCCTCGACGATGATCATGCCGGCCAGTCCGTGGACGACCTGCTCGGCCGTGGTGCCCAGGGCGTGCGGGTGGTACCAGAGGGTCTTGGCCTCGTCGAGGACCTCGAAGGTGGGCGACCAGGTCTCGCCGTCGGCGAAGGCGTTCTGCGGGCCGCCGTCCATCTTGGGCGGGATGTGGGCGCCGTGGAAGTGGACGGTGGTGTCGTCGCCCAGGCTGTTGGTGATGTTCAGCAGGACCGTGTCGCCCTTGGTCCACTTCATCGTCGGGCCGAGGTACGACCCGTTGTAGCCGGCTGTGGTGCTGGTGACGCCGCTGATCACCTCGCTGGTGCCGGTCTTCGCGGTCAGGGTGTAGGTGGTGGTGCCGTCGGTGGTGGTGGTCTCCAGCAGGTCCGGGATGTTCAGGGTGCCGGTGGCTTCCGTGGCCGCGGAAGCCTTGCTGTTGTTGCCGCCGGTCAGCAGGGAGAAGCCGACTCCCGCCGCGCCGACGACGCCGAAGCCGACGCCGGCCATCCCGCCGAGGAAGCTCCGCCGGTGCAGGCCCTTGCCGCTCCGGCCCCTGGTCTCCTTCGTGTGCTCGCCCTTGCGGCCGCGGCCGCTCCTGGCGTGGGCACCCTTGCTCTGCTCTCCCGCTCCGGACGCGGGATCTGTGGTGTGGGTCATGGCCGTGGAGCTTTGGGCTAAGGCCTATGTGAAGACTGAGTCCAAGTTAGGAGTGAGCTCGGTAGCCTGTGGAGCCTTAATAATGCGATTGGATCATCAACTCCTCTGAAAAAAAGCCAAGTTGGCGTGCCGCAGGTCAGGATCCAGGTGTGGGACACATCGGGCGGGCGGCACTCACGAATCGTTCACGATTCTGAGAACATGTGAGCTGCGTCACGTCGATGGTCAGGCGGAAGCGGTTAGCGCCGTTTTGACGAGCTTCAGGTACCGGTCCCAGTCCCAGTGCTCGCCGGGATCGGTGTGGTCCGTCCCCGGCACCTCCACATGCCCGATGATGTGCTCCCGGTCGACGGGGATGCCGTACCGCGCGCATATCCGGGCGGTCAGCCGCGCGGAGGCCGAGTACATCGCGTCGGTGAAGTCCTGAGGCCGGTCCACGAACCCCTCGTGCTCGATGCCGACGCTCCGCTCGTTGTACGCGCGGTTGCCCGCGTGGTAGGCCACGTCCAGCTCGCGGATCATCTGGGTGACGCTGCCGTCCTGGCCGACGATGTAGTGCGCGGCCGCCTGGTGCCCCGGGTCCTCGAACGCCTTCACCGCGCCGGCCAGGTCGCCCTGGGTGACATGGATGACGACCATGTCGATCCCGTAGTCGTCCGGCCGGTCCGCCCATCGGAAGTTCGCCTCCGAGGCCGACACCCACCGCGCGCCCCCGAAGTCGACAGCCCCCTCCACCCGCGACTTCTGCACCCCCGGCAACCGCCAGTACAGATGCGCCAGCTCCTCGCGCGCCAGCGCCACCGACCCCACGGCGGCCGCCGCCCCGCCGATCAGCAGTGCGCGCCGCCCGATCCGCCGGTCGGCGTCGCTTCTTCTCGCCCCCATCGTCCGCCCTTTCTCGCCCTTCGTGATCGTCAACGGATACTCGCGGGCTCCGGTTCCCGGCGACCCGTACCCTGGAAGGGTTATGACTGAGACCTCGCAGCGCCCTCTCCGCGTACTCGCCGCCATGTCCGGCGGGGTCGACTCCGCCGTCGCCGCCGCCCGCGCCGCCGAGGCCGGCCACGACGTGACCGGCGTCCACCTCGCGCTCTCCGCGAACCCGCAGTCGTTCCGCACGGGCGCGCGGGGCTGTTGCACCATCGAGGACTCCCGCGACGCCCGCCGCGCCGCCGACGTCATCGGCATCCCGTTCTACGTCTGGGACCTCGCCGACCGCTTCCGCGAGGACGTCGTCGAGGACTTCGTCGCCGAGTACGAGGCCGGCCGCACCCCCAACCCCTGTCTGCGCTGCAACGAGAAGATCAAGTTCGCGGCCCTCCTCGACAAGGCGCTGGCGCTCGGCTTCGACGCGGTGTGCACCGGCCACTACGCGAAGGTGATCGTGGCCGAGGACGGCACCCGCGAGCTGCACCGCGCCTCCGACATGGCCAAGGACCAGTCGTACGTCCTCGGCGTCCTGGACGAGAAGCAGCTCGCGCACGCGCTCTTCCCCCTCGGCGACACGGTCACCACGAAGGACGAGATCCGCGCCGAGGCCGAGCGCAGGGGCCTCGCGGTCGCCAAGAAGCCCGACTCCCACGACATCTGCTTCATCGCCGACGGCGACACCCAGGGCTTCCTGGCCAAGCGGCTCGGCAAGGCCGAGGGCGACATCGTCGACGAGTCCGGGGCGAGGATCGGCACCCACGACGGCGCGTACGGCTTCACCATCGGCCAGCGCAAGGGGCTGCGCATCGGCACCCCGGCCGCCGACGGCAAGCCGCGCTACGTCCTCGACATCTCGCCGGTCAACAACACCGTGACGGTCGGCCCGGCCGCCGCCCTCGACGTGAGCGCCCTGACGGCGATCAAGCCGCGCTGGTGCGGAGCGGCCCCCACCGGCCCCGGCACCTACACCGCCCAACTGCGCGCCCACGGCGGCGAGACCGAGGTGACGGCGGAACTGCTGGACGGCGAGCTGCGGGTGTCGTTCGGCGAGCCGGTCCGCGGAGTCGCCCCCGGCCAGGCGATCGTCCTGTACGACGGCACCCGCGTGGTGGGCTCGGCCACGATCGCCTCGACGGTACGGGCGACGGCCGGCGTGGCCTGACCCGCCCCGCGGCCGCCTACCGGCCGAAGAACTCCGCCAGGACGGGCGCGAGGACGTTCGGATCGACCATGTGGGTCTGCCCTTCGAGGCTCCGGTACGTCCCGTGCGGCACCACCTCCGCCACCGCGCGCGTGGCCTCACGCAGCCACGCGGGGCTGTCCCCGCCCACCACCGCGAGCACCGGGACGCCGATGGCGGCCAGCTGTTCCCGGGGGACCAGGCCGCCCGCCATGGCCGCGTCGTCGTAGGCGAGGGTCGGCGCGATCGCCTCCATGCCGGCCCACATGGGCGACTGACGGGCCCGCTGGATCATCTCCTCGGCCAGCCCCGTCAGCCGCAGGAACAGCTCCACGGCGTCTCCGCGCCGCCCCTGGGCGAGCGCCTCGGTGAGCCGCTCGGTGTACGCGGCGCGGTCCTCGGCGCCGCCCTCCTGGAAGTCGGCGTACGGCGTCTCGTAGACGGCCACCCGCCGCACCGGCAGCCCGCTCGCCGCCGCCCGAAGCGCCAGCGCGCCGCCCGAGGAGATGCCGTACAGCGAGGCCTCGCCCCCCGCGGCCTCGATCAGTGCGGCCAGGTCCTCCACCTCGCGTTCCACCGCGAACGGCGCGGTGTCCCCGCTCCCGCCGCGGCCCCGCCTGTCGTACCAGAGGACGGTGAAGCGGTGCGCCAGGAGCCCGCCCAGGGGCGCCACGGTGCCGCCCGTGGACATCGCCCCGCTCACCAGGATCACCGCGGGGCCCTGCCCGGCGCGTGCGTACGCGAGTTCGGTGCCGTCGCGCGAAATGGTCTTCTTGTCCATGTCAGAGCAGACTGCCGCACGGCACGGCGGTCATCGGCCTACGACACTTCCACCTACGACACTTCCACTGTGTAGAAGCACAGGTGGTTCCTGATCGCGGCGACGTCCGGCTTGGGGTCGGGGTAGGACCACACCAGGTCGGGCGCGTCCGGCAGCGACCAGTAGGACGCCGTGCCCTTGAACGGGCAGTAGGTGTGGGTGTCGGAGGGGGTCAGGAGGTCCATGCGTACGTCCGCTTCGGGGAGGTAGTAGCGCACCGGACAGCCGGTCTCGCGCAGTACGAGGGGCCGGTCGGTCTCGGCCAGTACGTGGTCTCCGTGGACGACCCTGATGTGCTGGGTGCCCTGCTCGATGGTGATGACATGTCCTTCGGTCATACCGGAAAAGCACTCGCGGGCCCCCGGTTCTTCCCGCGTACGGTGTCGGCATGCGTATCTGTGTCTTCCTTTCCGCCGCCGACCTCGACGACCGTTACACGCGACCCGCGCGCGAGTTCGCGGAACTGCTCGGCAAGGGCGGGCACACGCTCGTCTGGGGCGGCTCCGACGTGGGACTGATGAAGGTCGTCGCCGACGGGGTGCAGGAGGCAGGCGGGCGGCTGTGCGGGGTGTCGGTGGACTTCCTGGCCGCCAAGGCCCGCCAGGGCGCCGACGAGATGGTGATCGCCAAGGACCTCGCCGAGCGCAAGAGGCTGCTGCTGGAGAAGGCCGACGCGGTCGTGGTGATGGTCGGCGGGACGGGCACGCTGGACGAAGCCACCGAGATCCTGGAGCTGAAGAAGCACGGTCACACCGAGAAGCCGGTCGTGCTGCTGAACACCGCCGGCTTCTACGACGGACTGAAGCAGCAGTTCCGGCGCATGGAGGACGAGGGCTTCCTGCCGCGCCCCCTCACCGACCTGGTGTTCTTCGCGGAGGAGCCGGTCGGGGCGCTCGCCTTCCTGGAGGAGAGCCAGGGCATCGGCTAGACGCCGCGTGATGCGAGCATGGCGGGCATGGCTACTCATGTGATCACCGGAGCCGGCTCCGGCATCGGCGCGGCCGTCGCCCGCCGTCTGCACGCGCGCGGGGACGACCTCGTGCTGCACGCGCGCGACGCGGGCCGTGCGAAGGAGCTGGCGGCCGAGTTCCCCGGCGCCCGGACCCTCGTCGGCGATCTGGCCGACCCCGACCGGCTGAGCTGGGCCTTCTCCCACCAGACGCTCCCGGACGGGGTGGACTCGCTGCTGCACATCGCCGGGGTGGTCGACCTCGGCCCGGTGGGCGACCTCACCCCGAAGGCCTGGCGCCACCAGCTCAACGTCAATCTGATCGCGCCCGCCGAACTGACCCGCCACTTCCTGCCCCAACTGCGCGCCACACGTGGTCACGTGCTGTTCGTGAACTCCGGCGCGGGCCTGCGGGCGAGCGCCGACTGGTCCGCGTACGCCGCCTCCAAGCACGGTCTGAAGGCCCTCGCCGACGCCCTTCGCCACGAGGAGCACGGCAACGGGGTCCGTGTCACCTCCGTCTACCCCGGGCGCACGGCCAGCCCCATGCAGGCCAAGGTCCACCAGCAGGAGGGCAAGGAGTACGACCCCGCCGAGTGGATCGACCCCGAGTCGGTGGCGACGACGATCCTCATGGCCCTGGACCTGCCGAGGGACGCGGAGGTCAACGACCTGACGGTACGGCCGGGCCGCTGACCTTCCGTAGGCTTCGTCCCGTGAACGCACACTCCCCCTACGGCCCCGCCACCGGCGTCGGCTCGCTCCCCGGCGGTGACGCCCGCGAGGCCGCCAAGACCGCCACCGGCTCCTTCGAGGACTTCCCGTTCCTGCCCGAGCTCCCGGCCCGCGGCCCCGGCGCGGACATGATCGGCCGGACGGCGGGGATGCTCGTGGAGCTGTACGCGCGCGTGGAGCCCAGCGGCTGGCGGATCGGCGACCGGCCGGGCCGGGACACCAAGCGGGCGCGGTCCTGGCTCGGCGAGGACCTCGACGCCCTCGAGGAGTTCACCCAGGACTACCAGGGCCCGCTGAAGGTGCAGGCGGTCGGCCCGTGGACGCTCGCCGCCGCGCTGGAGCTGAAGAACGGCGAGGCCGCCCTCGGCGACCCCGGAGCCTGCCGCGACCTGGCCGCCTCGCTGGCCGAGGGGCTGCGGCTGCATCTCGCGGAGGTGCAGCGGCGCATCCCCGGGGCCCGGCTCGTGCTCCAGCTCGACGAGCCCTCCCTCACCGCCGTACTGCGCGGCCGGGTGCGGACCGCCAGCGGCTACCGCACCCACCGGGCCGTCGACCGTCAGGTCGTCGAGGCCACGCTGCGGGACGTGGCCGGGGTGCACGGCGAGGGCCCCGTCGTGGTCCACTCCTGCGCGCCCGAGGTCCCCTTCGCCCTCCTGCGCAGGGCCGGGGCCGCCGGCATCTCCTTCGACTTCTCGCTGCTCACCGAGCGTGACGAGGAGGCGATCGGTGAGGCGGTAGAAGCGGGGACCCGGCTGTTCGCCGGTGTCGTACCCGGGACGGACTCCGCATTGTCGGACCCTGCCGGTAGCGTCATGGGTGTACGGACGCTGTGGCGCAGGCTGGGACTGCAACCGGGGCTTCTCGCGGAGGCGGTCACGATCACGCCGGCGTGCGGACTCGCGGGGGCTTCCCCCGCGTACGCCCGCCGGGCCCTCGCCCACTGCGTCCGGGCGGCGAGATCCCTCGCGGACAACCCAGAGTAACGGGAGGACAACACGGTGGCCGGCGACAAGCAAGCGGAGACGACGGTGCCCGCCGAGGCACGGGAGAAGCACGCGCAGCTCGCTGAGCAGATCGAGGAGCACCGCTTCCGGTACTACGTGAAGGACGCTCCGGTCATCAGCGACGCGGAGTTCGACCGCCTCCTGCGCTCCCTGGAGGAGCTGGAGGAGGAGTACCACGAGCTGCGCACGCCCGACTCGCCCACCCAGAAGGTCGCGGGGGCGTACGAGACCGACTTCACGGCCGTCCAGCACCGCGAGCGCATGCTCTCGCTGGACAACGCCTTCGACGACCTGGAGCTGGCCGCCTGGGCCGAGCGCGTCCACAAGGACGTGGGGGCCTCCGCGTACCACTTCCTGTGCGAGCTGAAGGTCGACGGCCTCGCCGTCAACCTCACGTATGAGAACGGCCGCCTCACGCGCGCGGCGACCCGCGGCGACGGCCGCACCGGCGAGGACATCACGCCCAATGTGCGTACCATCGCGGAGATCCCGGACCGCCTGGCCGGCGACGGGGTGCCCACGCTCGTGGAGATCCGCGGCGAGGTCTACTTCCCGATGGAGAAGTTCGAGGAGCTGAACGCCCGGCTGGTCGCGGCCGGCGACAAGCCCTTCGCCAACCCGCGCAACGCGGCGGCCGGTTCACTGCGCCAGAAGGACCCGCGCGTCACCGCCACGCGCCCTCTGCACATGGTCGTCCACGGCATCGGCGCCCTGGAGGGCTACGAGGGGATGGGCCGTCTCTCCGAGGCCTATGACCTCCTCAAGGGCTGGGGCCTGCCCACCTCCACGCACAACAGGGTGGTCGGGGACCTCGACGGCGTACGGCAGTTCATCGCGTACTACGGCGAGAACCGGCACTCCGTGGAGCACGAGATCGACGGGGTCGTCGTCAAGCTCGACGAGATCCGGCTCCAGGGGCGCCTCGGCTCCACGGCGCGGGCGCCGCGCTGGGCCATCGCCTACAAGTACGCGCCGGAGGAGGTCAACACCAAGCTCGTCAACATCCGCGTGGGCGTGGGCCGTACGGGCCGCGTGACGCCGTACGCGCAGGTCGAGCCGGTGACGGTGGCGGGCTCGGAGGTCGAGTTCGCCACGCTGCACAACCAGGACGTCGTCAAGGCCAAGGGCGTCCTCATCGGCGACACGGTGGTGCTGCGCAAGGCCGGTGACGTCATCCCCGAGATCCTCGGCCCGGTCGTCGACCTGCGGGACGGCACCGAGCGCGAGTTCGTGATGCCCTCCGAGTGCCCCGAGTGCGGTACGCCGCTGCGGCCGATGAAGGAGGGCGACGTCGACCTGCGCTGCCCCAACGCCCGTACCTGCCCCGCCCAGTTGCGCGAGCGGCTGTTCTACCTGGCCGGCCGCAAGGCGCTGGATATCGAGCACTTCGGCTACGTCGCCGCGGCCGCCCTCACCAAGCCGCTGGAGCCGGAGGACCCGCCGCTGCTCGACGAGGGCGACCTCTTCGACCTCACCATCGAGCAGCTGCTGCCCATCAAGGCGTACGTCCTCGACCAGGACAGCGGACTGCCCAAGCGCGACCCGAAGACCGGCGAGGAGAAGATCGCCACGGTCTTCGCCAATCAGCAGGGCGAGCCGAAGAAGAACGCGCTCGCCATGCTGGAGAACATCGCGGCGGCCAAGGAACGCCCGCTCGCCCGTGTCCTCACCGGCCTGTCGATCCGTCATGTGGGGCCGGTCGCGGCCGAGGCGCTCGCGCGCGAGTTCCGCTCCATCGACCGTATCGAGCAGGCGAGCGAGGAGGAGCTGGCGGCCACCGACGGCGTCGGCTCGATCATCGCGGCCTCGCTCAAGGAGTGGTTCGCCGAGGACTGGCACCAGGAGATCATCCGCAAGTGGAAGGCCGCCGGCGTCCGCATGGAGGAGGAGGGCTCCGGTGAGGACGAGGGGCCGCGTCCCCTCGAAGGCCTGACGGTCGTCGTCACCGGCACGCTCGAACACTTCACGCGTGACGGCGCCAAGGACGCGCTGCAGAGCCGGGGAGCGAAGGTGACAGGTTCTGTTTCGAAGAAGACGTCTTTCGTTGTGGTGGGTGACAATCCTGGGTCGAAATATGACAAGGCGATGCAGCTGAAGGTTCCGGTTCTGAACGAGGACGGCTTCACCGTCCTCCTCGAACGGGGACCGGACGCCGCCGCCGAAGTCGCCCTTCCGACCGAGGAGTAGCGCGGAGTGGCGGTTGAAGGCCACCCGATCGGCGCATACCAGATGCATACGGGTGGCCGGGGCGCATTCGGGCAACCGTCGACGACCGCTGCCCGTGGAAGCCTTCTGCGGCCTACTGTTGAGATGTGCGCCTGCCGTGCCCAGCTGCGGTCGGGGCATCTCCTCGCTCCTGAAGAGCGGGGGGAAGGGTTTTCCAACGCGGCGCCGTTGAGGTTTGTCGGGCAACGGGCCGCGTGGCGTGGGCACCGCCGGCTGTGAGAGGGACGGGAATGGAACCGACCGAGAGCGCCGCACCGGACTCCCGGCTGCGCTGGCTCCGGGGCGTCGGCGTCCGGTGGGGGAGCCGGTGGGCGGGGCGGACCGGGCGACATCCGGGCGCACAGGCGTACGCACCGCGCATCGCCCCGGACATCCGCGCCCCCGCGCCCCCGCCCACCGGGCCCGCCTCCGGACTGTCCGGCAGGTCCGGGCTGAGCGGCCCCTCCGGACTGCCCGGCTCCCCTGGACTGTCCGGCCCTTCCGGGCTGGGCGGCCCTTCCGGGCTGTCCGGCGCTGCCGGGCTGGGCGGCGCCTCCGTCCTCCCCGGGCCCTCCGTCCTGCCCGGCACCTCGCTGCTGTCCGCGACCTCGGGACTGCCCGGCGCCGAACCCGACCGGCACCTGTCCTGGCCCGCCCTGCCCGCGGCGGTCGTCGGGGCGGCCGCCTTCGCCCTCGGCGCCGGCTTCTACCGCGCCTTCACCGGCAACCACGCCCTCTTCCCGTCCGGCACGGTCGGCTGGTCGCTGGCCCTGCTGACCGGGATCATCGTCGGCCATCTGGTCCTGCTCGGCCGCGCCCGCTGGTGGGGCGGCACCGGCTCCGGCGCCGCCCTCACCCTCGCCGTCCTGCTGCTGTACGGCTGGGTACCGGCCGGCATGGTCAGCCTCACCGTCGTCGTCCTGGTCGGCATAGCCAGGCGCCACCGCTGGCGGCAGGGCGTCCTGCACGGCGCGGTGGACATCCTCGGCATCGGCGCGGGCGCGCTGCTGCTCGCCGCCTGCGGACGGGTGCCGTCCGTAGAGCACCCCTGGTACCCCGACAGCTGGACCGTGTACACCGGCCCGCAGGTGGCCCTGGTGGCCGTCGCCTACCTCTCCGTCACGCGGGTCCTGCTCTGGTACCTGCACGCCCCCCGCTCCGGCGGACTGCCCACGGTCGCCCGCACCGCCCTGGTCAGACAGGGCCTGGTCGCGGTGGCGCTGCTCGGCATCGCACCGCTGGTCTGCGTGGTGGCCGTGGCCAAGCCGATCCTGCTGCCGCTGTTCTCGATCCCGCTGATCGCCCTCGACTCCACGCTCTGGATGGCCCGGGCCCGCGCCGAGGAACAACTGCGCGACCCGCTGACCGGGCTGCCCAACCGGCAGTGGCTGCTGGAGCGCATCTGGACCGCCCTGGACGACGCCGAGCGAATCGGCGCCCGGGCCGCCCTGATGCTGATCGACCTCGACCGCTTCCGTTCGGTCAACGACACCCTCGGGCATCTCGCCGGCGACCGGCTCCTCCTCCAGATAGCCGAACGGCTGCGGGTCGCCATGCCGCGCGGGGCGGAGGTCGCGCGGCTCGGCGGTGACGAGTTCGCGGTCTTACTCCCCGTCGCCGACTCCACGACCTCCGCGACCCGGGTGGCCCGCGGGCTGGTCTCCACGCTCAGCTCGCCGCTCGACCTCGACGGACTCACCCTCGTCCTGGAGGCCAGCGCGGGCGTCGCCGTCTTCCCCGACCACGCGCTCGACGCGGAGGGGATGCTGCGCCGGGCCGATGTGGCGATGTACCAGGCCAAGCGGGACCGTACGGGCGTCGAGGTGTACGAGTCCAAGCGTGACTCCAACACCCCCGACCGGCTCGGTCTGCTGGGCGATCTACGACGGGCGCTCGACGCGCACGAGGTGCAGCTGCACTACCAGCCGAAGGTCCGCTTCGACGGTCAGGTGGCGGGGCTCGAGGCCCTCGTCCGCTGGGTGCACCCGGAGCGCGGGAAGGTGCCGCCGGACGAGTTCATAGCGATCGCCGAGTCCTCGGGGCTGATGCCCCACCTCACGGAGTACGTGCTGGAGACGGCGCTCGGCCAGGTCGCCGAGTGGCGGGCCCAGGGGCTGTACGTGCCCGTCGCGGTCAACGTCTCCCCGCGCGACGTCCACACCCCCGGCTTCGCCGGCTCCGTCGCCGCGCGCCTGGCCCGGCACGGAGTGCCCGCGGGAGCGCTCCAACTGGAGATAACCGAACACGTCCTGCTGGAGGACCCGCAGCGGGCGGCGGACACCCTGAACGGTCTGACCGGCCACGGCGTGAAGATGTCCCTGGACGACTTCGGCACCGGCTACTCCTCGCTGGTGCACCTGCGCCGGCTCCCGGTCAGCGAACTGAAGATCGACCGCTCCTTCGTGGCCCGGCTGGCGGTCGACACCGAGGACGCCGAGATCGTGCGCTGCACGGTCGATCTCGCGCATTCCCTGGGCCTTCTGGTGGTCGCCGAGGGCGTCGAGGACGACGAGACCTGGGAACGCCTGCGCGACCTGGGCTGCGACGCTGTCCAGGGCTGGCTGGTGGCCGCGGCGATGCCCCCCGACGAGACCACGGCATGGCTACGAGCCCGGGGCTCCCGAGGCTGGCAACGCCCCGCAGCGGCACTCCCGGCCGCAGCCACCGACGAATAGCCCACCCGCACAGACCGACCGAACAGCGGGCGTCCCCCTGGGGGCGCCCGCTGTCGGCGACCACCAGGCCATCCCGGAATCACCGCGCCCTGCGCTCACCCGTTCGGCCCAACTCCCCAGGTGGGTCTCCCCTCCGAGCGCGCCCGCATCGTCCACGGGCCACATCGTCCACGGTCCACATCACCAGGGGGTTCGAAGATGTCGCTGTTCGTGCCGAAGTTCGACGAGACCGTCCTCGTCCGTGACGCCGAGGCCGAGGTGATCGGCGGTATGCCCGTCGCCGTCAAGCTGCTCGCCGACAGCAGCGCGTCCGGCGGTGCGCTGTCCACCGTGCGCGTCACGCTCGGGGAGGGCGCCGACGGTGCCCGCCCGCACCTGCACCGCAATTCCGCCGAGATGTTCTACCTGCTCGACGGCGAGGCGGAGGTCCTCTCCGGCGACGACGTCGTCACCGCCGAACGCGGCGACCTCGTCATCGTCCCGCCGGGCCGTCCGCACTCCCCCAGCTCTCGGCTTCGCTCGAGCCGGGGGGACCCCCACCGCCGCCACCCCCGGCAGCACAGGAGCTCTACGACAACCACTTCCTGCGCAGCCAGGCATGGGACGGACGGCACTGAACCCGGGGTCGCGACGGCAAACCGTTTCACGGGTTGCGGGCCCTGCCCCCTAGGATTGGGCCCAAACCACACACACTCACCCCCAGAGGAACGCTGCATGCCTGGCATCACGCGCGAGGAGGTCGCCCACCTCGCCCGGCTGGCGCGTCTGGAGCTGAAGCCCGAAGAGCTCGAACACTTCGCGGGACAGCTGGACGACATCATCGGCGCGGTCGCCCGCGTCAGCGAGGTCGCCGACCAAGACGTACCGCCGACCTCGCACCCGCTCCCGCTGACGAACGTCATGCGGGCGGACGAGGTCCGTCCGTCGCTCACCCCCGAGCAGGCGCTCTCCGGCGCCCCGGCCCAGGAGCAGCAGCGTTTCAAGGTGCCGCAGATCCTGGGGGAGGACTAACCGCCATGACGGACAACATCATCAAGCTGACCGCCGCCGAGACCGCCGCGAAGATCGCTTCCGGTGAGCTCACGGCCGTCCAGGTCGCCGAGGCCCACCTGGCCCGGATCGAGGCCGTCGACGAGAAGGTGCACGCCTTCCTGTACGTCGACCGCGAGGGCGCTCTCGCGCAGGCGCGCGCCGTCGACGAGAAGCGGGAGCGCGGCGAGAAGCTCGGCCCCCTCGCCGGTGTGCCCCTCGCGCTCAAGGACATCTTCACCACCGAGGGCGTGCCCACGACCGTCGGTTCGAAGATCCTCGAGGGCTGGATCCCGCCGTACGACGCGACCCTCACCAAGAAGCTGAAGGCCGCCGACGTCGTCATCCTCGGCAAGACCAACATGGACGAGTTCGCCATGGGGTCCTCCACCGAGAACAGCGCCTTCGGGCCGACCGGCAACCCGTGGGACCTGACGAGGATCCCCGGCGGCTCCGGCGGCGGTTCGTCCGCCGCGCTCGCCTCCTTCCAGGCGCCCCTCGCGATCGGCACCGACACCGGCGGCTCCATCCGCCAGCCGGCCGCCGTCACCGGCACGGTCGGTGTGAAGCCGACGTACGGCGCGGTCTCGCGCTTCGGCATGGTGGCGTTCTCGTCCTCCCTGGACCAGGGCGGGCCCTGCGCCCGTACGGTCCTGGACGCGGCGCTGCTCCACGAGGTGATCGCCGGGCACGACCCGCTCGACTCCACCTCCATCGACGCCCCGGTCCCGCCGGTCGTCGAGGCCGCCCGCAACGGCAGCGTCGAGGGCATGCGCGTCGGCGTCGTCAAGCAGTTCCGCGGCGAGGGCTACCAGGCCGGCGTCATCCAGCGGTTCGACGAGTCCGTGGCCCTCCTCAAGGAGCTGGGCGCCGAGATCGTCGAGCTGGACTGTCCGTCCTTCGACCTGGCGCTGTCGGCGTACTACCTGATCGCGCCCTCCGAGTGCTCGTCCAACCTCGCCCGTTTCGACGGCCTGCGCTACGGCCTGCGTACCGGCGACGACGGCTCGCACTCCGCCGAGGAGGTCACCTCGATCACCCGCGAGGCCGGCTTCGGCCCGGAGGTCAAGCGCCGCATCATGCTCGGCACCTACGCCCTGTCGAGCGGCTACTACGACGCGTACTACGGCTCCGCCCAGAAGGTCCGCACGCTCATCACGCGCGACTTCGAGAAGGCCTTCGAGCAGGTGGACGTCATCGTCTCGCCGACGACCCCCACCACCGCCTTCCCGATCGGCGAGCGCGCCGACGACCCGATGGCGATGTACCTGGCCGACCTGTGCACCATCCCGACCAACCTCGCGGGCAACGCGGCCATGTCGCTGCCCTGCGGCCTCGCCCCGGAGGACAACCTCCCGGTCGGTCTGCAGATCATCGCCCCGGCGCTGAAGGACGACCGTCTGTACAAGGTCGGCGCCGCCGTCGAGGCCGCCTTCGTGGAAAAGTGGGGGCACCCGCTCCTGGAGGAGGCACCGTCGCTGTGAGTGCACTGAACAAGGCCAAGGACTTCCAGAAGTCCAAGACCGGTACGTACGTGTCCATCGCCACCACCGCCTTCGGCGCGTTCGGTGTCGCCAAGCGGATCAAGAAGGCCAAGGCCGAACAGGACACGCTGCGACTGATCGACGCGACCGTGGCTGCCGTCGGCATCGTCACCGGCCTCGCCATCCTGTACCGC
Source organism: Streptomyces sp. NPDC096132 (assembly GCF_044763345.1). NCBI lineage: Bacteria > Bacillati > Actinomycetota > Actinomycetes > Kitasatosporales > Streptomycetaceae > Streptomyces > Streptomyces sp. NPDC096132. Next base: position 84,425 of record NZ_JBIWGA010000026.1, read on the forward strand.
GAACTGAAGCGGCTGGGCGACGACGACGTCCTGCTGGGCTGAGAGGGAAGTTTCACCGTGACCACCACGACCGACCTGGTGTCGTACGAGGACGCGCTGGCGTCGTACGACCCCGTCATGGGCCTCGAGGTCCATGTCGAACTCGGCACCAAGACCAAGATGTTCTGCGGCTGTTCGACCGCACTCGGTCAGGACGCCAACACGCAGACCTGCCCCACCTGCCTCGGCCTGCCCGGCTCGCTCCCGGTCGTCAACGCGACCGGCGTCGAGTCCGCGATCAAGATCGGTCTCGCGCTGAACTGCGAGATCGCGGAGTGGTGCCGCTTCGCCCGGAAGAACTACTTCTATCCGGACATGCCGAAGAACTTCCAGACCTCCCAGTACGACGAGCCGATCGCCTTCAACGGCTACCTCGACGTCCAGCTGGAGGACGGCGAGGTCTTCCGCGTGGAGATCGAGCGCGCCCACATGGAGGAGGACACCGGCAAGTCGACCCACGTGGGCGGCGCGACGGGCCGTATCCACGGCGCGTCCCACTCCCTGCTCGACTACAACCGCGCCGGCATCCCGCTCATCGAGATCGTCACCAAGCCGATCGTCGGCGCGGGCGACCGCGCTCCCGAGGTGGCGAAGGCGTACGTCCGTGAGCTGCGCGAGGTCATCAAGGCGCTCGGCGTGTCGGAAGCCCGCATGGAGATGGGGCAGATGCGCTGCGACGTGAACCTCTCGCTGATGCCCAAGGGCAGCGAGAAGTTCGGCACGCGCTCCGAGACCAAGAACGTGAACTCGCTGCGGTCCGTGGAGCGCGCGGCCCGCTTCGAGATCCAGCGGCACGCGGCCGTGCTGTCCTCCGGTGGCACGATCGTCCAGGAGACCCGCCACTTCCACGAGGACACCGGGTCGACGACCTCGGGCCGCGTCAAGGAAGAGGCCGAGGACTACCGGTACTTCCCCGAGCCGGACCTGGTGCCGGTGGCCCCCTCCCGGGAGTGGGTCGAGGAGATCCGGGCGGTGCTCCCCGAGCTGCCGCTGGTCCGCCGTACCCGGCTGCTCGCCGAGTGGGGCATCTCCGCCGGCGACATGCAGGCGATCCTCAACGCCGGTGCGCTGGACCCGATCGTCGCCACGATCGAGGCCGGTGCCGACGCCGCGTCCGCCCGCAAGTGGTGGATGGGCGAACTGGCGCGCAGCGCCAACGAGTCGGGCAAGGCGCTGGACGAGCTGGCGATCACCCCGGCGCAGGTCGCCCGGGTCACCGAGCTGGTCTCGAAGGGTGACCTGAACGACAAGCTGGCCCGTCAGGTCATCGAGGGCGTCCTCGCGGGCGAGGGCACCCCGGACGAGGTCGTCGACAAGCGCGGTCTGAAGGTCGTCTCCGACGAGGGTGCGCTCACCACCGCCGTCGAGGAGGCCATCGCCGGCAACCCGGGCATCGCCGACAAGATCCGCGGCGGCAAGGTGGCCGCGGCCGGTGCCCTGGTCGGCGCCGTGATGAAGGCCACGCGCGGTCAGGCCGACGCGGCCCGCGTCAAGGAGCTGATCCTGGAGAAGCTGGGCGTCACCGAGGGCTGAGCGCCGTCGCCGTGACCTGGGGGATGCGTCCGTCGTGACGCATCCCCCTTCCCGTGTTCTCAGCCGGAGGCGCTACGCTCGCCCGCCATGAGTGCACGAACCGACTCCGACCCCCGGGACGGCATAGACGATCTGGAGGACGAGGACGACGAGTACGGCCCGGACGACGCCCGGCGGGCCCGCTGGACGGCGACCGGTACCGGCGCCCTCCTCACTCTCGCCGGCCTCGCCGCGTCCCTCATGCGCCTCGGCGGCGCCGCCCCGGCCCTCGTCCCCGCGGCCTACGCCCTCGGGGCCGCCGTCTGCGCCCTCGCCGCGTTCCTGGGCTCCCGGGGGCGTACCCGGCGGGCGCTGTGGCTGCTCATCGCCGGGGTGATGGTGATGGCGTTCGGCGACCAGGCCGACTGACACGTGCCCGACCTGGCCTGACACCGCCGCCGTTATTGTCCTGTGATCTGCCTCCCACTCTTGTGAAAAGACACACGATCGAAACAAACGATCTCGTGCGCCTGCAAGAGTGGCCTTCTCATCGCTCACGCGATCTGCTCATACGTTCTTTGCGGGCTGTTTCCCGGTCAAAGATCCACAATTCACCCCGGGAGCACGTCAGTGGCAGCCCTCGCACGTTGGTGTGTCCGCAACCGCCTTCTCGCGGTTCTGCTCTGGCTGCTCGCTCTCGTCGGCACGGCCACCGCCGCCGTCGCCACCGGCTCCGCCTACTCCAACGACTACGAGGTCTCCGGCACCGAGTCCGGCCGCGCCACCCGGCTGCTCGCGGAGGGCTTTCCCACGCTCGGCGGCGACAGCGACACCGTTGTCTGGCACACCACCTCGGGCACCGTCCGCGCCGCCGACGTCGAACAGACCATGACCCGCGCGCTGGAGAGGATCGCCGACCTGCCGGGAGTGGCCTCCGTCGCCGGCCCCTACGGCGACCAGGGCGCCGCGCAGATCAGCGAGGACGGACACACGGCGTACGCCACCGTCACCTTCACCGACCGCGCCGAGGACATCGACGCGTCCGAGGCCCGGGCCGTCGTCAGGGCGGCCAAGGCCGCCGAGAGCGACGGGCTCCAGGTGGAGCTGGGCGGCAGCGCGATCGCCCTCACCGAGTCCTCCGGCGGGCACCTCGCCGAGGCCGTCGGCGTGCTCGTCGCCGCCGTCGTGCTGTTCCTCGCCTTCGGCTCGCTCGCCGCCTCGCTGCTGCCCATCGCCACCGCCCTGGTGGGCGTCGGCACCGCCTACGCCGGCATCCAGCTCCTCGGGCACGCCATGACCGTCGCCGACTTCGCGCCCATGCTCGGCATGCTGATCGGGCTCGGCGTCGGCATCGACTACGCGCTGTTCATCGTGACCCGGCACCGGCGCGGCCTGAAACAGGGCCTCACGCCCGCCGAGGCCGCCACCGGCGCCGTGGCGACGACCGGGCGCGCGGTCGTCTTCGCGGGCGCCACCGTGTGCATCGCCCTGCTCGGGATGCTGATCCTGCGCCTGAACTTCCTCAACGGCGTCGCGATAGCCGCCTCCCTGACCGTCGTCCTGACCGTCGCGGCCTCCGTCACCCTGCTGCCCGCCCTGCTGGCGTACATCGGCCCGCGCGCCCTCAGCCGCCGCGAACGGCGCCGGCTCGCCGAGCACGGGCCCGAGCCCGAACTGCCGACCGGCTTCGCCGCCCGCTGGTCGGCGTTCGTCGAGCGCCACCCCAAGCTGCTCGGCGCGCTCGCCGTCGTCGTCATCGCCGTCCTCGCCCTGCCGACGTTCTCCCTCCGCCTGGGCACCTCCGACCAGGGCAACGACCCGAAGACCACCACCACCCGCCAGGCCTACGACCTCCTTGCCGACGGCTTTGGCGCCGGTGTGAACGGGCCGCTGACCCTGGTGACCCGCGTCGACGGCGCCGAGGACAAGCTCGCCCTCGACAACCTCGACGCCACCCTGCGGGCCATCGAGGGCGTGGCGTCGGTGACACCGGTGACATACGACTCGGGCGGGCGCACCGCGTACCTCACCGTCGTACCGGAGTCCTCCCCGCAGTCGAAGAGCACCAGCGAGCTCGTCGACCGGCTGCGGGACGAGGTGCTGCCCCGCGCCGAGGCCGGCACCTCCCTCGACGTCCAGGTCGGCGGGGTGACGGCGGGCTACGACGACTTCGCCGAGGTCATCGTCGGCAAGCTGCCGCTCTTCGTCGGCGTCGTCATCGGCCTGGGCTGTCTGCTGCTCCTGCTCGCCTTCCGGTCGGTGGGCATCCCGCTCAAGGCCGCCGTGATGAACGTGGCCGCCGTCGCCGCCGCCTTCGGGGTCGTCGTCGCGATCTTCCAGTGGGGCTGGGGGAGCGAGCTGCTGGGCCTCGGCCGGGCCGGGCCGATCGAGCCCTTCCTCCCCGTGATCATGGTGTCGGTGCTCTTCGGCCTCTCCATGGACTACCAGGTCTTCCTGGTCAGCCGCATGTACGAGGAGTGGCTGGAGACCGGCGACAACCGGCGGGCCGTACGCGTCGGCCTCGCCGAGACCAGCCGGGTGATCAACTCCGCTGCCGTCATCATGATCTCGGTCTTCCTCGCCTTCGTCCTCAGCGGTGACCGGGTGATCGCCATGTTCGGCATCGCGCTCGCCGCCGCCGTCGCCCTCGACGCCTTCGTCCTCCGTACGCTCCTGGTGCCCGCGCTGATGCACCTCCTCGGCGGTGCCAACTGGTGGCTGCCGCGCTGGCTCGACAGGCGTCTGCCGCGGATCAGCATCGAACCGCCCGAGCGCCGTCCGGCCCGTGAGAGGCTCGACGAGGTCGTGGAGGAACTCGAGAAGGAGTCGCAGCCGGATGTACGCGATATCGCTGGGTGACGACGGAGCCGAGCTGCGTCCCCTGGAGCCCTGGCACGCCGAGGAACTCCTGGCGCACCTCGACCGGGGCCGGGAGTTCATCAACGAGTACGTCCCCTTCGGCTCCCAGGCCACCGACGTGGCCGGCGCCCGCGAGGTGCTCCAGCGGTACACCGACATGCGCGCCGCCGACACCGGCTCCCTGCACGGCATCTGGCTGGACGGCAAGCTGGTCGGCGGGGTGCTCTTCCTGAACTTCGACGCGGAGAACGCGAACTGCGAGGTCGGCTGCTGGCTGGAGCCCGCCGGCACCGGGCGCGGACTGGTCACCCGGGCCATGCGGGTACTGATCGACTTCGCCGTCGAACAGCGCGGGATCCACCGCGTCGAGTGGGTCGCCAGCGCCGGGAACACCAACAGTCTGAACGTCGCCCGGCGGCTTGGGTTCACCCGCGACGGTGTGCGCCGGGAGGCCTACCCCTATCGTGGGGTGCGGCACGACCTCGAAGTGTGGTCCGTGCTGGCCCAGGAGTGGCGCGCCGCACGCGCGCGTGCCGCTCACCAAGAGCGTTAGACGATCATTAAGAGACCTCTCAGAGAGCGTCCGTACGGTGCGAGGCATGGGAACCAAGACTGTTGACGAGGCCGGCTCCGAGACCGGCACCGAGGCCACCGAAGCCAAGAGCGACGAGCAGGCGGTGGACATCACCAAGACCGACGCGTCCGACGACGTGACCGAGAACGAGACGGGCGACGACGTCCTGGAGGACTCCCTCGCGGACTCCCTCGAGGACGGCGAACCCGCCAAGGCGGGCGCCACCGGCGTCGGCCAGGGCGCGGGTGCCGTCGTCTCCGCCGCGCTCGGCTTCCTGTCGCTCAGCGGCAGCTGGATCGGCACGATCGCGGGCGCCCGCCAGACCCTCGTGGGCCAGCTGGAGACCTCGTCCACCGCGAGCGTCGCCCAGCAGATCCAGGCGGTCTACGGCGACGCCTGGCAGACCACCGCGCTGTGGGCCGGCGTGTTCGCGCTGGCCGCCCTGGTCACCGGTGTCGTCGTGCTGGCCCGCCCCGCCTTCGGCAACCCCGGCCGGCCGCAGGCCCCGTGGATCAAGTCCGTCTCCTGGGGCGGTGTCGTGCTCGGCGTGATCGGCCTGCTCCTGGCCGTCCTCAAGTACACGGACGCCCTGCTCGGCCTGCCCTCCGCGAGCTGAGTCCGCGCACGTCACGAGGGGTCTCAGGACCGCCGTAAGCACCTTACGGCGGTCCTGAGGCCCCTCAGACGCGTCTAAGGCCCCGCCCACCGCCGAAGATGCGGAACTCTCCCGATGTGGCGGACCCCCCTGGGAGACGAAGGTGGAGGCATCGCACCGAGCGAAGCCAACACCCGATCACCAGGGGGAGAACCACCATGCACGAGTACGAGCTCCAGGCCCGTTCCGCCGAGCTGCTGCGCCGCGCCGAGCAGGAGCGGCTGGCCCGCGAGGCCGTCCGCAGCCGCCGCGCCGCCCGCCGCGAGGCCGCGGAGCGCGCCGCGGCAGAGAGCGAGTCCCATACCGGCCGCCTCCGCCGGTTCCGGTTCGCCCGGCCCGCATGAACCCCGGGACCCGGCGGGGCGGCCGCACGGGGGTCGGCCGCTCCGCCGCTACACCACCTGCCGGGCCGGTGTCGCGGATGTCCGGGGGACCGGGGTCGGGGGTGCCCGCGGGGCCGGGGTCGGGGATGTCCGTCGGTCCGGTGTCACGGCTGCCTGCGGGGCCGCCGCCGCGGCTGCCCGCCGGGCCGGTGTCCCCGATGTCCGCGGGGTCGCTGCCGCGGACGTCCGCGGGGCCGGTGTCGCGGGTGCCCGCGGGCCCGGTGACCGCCGAGTCGCCGCTGCGGCCGCCCGCCGGGCCGGTGTCCCCGATGTCCGCCGGGTCGCCGCCGCAGACGCCCGCAGGGCTGGTCTGGCCGACGTTCGCCGGGGCGCCGCCGGGGATAACCGCTGGGCCGGTGTCGTACTCCCGTGCGATGCTCGGCCCCGTGGAGACCAGGTCCGTCAGCCCCGTCTTCGTCGGTCGCCGCGACGAGTTGGACATCCTGAACGACGCGCTCTCCCGCGCCGCCGCGGGAGAGCCACAGGCGTTTCTGATCGGCGGGGAGGCCGGGGTCGGCAAGACCCGGCTCGTCGAGGAGTACACGGCCGCGGCCGCCCGCCGGGGCGCCGTCGTCGCGCTCGGCGGCTGTGTCGAGATCGGCGCCGACGGGCTGCCGTTCGCCCCCTTCTCCACCGCCCTGCGCGCCCTGCGCCGCGCCCTCCCGGAGGAACTGGCCGCCGCCGCGGCCGGCCAGGAGGAGGAACTCGCCCGGCTGCTGCCCGAGGTGGCGGAGACCAAGGCCGGGCGGCACGACGAGGAGGGCATGGCCCGCCTCTTCGAGCTCACCGCCCGCCTCCTGGAGCGGGTCGCCGCCGAGCGCACGGTCGTCCTCGCCCTGGAGGACCTGCACTGGGCCGACGCCTCCACCCGCCATCTGCTGTCCTACCTGCTGCGCACCCTGCGCAGCGGCCGGCTCGTCGTCCTCGCCACCTACCGCGCCGACGACATCCACCGCCGCCACCCGCTGCGCCCCCTGCTCGCCGAACTCGACCGGCTGCGGTCCGTCCAGCGCCTCGAGCTGGGCCGCTTCACCCGCGACGAGGTCGGCCGCCAGATCGCCGGCATCCTGTCCTACGAGCCCGACCCCGCCCAGGTCGACGACATCTTCGAACGCTCCGACGGCAACGCCTTCTTCGTCGAGGAACTCGCCGTCGCCGCCCACGAGGGCTGCTGCACCGGCCTCACCGACTCCCTGCGCGACCTGCTCCTCGTCCGCGTGGAGGCGCTGCCCGAGAGCGCCCAGCACGTCGCCCGGATCGTCGCCGAGGGCGGCTCCACCGTCGAGTACCGGCTGCTGGACGCCGTGGCCCGGCTGTCCGAGGACGACCTGATCGGCGCGCTGCGGGCCGCCGTGAACGCCAACCTCCTGCTCGCCACCCCCGACGGCGACGGCTACCGCTTCCGCCACTCCCTCGTCCGCGAGGCCGTCGGCGACGACCTGCTCCCCGGCGAACGCTCCCGCCTCAACCGCCGCTACGCGGAGGCCTTGGAGGCCCACCCGACGCTCGTCCCCGCCGACGAGCGCGTCATGCGTCTGGCCAGCTACTGGTACCACGCCCACGAACCGGCCAAGGCCCTGCCCGCCGTCCTGGACGCCTCCGTCGAGGCCCGCTCCCGGCGCGCCTACAGCGAGCAACTGCGGCTTTTGGAACGGGCGATGGAACTGTGGGAGACCGCCCCCGAGGACGTACGGTCCCGGCTGCGCCCCGTCGACTACACCGAGGCCTACCCTCCCTGCGGCTGCGACCCCGCCACCACCCCGCTCCGCTATCTCGACCTCATGGCCGAGGCCGCCGTCGCCGGCCGCTTCAGCGGTGAACGCGAACGCGCGCTGAAGATCACCAAGCGGGCGCTGCGGCTCCTGGAGGACGAGAACGACACCCTGCGCTCCGCCTGGTTCTGGGTGCAGCGCTCCCGCCTCGTGCGCTCCCTGGGCCGGGGCAGCGGGCGTGAGGAGCTGGTCCGGGCCCAGGACCTGGTGCGCGGCCTGCCGCCCAGCGAGGTGCACGCCGAGGTCCTCACCCGCGCGGCCAACTGGTCCATGATCCACTCACCGGGCCCCGACGCGTACGCGGACGCCGAGCGTGCGGTGGAGTTCGCCCGGATGGTCGGCGCGCGTGAGATCGAGCTCGACGCCCGCCAGATCCTCGGCATCCTCATGGTCGGCGCCGGTCACGTCGAGGCCGGGCTGACGGAGCTGCACGAGGTGAAGGACCGGGCCCTGGCCGAGGACGTCACCCCCGTCGCCCTGAACGTGTACGTGAACCTCCCCTCCGAACTGGAGGCGGTCGGCCGCTCCCGGGAGGCCGTGGCGATCCTGGAGGAGGGCGCCGCCTACGCCGATCGGCACGGACTGCCCGACACCAAGGCCTGGGTGTGCGGAAACCTCGCCGAGTCCCTCTTCGTCCTGGGCCGCTGGGACGAGTCCGAGCGCGCCTCCGAGGCGGTCGCCGACCGGCTGGGCCAGGGCGTGGCGGCCCAGGGCATCCACGCCACGCGCCGCGCGGAACTCGCCTACGTCCGCGGCGACTTCGCCGAGGCCGAACGGCAAGTCGCAGCCGCACAGGGCTTCTTCGGCTCCCATGAACGCGCCGCCCAGCACCACCTTCCGCTCACCCGTCTCTCCATCGGCCTGGCCGTCGCCGGGGGCCGCCCCGCGGACGCCCGGGCCCAGCTCGAACGCGCCCTGGACGCCGGCTTCCCGCTCGGCGCCCAGCGCTACGCCTGGCCCCTGCTGCTCACCGGGGCCGAGGCCGACGCCGACCTCGTGGACGGCCTCCGCAAGGCCGCCCGGTCACTCGCCACCCTCGCTCCGGTCTGGCAGGCGCACGAACGCTGGCTGCGCGCCGAACTGCTGCGCGCCGAGGGCCGCGGCGCCCCCGACGACTGGTCCGAGGCCGTCACCGCCTTCGAGCGCCTGGAACGGCCCTACGACCTCGCCCGCACCCGGCTCCGCCTCGCCGAGTCCCTCCTGGCCGCCGGCGGCGACGACCACCGCGAACGCGCCGTGGAACTCCTCCGCCTCGCGCACGCGGTCGCCACCCACCTGGGAGCCCGCCCGCTGGCCGACGCCGTCACCGCCCTCGCGGGGCAGGCCCGCGCACCCCTCGCACCGCACGCCCTCCCCACCGACCCCGCCGAGGCCCTCGGCCTCACCGGCCGCGAACGCGACGTCCTGCGTCTGGTCTCCGCCGGCCGCACCAATCGCCAGATCGCCGACGCACTCTTCATCTCTCCGAAGACCGCCAGCGTCCACGTCTCGAACATCCTCGCCAAGCTGGGCGTCTCGGGAAGAGGAGAGGCGGCGGCCCTGGCCCACCGGCTGGGCCTGTTCCCGCCGGAGGCGGGGGAGCGGGCGCTCGCGTGATGATGGAACGAGCCGCAGCCGACCCGCGAGGAGACAGCGCATGTTCAACGCCTTCGAGGAACTGTTCTCACCGGGCCGCAAGCACACCCGTGACGAGCAGAACCGGCTGGAGCTGACCAGGCACGACGTCGGGGACGGGGATCCCGGGCGGGGGCCGATAGACCTCGCGTCCGGGAAGGTCGTCGTCCGGCTGCCCGAGCCGCAGGAGGAGGAAGCCGACGAGGAGTGACGGCGCTCAGCTCACCCGCAGCTCCAGGATCCGGTCGTCGCCCTCCTTCGGGTCGCCCCGGCCGTCCGTGTTGCTGGTGGTGACCCAGAGACGGTCGCCGCCCGCCGCGACCACCGTGCGCAGACGGCCGTAGTCGCCCTGGAGGAAGGACTGGGGGTCGGCCGAGGCCTCGATGCCCTTGAGGGGTATGCGCCACAGCCGCCGGCCCTTCAGGCCGGCCATCCAGATCGAACCCTCGGCGTAGGCGATGCCGCTGGGGGAGGCGTCGTCGGTGTGCCACTGGGCTATCGGATTCTGGTACGCGCTGTCGTCGGACTCGCCCTCGACTTCCGGCCAGCCGTAGTTGGCGCCCGGCTTGATCGCGTTCAGCTCGTCCCAGGTGTCCTGGCCGAACTCCGCGGCGAACAGCCGCTGTTCGGAGTCCCAGGCCAGCCCCTGCACGTTGCGGTGGCCGTAGGAGTAGACCGGGGAGCCGGAGAAGGGGTTGCCGGGGGCCGGTTCGCCCTCGGGGGTCAGGCGCAGGATCTTGCCGCCCAGGGAGTCCTTGTCCTGGGACAGGCCCCGGTCACCGCTCTCGCCCGTGCCCGCGTACAGCATCTTGTCGGGGCCGAAGGCGATCCGGCCGCCGTTGTGGATCACGCCCTTGGGGATGCCCTTGAAGACCGTGTCCGGAGCGCCGAGCTGATCACCGGCGGGCCGCTCGGGGTCGTAGATCATGCGCACGATCCGGTTGTCCGAGACCGACGTGAAGTACGCGTAGACCATGTGGTCCGCGGCGTAGTCGGGGGAGAGGGCGAGGCCGAGCAGACCGCCCTCGCCGGCCGCGGAGACGCCCGGGACCTCGCCGACCTCGGTCTTCTTGCCGGTCGACTCGTCCACGTAGGTGATCGTCCCCTCGTCGCGCGAGGCGACCAGCAGGCCGCCCTCGGGGAGCGGGGCCAGGCCCCACGGGGAGTTCAGGCCCTCGGCGACCGTGCGCACCACCTCGACCGTGCCCTTCGCGGGTGGGGTCTTCTCGGCGCTCGGGGAGGACGAGCCCTGCACCGTCGTACCGCTCGCGGACGCGCTCGGGCCGTTTCCGGACGCCCCTCCGTCCCCGGAGGAGCAGCCGGCCGTCCACAGCAGCGCACCCACGGCCAGCCCGGCCGTCACCACCCGACGTCGCACGATCCCGCTCCCTTCGGCCCGACGGTCCTGCGGCAGCTTCCACTTGTCCTACGCAGCACAGGCCCCATGGGTTCCCGATCCCGCCGACCCCACCCGAAAGCGGCACCCGCGGCGCGGATCCGACCACGCGGCATTCGTGACGCGGCACCCGAGCGGCCGCACCCGTGACGCGCCGCTCACTCCCACGATCCCTGCGCGGGCGGCAGGTCCGCCACCTCTGCGAGGTCCTCGGACGTCAGCCGCAGCCCGGCCGCCCCGGCGTTCTCCGCCACCCACCGCGCCTGCTTGGTGCCCGGCACCGGGATCACGTGCCGGCCCTGCGCCAGCACCCACGCCAGTGCCACCTGCGCGACCGTCACGCCCTCCCCATGTCGTGCGGCCACCCGGCGCAGACCGGCTACGACCGGCTGGTTCGCGGCCATCATCTCGGCGGTGAAGCGGGGGTGCCGGGCGCGCATGTCGTCCGGTTCGAAGCCCTCGCCCGGGGTCAGGGTGCCGGTGAGGAAACCATTCCCCAGCGGCATCGCCGCCAGAAAGCCCACGCCGCGCGCCTCGCACCACGGCAGCAGCGTGTCCAGCGCCTCGGGCGACCACACCGACAGCTCCGCCTCGACCGCGCTCACCGGGAACACCTGCTGCACCCGCCGCAACTGACGGATCGTCGCGTCGTGCAGGCGCCCGCCCGAGCGCCGACCGCCCCGCGCGCCCACCGCGCACAGCCCCAATGCCCGTACCTTGCCCGCCCGGACGAGCTCGGCCATCGCGCCCCATGTCTCCTCCACAGGGACCTCGGGGTCGGCGCGGTGCAGTTGGTAGAGGTCGATGACATCGGTCTGCAGCCGCCTCAGCGACGCGTCGCAGGCCCGTTTCACGTACCCGGGGCGGCCGTTGGCCACGATGTGCTGCTCGCCGACGAGCAGACCGACCTTCGTGGACACGAACGCGTCCCCGCGCCGTTCCTTCAACACCCGCCCCACCAACAGCTCGTTGGTGAACGGGCCGTACATGTCGGCCGTGTCCAGGAGGTCCGAGCCCAGGTCCAGCGCCCGGTGCACCGCCCTGAGCGACTCGTCACCCCGCTGCCGGGACCCGCTGTACCCCCAGCTCATCGGCATGCACCCGAGTCCGACGGCCCCCACCGAGAGCGCCCCCGCGCCGATCGTCCTGCGCTCCACCTGCCCGTGACCCTCCCTCTCCCGACCCCCCAACCTAACCTCTACGCGCACGCGTACCTGAACTAGGGCCTCCCCGGCGGATCTTGCCGGAGACGCGGGGTCTGGCACGCGCTCCCCCAGAGGGGGGGACCCCCATCGCGTCGACGCCCTCCTCCGCCTTGCAGCTGCACGCACCAGACCCCGCTCACCCGAGCTGATCAGATGCCGTCTATTTTCTCCGGCCGGATCCGCCGGGGAGGCCCTAGCCTCCTGACATGAGCATCGACGCACCCCGTGACGTATGGCTGCCCATCCCCCCGGAGGAGATCGACGGTCTCCCCGAGGGGCTCGACTACCTCTTCTGGGACGGGGGTGAGTCCGGCGATCAGCCGTACCCGGGGGATCCCGCGGACTGCGTGGTCTACGTCGTGCCGTACATGAAGGCGCAGCAGGTGCGGGTGGGGCCGCTCGCGCAGATGCGGCGGCTGCAGGTGGTGCAGACGCTGACCGCCGGGGTGGACGACATCACCGCGCGGCTGGAGGACCTGGTGCCCGGGGTGCGGCTGTGCAACGCGCGCGGGGTGCACGAGGCGAGCACCGCCGAGCTGGCGCTCACCCTGACGCTGGCCGCGCTGCGGGGGATCCCGCAGTTCGTGCGCGCGCAGGACCGGGGGCACTGGGAGGGCGGGTTCCACCCGGCGCTCGCCGACAAGAACGTGCTCGTCGTCGGGTACGGGGCCATCGGCGCCGCCATCGAGGACCGGCTCGTGCCGTTCGAGGTGGCGCGGGTGGCGCGCGTCGCGCGCTCCCAGCGCACGACGGCGCGCGGTCTTGTGCATCCCTTCACCGAACTGCCCGCCCTGCTCCCCGAGGCGGACGTCGTCATCCTGTCCACGCCCCTCACCGACACCACCCTCGGCCTGGTCGACGCCGAGTTCCTGGCCCGGATGAAGGACGGCGCGCTGCTGGTGAACGTCGCCCGCGGCCCGGTCGTCGACACGAAGGCCCTGCTCGCCGAGCTGGAGACCGGCCGGCTCACCGCCGCCCTGGACGTCACCGACCCCGAACCCCTGCCCCCGGCACACCCGTTGTGGCGCGCGCCGGGCGTGCTCATCAGCCCCCACGTGGGCGGCCCCACGTCCGCCTTCCTGCCCCGCGCCAAGCGGCTGGTGGTGGACCAGTTGCACCGTTTCGTGAACCGCGAGCCGCTGCGCCACGTGATCCTGACGACGGGCGCGGCATCCGTGTAGTCCGGTTCCGGCACCCTCCGCAGTCCCCCGGACGCGGTCCGTGCGCATATGCCGATGATCGTCACGGAGCGTAGAGAACCTATGTCCCTGAGTGACGAGACTGGTGTATCGTCCCGACAGGGGCTGCGCCGCGACCTTTCGGCGCCTGGGACGGACATTTCAGACTTGTGAGGGGGGCGACGGGCGATGCACGGCCTATGGACGAACGATCCGACGCGGCGGAGCCGCCGGCGGCGGCCCTGGCGCACGGCCGCGCGCAGACGCGGTCACGACACTCACCCCGGCCATCACCACCGCAGGCACAGCGGCCGCAGGAAGCATGCGCACCCGGAGACGAGCGAGCCGGGAGCGCGGACCAGGGGGATCCGGTGAGTTCCCCGACGACCTCCACGACCCTCCTCGACGGAGTCGACCCGGCGCCGCGCGACCGGTCCCCGGTGACCACACCACCGACCGGACGGCCGTTCTCCGGCGCCGGGGCGAGCCTGGTCCACCAACTGGTGCTGGCCCTTCTGTGCGCGGGATACGCCGTCGGTTCCGCGCTCGGCTGGGGCTCCGACGAACTCGCCCTGATCATGGGTGACTTCGGACTGTCCGCCGCGGCGGGAGCCGCCGCCGTGTCCTGCTTCCTCTACGCGCGCACCCGCCGCGTCCGCTTTCGACCCGCCTGGCTGCTGTTCGCCCTCTCCTCGGCGATGGCCGCCCTGGGCAACCTGGTCTGGGGGTGGTACGAGGTCGTCCTGGGGCGTCCCGTCCCCAGCCCCAGCTACGCCGACCTGTTCTTCCTGTGCTTCGCGCCCCCCGCGATCGTGGGGCTGCTGGTGCTGGCCGCCCGGCCCGTCACCAAGGCCGGCTGGGTCTGCCTGGTGCTGGACGCCTGGCTGATCGCCGGGTCGCTGCTCACGCTCTCCTGGAGCCTCGCCCTCGCGCAGGCCGCGAAGTTCGACGGACCGAGCGTGGCGCACGCGGCGCTGTCACTGGCGTACCCGCTGCTCGACATCGCCCTGGTGAGCATGGTGCTCGTCCTGCACTTCAGAAGGTCCTACGCGAACCGCACGGCGGTCAACACGGCCGTCGGCGCGCTCGCGCTGACCGTGATGTGCGACGCCCTCTTCACCTCACCGCTGATGCACAACAACTACCACTCGGGCCAGCTCCTCGACGCCGGCTGGTTCGCGGGCTCCCTGCTCCTGGCGTACGCCCCCTGGGCCGCCTCGCGGCAGCACGGCTCGGCCGACGACGACGGGCACACGCGCGTGGTCCACGAGCACGTGCCGGGACACCGCCCCGGCGGCCACCCGCACACCGCCCCGCACACCGCCCCGCACCCGTCCGCACCGACACCCCAGCACCCCGCGCAGTCTCCCCCGCAAGGGGGTGATCACAGCCGGTATCCGGCCACCCGGCCCATCACCGGCTCCCTGGCCGCCCTCACCCCGTACCTCGCCGCCGCCGTCTGCACCCTGGGGATCCTCTACAACGTCCTCAACGGCCGCAGCGTCGACCGCGTGGTGCTGCTGACCGGCGGCGCGGTCGTCCTCGCCCTCGTGGTGCGCCAGGCGATCATGCTGCTCGACAACATCACCCTCACCCAGGAACTGGCGCAACAGGAGAACCACTTCCGCTCCCTGGTGCAGGGCTCCAGCGACGTCATCATGATCGCCGCCCCCAGCGGCATCCTGCGGTACGTCTCGCCGGCCGCCGCCGGGGTCTACGGACGGCCCGCCGAGGCCCTCGTGGGCACCGAGCTGGCCGATCTCATCCACCCGGAGGACCTGGGCTGCGTGGTGCACGAGGTGCGCCGCTTCCTCGCCGCCCGACCCCAGGACGAACCCACGACCCGCATCGAGTGCCGCTTCCGCTCCGGCGACAGCAACTGGCTCAACGTCGAGTCGACCGTCAACCGCCACCACGGCGGTCTGATCTTCAACAGCCGGGACGTCACCGAACGGGTGCGCCTTCAGGCGCAGCTCCAGCACAACGCCGAGCACGACCCGCTCACCGACCTGCCCAACCGCGCCCTGTTCACCCGGCGCGTCCAGCAGGCCCTGTCCGGCCGCCGCAGCTCCGACCGCGGCACCGCCCTGCGCAACACCGCCGTCCTGTTCATCGACCTCGACGGCTTCAAGGCGGTCAACGACACCATCGGGCACCAGGCCGGGGACGAACTCCTCGTCCAGGCCGCCCGTCGGCTCCAGGACGCCGTCCGCAAGGGCGACACCGCGTCCCGGCTGGGCGGCGACGAGTTCGCGGCCCTGATCGTCGGCGACGCCACCCGTGACCGGGCCGCCCGGGAGCGGCACATCCTGGAGCTCGCCGACCGCCTCAGGATCACCCTCTCGCAGCCCTATCTGATCGATGGCAACGACGTCAGGGTCGCCGCCTCCATCGGCGTCGCCTTCGCCGAACCGGGCCTCGGCGCGGGCGAGATCCTGCGCAACGCCGACCTCGCGATGTACCGCGCCAAGGCGGGCGGCAAGGGCCGGGTCGAGCTGTACAAGCCGCAGATGCAGCAGGACGTCGTACGCAAGGCGGAGCTGGCCACGCGGCTGCGGGCCGCACTGCACGACGGCGAGTTCGCGCTGCTGCACCAGCCCGTGGTGCGGCTGGAGGACGGCCGGATCTCGTCGGTCTCCGCCCAGGCGCGCTGGCGGTCCTCGCAGGGAGTGCTGTTCACGCCCGCCGAGTTCCTGCGGGTCGCCGAGGACAGCGACAAGACCGCCGAGCTGGGCCGCTGGATCCTGGAGGAGGCCGTCGAACAGGCCGCCGACCGGGCCGCGAGCGGACTCACCGTGCCCGTGGCCGTGCGGATGAGCGGCCGGCGTCTGCTGGACCGGTCGATGCCGCTGGGCTCCGTGGAGGCGCTGCTCACCCGGCACGGACTGCCCTCCGGGTCGCTGGTGATCGAACTGGCGGACCTGGACGCGAAGGTGTCCCTGGACGAACTGGAGCGCCGCCTGGGCGCCCTGCGCCGGCTCGGCGTCCGGATCGCCCTCGACGGCTTCGGCGGCGGCTACGGCACCCTCACCGCGCTGCGCCGGCTCCCCGTCGACGTACTGAAACTCGACCGCTCGCTGGTCGAGGGGGTCGTCGAGTCCGCGCGGCTGCACAAGATCACCAGTGGGCTGCTGCGGATCGCCTGCGACCTCGGGCTGCAGTCCGTGGCCGACGGCGTGGACCTGCCGGAACAGGTGGTGGCCCTGCGCGCGATGGGCTGCACACACGGCCAGGGCATGGCGTTCTCCGGGCCATTGGACGAGTACCGGCTGCGCCGGGCGCTCGCCACCGGCCGCTACTCGGTGCCCCACGGCCCCGTGGAACCCGCGTTCGCGGGCGGCGCCTCGGGGGTGTACACCAGTGGTGTAACCGCCGTACTGGGGAGCGGAAGTGCCCTTCGCTCACATACTGAGACTCCTGTCCCACCCACTTGACAGTCGGTGCGCGCCAGGGGGAGGGTCATTGCCATGCGCACCCGAATTCTCGTACTTGGAAAGCGCGTCGGCTGAAGCTGGTGACGCCCGGAAGGACCCGGACTCCCAGCGACCCACACCCGGCGCGCTCCCCTCGCTTGCCTTACGGCACGAGGGGTTTTTTGTTGCACAAAACCCGCAGTGAACCCGTAGAACCCGCAGTAAAACCCTCAGCATCGAGAAGAGAATGCCGATGACCGAGCAGGCCACCGGGGCTCATCCGCAGCCCCGGCCCCGATCCGGAGGACACTCCGCCACCGTCGAGCACGTCACGGGCGCGCAGTCCCTCATCCGCTCTCTCGAGGAGGTCGGCGCCGAGACGGTATTCGGCATTCCGGGCGGTGCGATCCTTCCCGCCTACGACCCGATGATGGACTCGACCCGGGTCCGTCACGTCCTGGTCCGCCACGAGCAGGGCGCGGGCCACGCGGCGACCGGTTACGCGCAGGCGACCGGCAAGGTCGGGGTGTGCATGGCCACCTCGGGCCCCGGTGCGACGAACCTGGTCACGCCGATCGCGGACGCGCACATGGACTCGGTGCCGCTCGTGGCGATCACCGGGCAGGTCGCGTCGAAGGCGATCGGCACGGACGCCTTCCAGGAGGCGGACATCGTGGGCATCACGATGCCGATCACCAAGCACAACTTCCTGGTCACCAAGGCCGAGGACATCCCGCGGGTGATCGCGCAGGCGTTCCACATCGCCGCCACCGGCCGCCCCGGCCCGGTCCTGGTCGACATCGCCAAGGACGCCCTCCAGGCGAAGACCACCTTCTCCTGGCCGCCCACCATGGACCTGCCCGGCTACCGCCCGGTGACCAAGCCGCACGCCAAGCAGATCCGCGAGGCCGCCAAGCTGCTCACCGCCGCCAAGCGGCCGATCCTGTACGTCGGCGGCGGCGTCCTCAAGGCCGGCGCCACCGCCGAGCTGAAGGTCCTCGCCGAGCTGACCGGCGCGCCCGTCACCACCACGCTGATGGCGCTGGGCGCGTTCCCCGACAGCCACCCGCAGCACCTGGGCATGCCCGGTATGCACGGCTCCGTGGCCGCGGTCACCGGTCTGCAGAAGGCCGACCTGATCGTCGCCCTCGGCGCCCGCTTCGACGACCGCGTCACCGGCAAGCTCGACAGCTTCGCCCCGTTCGCCAAGATCGTCCACGCGGACATCGACCCCGCGGAGATCGGGAAGAACCGCGCCGCCGACGTGCCGATCGTCGGTGACGCCCGCGAGGTCATCGCCGATCTGATCCTGGCGGTGCAGAAGGAGCACAGCGAGGGCAACCAGGGCGAGGCCGCCGGGCCTATGTACGCAGCCTGGTGGAAGGACCTGAACCGCTGGCGCGAGACCTACCCGCTCGGCTACGACCAGCCCGCCGACGGCTCGCTCTCCCCGCAGCAGGTCATCGAGCGCATCGGACAGCTCGCCCCCGAAGGCACGATCTTCGCGGCGGGCGTCGGCCAGCACCAGATGTGGGCCGCCCACTTCATCCAGTACGAGAAGCCCGCCTCCTGGCTGAACTCCGGCGGCGCGGGCACGATGGGCTACGCGGTCCCGGCCGCGATGGGCGCCAAGGCCGGCGCGCCGGAGCGGACCGTCTGGGCGGTCGACGGCGACGGCTGCTTCCAGATGACCAACCAGGAACTCACCACCTGCGCCCTGAACAACATCCCGATCAAGGTCGCCATCATCAACAACGGCGCCCTCGGGATGGTCCGCCAGTGGCAGACCCTGTTCTACAACCAGCGGTACTCCAACACCGTGCTGCACTCCGGCCCGAACGACGTCAACCCGGACGCCCGCGGTACCCGCGTCCCCGACTTCGTGAAGCTGTCGGAGGCCATGGGCTGCTACGCGATCCGCTGCGAGTCCCCCGACGACCTCGACAAGGTCATCGAGGAGGCGAACTCGATCAACGACCGCCCGGTCGTCATCGACTTCATCGTCCACGAGGACGCGATGGTGTGGCCGATGGTCGCCGCCGGCACCTCCAACGACGAGATCATGGCCGCCCGGGACGTCCGCCCCGACTTCGGCGACAACGAAGACGACTGAGCGAGAGAGACGTAAAGAGAAATGTCCAAGCACACGCTCTCCGTCCTGGTGGAGAACAAGCCGGGCATCCTGGCCCGGATCGCCGCCCTGTTCTCCCGCCGTGGCTTCAACATCGACTCGCTCGCCGTCGGTGTCACCGAGCACCCCGACATCTCCCGCATCACGATCGTGGTGAGTGTCGAGGCCCTGCCGCTGGAGCAGGTCACCAAGCAGCTCAACAAGCTCGTCGAGGTGTTGAAGATCGTCGAGCTGGAGCCCGGGCAGGCCGTCCACCGTGAACTCGTTCTGGTGAAGGTGCGCGCCGACAACGAGACGCGCTCCCAGATCGTCGAGATCGTCCAGCTGTTCCGCGCCAAGACCGTGGACGTCTCCCCGGAGGCCGTGACCATCGAGGCCACCGGCAGCAGCGACAAGCTGTCCGCCATGCTGAAGATGCTGGAACCGTACGGCATCAAGGAACTGGTCCAGTCCGGCACGATCGCGATCGGCCGCGGTGCCCGTTCGATCACGGACCGCTCGCTGCGCGCTCTCGACCGATCCGCGTAAGGCTGGAACCGGGCGGTCGGGTGACTCCGGCCGCCCGTATACCGAGACCCCGAAACTTCCCTTCCGCCCGCCGTCATACGGTGGGACGCAACACCTGCACACAAGGAGAGAACCCAAAGTGGCCGAGCTGTTCTACGACGCCGACGCCGACCTGTCCATCATCCAGGGCCGCAAGGTCGCGGTCATCGGGTACGGCAGCCAGGGCCACGCCCACGCGCTGTCGCTGCGTGACTCGGGTGTCGACGTCCGCGTCGGTCTGCACGAGGGCTCCAAGTCCAAGGCCAAGGCCGAGGAGCAGGGCCTGCGCGTGGTGACGCCCGCCGAGGCCGCCGCCGAGGCCGACGTCATCATGATCCTCATCCCGGACCCGATCCAGGCCCAGGTCTACGAGGAGTCCATCGCCCCCAACCTGAAGGACGGCGACGCGCTGTTCTTCGCCCACGGCTTCAACATCCGCTTCGGCTTCATCAAGGCCCCGGCCGGCGTCGACGTCGCCCTGGTCGCCCCGAAGGGCCCGGGCCACCTGGTCCGCCGCCAGTACGAGGAGGGCCGCGGCGTCCCCGCGATCGCCGCCGTCGAGCAGGACGCGACCGGCAACGCCTTCGCGCTCGCCCTGTCGTACGCCAAGGCCATCGGCGGCACCCGCGCCGGTGTCATCAAGACCACCTTCACCGAGGAGACCGAGACCGACCTGTTCGGTGAGCAGGCCGTCCTCTGCGGTGGCACCGCCGCCCTGGTCAAGGCGGGCTTCGAGACCCTGGTCGAGGCCGGCTACCAGCCGGAGATCGCCTACTTCGAGTGCCTGCACGAGCTGAAGCTGATCGTCGACCTCATGTACGAGGGCGGCCTGGAGAAGATGCGCTGGTCCGTCTCCGAGACCGCCGAGTGGGGCGACTACGTCACCGGCCCGCGCATCATCACCGACGCCACCAAGGCCGAGATGAAGCAGGTCCTCGCCGAGATCCAGGACGGCACCTTCGCCCAGAACTGGATGGACGAGTACCACGGCGGTCTGAAGAAGTACAACGAGTACAAGTCGGCCGACTCCGAGCACCTGCTGGAGACCACCGGCAAGCAGCTCCGCAAGCTGATGAGCTGGGTGAACGAGGAGGCGTAGGCCTCATGCCGGAGGGCCGGGGCACACTGCTCCGGCCCTCTTGGCCATCCCGTCCACACACGGACGGGTGATCCTTCCGCGGAGGCGTGAGGCGACCTCCGTCGCAGCACTACACTGCTGCCTATATACGCGTTCAGGCCCACAGCGTCGTGCGTCTCACACGCGACTAGCCTTCCTCCGCCTGCGGCCGTCGGGACGGCCGTCCGCATGCTTTGGACTTGTGAGGACTCACGTGAGCTCGAAACCCGTCGTACTCATCGCTGAAGAGCTGTCGCCCGCGACCGTGGACGCACTTGGCCCGGACTTCGAGATCCGGCACTGCAACGGAGCGGACCGAACCGAACTGCTCCCCGCGATCGCCGACGTCGACGCCATCCTGATCCGCTCGGCCACCAAGGTCGACGCCGAGGCGATCGCCGCCGCCGGCAAGCTCAAGGTCGTCGCACGAGCCGGCGTCGGCCTGGACAACGTCGACGTCTCCGCCGCCACCAAGGCCGGCGTGATGGTCGTCAACGCCCCCACCTCCAACATCGTGACCGCCGCCGAACTGGCCTGCGGTCTGCTGCTCGCCACCGCCCGCCACATCCCGCAGGCCAACGCCGCGCTGAAGAACGGCGAGTGGAAGCGCAGCAAGTACACGGGCGTCGAGCTGGCCGAGAAGACCCTGGGTGTCGTGGGTCTGGGCCGGATCGGTGCGCTGGTTGCCCAGCGCATGTCCGCCTTCGGGATGAAGGTCGTCGCCTACGACCCCTACATCCAGCCCGCGCGCGCCGCCCAGATGGGCGTCAAGGTGCTCTCGCTGGACGAGCTGCTCGAGGTCTCCGACTTCATCACCGTCCACCTGCCGAAGACCCCCGAGACGGTCGGTCTGATCGGCGACGAGGCGCTGCGCAAGGTCAAGCCGAGCGTGCGCATCGTCAACGCCGCGCGCGGCGGGATCGTCGACGAGCAGGCGCTGTACTCCGCCCTCAAGGAGGGCCGCGTCGCCGGTGCCGGCCTCGACGTGTACGCGAAGGAGCCCTGCACGGACTCCCCGCTGTTCGAGTTCGACCAGGTCGTCAGCACCCCGCACCTCGGCGCGTCCACCGACGAGGCCCAGGAGAAGGCCGGTATCGCCGTCGCCAAGTCGGTGCGCCTCGCCCTCGCCGGTGAGCTCGTGCCCGACGCGGTCAACGTCCAGGGCGGTGTCATCGCCGAGGACGTCAAGCCCGGTCTGCCGCTCGCCGAGCGCCTCGGCCGCATCTTCACCGCGCTCGCCGGCGAGGTCGCGGTCCGCCTCGACGTCGAGGTCTACGGCGAGATCACCCAGCACGACGTGAAGGTGCTGGAGCTGTCCGCCCTCAAGGGTGTCTTCGAGGACGTCGTCGACGAGACGGTGTCGTACGTCAACGCCCCGCTGTTCGCCCAGGAGCGCGGTGTCGAGGTACGCCTGACCACCAGCTCCGAGTCGGCGGACCACCGTAACGTCGTCACCGTGCGCGGCACTCTCTCGGACGGCGAGGAGGTGTCGGTCTCCGGCACGCTGGCCGGTCCGAAGCACCTCCAGAAGATCGTCGCGGTCGGCGAGTACGACGTCGACCTCGCCCTCGCCGACCACATGGTCGTCCTCAAGTACGAGGACCGTCCCGGTGTCGTCGGCACGGTCGGCCGGATCCTCGGCGAGGCCGGCATCAACATCGCCGGTATGCAGGTCGCCCGTGCGGTGGCGGGCGGCGAGGCGCTGGCCGTGCTGACCGTGGACGACACGGTGCCCGCGGCTGTGCTGAGCGAGGTCGCCACGGAGATCGGCGCGACGTCGGCTCGTGCGGTGAACCTCGTCTGAGGTTGCCGCCGGACTGGGGGCGGCAGCCCCCAGACCCCCGCTTCGGCCCTGAAGGGGCCTCGTCCTCAAACGCCGGACGGGCTGGTTGTGCTGAGCTCGGCTGAAAAGGCGCCGGGGGCTGGATCACTCCAGCCGCCGGCGCCTTTTCGCTTGCGTCACTTCACGCGGATCCTCCGCAAGGTCGCCGTCGCCGCCACCGCCGACCCGGCCAGCAGCACCGCCCCCGCGATCGCCGCCCCCTGCATCCCGCTGGTGAACGCCTCCCTCGCCGCCTCCGCCAGTCCGGGGACCCGGTCGGACACGGCCAGCGCTCCGCCCAGGGTCTCCCGCGCCGCGGCCGGGGCCGAAGCCGGGATCTCGTGGCGGTAGATCGCCGTGCCGATGGAGCCCAGGACCGCCATCCCGAGGGCTCCGCCGAACTCGGCTCCGGTCTCGAGGAGGGAGGAGGCGGAGCCCGCGCGCTCGGCCGGGGCCGCGCTCATCGCCAGGTCCGTCATCTGGGAGATGACCATGACGATCCCGGAGGCGAGGACCCCGCAGGCCGTCAGCACGAGCCACACCGAGTCGGTGCCGGCCAGGGCGAGGAGGGCGTAGCCGGCCGCGGCGGTCGCGAAGCCCGCCGTCACGACGTAGGCCCGGTTGACGCCCTTCTGGACCAGGGCGGTGGCCAGTGGGGCGGCCATGCCGATCGGCACCGACGGGAGCAGTGCCCACAGGGCCGCCTCCAGCGCGCTCTTGCCGAGGACCGACTGCAGGTACTGCGTGGTGAAGAAGGCCGAGCCCATCATCCCGAACGAGGAGACGAGGTTCAGGACGACCGCGGGGGCGAACCCGGGGCGGCGGAACAGGGCCGGGGAGATCATGGGGGAGGCGGCGGTGCGCTGGTGGCGGACGAAGAGGGCCGCGAAGAGCAGGCCGACGGTGACCGAGACGACGTACTTGGTGTGCCAGCCCTCGGAGGGGATCTCCTTCAGGCCGTAGATCACGGGGAGCACGGCGGCCATCGACAGCGGGACGCTCGGCCAGTCGAAGCGGCCGGGGGCGGGGTCGCGGGACTCCGGCAGCAGGACCGGGCCGAGGACCAGCAGCAGGAGCATCGCGGGCAGGTTGACCAGGAAGACCGAGCCCCACCAGAAGTACTCGACGAGGACACCGCTCATCACCGAGCCGAGCGCGACACCCGCCGTCATGACGCCGGACCACAGGCCGATCGCCTTCGCCCGCTGGGCGGGGTCGGTGAACATCGTGCGGATCAGGGCCATCGTCGAGGGCATCAGGGTCGCGCCGCCGACACCGAGGAGCGCGCGGGCGGCGATCAGGGTCTCTGCGCTGTTCGCGTAGGCCGCGACCAGGGAGGCGGCTCCGAAGGCGGCGGCGCCGGTCAGGAGCAGCCTGCGGCGGCCGATGCGGTCGCCGAGCGAGCCCATCGTCATCAGCAGGCCGGCCAGGACGAACGCGTAGATGTCGAAGATCCACAGCTGCTGGGTGCCGCTCGGCTCCAGGTCCGCGCTGATCGCGGGGATCGCGAAGTACAGGACCGAGACGTCCATCGAGACCAGCAGCAGCGGAAGCATCAGCACACCGAGCGCCGTCCTCCCCCAGAGGGGGGACCCCCAGCGGCGGCCGGCGCGAGGCGCGCGGGTCGTGGTGGTGCTCGTCGAGTTCGTCATGCCGGAGACTGTACGGGCGTCTTATACGGTTGTCTAGAACGATCGTATAAATCGCTTGTCTGGGACGACTGTATGAATCGGGGGTAGGGTGACGGCATGGGACATCGCGAGGATCTGCTCGAAGGCGCCAAGCGCTGCCTGCTGGAGAAGGGGTTCCTGCGCACGACCGCGCGGGACATCGTCAAGGAGTCGGGGACCAACCTGGCGTCCATCGGCTACCACTACGGGTCGAAGGACGCGCTGCTGGTGCAGGCGTACGTCTCGCTGGTCGAGGGAGCGGGCGACGACTTCGATCCGGGGTGGGGGGCGAGCGGCACGGTGACGGCTCCGGCCGGATCGCTCGAGCGCTTCCAGGAGGTGTGGGCGAGCATCATCGGTGCGGTGCCGCGGACGCGGGCGATCTGGATGCTGAGCTTCGAGCTCATCGTCCAGGGCGACCGGCTCCCCGAGGTGCGCAGGATGCTGGCCGAGGCGCAGGAGCAGGGCCGCTCGGGGATCGTCCCCATGTTCAACGGCGTCCCGGAGGACGAGCTCGACAAGGAGACCGTCGACACGGAGGGCCGCTTCTACCAGACCCTCCTCAACGGGCTCATGGTCCAGTGGCTCTTCGACCCGGACTCGGCGACCGACGCGACACAGCTCACCGAGGGGTTGCGGCGGGTGATCACGGGCGCCACGAAGAGCTGATCCGCCCGTCCCGCATCTCGGCCACCCGGTCCGCGAAGTGCCGTACGACGGACCGG
The DNA here is from genome assembly GCF_044763345.1 of Streptomyces sp. NPDC096132. Taxonomy (NCBI): domain Bacteria; kingdom Bacillati; phylum Actinomycetota; class Actinomycetes; order Kitasatosporales; family Streptomycetaceae; genus Streptomyces; species Streptomyces sp. NPDC096132. Next base: position 109,036 of record NZ_JBIWGA010000026.1, read on the forward strand.
TCGTGACAGATGAACAGACAGCCGAGACCCAGTTCGTCCCGCAGGTCGGCCAGCAGGTTCAGCACCCCCGCCCGCACGGACGGGTCCAGTGCCGACACCGGCTCGTCCAGCACCAGCAGGCGCGGCTCGGAGGCGAGCGCGCGGGCGATGCCCGCGCGCTGGCACTGGCCGCCGGAGAGCTCGTGCGGGAGTCGGTCGCCGCAGGAGGGTGCCAGGCCGACCCGGTCGAGGAGTTCGGCCACGCGCGCCGGGCCGTCGGAGGCGTTCCATCCGCCCCGCACCTTCAGGGGTTCCGCCACGGCGTCGCGGATGCGGTGGCGGGGGCTGAGGGAGCCGTACGGGTCCTGGAAGACCGGTTGCATACGAGGGCGCAGCGGGCGCAGCTCGCGCTCGGTGAGGGAGGTCAACTCCCTTCCCTCGAAGAGGACTTGTCCCGAGTCCGGGCGCCGCAGGAGCAGCACCGCCAGGGCGGTGGAGGACTTTCCGCAGCCGGACGGGCCGTCGAGCGCGAGGGTCTCGCCCGGCTCCAGGCTGAGGGAGACACGGTCGACGGCGGTCGTCGTGCCGTAGCGGACCACGAGGTCACGGACCTCCAGCAGGGGGCGGGTCATGTGAACTCCCTCATGGGATCGGTGACTTCGTCCGTCCGATGGCAGGCGACCAGCCGTCCGCCCACCTCCCGCTCGGCCGGTTCCTCACGACGGCAGACCTCGCCCGCCAGCGGGCAGCGCGGAGCGAAGGCACAGCCGGGCGGGAGCGCGCCGGGGGTGGGTGGGCCACCGGGGAGGGAGGGGAGGCGGCGGCGCCGGGGTCCCTCCGGTGGAGGGAGGGACGCCAGGAGGGCCGCGGTGTACGGCGCTCGTGGGCGGGTCAGGATCTCCCGGGCCGGGCCGGTCTCCGTCGCGCGGCCGGCGTACATCACCAGCACGCGGTGCGCGTGCCGTCGTACGGCCTCGATGTCGTGGGTGACCAGGACGAGCGCCGCGCCGACGGCCTCCCGCTGCTCCGCGAGCAGCGCCAGCACCCGCTCCCGGCGGTCGGCGTCCAGCGCGGTGGTCGGTTCGTCGGCGACCAGGACGTCCGGCTCGTTGACGGTGGCCATCGCGATGACCGCCCGCTGGCGCATGCCGCCGGAGTACTCGTGCGGGTAGGCGCGGGCCGTGCGGGCCGCGTCGGGGATGCCCACCCGGTCCAGCGCGGCCACCGCCCGCGCACGGGCCTCCCGCCGCGAGACACCCCGCACCGATCGTACGGCCGCGGCGAGTTGGTCGCCGACCGGGCGGACGGGGGAGAGCGCCGAGAGGGCGTCCTGGGGGACCAGGGCGATCCGGCGGCCCCGCGCGCCCGACAGGTCCGGGTGGACCGTACCGGCGGTCCTCGCCTCCCTCGGCAGCATGCCGAGCAGGGCCCGGGCGGTCAGGCTCTTGCCCGCGCCCGACTCGCCCACCAGGGCGAACACCTCGCGCGCCCGGACGTCGAACGACACCCCGCGCACCACGTCCACCCCGGCGAAGCCGATCCGCAGATCCCGCACCGACAGCAGCACCTCAGACTCCAACGGGGGTCTCCTTCTTCATGTTCTTCATGCCGCGCCCCTGCGCGTACGCCGCTCCCGACACCGCCAGGCCCGCCAGCAACGCCAGCGCGACCGCCGGGGCCAGGGCCGCCCACGGGGCGCGTTCCACGTAGGCGCGGGACTCCTCCAGCAGTAGGCCCCACTCGGGGGCCGGGGGCTGGGCGCCGAGGCCCAGGAAGCCCAGGGAGGCCAGCGCGAGCGCGATGCCGGGCAGCCGGAGCAGCGCGTGGCGGGCCACGGGCGCGGCCACCGACGGGAGGACGTGCCGGGTGAGGATCCACCAGGGGGATGCGCCGATGGCCCGTTGGGCCAAGAGGAAGGAGGACGCCCGCACCTCCTGGACCAGTGCCGCCGCGTGTGCGGACGGCGGCGCCAGCCGGGCGGCCGTGTCGATGGCGTACGGGTCGCGCAGCAGGCCCCAGCCGATCGGGGTGAGCAGCACGCCGGCGAGGGTCAGGGGGAACGCGGGGTGGATGCGGACCGGGCGGGCCTGCGGCAGGGCCAACGAGGCGTCCCGGAGCGCCGGGCCGAGCAGCCGGCGCCGGACCAGGGCCGCCGCCGCGCCGGTGACCAGGCCGAGCAGCAGCAGCGCCAGCACCGATCCCTGGAGCAGCGGCAGATCCTGCGACCTGGCCGCCCCCAGGGCGGTACGCCCGATACCGGGTACGGCGAAGACGCTCTCCACGGCGACCGCGCCACCCGTGAGGCCCACCGCCGCTATCCCGAACTGCGGTACCAGCGGCGGGAGTACGCGACACAGGGCCGCCGACGCGATCCGCGCCCGGCTCACCCCCGCGCCCCGCCACAGCTCCACCCACCGCTCGTCCAGTACGGCGGGCAGCGCGTCCGCGACCAGCCGGCCGAGCAGCCCGCCGGCCGGGACACCGAGGGCGACGGCCGGCAGCACCATGTACTCCGGGCCGGCCCACCCCGAAGTCGGCAGCCACCCCAGCCACACCCCGCACACCAGCAGCCCCACCGTGGCCAGCAGGAACTCCGGTACGGCGGCCGACATCGCGGCGCCCGCACCGGCCGACGCCCGCCCCCGCACCAGCACGGGCGCGACGAGGACGACGGCGAGCAGCACCGCGACGGCCAGGGCCGCGCCCATCAGCGCGAGCGACACCTGGAGCCCGGCGAGCACGGAGGGCAGGACGTCCGTGCCCGACACCCAGGACGTGCCGAGGTCTCCGTGTGCGAGATCGGCGGCCCAACTCCCCAGCAGGGAGAGCGGACCCGCGTCCAGCCCGAGGTCGCGGCGGATCGCGTCCAGCGCCTCCCGGGTGGGTTCCTGCTCGGCGGAACGGGCGCGCAGCACGGTCAGCGCCGGGTCGCGGCCGGACAACCAGGGCAGCAGACCCACGGCGGCGAGGACCGCGAGGAGGCAGAGGGCCCGGGTCACCCCGGCGGCGGCCGGTCTCAAGTGGCGTACGGCCGACGGCACTTGCCGTACGGGTTGCCTCACCCGTCGTACGGGCGACCTCACTTGACGTACGTGCCCGCCGTGACCAGCTCCCGCTCGCGCGGGTCGTGTGCGGCGTCGACGACCCCGGCCGCGTCGCCCTGGACGACCCGTTCGTGCAGCAACGGCAGGGCCGCGTCGGTCGTGAGGACGGCGGCCTCGGCGGCGATGACGGCCCTGCGCCGGGCGGCGCCGGTGGGCGTCTCGCCCGCCCGCTTCAACTCGGCGTCCACGGAGGGGTCGTCGAGCTGGGAGATGTTGAAGGAGCCGTCGGAGGCGAAGTCGCTGTAGAGATAGGCGGCCGGGTCGCCCGAGTCCAGCACGGTGGCCCGGGAGAGGAGGAACGCGTCGAAGGCGCCGGCCAGCGCGTCCGCCTCGATGTTGGCGTACTCGCGCACCTCCAGCCGCACCTCGAACCCGGCCTTCCGCAGCTGCTGCTGGAGCGCGGCGGCGACTTCCGGCAGTTCCGCGCGGTCGGTGAAGGTGCCGATGGTGACGGACCTGCCCGCCGGGTCGCCGGCCCGGGCGCGCGACACCGGTGTGCGCAGCTCGGCCGCCCACGGCAGCGCGGGCCCCAGCAGCCCCTCGGCGACGTCCGCGCGCCCCTCGTACACGCCCTTCACGATCGACTCGGCGTCGATGGCCTCCCGGGCGGCGGCGCGCAGCGACGCGTCCTTGAAGACGCCCTTCCCGGTGTTGAGGTAGAGCGTGTTGGTGCGTGGCATGGGGACTTCGGTGACGAGGTCCTCGTCGAGCAGCGCCGCCTGTGAGACCGGGACCGCCTCGACGATGTCGGCCTCGCCGCTGCGGAGCGCCGCGGCGCGGGCGGTGCCGTCCGGGACGAACCGTACATCGATCCCGGGTGCCTCGGCCCTGCCGCCCCAGTAGGCGTCGTAGCGGTCGAGGGAGGCGGAGGAGGTGCCGTTCACCTTCGTGAGCTCGAAGGGGCCGGTGCCCGTGCCGACCGGGTTCACCGTCCTGCCCTCGTACGCCCGCGCCGCGAGGATCGACAGCTGCGGCGAGCTGAGCCGCTGCGGGACCAGGGGGTCCCCGTCTGCGGTCGTGACGGTGACCGTGTCGGAGTCGGCGGCCCGCGCGGTGAGGTCGACGCCGTCCAGGATGCGGGGCTTGGGGGAGGCGGTCGCGGCCTCGGTGAGCGACCGCACGACGGCGTCGGCGTCGAGCTCCGTCCCGTCGTGGAAGGTGACGCCGTCGCGTATCTCGAAGGTCCAGGTACGGCCGTTCTGCTGCCAGGACGTGGCGAGCGCGGGCCGCGCGTCCCCTTCCGCGTCGAGCTTCACCAGGGTCTCGGCGGTGGACCAGCGGGAGAGCTTGAAGGCGTCGTCGGAGAGGGGGGACAGGCCGGAGCGCGGCGGCTGCATCATCGCGACCCGCAGCCGCTTGCCGTCGGCGCCCGCGGACGCGGGGCCGTCGCCGGTGAAGCAGCCGGTGAGCAGGGTGGAGGCGGCCGTGAGAGCGGAGAGGGGGAGCAGACGACGGGCGGGCAGGCGCACGGGGCCCTCCGGGTAAAGGGGTGGTCAAGGGTGGCGTGCGCCGACATTAGCATGATGATAATCATTTTCAAGACCGTGTCAGGACCAGGCGCGACGCAGGCGCCTGGAGAGGCGGCTCATCAGAGCGGCGCCGGGGTGCTCGGACGCCAGGCGCTCGATGTGCTGTACGGCCGCCGTGTCACCGCTCTCCCGAGCCCACGCGTACCACTCCAGGGCCTCCCGGTGCTGGCCGCGCTCCTCGTACACCCGGGCGCCGTCCAGCATGGCCCCGGTGTTGTTCATCTCGCCGGCCCGCCGCAGCCAGGACAGGGCCGCCTGCACATGCTCCTCGGACCCCAGCCTCAGATACGTGCGTGCCGCGGCACGCATGGCCTTGGAGCTTCCCGCGCCGGCCGCCTGCAGCTGCGCCTGCAACTGTGTCTGCAGCTGCTTCTCGTGCTGCTGCCGGCTGTCGGTGGTCACCTCCAGTTCGGCCAGGACCCGGATCGCCTGCTGATCGCCCTCCTCGGCGAGCTTCCGGTACAGCTTCACGGCTCGCCTCTTGAGGTGCCTGCGCCCATCCGCGGTGGCGGCGTGATCGCTCAGCCGCAGGCACAGCCGGGCGGCCTCCTTCTCGGACGCCGCGTCGCCCAGTTGCTCCGCCTTGGTGTAGGTGTCCAGGGCCTTCTGGAGACGGCCTTCCTTCTCGTGCTTCGCGGCCTCCTTGCGCAGTGCGGTCGCGTTCGGCCGGGCGGCCTTCGCGGCGGTGGCGGGCTTCTTGGTGGCTGCGGACTTGGTGGCCGTGGTCTTGGTGGCCATGGTCTTGGCCGCCGTGGTCTTGGCGGCGGTGGTCTTCGTGGTGCCGGCGTTCGGGGCCGCCTTGGGCTGGGTCTTCTTCTTCTGGGGCGGGTCGGTCGGCGGAGCGGTAGAAGTCGAGCGCGTCCGCCGGGCGCTGGTTCTTCTCCATGCGCTGCCCCAGCCGGTGCATGGCCTCGGTGTTGCCCGCGTCGGCCGCCGCCCGGAACCATTTGAGCGATTCGCTGTCCCGCTGCGGATCCTTGGCGAGCAGCGCTGCGGTCATGAACATGCAGTGCGGATGGCCGTTCTCGGCGGCACGCCAGTACCAGACGAGCGCGTCCTGCTCACGATTCCGCTGCCGGTACCAGTCCCCCAGAGCCAGCAGGGAGTTGATCTGCCCGTCCATGGCCGCGGCCCGGTGCTTGCGCAGCATCGCCTGCTCCGCCGGGGACACCGGAGCGGCGGCGGTGCCGGCCTTCTCGTCCCGCTCGGGTGCCCCGGCCGGACGGTCCCGCTCGGTCCCCAGCAACTCGGCCAGCCGCGTGGTCGCGACGGCGTCCCCGGCGTTCGCCGCCATCCGGTACAGCGCCACGGCCTGCCGCAGCTGATCGGGGAAGTGCCTCTCGATCAGCTGCCCGGCCTCGCGCGCGCCGGTCGGGTTGCCCACCTGCGCCGCGCGCCGGTACCAGAGCAGGGCCGAGTCGATGTCACCGGCACTCTTGAGGCGGGCGGCGAGCCGGCGCATGGCCTTGGCGTTGCCGGCCTCGGCGGACGCGCGGAGCTGGGCGTCCGGATTGTCGGGAGCGGCCTGCGGCGGAGCCGTCGCCTCCGTCTCCGTCCGCCCCGAAGGAGCCGACGACAGCTCGCGTTCCCGCGACAGCCGGGCGTTCTGCGCGGACCGTTCCTTCGCGGGGGTCGGCTCGTACGTGAGCCCGGAGGCACGACCGGACGCCGCAGCACCCGCCGGTGACGCTGATCCGCGCCCCGTCCGCCGCCCCGGACGCAGCGGCCCGTCCAGGTCGAGGGCATGGCGGGAGCGCCGGTCGATCGTGGCCCGCAGCCCCGGGGGCAGCCAGTCCCGTTCCTTCGTCGCGGCGTCCGCGGCGAGCAGGCCGGCGATCTCCGCGGGGCCGGGCCGGTTCCCCGGACTCGGCTCCAGACACGGGCGGACCACCTTCTCCACCGCGAGCGGCAGACCCTCGAGCGAGGGGCGGCCGGTCAGGATGTTCGCGGCGATCTCCATCGGGGAGCCGGTTCCGAACGGGTGCCGGTTCAGGGCCGTGTAGGCCAGCACCAGACCCAGGGCGAAGACGTCGGTGGCCGGTCCCACCCGCTCGTCCCGAAGCTGCTCGGGCGAGGCGAAGCTCATGGTGCGGGGATTGGTCCCGGTGCCGGTCAGGGTGGTGCCGTCCGTGGGGGAGAGGTGCCGGGCGATGCCGAAGTCGATGACCGAGGCGCCCTCGGCGCCCAGCAGGACGTTGGCGAGTTTGAGGTCGCGATGGACCAGGCCCGCGCGGTGGATGCTGCGCAGGGCGTCGGTCAGACCGACCGCCAGCACCCGCCAGGTCCGCTGCGACAGGGGACTACGGCAGTGGTCGAGCGCCTCGCTCAGGTTCACCCCGGCGATGTAGCGGGTGGCGAACCACGGCTCGGGCGCCTGAGTGTCCGAGTCGACCACCTCGGCGGTGTGCCGGGGGTCGACCGCCTTGGCCGCCTCGACCTCTCTGGCGAAGCGCTTGCGGAACCGCTCCGGGTTCTCCTCCAGGCAGTCGGGCCGGATCGTCTTCAGCGCGATCGAGCGGCCCCTGCCCGTACGGGCGTAGTACACGTTTCCCCAGCCGCCCTGGCCCAGCAACGCGAACAGCTCGTGTCCGCCGATCCGTTCGGGATCGTCCTCCCTCAGCGGCTCCACTCAACCCCCCACCGGTTCCACCGGGTCCCTCCGTCACTCCGTCCGCGCCGCGCCGGACCGCCGCCCCGGGCGGCACGCCCGCTCAGCCCAGGCTCGTCAACTCGTCCCCGCCCTTGGCGCGCTTGGGCGGCTTGGCGCGTACGCCCTCGGCCCGCTCCTCCGGCCACCGCTGGCCGCTGCGGCGCAGCGCGATCCCGGGGAGCAGCTCGATCTCGTCGTCGGGGCCGAAGGCGCGCGGGACCCGCTCCCCGGGCAGTCCGGCGGCCTCGGTGCCGGGGCGCGGCAGGGTGCGCCACGGCGTGGGCTCCCCGCCCGGCCGGACCGTGCGGATGCGGCTGCCCGCCGTGCTGGTGTCGAGGACCCGCAACGCGCCCCGGCTGCAGACGAGCAGCAGATGCTGCCGGCTGATCCTGCGCCGTCGTTCCCCGGGGAGATGACACTCCTCGATCCGGGCGAAGTGGCCGCGTCCGAGGACGAACTCCTTGTCCTGGCCGTCGGGACCCTCGGTGAGGTTCTCCCAGGCGTGGCACGTCCCGTCGATGAAGATCTTCAGCTGGATCCGGCGGCGACGCGGCCCGGCGTCCCTCAGCAGCGTCCGGTGGATCCGGCAGACCACCTTGCCGCTCTGGATCGCGGGATGGGGGTGGCAGTCCGGACGGGGACAGAGCCACGAGCGCCCCAGCACGTCCGAGCGGGGCCTGCCCTGGAAGTCCAGCAGATTGCGGGCCTTGAGCGCGTCGCGCTCGCCCTCCCGGGACACCTCCCGGTCGGCGAACACGCGCATGTCCCTCAGGACCAGCCGCACCGGACCGCCGTCCACGCGCTCGGGCTTGAGGAAGTGCTCGCGGTCGCCCTGGATCCAGGGGTGCTCGCTCCGGTGCCCGGTGAAGTTGTCGCTGCTGATGACCCTGGTGCCGAACTCCTTGGCGTGGTCCAGCAGATCCGGGTCGGCCTTGGCGATGGCGGCGATCAGTCCGCGGTCCCGCCACTCGCGCAGCAGCGGGCCCTCGGCGGGGTCGGGGAACTCGCCGTCGTGGCGCGGACGCAGCAGGCTGTCGTCCGCGATCGCGTGGACGGTGACCTCCTGGTCGCCCGAGGACTCGCGCAGCGCCCGCAGGACCAGCCGTAACCGCTGCAGGGCTCTGGGACGCCCGCCGCCGAGCGCCGTGTCCCGCACCACGTTGGACAGGTCGACCAGGTAGTTGGCCTCCTGTGCCGTGCCCAGCAGATGACGTTCCATCCGCCGGAACGCCGCCACGTCGCTCTTCACGCCCTCGTCCCCCAAGCCGTCGGCCGCGCGGTACAGCACGAGAGGCTAGCGTCCACAGGCCCCGCATGCCTCGATGTCCGACATTCCCGTCCGGGGCGAACCTCAGGGCAGCCGCGCCCCCTTGAGCGCCATGTGCAGCAGCAGCCGGTCCTCCCCGTCGTCCAGGTCCAGGCCGGTGAGCTGCTCCACCCGGGACAGCCGGTAGTACAGGGTCTGGCGGTGGATCCCCAACTCCGCTGCCGCGCGGCCCGCCTGGCCCGCGCAGTCCAGGTACACCTCGGCGGTGCGGGCGAGTTCACGGTGGGCGGGCGTGAGCAGGGTGCGTACGGCGGGGTCGTGGGCGGTCTCCGGGGACAGTGAGGTCAGGAGCCGGAACGGGCCGATCGACGCCCACGGGGCCACGGGGCCGAGGCGGGGTTCGGCGAGCGCCGCCCGGGCCGAGGCCGACGCCTCCTGCCACAGCGCGCCCAGCTCGGACAGGCCGGACCGTCCGGCGGCGACGCCCGCGGCGGCTCCGTCCGCCCGCTCCAGCAGCCGGCCCGCCACCGACGTCGCCGGAGTCAGCACATCCGTCGACCGCAGCCGGACCAGCACCGCGAGGCACCGGCCCGCGTCCGCCGCCTCGGGGGAGTGCCCCCTGCCCCAGGGCACCGTGCACAGCGCGGTCGCGCCCGCGAGTGTGCGCAGGGACGGGGCGTCGTCGGGGTCGGCGGACGGCCAGGGGGCCACGCAGACCACCGTGTGCGGGCCGTCCGCGCGGGCGCCGAGCGCGGTGCGCAGCTCCGCCACCGCCATGTCGCGCGGCCAGCCCGGCTTGGCGGTCAGCACCGCCCGCAGCTCCCGGGTGAGGTCGGCGCCGTGCTGGGCCTCGTCCGCGAGCAGCGCGCCGATCCGCACGGTCACCTCCATCGCCGCCGCCAGCTGGGCGTCCGTGGGTCCGGGATCGTCGTCGAGGAGCCAGACGTAGCCGAGGACGACCCCCCGATGGCGTACGGGGAGACACACGCGGCCCCGGTACACGCCGGCTTCCGGGGTCGGCGGGATGCGGACCGGGGCGGTGGCCCGGGTGATGCCGAAGCCCTCGAACCACGTGCGCACCGTCGCCGTCGAACGCCGGGTCAGGATCGACCGGGCCCGCACCGGGTCCAGCGCGGACGCGTCGAGCTCGCCCTCGCTGTCGTACGCGCCGAAGGCGATCAGCTCGAAGTCCCGGTTCTCCAGGGTCGCCGGGACGCCGAGCAGCTCCGAGATCTCGTCGACCAGCTCCTGGTAGTCACCTGTGAAATCCGACGTCACCCGGGCATTCTCCCCCAGTCCCGCAGGGCCTTCATACATCTGTCTGAGATCTGCGGCACGGATGCGTGACAGCTGTCGATGGCCGACGATCGGAGGGATCCTTAACTTTCACGGTGGTTCTCCGTGCCGTTCCCGAATCGTCGGGTATCGGCCTCGTATGGGTTGGTATGTGGAGGTGCCCCGTGCTGGGTCCCGTGATTCTCGCCGCGTCGCGCAGCGACCGGATGCGACGCCTGATCTCGGCGGCCCCGGTGACCAAGCAGGTCGTCGACCGCTTCATCCCGGGCGAGACCGTCGACGACATCGTGCCGATCATCGAGGACCTCACGGCCAAGGGCCTGGAGCTGACGATGGACGTCGTCGGCGAGGACATCACCACGCCCGAGCAGGCCGCCACCGCCCGCGACGCCTATCTCGCCCTGGTCGACCGCCTCCGGGAGCTGGACCTCGGCGAGCGCGTCGAGATGTCCGTCAAGCTGTCGATGTTCGGCCAGGCGCTCCCCGGCGGCCACGAGCTGGCCCTGGCCAACACCCGGCCGGTCGTCGAGGCGGCCGCCGCCATCGGCACCACGGTCACCCTCGACGCCGAGGACCACACCACCCTCGACTCGATGTTCGCCATCCACGAGGAGCTGCGCAGGGACTTCCCGCAGACCGGCTGCGTCATCCAGGCCTACCTCTTCCGCACCGAGGCCGACGCCCGCCGCCTCGCCGCGAGCGGCAGCCGGGTACGGCTCGTGAAGGGCGCGTACAAGGAGCCCGCCGAGGTCGCCTACCAGCAGAAGCACGAGATCGACAAGGCGTACGTCCGGGTCCTGCGGACTCTGATGGAGGGCGAGGGGTACCCGATGATCGGGTCCCACGACCCGCGTCTGATCTCCATCGCCCAGGAACTCGCCCGCAAGGCCGGGCGCAAGCCCGACGAGTACGAGTTCCAGATGCTGTACGGGATCAGGAGCGACGAGCACCTGCGGCTCGCCGCCGAGGGCCACCGCATGCGCGTCTACACCGCCTACGGCACCGACTGGTACGGCTACTTCATGCGCCGCTTGGCGGAGAAGCCGGCGAACCTGCGCTTTTTCCTGCGAAGCATGATCGGTCATGGCTGAGGCGACGAGGCTCGTCCGCAGCGTGATCACCAAGGGCTGAGCCCCACCCCCCGCTCGCACCCCCGCTCAAGTCAAGGAGTTACGGAACCCATGGACGCTGTGACCCAGGTCCCCACCCCCGTCAACGAGCCGGTGCGCGGCTACGCCCCCGGCTCGCCCGAGCGCGCCCGGCTGGAGGCCAGGCTCAAGGAGCTGGCCGACAACCCGATCGACCTGCCCTGCACCATCGGCGGCGAGAAGCGGATGGGCGGCGGTGACGCGTTCGAGGTGGTCCAGCCGCACAACCACCGGGCCGTCCTCGGCACGTACCGCAACGCCACCCACCAGGACGCCCGGGACGCCGTGGACGCGGCCCTCGCCGCCGCGCCCGCCTGGCGCGCGATGTCCTTCGACGACCGCGCCGCGATCATCCTGCGCGCCGCCGACCTGCTGGCCGGCCCCTGGCGCGAGACGATCGCCGCCTCCACCATGCTCGGCCAGTCCAAGACGGTCCAGCAGGCTGAGATCGACACCCCCTGCGAGCTGGTCGACTTCTGGCGCTTCAACGTCCACTACGCCCGCGGGATCCTGGCCGAGCAGCCCCCGGCCAACTCCCCGGGCGTGTGGAACCGTCTCGACCACCGCCCGCTGGAGGGCTTCGTCTACGCGATCACGCCGTTCAACTTCAGCGCCATCGCGGGCAACCTGCCCACCGCGCCCGCGCTGATGGGCAATGTGGTGGTGTGGAAGCCGTCGCCGACCCAGACCCACGCGGCCGTCCTGCTCATGCGTCTCCTCGAGGAGGCCGGTCTCCCCAAGGGCGTGATCAACCTCGTCACCGGTGACGGCATCGCCGTCTCCGAGGTCGCCCTCGAACACCGCGACCTCGCCGGCATCCACTTCACCGGCTCGACGAAGACCTTCCAGTACCTGTGGAAGACGGTCGGCGCCAATATCGAGAAGTACCGTTCCTACCCGCGTCTGGTCGGCGAGACCGGCGGCAAGGACTTCGTCGTCGCCCACCCGAGCGCCGACCGCGCGGTCCTCAAGACGGCACTCACCCGGGGCGCCTTCGAGTACCAGGGCCAGAAGTGCAGCGCGACCTCCCGCGCCTACATCCCGGCGTCCCTGTGGAACTCCGGCTTCAAGGAGGAGTTCGCCGCCGAGGTCGACCACCTCACCATGGGTGACGTCACCGACCTGTCGAACTTCATCGGCGCCGTCATCGACGAGCGCGCCTTCGCCAAGAACAAGGCCGCCATCGACCGCGCCAAGGCCGACCCGACCTGCACGATCGTCGCGGGCGGCAGCTACGACGACTCGGTGGGGTACTTCGTCCGCCCGACCGTCATCGAGTGCACCGACCCGGAGAACGAGGTCTTCACCACCGAGTACTTCGGCCCGGTCCTCGCCGTGCACGTCTACGAGGACGACCGGTACGACGAGATGCTGACCCAGATGGAGTCGGTGTCCGACTACGCCCTGACCGGCTCGGTCGTCTCGGGCGACCGCGCCGCGACCGCGTACACGATGGAGAAGCTGCGCTACGCGGCCGGCAACTTCTACATCAACGACAAGTCGACCGGCGCCGTCGTCGGCCAGCAGCCCTTCGGCGGCGGCCGCGCCTCCGGCACGAACGACAAGGCCGGCGCCCCGCAGAACCTCACCCGCTGGACGCTGACCCGCGCCATCAAGGAGACGCTGGTCGCGCCGACCGACTACACCTACCCGCACATGGGCTGACCCCGCACAATGCGGGGATGACCCTGCGCGCCGACGACGGAGTACGACTGTGGGCGAGCGCGTCCGGCCGGGGCGCGCCGCTCGTCCTGTGTCACGGCGGGGCCGGGCTGTGGGACATGTTCGGGGACGTGGCCGCGCTGCTCGGTGACGCCGCCCGGGTGATCCGCTGGGACCAGCGCGGCTGCGGCCGCTCGCAGCGGTGCGACGGACCGTGGACCACCGCCCGGTCCGTGGCCGACCTGGACGCCGTACGACGGCACGTCGGCCTCGGGCGCATCGCCCTGCTCGGCCACTCCTGGGGCGCCCAGCTGGCGCTCGCCTACGCCCGCGCCCACCCGGAGCGGGTGAGCGCGCTGATTTACGTCGCCGGGACGGGCATCGCCCCGGCCGAGGACTGGTTCGGCGCGTTCCAGGCGAACCTGCTCGGCCGGCTCGCGCGGTGGCGTGAGTTGAGGGACCGTCCCGAGCGGTCCGGCGAGGAGGACCGGGAGCGGGCGGTGCTCCGATGGTCGGCGGAGTTCGAGGATCGCGAGCCGGCACTCGACCACGCCCGGCGCATGGCCGATCCATGGTTCGGGATCAACGCCGAGTGCGCCGCGGCGTCCTAGCCGGGCATCTCCGTCCGCTCCCACCACTCGTACACGGGGAGTCTGCCCTCCGGTGTGTCCGCCCGGCGGGGGGTGGGTCTGAAGTGTTCGTAGCCGTTCCGTAGCTCGATCTTCAGATCCGCTCCGGGGGTCGTGACCGGGACGATCCGTGCGGGCAGATCGTCCGGGCCGCCCTCGAGAAGTGCCTTGGCCGTGTCGCTCATGACCTCACCGTTCCCGTTGCGCCGACCCGGTGTCGCGCCCCGTGCGCAGGATCAGCCGTGTGCGCGATCACCGCAGGCCGGACGCGTGTCACCGAATCCGCCGTCTCAGATAGTAGGAAGTCCGAGTAATTGTGGAGACAGGCGCGCGCTCCTCCCTTAGTTTTGTAGGAGCCGAACGTCTCGCTCGATCAAGCGAATGGCGGTCGTGAGCCGGACCCCGCGCAGGCAACCCCTGCGGTCCGCTGCTCTCCGCCCTCCGGCGTCTCGTAACCCTTTCCGCACTCCCTGGTCTTTCGAAGGAGTCGATTTCCCATGGCCGAGACGACCGTCCGCCGCCGAGTCCGCCACAGCTCCCGTACGAGCGAGTCCGACCGCAAGCAGGCCGCCGCCGCCCTCCAGCGCGCCCTCGACCGCCGCGACAACGGCGGCGAGACCGGCCACCTGTAGGCCCGACCACCCACAGTCCGGGAGCCGCACCCGCACGGGGCGCGGCGCGGGGCCTGAACGGGACTTCAGGCCCCGCGCCGCACCTCGAACCGGTCGATGCGCCGGCCGTCCTCCGCGAGCGCCGACACGGTCAGCCTCGCCGAAGGCCCGCCGGTCGCCTCCACCGACAGGTACGAGAAACCCCGGTAGCGCACCCGCGACCACTCCACGGTCTCCGCCGCGTTCTCACGCGAGCGTGTCCAGTGGAAGGTGTTCACGGAGTCACGGTCGCGCACATGGCCCTCGTAGCTCTCCGGCGCGTCCGCCGGGAAGCCGTACAGATCACGGCCGCCGCCGCCCGCCGTGACGTACACGGTCCCGTCCCGCGTCGGGTCCGTGGAGCCGCCGACCGGGACCGTCCGGCCCACCCGGCCGCCCTTCAGCGCGTCCGTCCGCTCGTAGACGTGGTTGTGCCCGTTGACCACCAGGTCCACCTGGTACCGGTCGAACAGCGGCGGCCACTGCTCGCGCACCCCGCCGTCGGAGGCGTGCGCCGAGGTCGAGTAGGCGCAGTGGTGGAAGAAGACCACGATGAAGTCGACGGCCGCCGACGCCCGCAGCCCGGCCAGCGTCCGCTTCAGCCACGCCGTCTGCCGGCCCCCGCTGTACCCCAGGTTGGCGGGGATCTCGTACGAGACGTCGTTCGCGTCCAGCGCCACCACGCCCACGTTGCCGTAGGTGAAGGTGTACGCGCCCGGGGCCGTACGCGGGTCGAAGCCGGTGTCCGGGAGGGAGAAGCGGGCCAGCTGGCCGCCGTAGCCGTCGGGGGAGTACCAGGCCTCCATGTCGTGGTTGCCGGTCGTCACCATCCACGGCACCGAGCGCGCCACCGGCTCGCTCTGCTTCAGGAACGCGTCCCAGGCGGTGGGGTCGTAGCCGTCCGTCCTCTCGCCCTTGCCGGTGCCGTCGGCGTAGCAGATGTCACCCGCGTGGAGATGGAAGGCGGGGGCCGCCTTCAGCAGCAGCCGGTCGATCGCGGCGGCCGACCTGCCCACGCCCTGGTCGCCGAACGCGGTGAACACGAACCGCCCGGCGCCCGCCGGTGCCGTACGGAAGGACGTGATCGTGGCCCGGTGGGGTGCGTCGGCCGGGTCGAAGCCGTCGTGGCCGACGCCGTAGTGGTAGGTCGTGCCGGGCAGCAGGCCGGTCACCTCCGCGTGGACGTAGTACTGGTCGAGCGCGTTGCGGACCCCTTCCACCCCCGGGGTGTGCAGCGCGCGCAGCTCGGCCTTCACCTTGCCGCCCAGGTCGTCGGGGCGGGTGCCGAACCGGACGTACGGCTCGCGCACGGCGGCCGGGACCTGCCAGGAGATCCGCATCCCGGTGCGCGGGTCTGCGCCGAAGGCCAGATGGCGGCCGAAGGGGACGACGGAGGAACGCCCCGTCGGGCTCGGCACCGGGCTCCCGGTGGCGCTCGTCGAGGACCTCGGCCCGGGGGTGCCGTCCCCGCACCCCGTCAGCAGTCCGCCCGCCGCCACCGCCCCCGCCGTCACCAGCGTGCGGCGGCGGGTCAGCTTCGTGCGCAGGTACTCGTACTGCTCCGCCATGCTCATCCCGCGGGCGAGCCGGGGCGGAATGCCTACGTCCGGTGTCTCCATGCGTCCGAAGCTTCCCCGTTCCCTCAACGCCCGTCCTGCGTACGGGTGAACGCCGTGCGAAAGGAACCCGCCGTCGCCCATCCGAGTGTCCGCATGGCGGACGAGGCGTGTCATCCCATGGGACCAGGAGTACGGTGCCGACATGTCTCGCAGCATCAATCTCGCAGTGATTCCCGGTGACGGCATCGGCCAGGAGGTCGTGGCCGAAGGTCTGAAGGTCCTCTCCGCCGTCCTTCCGCAGGATGTGAAGCTGGAGACCAAGGAGTACGACTTCGGCGCCAAGCGCTACCACGACACCGGTGAGACCCTCACCGACGCCGACCTCGACGCGCTGAAGCAGCACGACGCGATCCTGCTCGGCGCGATCGGCGACCCGTCGGTCCCGTCCGGCGTCCTGGAGCGCGGCTTCCTGCTCAAGCTCCGCTTCGCGTTCGACCACCACGTCAACCTGCGCCCGAGCAAGCTGCTCCCCGGCGTGGCCACCCCGCTGGCCGGCGAGCCGAGCATCGACTTCGTCGTGGTCCGCGAGGGCACCGAGGGCCCGTACACCGGCAACGGCGGCACCATCCGCAAGGGCACCGAGCACGAGGTCGCCACCGAGGTCTCCGTGAACACGGCCTTCGGTGTCGAGCGCGTGGTCCGCGACGCCTTCGCCCGCGCCCAGGCCCGCCCGCGCAAGAAGCTCACCCTCGTCCACAAGAACAACGTGCTGACCTTCGCCGGTCACCTGTGGACGAACATCTTCAACAAGGTGGCCACGGAGTTCCCCGAGGTCACCACCGACTACATCCACGTCGACGCGGCCACCATCTACCTGGTCACCGACCCGGGCCGGTTCGACGTCATCGTCACCGACAACCTGTTCGGCGACATCATCACCGACCTCGCCGCGGCCGTCTCCGGCGGCATCGGCGTCGCGGCCTCCGGCAACATCAACCCCGGCGGCGAGTTCCCGTCCATGTTCGAGCCCGTCCACGGCTCGGCCCCGGACATCGCCGGCCAGGGCAAGGCCGACCCCAGCGCCACGGTCCTGTCCGTCGCCCTCCTCCTGCGCCACCTCGGCTACGACGCCGAGGCGACCCGCATCGAGGAGGCCGTCTCCGCCGACCTCGCGGAGCGCACCGGCAAGCCCGCCCGCAGCACGTCCGAGATCGGTGACGCGCTCTCCGTACGAGTAGCCGGCTGACCCGCCAGGCTGCAAGCAGCACAGAAGCCGCCGGGTCGCAACCGCACCCGGCGGCTTCCGCATGTCCCCCGCCGGGTGTCACCATCAACCCCGGGTCGCATTCACGCCGTTTTCTTCCTCGGATCCCGCTTGCGATAATCGAACGCGGAGCCGCGGAATGAGGCAATGCTCGGACGTCCTAACACTGGCCACCGGCCGTACGGGCGTGAGCGCGGCCCGTCACTACAACCGGTGAAGGACAACCACTCATGACGACGCCCACGATCGAGCTCAAGCCCTCCGCCAGCCCCCTCGCCTCCGGCGAGCGCGAGGCGATCCTGGCGAACCCCGGGTTCGGCCGCCACTTCACCGACCACATGGTGACGATCAGGTGGACCGAGGGCCGCGGCTGGCACGACGGCCAGCTCGTCCCGTACGCGCCGATCCCGCTCGACCCGGCGACCAACGTCCTGCACTACGCCCAGGAGATCTTCGAGGGTCTCAAGGCCTACCGCCGCCCCGACGGGTCCGTCGCCACCTTCCGCCCCGACCAGAACGCCAAGCGCTTCCAGCGTTCCGCCCGCCGCCTCGCGATGCCCGAGCTGCCGGTCGAGACCTTCATCGAGGCCTGTGACGCGCTCGTGGCCCAGGACAAGGACTGGGTGCCCGCGCACGGCGGCGAGGAGTCCCTCTATCTGCGCCCCTTCATGATCGCGACCGAGGTCGGCCTGGGCGTGAAGCCCGCCAACGAGTACCTCTTCCTCGTGATCGCCTCCCCGGCCGGCGCCTACTTCCCGGGCGGCGTGAAGCCGGTCTCCATCTGGGTCTCCGAGGACCACGTGCGCGCCGTCCCCGGCGGCATGGGCGACGCCAAGACGGGCGGCAACTACGCCGCCTCCCTGCTCGCCCAGGCCGAGGCCGCCGCGCAGGGCTGCGCCCAGGTCTGCTACCTCGACGCGGTCGAGCGCAAGTGGGTCGAGGAGCTGGGCGGCATGAACCTCTACTTCGTGTACGGCGACAAGATCGTCACGCCTTCGCTGACGGGCTCCATCCTGGAGGGCGTCACCCGGGACAGCCTTCTCACCGTGGCCCGCGACCTCGGCTACGAGGCCGTGGAGGGCCGGGTCTCCGTCGACCAGTGGCAGCGGGACTCCGCCGACGGCACCCTGACGGAGGTCTTCGCCTGCGGCACCGCCGCCGTGATCACTCCGGTCGGCACGGTCAAGCGCACCGGTGGCGAGTGGCAGCAGTCGGGCGGCGAGCCCGGCGAGGTCACCCTGCGTCTGCGCCAGGCCCTGCTGGACATCCAGCGCGGCACGGCCGAGGACAAGCACGGCTGGATGCACCAGCTGGGCTGACCCCTGCGGCACGGGCGTCCGGCCACGACCCGTTCGTTCGGCGCGTACGGCCTCCCCCACGCGGGTATCCACTGATTCCGCGGGGGGAGCGCCCTCCCCGTGTGTCCGGACCGGGGGAGGGAGTACGGGTGAGCGGACCGTCGCCGATACCCAGGCTGCGCTGGCTGGCCCGCACCTTACGCACCCCGCGCCGCCCCCAGAGCCTCTCCGTGCTGGTGCTGCTCACGGCCTGCGCGGGCTTTCTGCTGTGGCGGGCCGCCGGCATGTCCAACTACGGCCAGAACCTCGCCCTCAACCTCGGCACCGACATCATGGGCGTGGTCGTCACGGTCTTCGTCATCGGCCCGCTCATCTCCCGCGCCCAGGAGGGCCGGGTGCGCGAGCACACCCGGCTCGACTACGAGTGGTTCGCGGCCCAGATGTACGGCGCGACCTCCAACGTCAAGGTCCTGGACACCTTCTCGAACCTCTTCGGGCCGCAGTTCTCCGAACGCTTCTTCCGGGGTGTCAGATCGGCCACCGCGCACGGCGCCCGCGTCCAGATCCTGCTCCTCGACCCCGACTCCCTCGCCGTGATCCTGCGCGGCCGTGAACTCGGTGAGCAGAGCGCCGACATCCGCCGTGACATCCTGCGCAACCTGCGCACGCTCGACCGGTTCGCCCAGCGCCTCGACGACACCGCCCGGCAACTCCTCGAGGTGCGGCTGTGCTCCACCTCGCCCGGTGTGACGCTCTACCGCTGGGACGAGCGGTGTCTGGTCTCCTTCCTCACCGTCGGCCGGCTCTCCGGGGAGGGCGTCCAGCTGGAGGTGGCGGCGCGCTCCCCGCTCGGCACCTTCGTGGAGCAGAGGTTCGACGAGCTGTGGCAGCAGGGCAAGCCGATGGAACGGTTCACCCGTCTGGCGGTCACCCTCGTCGACGCGAGCGCCGCACGACGGGACTTCACCTGCCGGTTCGTGCACGTCGACGACTGCCTGTACGTCTCCGCGCCCGACCTCGTCACCTACCTGGCCCGCCACCGCCTCGACGAACTCACGGCGTACAGCGAGGCCTTGTCCATCCCGGGCGCGCATGAGCTGTTCGTGGTCGACGACGAGAGCGAGCTGCACGAGCGGCTCATCCAGCACTTCGCGGAGAAGTACGATGCGTCGGCGGCCGCCTTCGTCGAACTGCGGCCGCCGGTCCTGGTCACGGAATGAACAGAGGGCCCCGGCACAGATGAGCTCAGCGCACCACCCCGCTCCCGCTCCCCAGGGGAGCACCACCCGATTCCGCGCCCTGACCCCTCGTGACCTCGACGGCCTGCTGCAGCGGGTGTCCCTGTCAGCCTCCGAACGGCTCGCCCTGCGGGCGGTGTCGGCGGTGCTGCCGTTCCGTACCAACGCGTACGTCGTCGACGAGCTCATCGACTGGTCGGCCGTACCCGACGACCCCCTGTTCCGGCTGACCTTCCCGCAGGCCGGCATGCTGCCCGCACCCGACCTGCGCCGTATGGCGGACCTGCTCGCCCGGGACGCGCCCAGGACCGAACTGCTGCGCGCGGCCCACGAGATCCGGATGCGACTCAACCCGCACCCCTCGGGCCAGCTCGACGCCAACGTGCCCGTGCACGAGGGGCGCCGCCTCACCGGGCTCCAGCACAAGTACCCGGAGACCGTGCTGGTCTTCCCGCGCCAGGGCCAGACCTGCCACGCCTACTGCACGTACTGCTTCCGCTGGCCGCAGTTCGTCGGCGAGGCCGACCTGCGCATCGCCACCGACGACATCGACGCCACCACGGCCTATCTGCGTGCCCACCCGGAGGTCACCAGCGCGCTGATCACCGGCGGTGACCCGCTGGTGATGAGCACCGAGGTGCTCAGCCGCTACGTGGAACCGCTGCTGGAGATCGACACCATCCGCTCGGTGCGCATCGGCACCAAGTCGCTGGCCTTCTGGCCGTACCGCTTCACCCGGGACCGCGACGCCGACGACCTGCTCAGGCTCTTCGAACGGGTGGTGGCGAGCGGCCGCACCCTGGCGCTGATGGCCCACGTCACGCACCCGCGGGAACTGCACCCGCCGGTCGTGCGGCAGGCGGTGCGCCGGGTCCGTGGCACGGGCGCCGTGATCCGCTGCCAGGGGCCGCTGGTGGCCGGCATCAACGACAGCGCGGACGCCTGGGCCGAGCTGTGGGACGAGACGACGACCCTGGGTGCGGTGCCGTACTACCAGTTCGTGGAGCGGGACACCGGCCCGCAGGGGTACTTCGGGGTGCCGCTGGCCCGCGGGCACCAGATCTTCCGCGACGCCTACGCCCGTGTCTCCGGCCTCGCCCGCACCGTGCGCGGGCCGGTCATGTCGGCGATGCCCGGCAAGGTCTGCGTGGACGGCGTGGCCGAGGTGGCCGGCGAGAAGGTCTTCGTGCTGCACCTCATCCAGGCTCGCGACCCCGACCTCGTCGACCGCCCGTTCTTCGCGGCGTACGACGAGGGCGCCACCTGGTTCACCGATCTGAAGCCCGCGTTCGGCGCGAGCCGGTTCCTTCCGGGCCTGGACGCGCACTGACGCCTACCCTTGGAGCGGCGTTCAATGTGACGTGTCACAAGTGACGCGGCTGGGCCTTGGGCTTGCGCATCCCGCGTTTAGAGTGTTGTTCTAAACGCGGGAAGGCAAGGAGGTGCCGCGACATGAGACTCACCCCCACCGAACGGGACCGGCTGCTGCTCTTCGGAGCCGCCGAGCTGGCCCGTGCGCGCCGGGCCCGGGGCCTCAGGCTGAACGTGCCGGAGGCCACGGCCCTCATCGCCGACACCGTCTGCGAGGCGGCCAGGGACGGCGCCCGGCTCGCCGAGGCGATCGAACGCGGCCGCTCGGTCCTCGGGCCCGACGACGTCCTGCCCGGCGTGGCGGACGTCGTCACCGAGGTGCACGTCGAGGCCGTCTTCGACGACGGCTCGCGGCTCGCGGTCGTCAGCGATCCGATCGGCGGAGGGCTCGGCTCCCGGGCCCCCGGCGCGCTGCTGCCGGGCCCCGAGCACACCGAGCCCGGGGCAGCCGTGCGGCTGACCGTCACCAACACCGCCACCGTGCCCGTCTCGGTCACCTCCCACTTCCACTTCTTCGAGGTCAACCCGCGGCTCGACTTCGTACGGGAGCGGGCCTACGGCATGCGGCTCGCCGTCCCGGCCGGTTCGTCCGTGCGGTTCGGGCCGGGGGAGAGCACCGAGGTGGGGCTGGTGCCGATCGGCGGCGAGCGGGTCGCGATCGGCTTCGCCGGGCTGGTCGACGGACCGCTGGACGCGCCGGGTGCCAGGGAAGAGGCCCTGCGCCGGGCCGCCGCGTGCGGATACCTGGGGGCCTGAGCGATGGATCCCCACGAGTACGCCTCCGTGCACGGGCCGCGCGCCGGCGACCGCATCCGTCTCGGCGACTCGGGTCTCGTCGTCCGTGTCGAGTCCGACTCCCAGCGGTACGGCGACGAGTTCCTGGCCGGCTTCGGCAAGACCGCGCGCGACGGACTGCACCTCAAGGCCGCCGCCGTCCGCGAGACCTGCGACGTCGTGATCAGCAACGTGGTGG
The DNA here is from genome assembly GCF_044763345.1 of Streptomyces sp. NPDC096132. Lineage (NCBI taxonomy): Bacteria > Bacillati > Actinomycetota > Actinomycetes > Kitasatosporales > Streptomycetaceae > Streptomyces > Streptomyces sp. NPDC096132. The sequence goes on from NZ_JBIWGA010000026.1 coordinate 130,653, forward strand.
TGATCGACGCGGTCCAGGGGATCCGCAAGGTGTCCATCGGCATCCGCGAGGGCCGCGTCCACGCCATCGGACGGGCCGGGAACCCCGACACCCTCGACGGGGTCGACGTCGTCGTCGGCACCGGGACCTCCATCGTGTCCGGCGAGGGGCTGATCGCCACCGCCGGGGCCGTCGACACCCACGTCCACCTGCTGTCACCGCGCATCATGGAGGCCTCGCTGGCGTCCGGCGTGACCACGATCATCGGGCAGGAGTTCGGCCCGGTGTGGGGCGTCGGCGTCAACTCGCCCTGGGCGCTGCGGCACGCCTTCGACGCCTTCGACGCCTGGCCGGTCAACATCGGTTTCCTGGGCCGGGGCTCGTCCTCCCACCAGGCACCCCTGATCGAGGCGCTGGCCGAGGGCGGCGCGTCCGGCTTCAAGGTGCACGAGGACATGGGCGCCCACACCCGGGCGCTGGACACGGCCCTGCGGGTCGCCGAGGAACACGACGTCCAGGTCGCCCTGCACAGCGACGGACTGAACGAGTGCCTGAGCGTCGAGGACACCCTGCGGGTCCTGGAGGGCCGCACCATCCACGCCTTCCACATCGAGGGCTGCGGCGGCGGACACGTTCCCAACGTGCTGAAGATGGCGGGCGTCCCGAACGTCATCGGCTCCTCCACCAACCCCACCCTCCCCTTCGGCCGGGACGCCGTCGCCGAGCACTACGGCATGATCGTCTCCGTCCACGACCTGAAGCCCGACCTGCCCGGCGACGCCGCCATGGCCCGCGACCGCATCCGCGCCGGAACCATGGGCGCCGAGGACGTCCTGCACGACCTGGGCGCGATCGGCATCACCTCGTCCGACGCACAGGGCATGGGCCGGGCCGGCGAGACCGTCCGCCGTACCTTCGCGATGGCCGGGAAGATGAAGGCCGAGTTCGGCGCCCCGGACGACGACCACGACAACGAGCGCGTGCTGCGCTACCTGGCCAAGCTGACCATCAACCCGGCCCTCGCGCACGGCCTCGCGCACGAGGTCGGGTCGATCGAGACCGGCAAGCTCGCCGACATCGTGCTGTGGCGGCCGGAGTACTTCGGCGCCAAGCCGCAACTGGTGCTCAAGGCCGGCTTCCCGGCCTACGGCGTGGTCGGCGACCCCAACGCCGCGACGGACACCTGCGAACCCCTCGTCCTCGGACCGCAGTTCGGGGCGTACGGCGCCACACCCGCCGACCTCTCCGTCGCCTTCGTCGCCCGGGCCGCCCTCGACCAGGGGAACGACCGGATGCCGACCCGGCGCCGCAGGGTCGCGGTCCGCGGCACCCGCGGCATCGGCCCGGCCGACCTGCGCCTCAACTCCCGTACCGGAGCGGTGGACGTCGATCAGCGCACCGGCCTGGTCACGCTCGACGGCGAGCCGATCCGCTCGGAGCCCGCCGACTCCGTCTCCCTCAACCGCCTCTACTTCCTCTGAGGATCACCGATGAGCACGCCCGCCGCCGACGGCTTCCGCATGCCCGCCGAATGGACCCCGCACGAACGCACCTGGATGGCGTGGCCGGGACCCAACCCCACCTTCGCCGACGGCGACGACCTGGCCGCCGCCCGCGCCGCCTGGGCGAGGGTCGCCCGGACCGTCCGCCGCTTCGAGCCGGTGACGGTGGTGTGCGGGCCCGGACAGTCGGCCGAGGCCCGTTCCCTGCTGGGCGAGGGCGTCGACGTGGTCGAACGCGACCTCGACGACGCCTGGATGCGCGACATCGGCCCCACCTTCCTCACCGGCGCCGACGGCGAACTCGCCGCCGTCGACTGGACGTTCAACGGCTGGGGCGCCCAGGACTGGGCCCGCTGGGAGCACGACGCGAAGATCGCCGCGCATGTCGCCGACCTCGCGGGGGCACGGACGTACGCCTCGAAGCTGGTCAACGAGGGCGGCGCGATCCACGTCGACGGCGAGGGGACGGTCCTGCTGACGGAGACCGTCCAGCTCGGCCCGGAACGCAACCCGCGCTGGAGCAGGGAGGAGGTGGAGGCCGAGATCCACGCCATGCTCGGCACCCGCAAGGCGATCTGGCTGCCGCGCGGCCTCACCGGCGACTATCCCCCGTACGGGTTCGGCACCCTCGGCCATGTCGACATCGTCGCCGCCTTCGCCGCCCCCGGGGTGGTGGTGGCGCACCGGCAGCCCGACCCCGCGCACCCCGACCACCAGGTCACGAAGGAGGTCATCGGCATCCTGAGCGCCCAGACCGACGCCCGGGGCCGCCGCCTGGAGGTCGTCGACGTCCCCGCCCCGACCGTCCTGGAGGCCGACGGCCACTGGGCCGACTACTCCTACATCAACCACTACCTCTGCAACGGCGGAGTCGTGCTGTGCGGCTTCGACGACCCGCGCGACGACCTCGCGGCCGACATCTTCCGCCGCCTCTTCCCCGAGCGCGCCGTGACGCTCGTGGACGCCCGGACGATCTTCGCGGGCGGCGGCGGCATCCACTGCATAACCCAGCAGCAGCCGAGGGCCCAGGTCAGGTAGAACGTACGGGTGATCGTGCTGAACTGCGCCACGTGCGGAAGACGACTGACCGAGCCGGTCCGGCAGCTCGACGAGATGCCCGAGTACCCCGGCTGGGACGGTCTCCCGGGGCCGGACGGCCGGCGGCACGGCCCGCCGAGCGTCCCGCGCGGGACGTACGTCGTCGACCCGCTGCCGTTCGGAGCGCCGTTCGAGCCGTTCGTGCCGAGCGGCCCCGGCGACAAGTACGACGGGATCGTGCCCGGCGGCATGTGGATGTCGGACGAGCGGGGCTTCCTGGTCGCCGCCGGGCCGCGCGGCACCTACGTGCTGCACCCGGACGACGTGGTGGACATCGCCCCGCACCCCGACCCGTACCGCCTCGTCGGCTGCTGCGGTCCGGACGGCCGGGCCGGGATCAACCACGTCTGCGGCTGCGGGGCCGAGGTCGCCGTCGTGGCCGCCGACTGCTGCAGCGGCTACGAGACGCGGCTCGTCCCCGACGCCGTACAGGTGACCGCCGTATGAGCCCCACCCGCCGCACCCCGGCCCCACCGCGCGAGCGGATCCTCGCCGCCGCCATGGCGATGATCGCCGAACGCGGTCTGGAGAAGCTCACCATGGCCGCGCTCGGCCGCGAGGTGGGCATGAGCAGCGGGCACCTCCTCTACTACTTCCACTCCAAGGACGAGCTCCTGCTGCAGACCCTGGAGTGGAGCGAGGGCCGACTGGGCACCGAGCGGGCCCGGCTGCTGGCCCGGCCCGCGAGCGCCCGGGAGCGGCTCGACGCCTACGTCGACCTGTACGTACCCGACGGCCACCGCGACCCGCACTGGACGCTCTGGCTGGAGGTCTGGAACCGCTCGCAGAACGCCGACGGCGCGGCCCGCGACCGGCAGGCCGCCATCGAGGGCGCCTGGCACCGCGACCTGGCGGCCCTGCTGGCGGAAGGGGTCTCACGAGGCGAGTTCCGCCGCGTGGACGCCGACCGTTTCGCGGCCCGGCTGCGGGCGCTGCTGGACGGTTTCTCCATCCATGTGGCGATCGGACTGCGCGGCACGGACCGGGGGCAGGTGCTGGCGCACGTCCGTGAGTTCCTCGAGACGGCTCTGCTCGCATCCTGAGACGCCCGGTTCACGCCGGGGCGGCTTGTGCCAGACTGCCCCCGTGCTCTCGTTCGCCACGATTATTGGCAGCAGGCGCGCCGGTCCGCAGTGACCACCACGTACGACCAGGTACGGGTGGCCACCGTCGTCCTCGACCCGCGCGCAGACCTCTCGCACCCGCGAGAGGTTTTTCGCTTTTCTGGCCCACCCGCAGCCGGGAGCGCAGCGCACGGAGGACCATGGGGACGGTGGAGCCGGTCATTCCGGTAAGACCGAAGATCCACAACAGGAGCCTTGAGACCATGACCGAGACGGCAACCAGCGAGCTCGACGACTCGTTCCACGTCTTCGACACCACCCTGCGCGACGGCGCCCAGCGGGAGGGCATCAACCTCACCGTCGCCGACAAGCTCGCGATCGCACGGCACCTGGACGACTTCGGCGTCGGCTTCATCGAGGGCGGCTGGCCCGGCGCCAACCCGCGCGACACCGAGTTCTTCGCCCGCGCCCAGCAGGAGATCGACTTCCAGCACGCCCAGCTGGTCGCCTTCGGCGCGACCCGCCGCGCGGGCGCGAAGGCGGCCGAGGATCCGCAGGTCAAGGCGCTCCTGGACTCCGGGGCCCCGGTCATCACCCTCGTCGCCAAGTCCCACGACCGGCATGTCGAGCTGGCCCTGCGCACCACCCTGGACGAGAACCTGGAGATGGTCCGCGACACCGTCTCCCACCTGCGCGAGCAGGGCCGCCGGGTCTTCGTCGACTGCGAGCACTTCTTCGACGGCTACCGCGCCAACCCGGAGTACGCCAAGGCGGTCGTCCGGGCCGCCTCGGAGGCCGGCGCGGACGTGGTCATCCTCTGCGACACCAACGGCGGCATGCTCCCGGCGCAGGTGCAGGCGGTCGTCTCGACGGTCCTCGCCGACACGGGCGCCCGGCTCGGCATCCACGCCCAGGACGACACCGGCTGCGCGGTGGCCAACACCCTCGCCGCGGTGGACGCCGGCGCGACCCACGTCCAGTGCACGGCGAACGGCTACGGCGAGCGCGTCGGCAACGCGAACCTGTTCCCGGTCGTCGCCGCCCTGGAGCTGAAGTACGGCAGGAAGGTCCTCCCGGACGGTCACCTGCGCGAGATGACGAGGATCTCGCACGCGATCGCGGAGGTCGTGAACCTCACCCCCTCCACCCACCAGCCGTACGTGGGGGTCTCGGCCTTCGCGCACAAGGCCGGCCTGCACGCGTCGGCGATCAAGGTCGACCCGGACCTGTACCAGCACATCGACCCCGAGCAGGTCGGCAACACCATGCGCATGCTGGTGTCCGACATGGCCGGCCGGGCGTCGGTCGAGCTCAAGGGCAAGGAACTCGGCGTCGACCTCGGCGGGGACCGCGAGCTGGTCGGCCGGGTCGTCGAGCGCGTCAAGGAGCGCGAGCTCAGGGGCTACACGTACGAGGCGGCGGACGCGTCCTTCGAGCTGCTGCTGCGCACGGAGGTGCAGGGCGGCAAGCCGCTGCGCTACTTCGAGGTCGAGTCCTGGCGGGCCATCGTCGAGGACCGCCCCGACGGCACCCACGCCAACGAGGCCACCGTGAAGCTGTGGGCCAAGGGCGAGCGCATCGTCGCCACGGCGGAGGGCAACGGCCCGGTGAACGCCCTCGACCGTGCCCTGCGGGTCGCGCTGGAGAAGATCTACCCGCAACTGGCCAAGCTCGAGCTGGTGGACTACAAGGTCCGCATCCTCGAGGGCGTCCACGGCACCCAGTCCACCACCCGTGTCCTGATCTCCACGACCGACGGGTCGGGGGAGTGGTCCACGGTGGGCGTGGCCGAGAACGTCATCGCCGCTTCCTGGCAGGCCCTGGAGGACGCGTACACGTACGGGCTGCTGCGGGCCGGAGTGCAGCCGGCCGAGTAGCCGCGGTCAGAACCCCCGCCAGACGTTGTCGAAGGCGGCGTCCTCCACGCGCCGCCGCTGGCGTACGGCCTCCAGTTCCGTCAGCGCGCCGTTGACCGCCGCGAGCACGGTCACCACCGACTCGTCGGCCGGGACCGGGGGCTCGTCCGCCGCTCCCTCGGGGATGCCCAGGGCGGCGGCGAGAGCGGCCAGGACGGGCTCTCGGGAGGCCCAGCGCTCAGCGGCACGGGCCCGGGCCGGCGACTCGGCGGGGGTGTCGCGGCCGCCCGTCGACAGCAGTCGGTGGTGGGGTCGGCCGACGCGCTCCTCCGCCTCCAGCTCGGCGGCGTGGGCCGCGGCCAGGCCGTCCCCCCGCCGCCACAGCCAGTCCTCGACCGACTCGTACGGCGCCTGCCGGACGAGCGCCGCCCCGGCCTCGTCCAGCAGCCGGTCACCCGTTGCCGGCACGAGTCCTGCAACGATGCGTTCGTCGTCCAGCGTGACCGCCCCGGCGGCGAGCAGATCGACCAGCTCGGCCCCCGCGAGGGCGAGCGACAGGTCCCCCCGCTCCACGGGCCGCCCGGACGGGACGTCCAGGGAGACGATCAGCAGATCCCGGGCCGTGGTCATGTCCCACTCCAGTGCTGTGACGGTTTCCTCCCATGGTCCACCCGTCGTGGCCGAACAGCTTCCCCAGTCTCTTGACGGGTCGCGGAGCCGTTAGTTCACTCACGGCGTGAGCTAAGTCCTGAGTGAACCATGAGAGCCGAGGGAAGGTCCATGCGAAGAACCGCCCTGCTCGTCTCCACCGCCCTGTTCGCCGCTCTGCTGTCCCCGGCCGCCGTCCGGGCGGCCGCCGAAGACCCCGCCCCCACCCCCGTCGACCGCTTCGAGGGCGAGGTCCCCTTCGCCGGCCAGCCCGCCGAGGGGATCTTCACCTGGGGCAGTGACGCCGACGACCCGCCCACGCTGCGGCTGGCCGACCGCGCCGACGCACCCGAGGGCGAGAAGGTCCTCACCGGCACCTACGACATCAGCGGCTGGGGCGGCTTCACCCACGACTACGCCGCGACCGAGCCCGCCCACGACTGGTCGGCCCACCGGGGCATCCGCTTCTGGTGGGAGGGCCGCAGCACCGGCCGCTCAGTCGCCTTCGAGATCAAGGACGGCGGCGCCCACGGCGAGGCATCCGAACTGTGGACGACCTCCTTCACCGACGACTTCACCGGCTGGAAGCGGATCGAGATCCCCTTCACCGACTTCCGGTACCGCACCGACTACCAGCCGGTCGGCGGCATCGACCACGTCCTCGGGCTGACGCAGATGTGGGGATACGCGCTCACCCTGCCCGCCGGCACCCGGGGCGACTTCGCCATGGACGGCGTCGAACTGTACGGCCGGGCCGACCAGTCCCTGCGCGCCTCCGTCACCACCGACGCGGCCGTGTACCCGGTGCGGGAGGGCGGCACGGCGACGGTCCGGGTCACCGTGGCCACCACCGGCTCCGCCCCGATCGACGAGCCCGTGACGGTGACCTACGAGACGGCCGGCGGCACCGCCGAGCCCGGCCGTGACTACACCCCGGCCACCGGCACCCTCACCTTCCCCGCGGGCACCGCCTCCGGCACGACCCGCGCGATCCAGGTCCCGACCCTGAAGGACAGGGCCGCAGAAGCCGCCGAGACGGTCCCCCTGAAACTGACGGTCACCGGTGCGAAGGCGCCCGCCGAGACCCCCCAGGTCGTCGTCGACGCGCACGGACTGCCGTATCTGGACAGCCGGTTGCCGGTGCAGAAGCGCGTCGCCGACCTGCTCTCCCGGATGTCCCTGGCCGAGAAGGCGGGCCAGATGACCCAGGCCGAGCGCGGCGCGCTGACGGCCCCGGGCGACATCGCCGCGTACGACCTCGGCTCGCTCCTGTCCGGCGGCGGCTCCACACCGACGCCCAACACGCCCGAGGCCTGGGCGAGGATGATCGACGGCTTCCAGCTGCGGGCACGGGCCACCAGGTTCCAGATCCCGCTCGTCTACGGCGTGGACGCCGTGCACGGCCACAACAACCTGGTCGGCGCCACGGTCATGCCGCACAACATCGGCATCGGCGCCACCCGCGACCCCCGACTCGCCGAGCGGACCGGCGAGGTGACCGCCGCCGAGGTCCGCGCCACCGGCGTCCCCTGGGACTTCGCCCCCTGCCTCTGTGTCACCCGCGACGAACGCTGGGGCCGCTCCTACGAGTCCTTCGGCGAGGACCCGGCGCTCGTCGAGTCCATGGAGACGGTGATCCAGGGCCTCCAGGGCCGCCCCGACGGACGGGACCTGCAGGACGACGACCGGGTCCTCGCCACGGCCAAGCACTTCGTCGGCGACGGCGGTACCACCTACGGCTCCTCCACCACCGGCACGTACACCATCGACCAGGGCGTCACCGAGGTCACCCGGCAGCAGCTGGAGGCCGTCCATCTGGCGCCCTACCAGGAGGCGGTCGACCGGGGCGTCGGCACGGTCATGCCCTCGTACTCCTCCCTCGACCTCGCGGGTGACGGCCGGGGCCCGGTGAGGATGCACGCCCGCGCCGACATGATCAACGGCGTGCTCAAGGACCGTATGGGCTTCGACGGCTTCGTCATCAGCGACTGGGCGGCCATCGACCAGCTCCCCGGCGACCTCGCGAGCGACGTCCGTACGTCGGTCAACGCCGGTCTGGACATGATCATGGTCCCGTACGCGTACAAGGACTTCACGAGGACGCTGGTCGACGAGGTGACCGCGGGCCGGATCGGCGAGCGGCGGATCGACGACGCCGTCTCCCGCATCCTCACCCAGAAGTTCCGGCTCGGCCTCTTCGAGCACCCCTACGCCGACACGAGCGGCGCCGCGGACATCGGCTCCGCCGCCCACCGGGCCGTGGCACGGCAGGCGGCCGCCGAGTCGCAGGTGCTGCTGAAGAACGACGGGGGGCTGCTCCCCCTGAAGAAGACACAGAAGGTGTACGTCGCCGGATCCAACGCCGACGACATCGGCAACCAGACCGGCGGCTGGACGGTCACCTGGCAGGGCGCGTCCGGTGCCGTCACCCCCGGCACGACCATCCTGGAGGGCATGCGCGGGACCGGCGCCGCCATCACCTGGTCCAAGGACGCCTCCGCACCCCTGACCGGCCACGACGTCGGTGTGGTCGTCGTCGGCGAGACCCCGTACGCCGAGGGCGTCGGAGACGTCGGCAACGGCAACGACCTGGAGCTGACCGCCGCCGACAAGGCGGCCGTGGACAAGGTGTGCGCCGCGATGAAGTGCGTGGTGCTGATCGTCTCCGGGCGCCCCCAGCTGATCGGGGACCGGCTCGGCGAGATCGACGCCCTGGTCGCCTCCTGGCTGCCGGGCACGGAGGGCGACGGCGTGGCCGACGTGCTCTACGGCAGGCGCGCCTTCACCGGACAGCTGCCCCTCACCTGGCCCCGCTCCGAGGCCCAGCTGCCGATCAACGTCGGCGACCCGGCGTACGACCCGCAGTTCCCGTACGGCTGGGGCCTGACGACGCTGACGAAGGCGCCGGAGGGCGGCGCGGCGACGCTGCGGGCGCTCGGTGCCGCGGCCAGGGCCGCCGAGCGGGCCGGGGCCGACGCCCGGGGCCGCGCCCTGGTCACCCGGGCCCGGCTGATCGTCCAGCGGAAGGCGGGCCAGGGCGTCACGGCGGCGTTCGCGAAGCCGTTCGCCGAGGCGGACCACCTGCTGCTCACCGGGCGGTACGGGGCGGCGGTGGCGAAGCTGACGGAGGCCTATCGAGCGGGGTGACCAGTTTGGGAGGCTTCGGGTAGTTTCGAGTTATGAACGGTGTCGTCGTACGGCCCCGGAGCCTCCCCGTGCTGGTGCTGCTGGCGGTGGCGCTGGCCGTGCTGACCGTGCTCGCACCCCGGGCGACGGCCACCACCGGCGTCTCGAAGATCGCAGAGGCGCTCCGCTCGAGCCCCGTCTACGTCGATCCGGCCGCGTCCGCCCAGCTCTCCCCGGCGGACGCGCACGCCCTCGAACAGCGGATCGAGGACGCCGACAAGCCGCTGCTCATCGCCGTCCTGCCCGCGGATCAGCCGACCGCGGACCTCTTCACCGACCTCCGCACGGCCACCGGCATCACCGGCCTGTACGCGATCCGCCTCGGCGACCGCTTCGACGCCCGCGCCGACGCCTCCGTCATGCCGCGCACGGCCGTCCGCAACCTGGTGGCCAGCGTCCAGGACGAGAGCGACGCCAAGGCCCAGCTGGACGCCTTCACCGACCGGGCGCTGGCCAACATGGGTGGCTCGGCGCCCGCGAGCTGGAGCTCGTCCGACGGCGGGAACGGGGTCTCGACGACCGCCCTGATCACCGTCGGCGCGGTCCTGGTCGCGGGCGGCGCGGGTGCCTACACCCTGGTCCGCCGCAACCGCCGCCGGCACGCCGAGGAGCAGCGGGCGGCGCTGGAGCGGCTGCGGGTGGTGGTCGACGAGGACATCACCGCCTTCGGCGAGGAACTGGACCGCCTGGACTTCCACCCGGCCGAGCCGGGCGCCGACGACGCCATGCGGGCCGACTACGAACGCGCCCTGGACGCCTACGACCGGGCGAAGTCGGCGATGGCCGCGGCCGGCAGACCGGAGGACGTGCGCGCCGTCACCCAGGCCCTGGAGGACGGCCGCTTCTCCCTCGCCCAGCTGGCCGCCCGCCGGGAGCGTCGGCCCCAGCCGGAGCGCCGCCCGCCCTGCTTCTTCGACCCCCGCCACGGCCCCTCCGCCACCGACGCGACCTGGACCCCGCCGGGCGGGGCCCCGCGCGAGGTCCCGGTCTGCGCGGCGGACGCCACCCGGCTGGCCGACGGCCGCGATCCGGTGATCCGCGAGGTGGACAGCGACTACGGCCGCCGCCCCTACTGGGAGGCCGGCCCCGCCTACGGCCCCTGGGCCGGCGGCTACTTCGGCGGCGGCCTCCTGCCCGGCCTCCTCGTCGGCACGCTGCTCGGCAGCCTGATGGCCACCCCGTCCTACGCCACCGACTACGGCAGCGGCTACGGCGACTTCGGCGGCGCCGGGTACGAGGGCGGCGACGTCTCCGGGGCCGACTTCGACCCGGGCGACTTCGGCGGCGGCTTCGGAGACGGCGGCGGTTTCGGCGGAGGGGACTTCGGGGGCGGCGGAGACTTCGGCGGCGGCTTCTGAGAAGGGAGGCTTCCGAGAAGGGAGGCTTCCGAGAGGGGGGCGAGGGGGGCGCGCCGGAGTCGGCGCCCCCAGGGGCGCGGGGCTGTGCCGGTCAGCGGCTCCGCCGCGGGGCGTGACCAGCCCCCCACGACCCCGCACTCGGAGCACGGCCCCGGCAGCGGAGGGACCGGCCCCGACGCCCACCGGCACCGGATCCGGCCCCTCCGCGAAGCGCGACCGCTAGAGCGAGGCCGCCGCCGCGGCGATCGCCGAGGCGAAGGTGGACACCTCGGAGTAGACGCCGGGCGCGTTGGGCCGGGCGCAGCCGATGCCCCAGCTCACGATGCCGACCTGGATCCACTGGTTGGCCGAGTCCCGGCGGAACATCGGGCCGCCGGAGTCGCCCTGGCAGGTGTCGACGCCGCCGGACGCGTACCCGGCGCAGATCTCGTCACTGGCGACCAGCCCGCTGTAGCCGCTGTAGGTGCGACAGGTCGCGTCGCTCACGAACGGCACGGTGGCCTTGAGCAGGTACCGCTGCTGGGCGCCGCCCTCGGTCGCGGATCCCCAGCCGGCGACGGTGAAGGTGCCGGTGTTGTACTGCGTGGTGGTGGCGATCTTCAGGGTGGACTGGGTGGTGATGGGCGAGGCGAGCTTGATGAGCGCCCAGTCCTTGCCGTTGCCGTTGTAGCCGGGGGCCCGGTACACGTACGTGGACCTGACCTGGACGCGGCCGCTGGTCGACTGGAGGTCCACGACACCGGCGGTGGCGGTGATGCTGGTGTTGGCGCCGGTCCCGCTCACGCAGTGCGCGGCGGTGAGCACGATCTGCTGGGTGTAGAGCGCGCCGCCGCAGCCCATCGAGAGCCGGACCATGAACGGGAACTCGCCCTGCGCGGCACGGGTTCCGCCGACGACGGGGGAGGGGGCGGCCTGCGCGGCCGTGACGGGCTGAAGGCTCGCGACGGCGAGGGCGGTCGCGCCGACGGCCACGAGTCTCTTGAGGGCGGTGAGGAGCTTCTTCACTGTGCTGCCTCCGTGGGGGGTGGAGAGTGAGAGTGGGACTGGCGTGTCCATGTCACATCACACGGCAAAGAAAGACCCATGCGCTGGCATGGTCAGGTCAAATCCGTTGCTGGATTATGTGAACCCTGTGAGCCCCCGCACAAGGGGGTCGATTCAGCCACACCCGCTACGCCCCCGGCACCCCGAGCCGCGTGAGCGGCCACCGCGAGGCGGCGTAGCGCTCACCGGCGGCATGCCACCAGGGGGGTGGCGAGGGGGCTTCGACCGCGGCGGACGCCTGCTCGGGATGCAGACCGAGCGCGACCAGCGCCCGCCCGTCGACGAACACGCCGAACGAGCCCCACCAGTGCCCGTCGTCCCCGATCCCACAGGCGAGATCCCAGCGCACCTGGTCGGCCGCGAAGGGCATCCAGTCGATCCCGCGCTCCCGCAGTCAACCGCGCACGGCGGCCAGGGGAGTCGGACGCCCCGGAAGGTTCGGGTACGAGGCGACGAGGACCCAGTCGGTCGATGCGACGGGCGAGGTGTCCAAGGGAGTTGCTCCAGTCCGGGGTGCGACAGGCTATCGCGGTCCCACGAGGACGGTACCTGGCCTGTTCCGGCTCTACGGTGGCCGTATGACCGACGCGGCCGACCCCCGGACGAGAAGGCCGAGCTGACCGCCGAGGGGCGGATGCGGCCCGGTGGCCTCGCGGAGGTGGCGGCCGCGCGGGCGGACGGCCGGTGGGCGGCGGCGTACGCCTCGCAGAAGGAAGCGGAGGTTCCCGAGGAGTTCGTGGCCGCGCTGGAGCACAACCCACGGGCCAGGGCGGTGTTCGAAGGGCTCGGCAGGACGGACCGGTACCTCGTCGTGCTCGGCCTGCTCCGGGCCCGCACCCCGCAGAGCCGCGCGGCGCAACTGGCGGCCGCCCTCGCCAAGCTGGAGGCGGCCGCCCGTACGTCCCGGTGAGCCGTCGTCAGTCCTGCGCCGCCGATTTGGCGAAGCCGAGCAGTTCCTCGAAGTCGATCGCCCCGGGATCCCCGTGCGCGTTCTCCGGCACGTGCATGTGCCCGCACACCCCCTTGAACGCGTTCCACCCCGCACGGCTCATCCGCTGCCCGCCCCCGTTCCCGGCGGACCTCGGGTACGCCGGCCACAGCGCCGGCCCGCGCAGCGGCACGTCGTGGTGGATGTGCATCCACGCCAGGTACTGGGCGACGCCCCGCAGCGCCCACTCGGGGGCCTTGGGCCAGTAGATGTGGGCCGGGTCGCCGTTCTGCCACTGGGTGTGGCGCTCGGGGTCGCAGGTGCCGACGAGTTCCACCTGGCAGACGTTGAGGGTGTTGGTCTCGACACCGCCGGGCAGATTGACGAGCGCCCGCGAGGAGATGTCGATGTCGAAGTGCTGGTACCACCTCAGCCGCTTGGCGCCGAAGTCCGGCACGGCCGTGAGGTTCGGCGCGCTCGCACCGCCCTGGTAGCCGGGCAGCGAACGGCCCTCGGTGGTGTGGAGAACGACGACGTTGACCTCCATACGGTCACCGCCGAACTTGCTCTGGTACCAGTGGTCGCGGTTCGCGTCCGGGTAGTGCTGGGGTCCGGTCCTGGTGCTCATGACCGCGACTGTGGCACAGGTCACAGAAAGCGGCCGGACCTATACCGCTTCCGGCCGCTATCTACTGTTTCCTGCTGTTTTCTGTCCTGTGCGGACGCGGGCTCACGCGTTCTTGATCGCCGAAATGTCGAAGTTCAGCTTGATCTTGTCCGAGACCAGCACGCCCCCGGTCTCCAGTGCCGCGTTCCAGGTCAGCCCCCACTCGGAGCGCAGGATCTCCGCCTTGCCCTCGAAGCCGACGCGCTCGTTGCCGAACGGGTCCTTGGCGGAGCCGTTGAACTCCAGGTCGATGGTGATCGCCTTGGTGACGCCGAGGATGCTCAGGTCGCCGGTGATGCGGTAGTCGTCGCCGCCCAGGGCCTCGGCGGAGGTGGAGCGGAAGGTCATCGTCGGGAACTCGTCGATCTTGAAGAAGTCCGAGCTCTTCAGGTGGCCGTCACGGTCGGCGGACCCGGTGTCTATGCTCTCCATCTTGACGTCGATGGAGGCGGTGGACCGGGACGGGTCGCCGCCGTCCAGGTGCAGCGAGCCGGTGAAGTCGTTGAACTTGCCCTTGACGTTCGTGACCATCGCGTGGCGGGCGACGAAGCCGATCGTCGAGTGCGCCGGGTCGATCGCGTAGTCGCCGGTGAGCGCGGCGAGGTCCGCGGTGACGGCGGCGGTGGTGGTCTCGCCGGTGTCCTTGCGGCCGAAGATGCCCATGACGTGCCTCCTGGGGATGGGGAAGATCGCTGATGTTTAATCTTCAACGACGTCAACATGGGGGAGCGTAGACCTATTCCGGCGCCAACCCGATCAGGCGCGCCGCGTCACTCCGTCGGCGGACGCCCGGCGGCGCGCCGCGCGGACCGGTGTGAAGCGGGTCTCACCGCACCCCTTTGTGTGACCCCTACAAGCCACAAGCCTCCTGAGCAGTCAGAACGCCTGCATGCCCCCACGGTTCTGTTCAGTGGTACCAGGAAAACGCGCCGGAGACTGTACGGAGTCGACGTCTCCCTTTCCTTGGCGGGCTTCGTAAGGTCGCTACATGACCGTTTTGGAAGAGACGACGGGTGAGCCCACCGCGGAACCCTCGGAGCCCACGGACGCGCGCGGGCGCGTGGCGGAGCTGCACGAGATCCGTGCGCGGGCGCTGGCCGGTCCGAGCGAGAAGGCGACCGCGGCGCAGCATGCCAAGGGCAAGCTGACCGCCCGGGA
>NZ_JBIWGA010000027.1:0-121590 GCF_044763345.1 Streptomyces sp. NPDC096132
ATCCTCAGGGGGGGGTGTGGCGTGGGGGTGGGGGTTGTTGGGGGCCCCGGGGCCGGGCGCGGGGGGCGGGGCCCGGCGGCGGGGGGGGGGGGCCCCCCCCCGGGGCCCCCACCACCCCCCTTCTTCTTCTCTCTCTTCTCTCAGCCTGATGGACGGCATACGCATGAGATCCAAACCCCCACGTCTCTCCCCGACAGCCCTGCACCGGCCGATAGCCCTGGCCGTGTCGGCGCTCATGGTCGGCGGACTGATCCAGGCCGCGGCGAGTCCGGCCGCGGCAGCCGGCGGCCACCCCCTGCCCGCCGTGCCCAAGGCCGACAAGGCGGTCCCCGGTACCAACGGCATCAAGATCAAGCCCCGTACGCTCACCAAGGGCCCCAGGACGCCCGCGAAAGCACCGAAGAGCACCTGGCCGAAGGCCGCCGCCGCCACGGTGAGGCTGCCGGAGCACGGCACCGCCCGGGCCGGCGCGCTGCCCCTGGCCTTCGCCCCCGTGAAGAAGGCGGGCGAAGCCGCCCAGGGCACCGTCGAGGCCCGCGTCACCAGCCGTGACCAGGCCCGCCGCGCCGGCATCGACGGCCTGCTCTTCACCCTTGAGGCGAAGAACCCCACGAACAAGGCACCCGCGCTCAGGTCCGCCGACGCGGGCAAGGGGGCCGGCAAGGTCTCCGTCACCGTCGACTACGCGGACTTCGCCGAGGCCTACGGCGGCGGTTACGCCTCCCGGCTGCACCTCGTGCAGCTGCCCGCCTGCGCGCTCACCACCCCCGCCAAGGAGGCCTGCCGCAAGAGCACGCCCCTGGCCGGCCGCAACGACACCGACGCCAGGACGCTGACCGCGAGCGCGGTGAGCCTGCGCTCCGGCAGCATGACGGTCCTGGCCGCAGCCGCCGAGACCGGCGGCGAGAAGGGCGACTACAAGGCCACCTCGCTCTCCCCGTCCGCGACCTGGAACACCAATCTCAACACCGGTGACTTCACCTGGTCGTACGACATGCCGGTGCCCGACGTGCCCGGCGACCTCACACCGGAGGTGGGCCTGGACTACTCCTCGGGCTCCGTCGACGGCCGCACCGGCACCACCAACAACCAGGGCTCCTGGGTGGGCGACGGCTTCGACCTGTGGCCCGGCTACATCGAGCGCCGCTACAAGCCCTGCGCCGAGGACGGTGAGAAGAGGGCCGACGGCAGCAAGCCGGGCGACCTGTGCTGGTCCTACGACAACGCGTTCATCTCCTTCAACGGCAAGGGCGGTGAGCTGGTCCCCGCCGGCGACGGCGAGTTCAAGCTGACGCAGGACGACGGCACCCGCGTCGCCCATCTCGACAGCACCGACCGCGGCAACGGCGACGACAACGGCGAGTACTGGCGGGTCACGACCCCCGACGGCACCCGCTACTACTTCGGCTACCACCGTCTGCCCGGCTGGACCGACGGCAAGGAGACCACCGACTCCACCTGGACCGTGCCGGTCTTCGGCAACAACGCCGGTGAGCCGTGCCACGCCTCCGACTTCGCCGGCTCCTGGTGCCCTCAGGCCTGGCGGTGGAACCTCGACTACGTCGTGGACACCCACGGCAACGCGATGGGCTACCACTACGTCAAGGAGACCAACAACTACGGCCGCAACCTCAAGGCCGAGGACGACACCCCGTACACCCGCGGCGGCTACCTCCAGCGGATCGACTACGGTCTGCGCTCCTCCCGGATGTTCGCGGACAAGCCGCTCGCCCAGGTCGTCCTCGACAACGCCGAGCGCTGCCTGCCCCAGGACGGCGTGACCTGCGCCCCCGACACCATCGGCGACAAGTCGTTCTACTGGTACGACACGCCGTGGGACCTGAACTGCAAGGCCGACACCAAGTGCGACAGCGGCCGCCTCTCGCCCTCCTTCTGGACGCGTAAGCGGCTGACCGAGGTCACCACCCAGGTCCTGAAGTCCGACGGCACCTACGGCAAGGTCGACTCCTGGAAGCTCGGCCACCGCTGGGGCATGGCCGACACGGACTACCAGCTGCTGCTCGACAGCGTCCAGCACACCGGCCACACCGCCACCGCGCCGATCACCCTGCCGAAGACCACCTTCGCCTACACCCAGCTCGCCAACCGGCTGGACAGGATCGGCGACGGCTACGCCCCGTTCATCAAGGCCCGCCTGTCCACCGTGGCCGACGAGTCGGGCGGACAGATCGACGCCAACTACTCGGCGCCCGCCTGTGACGCGGACGCCCTGCCCACCCCGCAGACCAACACCACTCGCTGCTTCCCGCAGTACATCGGCGGCGACAGCACCGACGCCCCCGAGCGCGAGTGGTTCAACAAGTACGTCGTCACCTCCGTCACCGCGACCGACCGCACCGGCGGCGCCCCCGACCAGGTGACCTCCTACGAGTACCTCGACGGCGCGGCCTGGCACTTCGACGACGACGACGGCCTCACCAAGGAGAAGTACAAGACCTGGTCGCAGTGGCGCGGCTACGGCCACGTCCGCGTCAAGAACGGCGGCCAGGGCGGCGCCGCCGCCATGAAGTCGCAGGAGGACCACTACTTCCTGCGCGGCATGGACGGCGACCGCAAGGACACCACGGGCGGCACCAAGTCCGTGACCGTCGCTCTCGGCACGGGCGAGGGCGACCCGATCACCGACCACGGGTCGGCCGCCGGCTTCGAGTACAAGCAGGTCGCCTTCGACCAGCCCGGCGGCAAGGTGATGAGCAAGACGGTCAGTCGGCCCTGGCACCACGAGACGGCGAGGAAGACCCGCGACTGGGGCACCGTCACCGCCGACTTCACCGGCGTCTCCGACAGCCGGGCCTGGGTCTCCCTGGACGACGGCGCGGGCACCAAGTGGCGCACCACGTCCAGCTCGACGACCCACGACACCGTCGCCGGCCGGGTCACCCAGGTCGACGACCAGGGCGACCCGGCGACGGCCGCCGACGACCGGTGCGTGCGCACCACGTACGCCACCAACACCGAGAAGAACATCCTCCTCCTGCCGTCCCGCGAGGAGACCGTCGGCAAGGCCTGTGACGCCACCGTCGACCGCTCCAAGGACGTCATCGACGACGTGCGCACCGCCTACGACGGCGGCGCCTACGGCGCGGCGCCCACCAAGGGCGACGCGACGGCCACCGCACCGCTGAAGAGCCACAACGGCACCAAGGCGACCTACCTGGAGGCCGGCGCCACCTACGACGACTACGGCCGCGAGCTGGCCGTCACCGACCTCACCGCCGACGTCACCGTCACCGGCGACGCCGAGCCCGTCCGCACGGTGCGCAAGGACGGCCGCACCACCACGACGGCCTTCGTCCCCACCACCGGACTGCCCACGCAGACGAAGACGACCACCCCGCCCGCCGACCCGGCCGTTCCGGCCACGGCGCAGACCACCACCAAGGATCTCGACCCGCTGCGCGGCCTGCTCCTGAAGCAGACCGACACCAACAACAACACGACCACGTCCACCTACGACGCGCTCGGCCGCCTCAGCAAGGTGTGGCTCGCCGACCGCGCGACCACCGGCGTGCCCACCTACGAGTACGCCTACATGGTCACCGAGGGCAAGCCGGTCACCGTCGCCACCAAGCTGCTCGACAACGAGGGCGGCCAGATCACGTCGTACAAGCTCTACGACGGCTTCCTGCGGGAGCGGCAGTCCCAGGCGCCGGGCCCGGACGGCGGCCGGATCATCTCCGACGTCTTCTTCGACGAACGAGGCCTCACCGCCAAGACGTTCGCCCCGTACTACGCCACGGGCGCGCCGGTCACCGAGCTGTTCAAGCCGGCCGACGCCCTCGGTGTGGAGACCCAGACCCGTACCGCCTACGACGGTATGGGCCGCCCGGTGGAGGAGAAGCAGCTCGCCGGCAACGGCGACGGCGGCAAGGTCCTCGGCGTCACGAAGACGATCTACGGCGGCGACCGCACCACGGTGATCCCGCCGGTCGGCGCCACCACGGTCACCACCCTGACCGACGCCCGCGGCAACGTCACCGAACTGCGCCAGCACCACACCCGCGCACCCGAGTCGGCGTACGACACGACCACCTACCAGCACACCCCGGCGGGTCAGCTGCTGAAGGTCACCGACCAGGCCGGCAACAGCTGGAGCCACACCTACGACCAGCGTGGCAACCAGCTCTCCTTCACCGACCCCGACAAGGGACGCACCGACACCAGGTACGACGACCGCAACCTGGTCCTCTCCAGCACCGACGCCCGCGGCACCGGCCTGTTCAACTCCTACGACGGACTGGGCCGCAAGACCGAACTGCGGGAGGGCTCGGCGACCGGCAAGCTGCGGGTCAAGTGGACCTACGACACCGTCACGGGCGCCAAGGGCCAGCTCGCCGAGTCCACCCGGTACGTGAACGGTGAGGCGTACACCACCGCCGTCACCGCGTACGACAAGCTCTACCGGGCGACGAAGACGGCGACCGTGATCCCCGCGTCCGAGGGCGCCCTGGCCGGCACCTACCAGTCCGGCACCGCCTACAAGCCCTCCGGTCTGATCGCCTCACTCAGCTACTCGGCGGCCGGCTCCCTGCCGGGCGGCTCGGTCAACTACACGTACGAGGACCAGACCCTGCGCCCGGTCTCCGTGTTCGGCCAGGGCATGACCTCCACCGCCACCTACAGCCAGACCGGCAAGCCGCTGGTGTACACCTTCGGCCTGACCAGCGGCGGCAAGAAGACGCAGGTCACCAACACCTACGAGTTCGGTACCCAGCGTCTTTCGACCACCCGCGTCGACCGTGAGGAACAGGCGGGCGTCGACCAGAACGTCACCTTCCGCTACGACGAGGCAGGCAACGTCCTCTCCCTCAACGACGTCTCCCGCACCGGCACCGACAACCAGTGCTTCAGCTACGACTACCTGCGCCGGCTGACCGAGGCCTGGACGCAGGGCGACCAGACCTGCGCCGCGACCCCGTCCGCCGCGAAGATCGGCGGCCCGGCCCCGTACTGGCAGTCGTACACCTACGACAAGGCCGGCAACCGGCTGACCGACGTCCAGCACAACCCCGCAGGCGACACCACCAAGGACGTCAAGCGCAGCTACGAGTACCCGGGCCCGGGTGCCGCCCAGGCCCACACGCTGACCTCGGTCACCACCGAGGGCCCGGCCGGGGCGAAGACCACGACGGACTACAAGTACGACCCGACCGGCAACACCACCGACCGCGGCAAGCAGCACCTGGACTGGGACGCCGAGGGGCTCCTCGCCAAGGTGACCGAACCCGTCGACGGCAAGCCGGACAACGTCACCGAGTACCTGTACGACGCCAACGGCAACCGGCTCATCTCCCGCACCGGCACCCGGACCACGCTGCACCTCGGCCACACCGACGTCACCCTCGACAAGGGCGCGACCAAGGCCAAGGCGACCCGGTACATCGACCTGGGCAGCGGCCACCAGGCGGTCCGTGCCGACGACGGCACGTTCTCCTTCACCCTCGCCGACCACCACGGCACCGGCCTGCTGGCCGTCGCCGCGGCGGACCTGACCCTCACCCAGCGCCGGGTGACGCCCTTCGGCGGCAGCCGCGGCACCGCGCCGGCCTCCTGGCCCGGCACGAGATCCTTCGTCGGCGGCATCGACGACACCAAGGACACCGGCCTCACCCACCTCGGGGCGCGCGAGTACGACCCGCAGACCGGCCGGTTCCTCTCCGTCGACCCGGTGATGGACCTGGCCGACCCGCAGCAGATGAACGGCTACACCTACGGCAACAACAACCCGCTGGTGTACGCCGACCCGGACGGCAAGTTCTTCGGGTTCCTCAGCATCTTCAAGGCCGTGAAGAAGGCCATCCACAAGCTGCTCAACAGGGTGCCCAACAAGAACCCGGGCTTCATGCAGCGGCGGGCGTCCGCGCCGGCGGTGAGCAACGGCAAGTTGCGCGGGGCGCTGCAGCAGATCTATCCCAAGGCACGCGCCAAGCAGGTCTTCGGCAACGGGAAGATATCGACGGCGATCGTCTACGAGTTCAACACGGGGGAGCCCCTCGACGGCCACACCGAACTGCACGTCCAGAAGGGCTGGTCGACCATGAAGGCCCTCTCGGACGTGCTGGACAACGACCGCAAGGCCAGGGAGACGGGAAAGAACACGCAGAAGTTCCTGCTGTCCGACAAGGACCTGGCAGTCGCCAAGGCCGAGGCGCAGGAGCTGTGGGACGCGCTGAACTCCCGTGACGTCACCGGCAACATCAAGAAGGCGATGGACGGTGACGCGCACATGAAGACGGCCATCAAGACGAACTTCGACGCCGTGATGAAGACGCCCGCCGTCAAGGACCTCACGGGCCAGGACTTCAAGCCGGCGACGAAGTTCAAGGGCCCCGAGCCCGTCGGGCAGCCCACCCGGCTGCGCGGCTTCTCCCGGACCCTCGGAATCGCCGGCGGCGTACTGCAGGCGGCCCAGGCTCCTTCCTACGTGAGGGAGTACGGCGCGAAGCGAGGCGCCTGGGAGATGTTCAAGGACGTCTTCGACCCGTTGGGCGTCTCCGACGCCACTGTGGACCCGTTCTACCCCGACACCGGGGGATCATCGGTCTGCGACCCGTCGAGCGGTAACTGCGCCTGACGTCCACTGTGTGCGGGGCCCGTCGTTCCGGCGGGCCCCGTGCCTGTGCCCCCGTACCACCCGACCCCGGAAAAGACATGACTGAGATCCCCGTCGACGAACTTCCCGCCCTCCTGCTGGGCACGGTCCCCGAGACCGCGCCGTTCATCGCCGACAAGTACGACATGCCGGCCGAGCGGGCCGTTCTGACCGAGGACGCGTCCCTGGATCTTTACTCGGTGCTGGCCGAGTGCTTCACGACGCCCGTTCTGATGCCGCAGCTGGAGAGCGACACCCCGGACAGGGAACTGCTCGAACGCTGCTGGACCTTCGTGGAACGGCTCACGGAGCATTCGCTGGAGAGCGTCCGGGGCGCCGCCTACTTCGAGGTTCTCGAACAGCTCCTGAACGCCGAGGGCCTCGTCGAGGCCGCCTGGCCGTACATGAAGGAGCGGACGCGGGCACGCACCCTGAAGATGCTGGACTTCTACGGCGTCCACGTGCCCGGCATCAACCGCCGTTAGGTGTATCGACCCTCACAGCCGCACGACGACGAGTGCCGTGTCGTCGGTGGCACCCCCGGGCAGCATCGCCTCCTGCAGGGCGAGGGCCACCTCCCGTTCCCGGGCGTGCGCCAGGCGCAGCCGCTCGTTGAGCTCCTGCAGCTCCCGGGCGCGCGTGTACAGCTCGGCCTCCAGCACCCGGGCCCGGCTGCCCGGGCGCCCCACGGTCCGGGAGTTGCGGGCCCGGATCAGTTCGGTGACCTCCTCGACGCGGTGCACGAGCAGCACCACCGAGCCGTCCGGGCCGAACACCGGCGCGTTGACCGGGCTCCAGTACCGCTCGTCCCACTCCCCGGGCCGGTCGGGGTCCTCGACGTCGTAGCGCTGCAGGGCCATCGCGTCGCGCTCGCCGGTGGCCAGCACCCGGTCCAGCGAGGCCTGCAGATTGCGGACGCCGCTCGCGCCCGGGTCGTTGGGGTTGTCCGGGAAGACCTCGAAGAGATGCCGGCCGATCACCTGCTCGCGCCTGCGGCCCGCGACGCGCAGGAACTCCTCGTTGGCGTCCGCGTACACGAGATCGGGTCTCAGCAGCGCCACCATGCCGGGCAGGGCCTGGAAGACCGCCGCGTAGTCGATCGCCGTGTCGTTCATCGCCGCGCCCCGTCCGCCGGTACTGCGCCATATTCACCGGTTCGGGTAATTTTCGCACGTCATGTGAGGTGTAAGGGCCCGGGCGTCACGCATCGGGCTCCGTGAGGGACTGCTCGGCCCAGATGATCTTCCCCTCGCCGAGGAAACGGGTGCCCCAGCGCTGGGTGACCTGGGAGACCAGCAGCAGGCCGCGGCCCCCCTCGTCGGTGGCGCGCGGATGCCGCAGATGGGGTGCGGTGGCGCCGCCGTCGAAGACCTCGCAGACCAGGGTGCGCTCACGCACCAGCCGCAGCCGGATGGGGCCGGTGGCGTACCGGATGGCGTTGGTGACCAGCTCGCTGACCACCAGCTCGGTGGTGAACGACAGCTCCGCCAGTCCCCACTCGGCCAGCCTGCGACTCGCGGTCTTGCGGGCCTCGGCGACCGCGGCCGGGTCGGCGGGCAGCTCCCAGTCGGCGACCCGGTCCGGGGACAGCAGGCGGGTACGGGCCATCAGCAGGGCCACGTCGTCGAACGGGCGGGCCGGGACGAGCGCGTCGACCACGGCCCGGCAGCGCACGTCCAGCGTGTCCGCAGGCTGTTCCAGGGCCTGCCGCAGCCGGGTGCGGTCGGCGTCCAGCGCCCACTCGTCGCCCTGCGCCAGCAATCCGTCGGTGTGCAGCGCCAGCGTGCTGCCCTCCGGCAGGGTCAGCTCCGCCGACTCGAACGGCGGCCCGCCGGCGCCGAGCGGCGACCCCTGCGGCAGGTCCACGAACGTGATCGTGCCGTCGGGCAGGACGACCGCCGGGGCGGGGTGCCCGGCGGCCGCCATCGCACACCGCCCGTCCACCGGGTCGTAGACGACGTACACGCATCCGGCACCCTCCGTCTGGGCGCCCGCCTCCAGCCCCTCCTCGCGGTGCATCCGGGCGACCAGATCGTCCAGGTGGGCGAGGACTTCCTCCGGCGGCAGGTCCAGGGCGGCGAGGGTGCGTACCGCGGTCCGTACGCGCCCCATGGCGGCGGCGGCGTCGATGCCGTGTCCCGGCACCTCGCCCACCACGAGCGCCACCCGTGCCGCCGACAGCGGGATCAGGTCGTACCAGTCGCCGCCGAGGCCGGTCAGCTCGTCCGCGGGCCGGTAGCAGGCGGCCACCTCGACCGCGTCCTGCTCGGGCAGCCGGTGGGGGAGGAGGTTGCGCTGCAGCACCAGGGCCGCGTCCCGCTCACGGGTGTAGCGGCGGGCGTTGTCCACACAGACGGCCGCCCGCGAGACGAGATCCTCGGCGAGCGCCACGTCGTCGGCGTCGAACGGCTCCCGCCGGCGGCGCCGCAGGAAGGTGGTGACACCGAGCGTGGCGCCCCGCGCCCGCACCGGCACGATCAGCGCGCTCACGGGACCGGACGCCGGCTCCCCGGGCACGTCCGGCACCCAGTCCTCGACGAGCGGGTCGAGCGACTCGCCCCGCCAGGGACGGCCGGTACGAAGACAGCGGACGGGAGGGGACGCGGCCGCGTACAGGACCACGGGCACGTCGGCGTCCCCGGTGCCGTCCCGGCCCGGGGGAGTCCCGGTCCGCCGCAGCCCCGCCCGGCGCAGCGGTACGGCGTCGGGCGAGCCCGGCGGTGTCGCCTGGGCCGGTGCGGGTTCCGCGCCGCGCAGGACCGGCTCCAGCAGGTCCACGGCGACCGCGTCGGCGAATCCGGTGACGGCCACGTCGGCCAGTTCCTGGGCGGTGCGGACGATGTCCAGGCTGCTGCCGATACCCCGGCCCGCCCGGTCGAGGAGGGCGAGCCGCTGCCGGGCGCGGTGGCGGTCGGTGATGTCGACGACCGTGTAGTAGACACCCATCGGGTTGCCGTGGTCGTCGTCGAGCCGGGTGAACGACAGCATGTGCGCGGTCTCGCGGTGCGGGGCGGTCCGCAGATGCCCGACGTGCTCGTAGCCGACGACGGTCTCGCCGCTCTCGAGCACCCGCCGCATCTGCGCCTCGGCCGCCTCGGCGTCAAGGCCCGGCTGGACGTCCGCCATCCGCAGCCCCAGCCGCTGCTCCGGCCGGCCCCCGCCGAACCGGGCCAGGGCCTCGTTGGACCACACGAACCGCAGGTCGGTGTCCACGATCGCGATGCCGATCGGCGACTCGGACACCATCTGCTCCAGAACGGAACGGCTCATGGTCCAGCCGGGGGAGTCCCCCATCTCGTTCAGCAGCACCAGCCAGCGGGCCGGACCGCCGGGCTCGTGCGCGGACGTGAACCGGGCCATGACCGGCACCGGCCGGCCGTCCTCGCGCCGGGCGGACAGCAGCCCGCTCCAGCCGCCGTCCCGACGGCACCGTTCCAGCATCTCCGGCATCCGGCCGGCGTCCCCCTGGGTCAGCAGCCCGGCCAGATCCTTGCCCACCGCCTCGGCCGCCGCATACCCCAGCAGCCGCTCGGCGTCCCTGGTCCAACTCGTCACCACGCCCCGGCCGTCGAGCAGCAGGGGCGCGGCGTCCGCCACGTCGAACCGCCGGCGGGCAACGCCGTCCTCGTCGTGTGTGCCCACGGTCGACCTCTCTGTCGCTGAGAGTGGTCTACCACCTCCTGACTCAATCTTCACCCTGCCTGCACGACACCGACCGGGCCACCCGGGAGGCCCCTGTCAGGTCATCCGCAGGGCGCGGGGCCTAGGTCGTGTCCGCAAAGTCCCTCCCCCAGAGGGGGTGCCCCCAGCCCCGCGACGCCCGGCACGCCGAGAGCACGCACCGGACACCGCGGGGCCCGCCCTTCGGGCGGACGACGGGACTTTGCGGACACGACCTAGGACCCCTGAGTCAGTGCCTTCTCCAAGGCCTCCAGCGCCGAGCGCAGTTCCTCGCCCGTGATCGTCAGCGGTGGCGCCAGCCGGATGGTCGAGCCATGGGTGTCCTTGACCAGGACGCCCTCCCGCATCAGCCGCTCGCTGACCTCGCGGCCGGTGCCGAGGGCCGGGTCGATGTCGACGCCCGCCCACAGGCCCCGGGCCCGGAAACCCACGACGCCCTTGCCGACCAGGCCGGTCAGACCGTCCCGCAGGACGCTCCCCAGGTCCGCCGCCCGCTGCTGGAACTCGCCCGTCTCCAGCAGCTCCACCACCGCCGTGCCGACCGCGGCCGCCAGCGGATTGCCGCCGAACGTCGACCCGTGCTCGCCCGGCCGCAGCACGGACAGCACCTCGCGCCGCGCCACCACCGCCGACACCGGCACGATCCCGCCACCGAGCGCCTTGCCGAGCAGCAGGACGTCGGGGACGACCCCCTCGTGCTCCACGGCCAGCGTCCGGCCGGTCCGCCCCAGACCGGACTGGATCTCGTCCGCGATGAACAGGCAGTTCGCCCGGCGGGTCAGCTCCCGCACCCCGGCCAGATAGCCGTCGTCGGGGATCACGACCCCCGCCTCGCCCTGGATCGGCTCGATCAGCACCGCGGCCGTGGTCTCGTCGACCGCCGCCTCCAGCGCCGCCAGATCGTTGTACGGCACGATCCGGAAGCCCGGCGTGAAGGGCCCGAAGCCCGTCCGGGCCGTCTCGTCCGTCGAGAAGCTCACGATCGTCGTCGTACGGCCGTGGAAGTTCTCCGCCGCGACGACGATCGTCGCCCGGTCGGCCGGGACGCCCTTCACCTCGTAGGCCCACTTGCGGGCGACCTTGATGCCGCTCTCGACCGCCTCGGCGCCGGTGTTCATCGGCAGCACCATGTCCAGGCCCGTCAACTCCGCGAGCCGCTCGGCGAATTCGGCCAGCCGGTCGTTGTGGAAGGCGCGGGAGGTGAGGGTGAGCCGGTCCAGCTGGCGGTGCGCCGCCTCGATCAACAGGGGGTGGCGGTGACCGAAGTTGAGGGCCGAGTAGCCGGCCAGCATGTCCAGGTAGCGGCGGCCCTCCACGTCCTCCACCCAGGTGCCCTCGGCGCGCGCCACGACCACGGGCAGCGGATGGTAGTTGTGCGCCAGGACCGGCTCCTCGGCGCGGATCAGCTCACCGGAGGAGCGCGCGGTGACGGCCTCGGACGAACGCGCGGGGACGACGGGTGCGGTCATGAACGGATCTCCTGGGTGCAGCACTTGATGCCGCCGCCGGCCTTCTGGAACTCGGACAGGTCGACGGGGACGGGGACATAGCCGCGCTCGGCCAGCCGGGCGGCGAGCGCCTCGGCGCGGGGCGCGATGAAGACATGGCGGCCGTCGGAGACGGAGTTGAGCCCGAACACCATGGCGTCGTCGCGGGTGGCGAGCACCGCGTCCGGGTAGAGGCGCGCGAGCACCTCGCGGCTGCCCGGCGAGAACGCCTCCGGGTAGTAGGAGATGTTCTCGCCGTCCAGGACGAACAGCGCGGTGTCCAGGTGGTAGAAGTGCGGATCCACCAGGGTCAGGCTGATCACCGGGTGGCCGAAGAACTCCTGCACCTCGCGGTGCGCCTCCCGGGTCGTACGGAAACCGGTGCCGGCCAGCACGTACCGGCCGGTCCACACCAGGTCGCCCTCGCCCTCGCAGACCGACTCCGGCCGGTACACCTGGTACCCGGCGGTCTTGAACCAGGTGTCGTAGTGCACGGACTCAGCGCGCCGCTCCGGGGCGTGGAAGAGCGAGCCGAAGACCCGGCCGCCCACCACGACCGCCGAGTTCGCGGCGAAGACCATGTCGGGCAGACCGGGGGCGGGCTCCACGGTGTCCACGCTGTGGCCGTGGGCCCGGTAGGCGCTGATCAGCGCCCGCCACTGTTCCTGGGCGAGATCCACGTCGACGGGTGTGTCGGGATGCATCCAGGGATTGATCGCGTACTGCACGGCGAAGTGTCTGGGTTCGCAGACGAGGAAGCGCCGGGCGCTCGGCACACGGCCGGTGGTCACACTCTCGGACATGTCTTCAAGGTAAGAAGCGACAGCGGAGCGCTACAAGAAACGAACGCTGCGTGTTCACGCATGATTGCTGCGCAATCAGCGCTGCTCACGCAGGTTCGCTGCGTCATCCGGGGCCGCATGGGTGGCTCCCGCCTCCGGGCTCTCCGGCAGCAGATGCGACAGCACCATCACACTGATCGTCTTCCGGATGAACGGCTCGACCCGGATCCGCTCCAGCACCTCCTCGAAGTGCTCCACGTCCCGCGCCCGCACATGCAGCAGCGCGTCCGCCCCGCCCGTCACCGTCATCGCCGCCGTGATCTCCGGATGGTTGCGCACCACCTCCGCGAGCCGCCGCGGAGGAGCGGCCCCCTCGCAGTACACCTCCACGTACGCCTCCGTGCGCCAGCCCAGCGCCGCCGGCTTCACCGTGGCCGTGAACCCCGTGATCACCCCGGTGTCCCGCAACCGGTCCACCCGGCGTTTGACCGCTGTCGCGGACAGGCCGACCGCCGACCCGATCTCCGCGAAGCTGCTCCTGGCGTTCGCCATCAGAGCGGTGACGATCTTCCGGTCGAGCTCGTCGAAAGGGGCAGTGCCGCTGTTCATGCGGGCACTGTATCCAGCGGATACGTCCACACCCCGGCACATGTCCAGCCGTGCCGATCGCCCCTACACTCCACGTTCATGCTGCGCGCCCTCGCCGTCGACGACGAACGCCCCTCGCTCGAGGAACTGCTGTACCTGCTGAACGCCGATCCCCGCATCGGCAGCGTGGAGGGCGCCGGCGACGCGACCGAGGCGCTGCGCCGCATCAACCGGGCCCTGGAGTCCGGCCCCGACGGCCCGGAGGCCATCGACGTCGTCTTCCTCGACATCCAGATGCCCGGCCTCGACGGCCTCGACCTGGCCCGGCTGCTCACCGGGTTCGCCCGGCCGCCGCTGGTCGTGTTCGTCACCGCCCACGAGGACTTCGCCGTCCAGGCCTTCGACCTCAAGGCCGTCGACTACGTCCTCAAGCCCGTCCGCAAGGAACGCCTCGCCGAGGCCGTCCGCCGCGCCGCCGAACAGCGCGGCGCCGCGCCCCGCATCCCCGTGCACGAGCCCGACCCCGACCACATACCCGTCGAGCTCGGCGGCGTGACCCGGTTCGTCGCCGTCGACGACATCACCCACGTCGAGGCCCAGGGCGACTACGCCCGTCTGCACACCGACCGCGGCAGCCACCTCGTCCGCATCCCCCTCTCCACCCTGGAGGAGCGCTGGCGCGCCCGCGGCTTCGTCCGCATCCATCGCCGCCACCTCGTCGCCCTGCGCCACATAGGCGAGCTCCGCCTGGACGCCGGCACGGTGAGCGTCCTGGTCGGCGCCGAGGAACTCCAGGTCAGCCGCCGCCACGCCCGCGAACTGCGGGACCTGCTGATGAGGAGGCCCTGACCGTGCCGCACCAGGACCCCGCCGAGCGGCGGGTCGTCGTCACCGGCCCGCCCCGCCGTACCCGCCGCACCCGCCGTGACTCCGGCTACTACCGCCCGCGCACCGAGATCGACGAGCAGACCACCCTCGGCCACACCTACGTCCGCTCCCTCATGCGCTCCCAACTGCGCGCCGCGCTCACCGTGTTCGCGGTCCTGGCCCTCCTGGTCGGCCCCCTGCCGCTGCTCTTCGCCGCGATGCCCGACGCCCACCGCCTGGAATGGGCGGTGCTCGGCTTCTGTCTGTACCTCCCGCTCGTCCTGCTGGCCCGCTGGTACGTCCGCCGCGCCGAACGCAACGAACGGGACTTCGTGCGGCTGGTCGAAGACCGATAGGGGCGGGTCGGATGAACTCGGCGTACGCCGTCCCCGCCGTCGCCCTGGTGGTCGTCGCGACCGTCCTCGTCGGCGCCTTCGGCCTGCGCATCTCCCGCACCACCTCCGACTTCTACGTCGCCTCCCGCACCGTCGGCCCCCGCCTCAACGCCGCCGCCATCAGCGGCGAATACCTGTCCGCCGCCTCCTTCCTCGGCATCGCGGGCCTGGTCCTGGTCCAGGGCCCCGACATGCTCTGGTACCCAGTCGGCTACACCGCCGGATACCTCGTCCTGCTCCTGTTCGTCGCCGCCCCGCTGCGCCGCTCCGGCGCCTACACCCTGCCCGACTTCGCCGAGGCCCGCCTCGCCTCGCACGCGGTACGACGGCTCGCGGGCACCCTCGTCGTCGGCGTCGGCTGGCTGTACCTGCTGCCCCAGCTCCAGGGGGCGGGGCTGACCCTGACGGTCCTCACGGGTGCGCCGGACTCGCTCGGCGGGCTGATCGTCGCGGTCGTCGTCACCGCGACCGTCGCGGCGGGCGGTATGCGCAGCATCACCTTCGTGCAGGCCTTCCAGTACTGGCTCAAGCTCACCGCCCTCCTCGTGCCCGCGCTGTTCCTGGTCCTCGCCTGGCAGGGCGACGGAGCCTCCCGGCACGCCTTCGAGGAGCCGGCCGCCTTCCGTGAGCAGCGCACGGTCCGCGTCGACGACACCCTCGACCTGAAACTCGACCGCCCCCTGACCGTGACGGTGGACGGCGCGGTCGACGGCCGCCCGCACCAGGACACCGTCCTGAGCCTCCCCGCAGGCACCCACCACATCGAGCGCGGCACCCGCCTCACCTTCGCCGAGGGCACGCCCGTCCCCACCGCCGAGCGCGGCGCCAACGGCGGCATGTCGACCTCCCTCGCCGCAGGCCGCCAGGAACGCCCGCTCTATGCGACGTACGGCCTGATCCTCGCCACCTTCCTCGGCACGATGGGCCTGCCGCACGTCGTCGTCCGCTTCTACACCAGCCCGCACGGAGTCGCCGCCCGCCGCACCACGGTCGCCGTCCTCGCCCTGATCGGCGCCTTCTATCTCCTGCCGCCCGTCTACGGCGCCCTCGGCCGCCTGTACGCCCCCGAACTCGCCCTCACCGGCGACGCCGACGCCGCGGTCCTGCTGCTGCCCGACCGCATGATCGGCGGTGTCGGCGGCGACCTGCTGGGCGCACTGGTCGCCGGGGGTGCCTTCGCCGCGTTCCTGTCCACGGCGTCCGGGCTGACGATGGCCGTCGCGGGCGTCCTCACCCAGGACGTCCTGCCGACCCGGGGCGTACGGCACTTCCGGCTGGGCACCGGCCTCGCCATGGTCGTACCGCTGGCGGCCAGCCTGCTGGTGGGAGGACTGCCGGTGGCCGACGCGGTCGGCCTCGCCTTCGCGGTGTCGGCGTCCTCCTTCTGCCCGCTGCTCGTCCTCGGCATCTGGTGGCGCCGGCTGACCCCGCCGGGGGCGGTCGCCGGGATGGTGGTGGGCGGCGGGTCGGCGTTCGTGGCGGTCGCCGCGACCATGGCCGGCCTGCCGGTCACGGGCACTCCGCACGCGCTCCTCGCCTGGCCGGCGCTGTGGTCCGTACCGCTCGGCTTCCTCACCATGATCCTGGTGTCCCTGGCCACCCCGGGCCGCATCCCGGCCGGCACGGCGGCGATCCTGGCCCGCTTCCACCTGCCGGAGGAGCTGCGCACGGAGGAACTGAGGGCGGCGGAGGAGCTCAGAGCGAGAGGGGCCGAGGCATGAGCGGATTCCTGGCGGGCGTGTGCATGGCGATCCTGCCCTTCCTCGCCGTCGGCTTCTGGCTGGGCCGCCGCACCGCACGCCCAGAGAACCTCGGCGGCCTCGGCACCCCCGTCGAGCACGCCACCTTCCAGACCCTGCACACGGCCTCCCTCGCCGCGCCCCCGCTCCGGGCCGGCCTCACCGAGGAGACGGCCCGCAAGTCCGCCCGCCGGCTGCGCACCCTGCTCGGCACGGACGCGCTCTGCCTCACCGACCAGAAGGAGGTGCTGGCCTGGGACGGCGTGGGGTCGCACCACCGCACCGAGATCATGGAACGGCTGGCCGAACCCCTGGAGAGCGGCCGCGGCGAGGCCTTCCGCCTCAGCTGCGGCCACGCCGACTGCCCGGTCCGCTGGGCCGTGGTCGCCCCGCTCACCGTCGACGACCGCGTGCACGGCGCCCTGGTCGCCTGCGCGCCCCGCGAGTCGGCCGTCCTCGTCCGGGCGGCGGGCGAGGTGGCCCGCTGGGTGAGCGTCCAGCTGGAGCTGGCGGACCTCGACCAGTCCCGCACGAAACTGATCGAGGCGGAGATCAAGGCGCTACGGGCCCAGATCTCCCCGCACTTCGTCTTCAACTCGCTCGCCGTCATCGCGTCCTTCGTCCGCACCGACCCCGAACGCGCCCGTGAGCTGCTGCTGGAGTTCGCCGACTTCACCCGCTACTCGTTCCGCAGGCACGGCGACTTCACCACCCTCGCCGACGAACTCCACGCCATCGACCACTACCTGGCCCTGGTCCGCGCCCGCTTCGGCGACCGCCTCGCCGTCACCCTCCAGATCGCCCCGGAGGTGCTCCCGGTCACCCTGCCCTTCCTCTGCCTCCAGCCCCTCGTGGAGAACGCCGTCAAGCACGGCCTGGAAGGCAAGGCGGACAAATGCCACATACAGATAACGGCGCAGGACGCCGGCGCCGAGGCCCTGGTCGTCATCGAGGACGACGGCGCCGGAATGGACCCGGTCCTGCTGCGCCGCATCCTGGCCGGCGAGGTCAGCCCCTCCGGCGGCATCGGCCTGTCCAACGTCGACGACCGGCTCCGCCAGGTGTACGGCGACGACTACGGCCTCGTCATCGAGACGGCCGTAGGCGCGGGGATGAGGATCACCGCCCGGCTGCCGAAGTACCAGCCGGGCGTCCACTCGGCGGCCCGCCTCACCCCCGAGTGATCAGCCGGTCTTCAGCACGATCATCGCGAGCGTGATCAGCCCGAGCACGACCCACCCGAACCACAGCCAGCCATTGCTGCCGAGCGCCACCGTGTAGGCGGTCACCACGACGAGCCCGCCGACGGTGAGCACCCCCATGGTCTTCGTGGAACTGTCCGTGGAACCTGCCATCGCGACACCCTCCTCAGGGCCGCCCTCCGCTGGGCGTGTCCACCTCCATGGTGCCCCGGCTTCCCCGACGGCGCCCCGGGTTCTTCACGGTGGCCCGGCCTCAGCCGCCGCCGCGGGCGTTGAGCGACGCGAGATAGGCGTTGTACGCCTCCAGCTCCTTGTCGCCGTCCCGGTCGGCCGCCCGGTCCTTGCGGCGGGCCTGCCGCTGCTCGGAGCCGTACCACTGGAACAGCAGTGCGATCAGCACCAGCACCGACGGGATCTCGCTGAACGCCCAGGCGATACCGCCGGCCGCGTTCTGGTCGGAGAGCGCGTCGATGCCGAGCGAGGCGGGCGGGTCGCCGAACGACTCCACCATCGGCGCCGACGCCATCATCAGCGCGATGCCGAAGAACGCGTGGAACGGCATCCCGGCGAACAGCTCCAGCATCCGCATCAGGTACCCCGGCCGGTGCGGCCCCGGGTCCACCCCGATGATCGGCCAGAAGAACA
Source organism: Streptomyces sp. NPDC096132 (assembly GCF_044763345.1). Classification (NCBI taxonomy): domain Bacteria; kingdom Bacillati; phylum Actinomycetota; class Actinomycetes; order Kitasatosporales; family Streptomycetaceae; genus Streptomyces; species Streptomyces sp. NPDC096132. The sequence goes on from NZ_JBIWGA010000027.1 coordinate 18,000, forward strand.
CCACACCGACGGCGAAGAAGTGCACCATCATCGCGATGTGCCCGGCCCTGGAACCCATCAGGAAGTCGAAGAGGGGCGTGAAGTACAGCGCGTACAGCGACGCGATGAACATCGGAATGGTGAACGCCGGATGCGTGATGATCCGCATGTACCGGCTGTGCAGCAGCATCAGCAGCAGCTCACGCGGCCCCTTGCGCCCTCCGCCGGCCGTCGGCAGCGCACGCAGCGCCAGCGTGACCGGCGCGCCGAGCAGCACCAGGATCGGCGACAGCATGCTGATCACCATGTGCTGGACCATGTGCACGCTGAACATGACCATCCCGTAGTCGTTCAGCGCGGTGCACATCATGAGCATCACGGTCAGCACGCCGGCCACGAACGACACGGTCCGCCCGACGGGCCAGGCGTCCCCCCGCCGCCGCAGCCGCACGACCCCCCAGCCGTACAGCCCGAGCCCGGCCACACAAGCCACGAGAAAGAACGGGTCCGCCGACCACTGCAGCCCCCGCCCCAGCGTGAACGGCAAGAGATCCGTATGCATGCCGTGCCCGCTGTGATCCATTTGGGCGGCTCCTGATTCGTGGGGGGTTGTACGTTTACTGCCGCCCACAAGAGTAGAACCGCCCCCGGCCGAACTCTCGACCGGGGGCAAGCATGCCTACCTGAAGGGGCGCGGGACTGTGTCGATTTGCGGCTCCGCCGCGCGGGCGCGAGCAACCACACACAACCCGCACCCGCCGGACGGCTAAAGCACGCACTCCGCTTCGGCGTACCGCTCGGCAGGCACCGTCTTGAGCGTCTCGACGGCCTCGGCCAGCGGCACCATCACGATGTCCGTCCCCCGCAGCGCCGTCATCTTCCCGAACTCCCCCCGATGCGCAGCCTCCACCGCATGCCACCCGAACCGAGTGGCCAGCACACGGTCGTACGCGGTGGGCGTACCGCCTCGCTGCACATGCCCGAGGATGACAGGACGGGCCTCCTTGCCGAGCCGGTCCTCCAGCTCGATGGACAACTGCCGCGCAATCCCGGCAAACCGCTCGTGCCCGTAGATGTCCTTGCCGCCCTCGTCGAAGTCCATGGTCCCGGCGCGGGGCTTCGCGCCCTCCGCCGCGACGACGATCGCGAACCGCTTCCCCGCCTCGAACCGCTCGCCGACCCTGCGGGCCAGCTCCTCGATGTCGAAGGGCCGCTCCGGTACGACGATGGCGTGGGCGCCCGCCGCCATGCCGGACTGCAGCGCTATCCAGCCGGTGTGCCGCCCCATGACCTCGACGACGAGGACCCGCTGGTGGGACTCGGCGGTGGTCTTCAGCCGGTCGAGGGCCTCGGTGGCCACGCCGACGGCCGTGTCGAAGCCGAAGGTGACGTCGGTGACGGCGATGTCGTTGTCGATGGTCTTCGGCACACCCACGATGGGCAGTCCGGCGTCGGACATCAGCCGGGCGGCCTTGAGGGTGCCCTCACCGCCGATGGGGATGATCGCGTCGAGGCCGAGCTCCTCGACATGGCCCTTGGCCCGCTCCACACCGTCCCGCAGATGCGAGGGCTGGACCCGGGAGGAGCCGAGGATGGTGCCGCCGCGGGCCAGGATGCCGGCCACGGCGTCGAGGTCGAGCTTGAGGTAGTCGCACTCCAGGAGGCCTTTCCAGCCGTCCCGGAAACCGATGACCTCGTCGCCGTGGTCGGCGACGGCACGGTGCACGACGGACCGGATGACGGCGTTCAGGCCGGGGCAGTCGCCGCCGGACGTGAGGACACCAATGCGCATAGCCCGTTAAACCTTCTCCACGAGGGCCGGATCCGGACCCCGTCGTCCGGCTCGATCCCCGCCACCCTAGCGGCAGGAGGGGGCGGGGCCGAAGCATGCGTCCGCCTGCTGGACGTGCCTGCTCACCTGTGCGGATGCACCGTCAGACGGGCTGCTGACGGTGCTCCGAAAAGCAGGTGAACGGACAACTCACGCAGGCGGCCGCGCAGGCTGCTGCGCAACTGTGTTCACGCAGGCTGCTGCGCAGCCGCGATGCGCTCGTTGCGCAGGGCCTCGTACCAGCGGTCGTCGGTCGGCGGGAGCGCGTTCACGTCGAGCGCCAGCTTCAGCAGCAGGTCCGCGATGAGGGGGTTGCGGGCGAGCACCGGCCCGTGCATGTACGTACCGAACACGGTGTCGTTGTACGCCCCCTCGGTGCCGTCGCCGGTGCCGTTGCCCTTGCCGAGCTGGACGCGGGCGAACGGGCGGGCGGTCGGGCCCAGACGGGTGACGCCCTGGTGGTTCTCGAAGCCCGTCAGCGGCGGCAGCCCGAGCCGCGGGTCGATGTCCGCGAGGACGTCACCGACGCACCGCTCGCCCTCACCGCGCACGGTCGTGACGTCGAGCAGACCGAGGCCCGGCTCGCGCTGGCCGAGGTCGTTGATGAACTCGTGGCCCAGGATCTGGTAGCCGGCGCAGACCGCGAACACGATCGCGCCGTTCTGCACCGCCTGGTACAGGTGCCCGTCGCGGCGCAGCCGCTCCGCCGCGAGCCGCTGCGGCCGGTCCTCGCCGCCACCGATCAGGTAGATGTCCCCGGAGGTCGGGATCGGCTGGTCGCTGCGCACGTCGAGGCGGGCCACGTCGAGGCCGCGCTGCCGTGCCCGGCGCTCCACGACCAGGACATTGCCCTGGTCGCCGTAGGTGCTGAGCAGGTCCGGGTAGACCCAGACGATCCGCAGTTGGTTGTCGCTCATGAACTGGTCGTCCTTCGTGGTCAGTTGCCGACGCGGCGGCGCAGGTCCTGGAACGCGGTGTAGTTCGCGATGACCTCGATCCGGCCCGGCGGGCACATCTGCACCGCCTGGTCGACGTTCTCGCACACCTGGAAGTGCTGGTTCGCCACTTCCAGACGCACCGCGAGGTCCAGCTTGCGGTCGCCGATGACGAAGATCGGGTGGCCGGTCAGCCGCGTGTAGTCGACGTCCCACAGCCAGGAGGTGTCGGTGCCGTCGGCGCCGCGCGCGTTCACCGAGAGGATCACCGGAGCCGGTGCAGGATCGATCAGGCTGAACGTTTCGAGCCAGCCCGCCGGGTTCTTCGCGAGCAGCAGCCGCAGGTCACGGCCCTGGAACTGGACGACGTCGTAGCGCCCGGCGACGGCCTGCACCTGGTACATGCGCTCCAGTGCCACCTGCGGCGGCACCCCGAAGACGGCGGCGACGGCGGCGGAGGAGGCCGCGTTGGCCTTGTTGGCGCGACCGGGCAGCTGGAGATGGATGGGCCAGGCGGACCCGTGCGGATCGAGCACGTGGTCCCCGGACAGCGCCCAGCTCGGCTGCGGACGCCGGAACCCGCACTCACCGCAGAACCAGTCGTCACCCGGCCGCTGCATGACACCACCGCAGGACGGGCACGACCAGGCGTCGTCCTTCCACATCTGCCCGGCGGCGACCCACACCACGTTGGGGGAGGAGGAAGCGGCCCAGACGACCAGCGGGTCGTCGGCGTTGGCGACGATGACCGCCTTGGAGCCGGCCAGCCCCTCCCGCCAGTTCTCCGCGAGCATCCGCGTCTCGGCGGCGCGGTCGAGCTGGTCGCGGGAGAGGTTGAGCAGGGCGATGCACTTGGGGGCGGTGTCCCGGGCCACGCCCGCGAGGTACTTCTCGTCGACCTCGATGACGCCGTACTTGGACTCCGAACCGCCCGCGAGCGCCGAGGTGATGCCGGCCGGCATGTTGGCGCCGAGCGCGTTGGACACCACGGGCCCGGCGGCCCGCAGCGCTTCGGCGATCAGCCGGGTCGTCGTCGTCTTCCCGTTGGTCGCCGAGACGAGGACGACGTCCAGGTGCTGGGCGAGCCGGGCGAGCAGGTCGGGGTCGAGTTTCAGCGCCACCCGGCCACCGATCACCGAACCGCTGCCGCGTCCGGCGGCTCGGGATGCCGCAGCGACCGCCTTGCCGGCGGTCACGGCCAGCTTGGCCCGCGGCGTGAGCGGGTCCGAGTTGCCTGCCATCAGTTCTCGATCCTCCTTGCGTACGCGCCGCGCCTATGGCCTGACGGCACCGTGGTAGGTGGTCAGCCTATCGAGATCCATTCGCACTCCCGAACCGCGGCACCACCCACACGCCCGTACGGCATGCGCGTGTCAGAAGGGACCGTACCCTTGCCGCCATGCGACACGGCTCCATCCCGGGCGCGCGCGGGCGCGTCAGACCCCTCAGTCTCCTCGGTGATCCCGTCCTGGGGGAACCCTGTGGGGAGGTCACCGAATTCGGCCCCGAACTCGCCCGACTCGTCGAGGACATGTTCGCCACGATGTACGCGGCCCAGGGCGTAGGCCTGGCCGCCAACCAGGTCGGCGAGTCCCATCGCGTCTTCGTCTACGACTGCCCCGACGACGAGGACGTCCGCCACGTGGGCCATGTCGTGAACCCGAGGCTGGTGGAGGCGGACGGAATCGTCCTGCGGGGCCCCGAGGGCTGCCTCTCCCTGCCGGGCCTGGAGGCGGGGACGGAACGCTACGACCACGCCGTGATCGAGGGCCACACGATGACCGGCGACCCGATCACGATCCACGGCACGGGATTCTTTGCCAGATGCTTGCAACACGAGTACGACCACCTGGAGGGGATGGTGTACGCGGACAGGGTGGAGGGCTGGCGCAAGAGAAGGCTCATGCGCCAGGTGGGCCGAGCCTCTTGGAGCTAGGGGAGCTGTCCGACCTCAGGGGCGCGGGGCTGTGTCAAGGTGCGGCTCCGCCGCGTGGGCGCGACCAGCCACAACGGACCGTCACGCGCCCCACAACCCTCAGAACCCCGGACCCCCGATCTTGTCCCCCGCCGCCGCAAGACGACCCCACAACAGATCCGCCAGACTCCGCACCAGCTCCGCACGAGAACACGGCCGCTCCCCGAGCCACCAGTCCCCGGCCGCATGCATCATCCCGACGATCCCGTGCCCCCAGACACGGGCCAGCTGTTGCGACCCGGGCCCGAGGTCCAGCCGATCCTCGATCACCTGAGCCAACTCCTCGCCCATCCTGCGGAGCAACGGCGCGCTGTGCTTGCCCACGTCGAACCCCTGGTCCCCGCCCTGCCCGCCCTCGGAGGGGTGCATGAGGAACCGGTACACCTGAGGCCGGGCCTCGATGGCGGCGAGGTATGTGTCGAGGGTCGCCTCCACCCGCTCCCGGCGCTCGGCGGGAGCGTCCAGCGCGGCCCGGAGCGAGTCCAGCAGCGCGTCCGTGTGCCGTTTGGCAAGGGCGGCGTAAAGCCCGCCCTTGTCGCCGAAGTGGCGGTAGAGGATCGGCTTCGTGATGCCGGCCTCCGCTGCGATCGCGTTCATCGAGGCCTGGGGGCCGTCGCGCAGTACCACCCGGTCCGCGGCCTCCAGCAACTCGCGCCGTCGGCGGTCGGCCGACCTCTGCTGTTCGGTCCGCTGCGTGGTGTCCATGTGCTCTCCCCACCCGTGGTGTTTCGGTGACGCCTGCGCAAACTAACACCTGACAGCAGCCTGACAGCGAACGGGCCGGAGAGCTCCACGGCTGTCGTCAGGAGTTGACTTTTCCTACCCGTGAGTAACAGACTCGGGTTACCGCTAGTAACACGCACGTTCCGCCGCTGGAGGGGACATGGCCGAGTTCACCATGGAGCTCAACGACGAACAGAAGGAGGTCCGGGACTGGCTGCACGGTTTCGCCGCCGACGTGATCCGTCCCGCGGCCGCCGAATGGGACGAGCGTGAGGAGACTCCCTGGCCGGTCATCCAGGAGGCCGCGAAGGTCGGCATCTATTCCCTCGACTTCTACGCGCAGCAGTACTTCGACCCCACCGGCCTCGGTATCCCGATGGCCATGGAGGAGCTGTTCTGGGGCGATGCGGGCATCGCCCTCTCGATCGTAGGCACGGGACTGGCCGCCGTGGGCGTTCTCGCCAACGGAACCGAGGAACAGATCGGCACCTGGATCCCCCAGATGTACGGCGACGCCAATGACGTCAAGGTCGCCGCGTTCTGCTCCTCCGAGCCCGACGCCGGCTCCGACGTCGCCTCCATGCGCACCCGTGCCGTGTACGACGAGGCCAAGGACGAGTGGGTGATCAACGGCACGAAGACCTGGGCGACCAACGGCGGCATCGCCAACGTCCACGTCGTGGTGGCCGTCGTCGACCCGGAGCTGGGCTCCAAGGGCCACGCCTCCTTCATCGTCCCGCCGGGCACGCCGGGTCTCGCCCAGGGGCAGAAGTTCAAGAAGCACGGCATCCGCGCCTCGCACACCGCCGAGGTCGTCCTCGACAACGTGCGGGTTCCCGGCTCCTGCCTGCTCGGCGGCAAGGAGAAGCTGGACGAGCGGCTGGCCCGGGCCCGGGAGCGGGCGAAGTCCGGGGGCGAGCGGGTGAAGAACGCGGCGATGGCCACGTTCGAGGCGTCGCGCCCCGCCGTCGGCGCGATGGCCGTCGGCACGGCACGTGCGGCGTACGAGGTCGCCCTCGACTACGCCATGACCCGTGAGCAGTTCGGGCGGCCGATCATCGACAACCAGGGTGTCGCCTTCCAGCTGGCGGACATGCGGACCCAGATCGACGCGGCCCGGCTGCTCGTCTGGCGCGCCTCCTGGATGGCGATCAGCGGGAAGCCGTTCACGGCGGCCGAGGGGTCGATGTCCAAGCTGTACGCCAGCGAGACGGCGAAGAAGGTCACCGCGCAGGCGATCCAGATTCTCGGTGGCAACGGGTACACCCGGGAGTATCCGGTGGAGCGGATGCACCGGGATGCCGCGATCTACACGATCTTCGAGGGGACGAGCGAGATCCAGCGGTTGGTGATCGCTCGGACGCTCTCCGGGATGTCCATCCGGTAGTACGCGGTCTGCGGGCGCGTGGGGGTTGTTCGCGCAGTTCCCCGCGCCCCTTCAGGTGGGAGTGCTCGGCCCCGGCTAGGAAGTCCCCCCGCTGCTGTGCGCGATGCACGCCACATCGATGCGGTCGGCCAGTTTGGCCAGCTCGATGGTCAGCGCGGCGACCGTGTCCTCGTCGAGATCCTCCGCGCCCGCCTCGACGAGGTGCAGCCACCTCCCGCCCAACGTGCGGAGCAGCTTGCTCACATCGGCGGCAGCCACCTGCAAGCTCCCGCGGTCGTCGACGATCAGGGGCAGGGTCACTTCGCGGTTCACACCCGGGATCGTAGCCGCGCGGCGCTCAGGCGCCGTGCCAAACCGTGGTGATGTTGCAGAACTCGCGGATTCCGTGCCCGGACAGCTCACGCCCGTACCCCGACCGCTTCACTCCGCCGAAGGGGAACGCGGGGTGGGACGCCGTCATCCCGTTGAAGAAGACGCCCCCCGCCTCCAGATCCCGTGCGAAACGGTCCACCTCGGCCTCGTCCGTCGTCCAGACGTTCGAACTCAGGCCGAACGGTGAGTCGTTGGCGATGAGTACCGCCTCGTCCAGGTCGGCCGCCCGGTACAGCGTCGCGACCGGGCCGAACGCCTCCTCGCGGTGGATGCGCATCTCGCGGGTGATGCCCGTCAGGACGGTCGGCGGGTAGTACCAGCCGGGCCAGTCGGGGCGTTCGCCACCGCACAGCACCGCGGCGCCGCCGCGCCGGGCGTCGTCGACCAGTTCCTCCAGGTCGGCCCGGCCCTGTTCGCTCGCCAGCGGGCCGACTTCCGTGTCGTCCTCCAGCGGGTCGCCGACCTTCAGCGCCTTCATTCCTTCGGTGAAGCGTTCGGCGAACGCGTCGTACACGTCCGAGTGGACGATGAACCGCTTGGCGGCGATGCACGACTGCCCGTTGTTCTGCACACGGGCCGTGACGGCGACCCGGGCGGCCCGGTCGAGGTCGGCCGACGGCATGACCACGAACGGGTCGCTGCCGCCCAGCTCCAGCACCGTCTTCTTGACCATCGCGCCGGAGGTGGCGGCGACGGCCCGGCCCGCGGGCTCGCTGCCCGTCAGGGTCGCCGCCCTGACGCGCTCGTCACGCAGGATCTCGTCCACCGCGCCCGACCCGATGAGCAGGGTCTGGAAGCAGCCCTCGGTGAAGCCGGCCCGGTGGAAGAGGTCCTCCAGGTAGAGGGCGGTCTGGGGGACGTTGGAGGCGTGCTTGAGCAGGCCGACGTTGCCCGCCATCAGCGCGGGCGCGGCGAAGCGGATCACCTGCCACAGCGGGAAGTTCCACGGCATCACCGCGAGGACGGGGCCCAGGGGCCGGTAGCGCACCAGGGCCCGCGCGGCGCCGGAGTCCTCGACGTCGGCCTCGGCGGGCCGCTCGTCGGCGAGCAGGGCCTCCGCGCGCTCGGCGTACCAGCGCATCGCCTTGGCGCACTTCGCGGCCTCCGCTCGCGCCTGCTTGATCGGTTTGCCCATCTCGGTGGTCATCACCCGGGCGATGTCCTTCTGGTCCTCGTCCAGCAGGTTCGCGGCCTGGATCAGGAGGCGTCCGCGGTCGACGAAACTGCTGAGCCGGTACGTACGGAAGGTGGCCTCCGCGAGCTGGAGCCGCCGCTCCAGCTCCTCCTCGCCCATGGCCTCGTACGTCTTGAGCGTCTCGCCGTTCGCCGGGTTCACCGTCGCGATGGGCATGACCGACCTCCTGGAGAGCTGCCTGCTTCGACCTTCCCGCGCCGCACCGGACACCGCAACGTGTGCGCGTCCGCTCAGGCCGAGTGCTCCCCGAGGCGGTCGAGAAACGCGGCCTGGGCCGGGACGATCACCTCGCGGGCGCGGTCCAGGCCGTACCAGGCCACCCGGTCCAGCTCGGGGAACTCCTGCGTCCGCCCGGACCTGGGCGGCCACTCCATGGTGAAGGTGCCCGGGTCGACCGACGCCGGGTCCAGGTCCGCCTCGATCCCCCATACGGTGACGATCTTGCCGTTCGTCTGCCGGACCTCCCCGAGGTCGATCGCCTCGCCGTCGGGCGGCGGCAGCCCCAGCTCCTCCTGGAACTCGCGGCGGGCCGCGTCCCAGGCGGGCTCGTCGGGCTCGTACTCGCCCTTGGGGACCGTCCAGGCCCCGGCGTCCTTCTTCGCGAAGTACGGGCCGCCCATATGCCCCAGCAACACCTCCGTGCCGTCGTCGGTGTGCCGGAACAACAGCAGGCCGGCGCTGCGCTTCTGGGTCACGGGTGCACCTCCGGGTGGGCGGCCAGCAGGGTCTCCACCGTGTCGGCCTCCTCCGGCCGCTTGTCCTCCCGGTAGCGGACCACGCGGGCGAAGCGCAGCGTGACGCCGGCCGGGTAGCGGGTGGAGCGCTGGAGGCCGTCGTAGGCGATCTCGACGACGAGTTCGGGGCGTACGGTCACCACCCAGCCGTCGTCCCCGACGGCCAGCTCCCGCAAACGTTCCGTCTGCCAGCCGAGCATCGCGTCGGTCATGCCCTTGAAGGTCTTGCCGAGCATGGCGAAGCCGCCGTCGGCGGTGCGGGCGCCCAGGTGGAGGTTGGAGAGCTTGCCGGTGCGCCGGCCGTGGCCCCACTCGGCGGCCAGGACCACCAGGTCCAGGGTGTGCACGGGCTTGACCTTCAGCCAGGACGCGCCGCGCCGGCCCGCGCTGTAGGGGGCGTCGAGGGACTTCACGACCACTCCCTCGTGTCCGCGCCGCAGGGTCTCCTCGAGGAACGCCTCCGCCTGTGCCAGGTCCTGCGGGCCGGTGACGACCGCCCTGCGCACCCGCATCGGCTCCGGTACCAGCCGGGCCAGCTCCGTGTGCCGTTCGATGAACGGCAGGTCGAGGAGGTCGTGGCCGTCCACGGACAGCGCGTCGAAGAAGACGGGGGAGACCGGGACCGCCTCGGCGGCCGCCGCCACGTCCACCCGGGAGCCGACCCGGCCGGCCGTCTCCTGGAACGAGCGGGGCCGGCCGGTCTCGTCCAGGGCGATGACCTCCCCGTCCAGGATGAAACGCTCGCCCCTCAACTCCCTTGCCGCCGACGTCACTTCGGGCAGCCGGTCGGTGATGTCGTCGAGTGTGCGGGTGTAGAGGCGGATGTCGTCGCCGTCGCGGTGCACCTGGACGCGGATGCCGTCCAGCTTCTCCTCCACCGCGCAGGCGCCGAGCTTGCCGACCGCCTCGGCGACGGAGGACGCGGTGTGCGCCAGCATCGGCAGGACCGGGCGGCCGACGGTCAGCCGGAACGCCTCCAGCGCGGCCGGACCGTCCCTGAGCAGGGACTCGGCGACGGTCTGCAGGGAGCCGGCGAGCATCACCGCCCGTCGTACGTCCGCCGGGGGAGCTCCGGTCGCCTGCGCCAGACCTTCGACGGCCACGGCGTCCAGGGCGCCCTGGCGGACCTCGCCGGTGATGAGCCCGAGCAGGAAGCGCTGCTCGTCGGCGGTGGCCGCGCCCATCAACTCCCCGACCAGCCGTGTCCGTTCGGCCTGGGAGCCGGGGCCGGACACCTTGCCCAGCTCGCCGAGCCGCGCGTCGACCTCGCGCACGGTCAGCGTCGGCGACCCGGCGGGCGCGACCGGACGGCTCAGCACCTTCCAGCCGACGCCGAGCCGGCCCTGGGGGAGCCGTCCGGCCAGGTAGGGGATGACGACCGGCACGTCCTCCGCCTCCGCCTCCCGGAAGAGTCCGGCGAACAGAGCAATCTTCCGGGAGCGCGCCGAGGTGGCAGCAACCTCCCGCGACACATCAGCGAGCCGGGCCAGCAACATGCAGCCATGGTGCAACGCCGGGGGCCCGGCTACACCCGCACGGCCCCGACGGGCAGCGTCGAAGGCGCCGGCTCGCACCGGCACGGCTCCGACAACGCGGGAGCTCGGCCGGCACCCGCACGGCCTCGACGAGGGCCCTGGCGGCCCCGGCGTGCGACGCCGAGGGCGCCGGCTCGCACCGGCAAGGCCCCGGCGAGCTCCGGCTGCACCCGCACGGCCCCGACGGGCAGCATCGAAGGCGCCGGCTCGCACCGGCACGGCTCCGGCGAGCTCCGGCTGCACCCGCGCGGCCCCGGCGTGCGGCGCCGAGGCGACGCCGGCAGAGCCCGGCTACACGGGGCCGGCCTCCACGGCCAGCGCCGAGGCGTCGGCCGCACCCGCGCGGCCCCGACGGGCAGCGTCGAGGGCGCCGGCTCGCACCGGCACGGCCCCGGCGAGCTCCGGCTGCGTCCGCGCGGCCCCGACGGGCAGCGTCGAGGGCGCCGGCTCGCACCGGCACGGCTCCGGCGAGCTCCGGCTGCGTCCGCGCGGCCCCGACGGGCAGCGTCGAGGGCGCCGGCTCGCACCGGCACGGCTCCGGCGAGCTCCGGCTGCATCCGCGCGGCCCCGACGGGCAGCGCCGAGGGCGCCGGCTCGCACCGGCAAGGCCCCGGCCAGCTCCGGCTGCACCCGCGCGGCTCGGCGTGGGACGCCGAAGCCCGGGGGCATCCGCAGGCACTCGGCTGCGGCGCCGCCGACGCCCCGGCTACACCCGCACCGACTCCGCGGCCGTGTCGGCTACACCCGCACCGACTCCGCGGCCGTGTCGAGGTCCGTCATCAGGAGGGCGCCGTTGATCGCGGCGCCGGCGCGGTAGCCGCGGCTGGCCGCGTTCACGACCTGTTCGGCGAAGCCGGAGGCGTTGCCCGCCGCCCACACGCCGGGGACGGTGGTGGCGCCCCGGTCGTCGACCAGGGGGTAGGTGCCGAAGGGCGTCTCGGTCATCTCGGCGCCCAGCCGCTCCAGGAGGCCCGTTCGGGGCACCGTGCGCGGCGCCACGAACAGCACCTCGCGGTCGTACGCCGTCCCTTGCGTGAGTCGGACCCCGGTGAGCCGGTCGTCCTCGACCAGCAGCCCGGCCACCTCGCCGGGCACCACCCGCACCCCGGCCACCGCCAGCCGGCGCAGGTCCTCGTCGGTCAGCTCCTCCTCGGCGACCTGGTGCAGGAAGAAGGTCACGTCCTTCGACCACTGGGTCACCATCAGCGCCTGGTGCACGCTGAGCGCACTGGTCGCGAGCACCCCGAAGGCCCGGTCGCGGACCTCCCAGCCGTGGCAGTACGGACAGTGCAGCACGTCCCGGCCGAAGCGCTCGGCGAGGCCCGGCACCGGGGGCAGCTCGTCCTTCAGCCCGGTCGCGACGACGAGGTGCCGGGCCCGGACGGCCCGTCCTCTCTCCAGGACGACGACGAAGTCCTCGCCCCGGGTGACGTCCACCGCACGGCCCCGGACCAGCTCCACCCCGTACCGGGCGATCTCCTCGCGGCCGGCGGCCAGGAACTCGCCGGGGGACATACCGTCCCGGGTCAGATAGCCCTGCATATGGGCGGCCGGCGCGTTGCGCGGCTCGCCCGCGTCGACCACCAGCGTGCGGCGCCTGGCCCGGCCCAGGACCAGGGCCGCGGACAGCCCGGCCGCTCCGCCGCCGACGACGACCACCTCGTACACATCGGTCATGGTGACCACCTCCACCGCGAAGGTGGCCCGCACACTGCCGGATTGACAAACCTCTTTGCCGATTCTGCAATACGAGGTATGAGTACCGAAGACGTTCTCGCGGAAGTGGGCCCCCGCCTGCGCCGGATCCGGAAGGAGCGGGAGGTGACCCTGACGGCGCTGTCCGAGGCGACCGGCATCTCGGTCAGCACCCTGTCCCGGCTGGAGTCGGGCCTGCGCAAGCCCAGCCTGGAACTGCTCCTGCCGATCGCCCAGGCCCACCAGGTGCCGCTGGACGAACTGGTCGGCGCCCCGCCGGTGGGCGACCCCCGGGTGCGGGCCAAGCCGCTGGTGCGGTACGGCCGCACCTTCTGGCCGCTGACCCGGCAGCCCGGCGGACTCCAGGCCTTCAAGGTGCTCGAACCGCAGCGCAAGGACGAGCCGGAGCAGCGCACCCACGAGGGATACGAGTGGCTGTACGTGCTGTCCGGGAAACTGCGGCTGGTGCTCGGGGACCACGACGTGGTGCTGACGGCGGGGGAGGCCGCCGAGTTCGACACGCGGGTCCCGCACTGGTTCGGATCGACCGGCGAGGGCCCGGTCGAGTTCCTGAGTCTGTTCGGTCCGCAGGGCGAGCGGATGCACGTACGGGCGCGTCCGTCGCGGACGTGACGCACCCGACTGTTCCCTGATCGGCAAGCGACCGCTTAGTATGCCGTCGACCCCGGTCAGACGAAGCAGTCCCGTGGAGGCTCCGCATGCAGGCATGGCAGGTGCACGAGAACGGCGAGCCGAGTGAGGTGATGCGGCTCCAGGAAGTGGAGCGGCCCACGCCCGGCGACGGCCAGGTCCTGCTCAGGGTGCGCGCCGCGAACATCAACTTCCCGGACGTACTGATGTGCCGGGGCCACTACCAGGTCCGGCCGCCGCTGCCGTTCACCCCGGGGGTGGAGATCTGCGGCGAGACCGAGGACGGCCGGCGCGTGATCGCCAACCCGGCGCTGCCCCACGGCGGGTTCGCCGAGTACGCCGTCGCGGACGCCGCCGCCCTGCTGCCCGCCCCGGACTCGCTGGACGACGCCGAGGCCGCCGCGCTGCACATCGGCTACCAGACGGGCTGGTTCGGCCTGCACCGGCGGGCCGGGCTCGAAGCCGGCGAGACGCTGCTCGTCCACGCCGCCGCAGGAGGGGTCGGCAGCGCGGCCGTGCAGCTCGGCAAGGCCGCGGGGGCGCGGGTCATCGGGGTCGTCGGCGGCGCCGACAAGGCCGCCGTCGCCCGGGAGCTCGGCTGTGACGTGGTCGTCGACCGGCGCGCCGAGGACGTCGTCGCCGCCGTGAAGCAGGCCACCGGCGGGCGGGGCGCGGACGTGATCTACGACCCGGTGGGCGGCGAGGCCTACACCCAGTCGACCAAGGTCGTCGCCTTCGAGGGCCGGATCGTGGTCGTCGGCTTCGCGAGCGGCACCATCCCCAGCCCCGGGCTCAACCACGCCCTCGTGAAGAACTACTCGATCCTCGGCCTCCACTGGGGTCTGTACAACACCAAGAACCCGAAGCTGGTCCAGCACTGCCACGAGCAGCTCACCGAGCTGGCCGCCCGGGGAGCGATCAGGCCGCTGGTGAGCGAGCGCGCGCCGCTGGAGGAGGCCGCCGCCGCCGTGCAGCGGGTCGGCGACGGCGTCACCACCGGCCGGGTCGCCGTCGTACCGAACGGAGCCGCAGCATGACCGACGCAGCCGAACTCAAGCGCCGCACAGCGGAGTTGCTGGCCGCACACCCGCCCGCCAGTACCGACCGCCTCGACTTCCTCAGGGCCCGCTTCGACGCCGGACTCGCCTGGGTGCACTACCCGGAGGGCCTCGGCGGACTCGGTGCGCCCCGCTCCCTCCAGGTCGTTGTGGACGCCGAACTGGAGGCCGCGGGCGCCCCCGACAACGACCCGCGCCGCATCGGCATCGGCCTCGGCATGGCCGCGCCGACGATCCTCAAGTACGGCACCGAGGAGCAGAAGCAGCGGTACCTGCGGCCCCTGTGGACGGGGGAGGAAGTCTGGTGCCAGCTGTTCAGCGAGCCGGGCGCCGGATCCGACCTCGCCGCGCTCGGCACGCGGGCGGTACGGGAAGATGGGGGTCCCTCCCGCTCGGGCGAAGCCGAGAGTGGGGGAGAGTGGGTGGTCAACGGGCAGAAGGTGTGGACGTCCAGCGCCCACCTCGCCCGCTGGGCCATCCTCATCGCCCGCACCGACCCGGACGTGCCCAAGCACGCGGGCATCACCTACTTCCTCTGCGACATGACCGACCCCGGTGTCGAGGTCCGGCCGCTGCGCCAGGTCACCGGCGAGGCCGAGTTCAACGAGGTCTTCCTCACCGACGTCCGCATCCCCGACTCGCGCCGTCTCGGCGAGATCGGCGACGGCTGGAGGGTCGCGCAGACCACGCTGAACAACGAACGCGTCGCCATCGGCGGCATGCGGCTGCCCCGCGAGGGCGGCATGATCGGCCCGGTGTCGAAGACCTGGCGCGAGCGCCCCGAACTGCGCACGCACGACCTGCACCAGCGGCTGCTGAAGCTGTGGGTCGAGTCCGAGGTCGCCCGGCTCACCGCCGAACGCCTGCGCCAGCAGCTCGTCGCGGGTCAGCCCGGCCCCGAGGGCGCCGGCATGAAGCTCGCCTTCGCCCGCCTCAACCAGGAGATCAGCGGCCTGGAGGTCGAACTCCGCGGCGAGGAAGGCCTGTTGTACGACGACTGGACCATGCGCCGCCCGGAGCTGGTGGACTTCACCGGGCGGGACGCCGGCTACCGCTATCTGCGCTCCAAGGGCAACAGCATCGAGGGCGGGACCAGTGAGGTCCTGCTGAACATCGTCGCCGAGCGCGTCCTGGGCCTGCCCCCGGAGCCGCGCACCGACAAGGACGTCGCCTGGAAGGACCTCGCCCGATGACGGATCTTCTCTACTCCGAGGAGGAAGAGGCACTGCGGTCGGCGGTGCGGGACCTGCTCGCCGACCACTGCGACGCGCCGGGCGTGATCGCCCGCACGGAGTCGGACGCCCCGCACGACCTGGCGGCCTGGAAGGCGCTCGGCGACGGCATGGGCCTCGCGGGCCTGCTGGTCCCGGAGGCGCAGGGCGGACAGGGCGCCACCCACCGCGAAGTCGCCGTCGTCCTGGAGGAGTTGGGGCGCGCGGTCGCTCCCGTGCCCTATCTGACCAGTGCCGTGGTCGCCACCGAGGCGCTGCTCGCCTGCGGGGACGGGGAGCTGCTGGCCGAGCTGGCGTCCGGGCGGCGGATCGGCGCCCTCGCGGTCGCCCTGAACATCGCTCCCGACCGCGCCTACCGTGTCGTACGGCATGAAGGCGGCGCCCTGCACGGAGAGTTGACCGGCATCGCGGACGCGGCGGTCGCGGACGTCCTGCTGGTTCCGGCGGACGACGGCGGACTGTACGCGGTGGACGCGGCCGCGGCGACCGTCGTCCCGCAGGTGTCCCTGGACCTGACCCGGCCGCTGGCGACCGTGCGTCTGGACGGCGCGGCGGGGCGGCTCCTGGGCGACGCCGAACCCGCCGTGCGCCGCGCCCTGCGTGCCGGTGCCGGGCTGCTCGCCTCCGAACAACTCGGGCTCGCCGACTGGGCGTTGACGGAGACGGTGCGCTATCTCAAGGAGCGCAAGCAGTTCAACCGGCCCGTCGGCGGCTTCCAGGCGGTCAAGCACCGGCTCGCCCAGCTGTGGCTCGAGGTCGTCAACCTGCGCGCCGCCGCCCGCAACGCGGCCGACGCGCTGGCGAGGGGCGAGGACGCCGACATCGCGGTCGCCGTCGCCCAGGCCTACGCGGCGCCCGTCGCCGTGCACGCCGCCGAGGAGGCGCTGCAACTGCACGCCGGCATCGGCATGACCTGGGAGCACCCGATCCACCTGTACCTCAAGCGGGCCAAGGCCGACTCGATCGCCTACGGCACGGCCGGCGCCCACCGCTCCGCCCTGGCCGAACTCGTCGATCTGCGGTCCCCCTGACCCCGGCGCCACTGCCGCCCGGTGAAGCCCGCCCCACCTGGGGCGGGCTTTTCCGTGCGCCTGCGCGGATCGAGTGAACAAGCGACGGCAGTCCGGCCAACTCCTGGCATGTACAGGTTCGTTGGGCCTTCGACAGCCCCATACTCCCTGTGGTTCCGACCCGCCCCACAGGGAGGCAGAACATGGCCGTCGTCACCCGCCGCAGAGCTCTCACCGCCTTCGGCGCCACGCTCGCCGCAGTGCTCGCCCCGCCCGCCGGCAGCGCGTTCGCCGACGGACAGAAGCGCGGCCCCCGCCCGTTGTGGCGTGCCCACGCGCACAACGACTACGAGCACCCGCGCCCCCTCTTCGACGCCCTGGACCACCGCTTCGGCAGCGTCGAGGCCGACATCTTCCTCGTCGACGGCGAACTCCTCGTCGCCCACACCGCGGAGGAACTGGACCCCACCCGCACCCTGGAGTCCCTCTACCTCGCCCCGCTCGCCGCCCGCGTCAAGGCCAACCACGGTTCCGTGTACCGGGGTTATCGGCAGCCGCTGCAACTGCTCGTCGACATCAAGACGGAGGGCTCCTCGACCTACCTGGCACTCGACGAGCGGCTCAAGCGCTACAAGCACCTGTTCACGACGTACGCCCACGGCCGGATCCACTCCGGCCCGGTCACCGCCGTCATCTCCGGCGACCGCGCCGCCCGCACCCCCATGGCGGCGCAGACCGTCCGGCGCGCCTTCTACGACGGACGCCTCGCCGACCTCGGCACCACCGAGGCCTCCTTCGCCTCGCTGATCAGCGACAACTGGACGCTCAACTTCACCTGGCTCGGCGTCGGCGCGTTCCCCGACGCGGAGCGGCAGAAGCTGCGCGGGATCGTCGACGCGGCACACGCACGCGGACAGAAGGTCCGCTTCTGGGCCACCCCCGACCTGGCCGGACCCGAGCGCGACGCGCTGTGGACCGAACTCCTCGCCGCCGGCGTCGACCACCTCAACACCGACGACCTGGCCGGCCTGGAGGCCTTCCTGGACTCGCACCGGTAGGCACGGGACACCACCCGTTCGGACGACAGGTCAGCCGCCCGGACGAACCCTCCGTTACGCCACACTTGCGGCCGAACGCCGCGAAAGCGGACGTGGCGGAGGAGGTTGACGATGGCCGTTTCCATTTCCGTGGTGCTGTTGCTGTTCATCCTGGCGGTGATCTTCGTGCGCAACAGCGGACTGAAGGTCTCGCACGCACTGGTCTGTCTGCTGCTCGGCTTCTTCCTGGCCGGCACGAGCATGGCCCCCACCATCCACAGCGGCCTCACGGCGACCGCCGATCTCGTCGGCAGTCTTCGACCGTGAGGCCGCGCGGGGCCGGACCTACTGGGTGAAGACCCCGATGCCGTTCGCCACCGAACGCTCCGACCCGTCGGACGGATGGTTGCGGACCGTGACCTTGGTCGAGCCCGCCGGGCGGGCCACCAGGGTTGACGATCCGCCGCCGTCCAGGCTGAAGCCCTCGGTCGCGCCGAGGCCCTTCAGTGCGGCGGCGACCTCGGCGATCGTCAGACCCTTGCGGTACGCGGTCGCGCCGTCCAGCGCGAACAGGAACACCCGCCTGCCGCCGTTGCCGATGCCCACCGCCGTCCGTACGGCCGACACGTTCGTGTCCAGCCCCGACAGCGACTGTCCGCCCGCCAGGAGCGGATAGCCGCCGACGGCGAAGCGGTACGCCGCGCCCGACCCCGAGGTGAGCCCGTGACGCACCGTCACCCGCTCACCCACCTTGAGCGTCCTCAGGCGCTTCGCGCCCGCCTCCCGGCCGACGAGCACCGTGGTGCCCGCCGCGATGGTGCCGCTGCCGGGTGTGGCCGAGACCGACACGACCCGGCCCTTCCTGACCGTCACCTCGTAGGTGTCGGCGCTGCACGCCGCGGCCCGGCTGGTGTCCGTGCCGCAGGTGGCCCGCTTGCGCGAGACGCTGCCCCACTCCGAGGTGAACGCGCCGACGGAGTCCACCGGCAGGGCGTACTGGTTGAGCCCGCCCAGGACCAGCCGCCGCTGGAACGCGGTGACCGTGCCCTTGAGCGCCAGCGTGTCCAGCCGGGCCCTGCCGTCGGTGCCGACGCCGACCACGGCCTTGGTGTCGGTGCCCGGCGGCAGTTCGGGGCCGAACCGCTGGGCGTCCGGCACCGCCCCCTTGAGTACCTTGCCGTTCGCGATCGCCGGACCCACGCTCGCCCCGGTCACGGCGACGCCGGGGTGCTGGGCCTCGGTGATGTTGAAGAAGTCGCCGTTGATGGCGGCGACCGCCTTCTGGCCGTTGGCCATCGAGGAGACGGCCGCGCGCGACGCGACCTTCCCCGGGTACAACAGCCCTAAGCGCACCCGGCTGTTGGTGAGGTCGACGTTGAGTACGTGCACATGTGCGACCCCGGCGGCGGTTGGCAGGACGTACTGCCGGTAGCTCACGCCCGCCGCCACGGTGGTCCAGGTGGCGGCACTGGCCGGCGCGGCCCCCACGAGGGCCGCGCCGGCCAGCGTGGCGAGTGCCGTGAGCAGCGTCGACGACGTTCTGCGTGCCCCGGACCGTTTCTGATGTCGTGTCACAGACCCCCCTGAGTGATGTGGCGCCGCAACTTTCTCACGGGCTACGGGACCGGCCGCCAGAGGAACGGTCGCCAACACCACGAGAACGGGTGGCGAAACTCATGAATCCGGGTGTTCCGCACCGTCATTCGGGCGTGCCGTCCGAGCGTTCGTGCTACTCCTCACGGACACGTCGGGAGACGGGAACGGTCGGACCGCGGGCGGGGGAGGAGCGCCGGCGGGGGCCGCGTACGGTGTGAAGTGGGCCGGGGCGTGGTCGATGGGCAGGTCCGGGCGCCAGGCGGTGAGGGACTGGGCGCTGCACTCGAACAGGGACGGCGGCAGGCGGTCCAGCGGGTACCAGCGCCAGTCGCCGACACTCTCGCCCGGCTGGTCGGCAGGTTCGCCGCGCCACGCGCCGACGACGGCGCCGACCGTCACCCGGACCACCCCCGCGACCCGGTCCAGGCTGGTACCGAGGAGCTTTACGTCCGAGGGCTCGGCCCGCAGTCCCGTCTCCTCGCGCAGTTCCCGCACGACCGTCTCCTCCAGCGACTCACCCGGTTCCACCGTGCCGCCGGGCAGCTCCCAGGTGCCCCGGCGGTGGCGGCCGAGCAGCAGTCCCCGTGGGCCGTTCAGGATGGCGCCGACGCCGAGGGCGGCGTGCGCGACGGGTGGGAGCGCGGTGCGCGGGCGGGCGGAGATCCGCGGCGGGCGGCGGGCGCGGAAGACGCGGTAGGCGGCCTGGTTGGCGGGGTCGGGCGCGGTCACCGTCTCCACGCGGTCGACCCGCAGGCCGTGGTCGGCGAGGAGCCGCTCCCACACGTCGGGGGCCGGCACCCACATCCGGACCGTGGTCTCGCCGCCACCCGCGAACCGCAACGTCTCCGGACGGGCGGTGAGGTCAGAAGTCGGCCCGTCCCCCCGGGAGTTGGTGTGCAGCACCGAGAAGCACAGCGTCCCGCCGGGCCTCAGCGCGGTCGCCAGCGCGGGCAGCAGCCGACGGGGGTCGACGTACGGGACGGCGTTGACGGAGTAGATCACGTCGTACGGCTCCGAAGCGCGCAGATGGGCGACGGCGTCGGCGTGGATCAGGCGCAGGCCGGGCAGCGAGCCGTACCGGGCGCGCGCCCGCTCGATCTGGCCCGGCGCGGAGTCGACCGCGTCCACCTCGGCCCCGTACGCCCGCACCAGGTGGGCGGCGTACCGCGCCGTGCCGCAGCCGAGGTCCAGGACGCGGCGCCCCTTCAGTTCCCCGAGGAACCCGTCGTCCGGCCCGGCGCCCGGGAACCCCCAGTCGATCCGCCCCGCCTCCGCCAGGACCGTGCCGCGCCGCAGGTGATGAGCGGCGTACGCCTGCCAGGCCTCGGCGTTGACGGACTCCGGTCCGCCGGGGGCGAGGGGGTCGGACATGGGCGGTCCTCCAGGACGTCGGTCGGATGACCAGGCGATTCTTACCGGGCGCGCGGGCGGGCAATCACCTCGCGCGAGCGGTGGTGTCCGTGAGCGCGCGTGCGCTGTGGGGACGGGGTCCGTGCACGCAGGGACACGCGCGGCGCCCTCCTCGGCCCTAGCGTCGGGGCGCCGTGGCCGTTCGGCCGGATGTACGGCCGTACGCGCGAGGGCGTGGGCACGAGAGGGGTGTGGGCATGAACGAGCAGGTGGACGTGGTCGTCGTGGGCCTGGGTCCGGGCGGCGAGCATGTCGCGGGCACACTGGCCGAGGCCGGTCTGGACGTCGTCGGCGTCGAGGCGGAGCTCGTGGGCGGCGAGTGCCCGTACTGGGGTTGTGTGCCCAGCAAGATGATGATCCGGGCCGCGAACCTGGTGGCCGAGGTGTGCCGGGCGCCGGCGCAGGCCGGTCCGGCGAGCGTGACGCCGGACTGGTCGAGGGTCGCCGACCGCATCCGCCGTGAGGCCACCGACGACTGGAACGACCAGGTGGCGGCGGAGCGGCTGGAGTCCAAGGGCGGCCGCCTGGTACGGGGCACCGGTCGCCTCGCGGGACCGCGTCGGGTGACGGTCGGCGACCGCACCTTCGAGGCCCGCCGGGGCGTCGTCCTCGCCACGGGCGGCCGCCCCCGGATCCCTCCCGTGGAGGGGCTGTCCGGAACGCCGTACTGGACCAACCGGGACGTGATGGCCGCCAAGGAGCTGCCGGCGTCGATGATCGTGCTGGGCGGCGGCGCGGTGGGCGTCGAAGTGGCCCAGGTCTTCGCCCGGTTCGGCTGCCGTGTCACGGTGGTGGAGGGGCGGGAGCGGCTGCTGGCGCAGGAAGAGCCGGAGGCGGGGGAGCTGGCGGCCAAGGCCCTGCGGGCGGACGGCGTGACGGTGCTGACGGACATGAGGGCGCGTCAGATCACATATGACGGTGCCGAGTTCGACGTACGGGTCGACGGAGAGGCGCTGCGCGCCGAGCGGCTGCTGGTGGCGGCGGGCCGGTACGCCGCCCTCGGCGGCCTCGGCGTGGACACGGTCGGGCTCGACCCGGCGGCCCCGGCCGTCCCGACGGACGGCCGGATGCGATCGGCGGACGGCCTCTGGGCGGTCGGCGACGTCACCGGACGCGGGGCCTTCACCCATGTCTCGATGTACCAGGCGCAGATCGCCGTACGCGACATCCTGGGGCAGCCGGGCCCCGAGGCCGACTACCGGGCCCTGCCCCGCGTCACGTTCACGGACCCGGAGATCGCGGCCGTGGGCCTCACCGAGCACCGGGCCCGCGAACGGGGCCTGCGGATCCGTACCTCGCTGGTCCCGCTGTCCGCCTCCACCCGCGGCTGGATCCACGGGCCGGGCGGCGAGGGCTTCCTCAAGCTGGTCGAGGACGCCGACCGGGGTGTTCTGGTCGGCGCGACCTCGGCGGGCCCGGCGGGGGGCGAGCTCCTCTACGGCCTGAACGTCGCCGTCCACGCGGAGGTCCCGGTGGAGAGGCTCCAGCACATGATCTACACGTACCCGACGTTCCACCGCGCGGTGGAGCCGGCCCTGGCGGCCCTGAGCTGAACCGTGGTCCTCAGTGCACGGGGTGCTTGCTGAGGATGGACACCCGGTTGAAGGCGTTGATGGTGACCGCGACCCAGATCAGCGCCGAGATCTGGTCCTCGGTGAGGACCTGCCGGGCGTCGGCGTACGCGGCCTCCTGCGCGGCGGCGTCGGCGGGGAACGTGGTCGCCTCCGCCAGCGCCAAGGCCGCGCGCTCCGCCGGAGTGAACAGCTCGGTGTCCCGCCAGGCGGCGAGGACGCCGAGCCGCCGGGTGTCCTCGCCCCCGCGCAGCGCCGCCTTGGTGTGCACGTCCAGGCAGAACGCACAGCCGTTGAGCTGCGAGACACGCAGGTTGACCAGTTCCACGACGGTGCGCTCCAGACCGGCGTCGGCGGCGGTCGCCCGCACGGCCTCGGACGTCTGGACCAGCGCGTGGTAGGCCTTGGGGCTCTGTTTGTCGATGAAGATCCGTCGAGTCATAGTTGAATATCCAAGCACTGAAACGAGAGGTGGCGCAGGTGAGCGAGGTGGAGGTCCTCACCCCACGGGACGTGCCGCTGGGCGGTCCCCGGGCGATGACCGTACGCCGCACGCTGCCCCAGCGGACGCGCAGCCTGATCGGGGCGTGGTGCTTCGCCGACGTCGCCCCGCATCCGCACATCGGGCTGCAGGCGGTGAGCCGGCTGTTCAGCGGCGAGATCGAACACCGGGACAGCCTCGGCAGCCACGCCCTCGTACGCCCCGGCGAACTCAACCTCATGACCGGCGGACACGGCATCGCCCACTCGGAGGTCTCCACCCCGCGCACCACGGTCCTGCACGGCGTCCAGCTCTGAGTGGCCCTCCCGGACGTCCACCGCGACGCCCCGCGACTTCCAGCACCACGCACCACAGCCGGTCCACCTCCCCGGTCCGCACGTCACCCTTCCTGTCGACCCCGCCTTCGAACACGGCCTCCTGCGGCGGCGCCCCGCTACCGGCGCCGGAACTGCCTTCGGTACCGCTGAAGCCGCGGGGGAGGGCGCGCTGATCTGTGGTTTTGTGGCGTGGTTGTGTGACTCTGCTTGGAACACACCAGGAGAACCTCGTCCTTCGTTCCCGCCGGCACGCACCAGTCGGCGAGCACGGTGCGAGCGCGATGACGCACCGCGGTGACGGCTTCCGGTGTGTGTGCCGGCGGGCACGTGTACGCCCGCGGCGGCGACGGGAACGGCGTCCGGGCCGATCTGCTGCACCGGCAGGCGCAAACCTGCGGCGAGCTCGGCACTGTGGGACACGAGTACGATGCCGACGTGTGCACTCATGAACAGTCCCGCTGAATCTCGGAATGCTGTTCAGAAATACTGAATCGGAGATTTCCATGGTCCAGGCTGTGCATCGGGCAGTGCAGATCCTGCGAGAGCTCGCCTCCGGCGGGCCCCGGCTGGGTGTGACGGAACTGGCCGACCGACTGGGTGTCGCCAAGCCCACGGTGCACGCACTGCTGCGCACGCTGGAGATCGAGGGACTCGTCTCGCAGGACCGGGACAGCTCGAAGTACCAGCTGGGGCCGAACCTGGTGCAGCTGGGCAACGCCTATCTGGACACCCAGGAACTGCGGACGCGGTCGTTGACCTGGGCGGATGCCCTGGCCAACCGGACCAGGGAAGCCGTGTGGGTGGGGGTCCTCACCGGCGATCACGTGCTGATCGTCCACCACGCCTTCCGCCCCGAGGGGGCGGTGCAGATCCTCGAGGTGGGCGCGAGCATCCCGTGGAACACCTGCGCCCTGGGCAAGGCCATCGCGGCCTCGCTGCCGGCGGATGAACGCGACCGCCTTCTCGCCGGGGAGCTGACCGTGCTCACCGGCGCCAGCATGACCGACCGGGAGGAACTGGACCGGCACCTGCAGGACGTCTTCAAGGCGGGTTATGCCGTCGAGGACCAGGAGTCGGCCATCGGGGACGCGGGGATCGCCTCGCCGGTCTTCGACCGCTCCGGCCAGGTGGTGGGTGCCATCGGCGTCATCGGCCCGGTCGAGCGCATGCTGGGCGAACCGGTGCTGCAGGAACTGGCCGTCGCGGTCCGGGAGACCGCCCGCAATCTCTCCCGCGACCTGGGCGCCCCGCGTCGGGGCGCGTTCGCCGCGGGCACCTGACCCCGCTGCCGCGCGAGACGCCGTCCCTGGCGCCGCGGCGTACGGCCGACCGCTGCACCGACCTCTTGACAGGCGCGAAACGTGGGCTTAGCTTCCGGAACAATGTTCATCAATGATGAACATTGCCAGGAGGGCGGACCGCCCGGTTTCCAGGGAGTGCCGTGCTGGTGTTCATGGGCGTGGGGTCCGTCCCTGCGGCCGCGACCAGCGGCGGCGACGCCCCGTTCACCGTGGCGCAGCCGGGGCGGGGCTCTGCATGAGGCGCGGACCAGGCGATGCGGCCGTGTGAACCGCGCCCCGCCACGACCCTCCCCACCACCGACCCCGTAGGCACCGATCATCGAACGGAGACCCCCATGGACATCGACCTCGCC
Source organism: Streptomyces sp. NPDC096132 (assembly GCF_044763345.1). Taxonomy (NCBI): domain Bacteria; kingdom Bacillati; phylum Actinomycetota; class Actinomycetes; order Kitasatosporales; family Streptomycetaceae; genus Streptomyces; species Streptomyces sp. NPDC096132. The sequence continues at coordinate 42,399 of NZ_JBIWGA010000027.1, forward strand.
CGTGCGTGGGTGCAGGCCATCGCCGCCGCCGTGGGCCGGCACAAGGATCACCTCACCCAGCTCGACTCGGCGATCGGTGATGCCGACCACGGGACCAACCTGGACCGCGGATTCACCGCCGCTGCCGCTGTCGTGGCGGACCTCACCCCAGACACGGTCGGAGCCGTCTTCACCAGGACCGGCACCACCCTCATCTCCACCATCGGGGGTGCCTCGGGACCGTTGTACGGGGGCGCGTTCCGTGCTCTGGGCCAGGCCCTGGATGTCCCTTCCGCCGCCCCGCAGGCGTTTGCCGCGGCTCTCGCCGCTGGTCTGGAGAGCATCCAGAAACTCGGCACGGCTTCCCCTGGTGACAAGACCATGATCGATGCGTACGCGCCTGCCGTCGCCGCCTTCGATGAACGGGCCCGTCAGGGAACTGACTTCGCCGCGGCGGCAGCGGCTGCCGCCGACGCCGCCGAAGAGGGTATGCGCGCCACCACTCCCTTGCAGGCGCGCAAGGGTCGCGCCTCCTACCTCGGCGCCCGCAGCGTCGGCCACCAGGACCCGGGGGCCACTTCGACCGCCCTGATCTTTCGCGCCCTGGCCAACACCGCCGCGAATCCGTGACCGACCGTATGAACCTGTCACTCGTATCTCGCCCAGTGGCTTCAGGCCCGTCCCGATGTCACGAACATCGTGGTGAGCGAGGCCACGGTCAGCCGAGCCGTTATCGACCGTTACGCGGCGATCGTCTCCCAAGCCCATGACAACCTCACCGCCCCCGACCGGTTCGTCGGCGTCGGCGACTTCGGCGACATCCTGGCCGGCGGCGTGCGCCGGGCGGTCAAGCTCAATCAAGCGGGCACCGACGGCGTGGCCGCCCTGGCCGAGGCCTTCCTCAACGACGTCGGCGGCAGCAGTGGCCCGATCTTCGGACTCTTCTTCCAGCATTTGGCCACCGTGTCCTGGTCCGACGGCGAGGCGCCGGGGGCTCTGGCTGTGGCCGACGCAGCGAAGTCCAGCCTTGCCGCCATCCACCGGGTGGGCAGAGCAAAGGTCGGAGACCGCACCCTCGTGGACGCCCTCGCGCCCGCCACCGACGCTTTGGAGGCGGCCGCCCGCGAGGACGCCGACACTCCCTTCACCTTGTCGTCGGCGAAGTCGAGGGTCCGGACGGTGGCGGTCTGCCCGGCGAGTGCGCGCAGGACGGGGACGAGGGCGGCCGCGTGCTGGTTGCGGGTCGGCCAGTCGGCGTGGTTGAGGAAGGGCAGTTCCGTGCGGAGCAGGCCGACGCCGTCGGCGTCGGCCCCGCCTCGCGATCTACACCCTTATCGTGTGTCTGCGGTCAGGGCCGCCCGGGCCTCGGGCGGCGTGGCCACGTTGGCCCGCGGTACGACGTCGTGCTCGTCCAGCGTCCGGGCCGGCAGGTGGCGCTCTTGCGCGAGCGCGAGCCGGCGGACCCGGGCAGCCTCGATGGCATGCAGCGCGGTGGCGCGTTCGTCGTCGTCGGGTTGGACGACGGCGACGGCCCGGGCGGTATCGAGGAGGACTTCCTGTCCGTCGGGCAACTCGAGCAGCTCCGGGTCGACGGCGAGCAGGAGTGGGATGCCCTGGGAACGGGCGACGATCGCGGCGTGGGAGTTCGGGCCGCCGGCGACGGAGATGGCGCCGGTCACGGTCTGGCCGGGTTCCAGCAGGTCTGCCGCGCCGATCTCCTGGGCAACCAGAACGAGGGGCTGGTCGGGTGCGGGGCCGCTGTCGCCGTACGGGTGGGCCAGGACACGGCGGCCGACCTGCCGGACGTCGGCCGCACGGTCGGCGAGGTCGGGTCATCCAGGGCGGCGATGACTCCGGCGTAGGCGTCGATGGCCTGCCTCACGGCGACGGACGGCCACCGGCCGGCCTTCGCCGGCTCGCTCGACTGCCTGGTGGCGGTGCGCCCTTCGTAGGCGAGGCGGTCGGTCATCGGGCCGCCGCCGTGTCGGCGAGGGCGCGGAAGATCAGGGCGGTGGAGGCGGCACCGGGGTCGGGGTGACCGATACTGCGGGCGCCGAGGTAGGAGGCGCGGCCCTTGCGCGCCTGCAGCGGGGTGGTGGCGCGCATGCCGTCCTCGGCGGCGTCCGCTGCGCCCAGGGCGGCCGCGGTGAGATCGGCACCGGCAGCGGCCTGCTGCTGGAAGGCGGCCAGCGCGGGCGTGTAGGCGTCGATCATCGTCTTGTCGCCCGGCGAGGCCGCGCCGAGTTTCTGGATGCTTTCCAGGCCGGCGGCGAGTGCGGCGGCGAATTCCTGGGGCGTGGCCTTGGGGGCATCCAGCATCTTGCCGATGGCGCGGAAGGCACCCCCGTACAGCGGGCCGGAGGCGCCCCCGACGCTGGAGATGAGGGTGGTGCCCACCTTGACCAGCAGGGCTCCGACGGTGTCCGGTTCGATGCCGTCCAGGGCTGTGGTGACGGCGGAGAGGCCTCGGTGCATGTTGACGCCGTGGTCGGCGTCGCCAATGGCCGAGTCGAGCTGGGTGAGGTGGTCCTTGTGCTGGTCCACGGCGGCGGCGATGGCCTGCACCCACGCGCGGGCGAGGTCGATGTCCACGGGGTCTCCGTTCATGGCTTGCGTGGCAGGTTCACGGGGGGATGAGCCGGGGCGGGACCGCTGGATGCGGAAGGGTGCGGTCCGGGGAGAGCGGCCGGCGGGGAGGGCTCTGGCCCGGCCCTCGCGTGTCGCGGGGCCCGCCCCGGCTCGGTTCAGGCGCCCCAGCGCAGGGCGGGGGTGTTCACGGGCGCGTCCCACAGGGCGAGCATGTCGGCATCGGCCTTGCACACCGTGATGGAGACGCCCGCCATGTCCAGGCTGGTCACGTAGTTGCCCACCAGGCTGCGGGCGATGGTCACGTTCTTCGCGGCGAGCACGGAGGCCACCTCGTTGAACACCACGTACAGCTCGATGAGCGGGGTGCCGCCCAGGCCGTTGACCATGACGATGGTCTCTTCCCCGGCGGCCAGGGGCTGGTCGGCGAGGATCGCGTCGAGGGCGGTGGCCACGATCTCCTTGGCGGTGCGGAGCTTCTCCCTGCGGCGGCCGGGTTCGCCGTGGATGCCGACGCCGACCTCCATCTCGTCCTCGGGCAGGTCGAAGCCGGGCTTGCCCGCGGCGGGGGTGGTGCAGGCGGTCAGTGCCACGGCGAAGGACCGGGAGGCGGCGTTGACCCGTTTGGCCATCTCGGCGACGGCGGCGAGGTCGGCGCCCTGCTCGGCGAGGGCTCCGGCGATCTTCTCGACGAAGACGGTGGCCCCGGTGCCGCGGCGGCCGGCGGTGTAGGTGGAGTCCTGGACGGCGACGTCGTCGTCGACCAGGACGGTCTCCACACCGACGCCTTCCTCGGCGGCGAGTTCCGCGGCCATCTGGAAGTTGAGGACGTCACCGGTGTAGTTCTTCACGATGAACACCACGCCCGCGCCGCCGTCGACGGCCTGGGCCGCGGTGAGCATCTGACCGGGGACGGGCGAGGTGAACACCTCACCGGGGCAGGCCGCGTCCAGCATGCCCAGTCCCACGAAACCGCCGTGCAGGGGCTCGTGCCCGGAACCGCCACCGGACAGCAGGGCCACCTTGCCCGCCCGGGTGCCGCCCGCGCGGGTGATCACCTTGTTCTCCGTGTCGACCGTCAGGCCGGGGTGGGCGGCGGCGATACCGGCCAGGGCGTCACCGAGGACCGCCTCCGGGGCGTTGATGAACTTCTTCACGACAGGGCTCCTTCGGCCGTGGCGGGCGCGACCGCCTGAGACTCGGCGGGGGTTGCGGCGACTGCCTTGCGGTGGGCGTTGAGGGCGGTGTAGAGAAGGCCGGCGGCTACCGCGCCGATGATCTCGGCGGCCAGGTAGACCGGCAGCTGGTTCCAGTGGACGGTGCCTCCGAACAGCTCGCCCGTGATCATGGGGCCGAGTGTCCGGGCGGGGTTGATGGACGCCGAGGTGGCCGGCGCCACCGGAAGGATGATCGCGAAGACGCCCAGTCCGATGGCCAGGCCCGCGAAGCCGCCGGGCGCACGCCGGTCGATCGCGCCGAACACGACGAACGCGAGGAGGAACGTGCCGATCGCCTCGGCGAAGAAGGCCTGACCGGCGCCGACACCGGTGCCGTAGGCGGCGATACCGAGGCCGACGTCGACCGCCTTCTTGCCCAGCACCCCGACGATCGCGAGCGAGCCCAGCACCGCTCCGGCCACCTGGGCCGCGATGTAGCCGGGGACGTCCCGCCAGGGCATGTTCTTCGTGGCGGCCAGGGCGAGGGTGATGGCCGGGTTGATCTGACAGCCGGAGATGTGGCCGATCGCGTAGACCATCGCGATGACCGCGGTGGCGAACGCGAGCGAGATCATTCCCAGCTGCGCCATGGTGAACGGGGCGTCGCCGCCGACGATGAGCGTGGCGGGGACCGAACCGACGCCGATGAACACCAGCACTGCGGTGCCCAGCATCTCGGCGAGAAGCTTCTGTGGGTAGGTGTTCTCTTCCATAGTCCGGCGCCCGTGCCACGTTGCATCGGGCGCCTCACCTCCTCCGCATGAGCGGGCTGTGAAGGGAGGGGGCCGCCAGGTGGTCAGGGTTGGGCAACCCGGCGGCCGGCTCGAGGGGAAACCGGAAGGCCGACGGCATCCGGATCACTTGTTCACCATTGATGAACGATGTTCCGAGAAATTAAGTCCGTGTTTCGTCCCTGTCAAGAGGTTCGGCGACGAGTGCTGTCAGTCGTGCTGGGACAGGGCTGAGCTGGTGCGCAAGACTGCGACGTCAGAAGAATTTCCTGAGAGTTCAGTATTGATGAACGGCGTTCCTAGATTTAATGTATCCGTTCATGAACGTACCCGTTGGCATCGTACTTGTGTCCCACAGTGCCGAGCTCGCTGCAGGGCTTCGCCTGCTGGTGGAGCAGATCGGCTCGCAGGACGTCCCCCTCGCCATCGCCGGAGGAACCGACGACGGCCGGATCGGCACCAGCTACGACCTCGTTCTCAACGCGATCAAGGACGCTGACCGTGGGGGCGGCGTCATCGTCCTTCCCGACCTCGGCAGCTCCGTCCTGACTGCCCGCACCGTCCTGGAAGACCATCCCCGTCCCGACGTGACCATCGTCGACGCCCCCTTTGTCGAGGGAGCCGTCGCCGCCGCCGTCACCGCCGCATCCGGCGCCGACCTCAAGACCGTCGCTGACGCCGCCAAGGAGGCCCGCAATGTCCTCAAGCTCTGACTCCAGCACGACGACCACGGCCGGCCACGAAGTCGCCGTAGTCCTGCCCGCCAACCTGCACGCCCGACCCGCGGCCCAACTCGCCCGCGCCGCAGCGGAATTCACCAGCGCCATTCAACTCGAACACGCCGGCCGGACCGTCAACCCAACGGGTGTCCTGTCGGTCATGGGCCTGGGCGCCACCGCGGGAAGCACCGTGACCGTGCGTGCCGAAGGCCCCGACGCCGAACAGGCCGTCGCGGCACTGGCCGACATCCTCGCCACCGCCGAATAGCCCGGCCACCACCACCGAACGAGCCGCCGTGGCCGACATGGGAAGTGCGGGACAGGTCGTCGGCGTCGACCAGATCCGGTCGATGACCTCCGCGCAGCCGGCGATCTCGTGGACGAGCCCCAGTGTCTGGGCGGCCCACCACAGGCCGTCTTCCATGTCGCCATCGCCCGCCTCGGAGACGCTACGGCGGGCGGCGCGGGCGGAGTTGTGGGACTCCCGGAACAACATGCGGGTGCAGCGTTCGTCGCCTGCGACGATCTGCCACTTGATGTTCTCGTGCACCGGCGGGGGTGGGGTCCAGGTGGCCATGCGTGATCTCGGCACTGGTCGGGTAGCAATGCCGTGCTTTTGCTGCCGCTGGGGGAGGGGGACAGCAGGGTGTCGGACGACGACCCGCCGGATGGCTGGGGAGGGGATGAATGTCGCGTCTGGGAGGCGTACCGGCGTGGTGAGTGGTGCGACGACGTACCCGTGGTCCATGCCGAAACCTTGCGATGGCTGCTGGTCGCCGAGCCCCGCCCCATGCCGGGGAGACTGGCCCGGCTCAGGCTCCGTGGCGCGCACATCACCGGAATGTTGGATCTGTCCGAGGCGGTTGTCCAGGGTGCGATACGCCTTCGGTCCTGCCGCTTCGACGAGCCGCCCCGCTTTGACGGCGGTCAGTTCAGTGCGCTGGAGCTGACGGACTGTGCCTTACCAGGACTGACCGCGGTCGGGGCGCGGGTGGGCCAGGAGTGCGAAATAGTGGGTTGTGTGCTCGACGGCACCCTGGACCTCCGCTCGTTGACCGTCGGCACCCGCCTGTTGCTCGACCGATCCACGGTGAACGCCCCCGAGGACAAGGCGGCCGTCGACGCACAGTCGCTTGCCGTCGAGGAACACTTCTCGGCGACCGAACTGGTCTGTATCGGGCCGATCTACCTCAACAGTTCTCGCGTGCAGGACACCCTCGGCTTCCGGGGCTCCTCGATCCAGGGCGGCCGAGCCTATCTCCAGGCGCCTGAACTCACCGTGGGTGGCGGTCTCTATCTGGACCGAGGGTTCTCGAACGACGGGGGGATCAACCTGTACGGAGCCTCGATCGGCGGAACACTGCACATGGAGGACAGCACCCTGACGGGCACGGGCGAGGGAAGGGGAGAGCCGGCCCTGCAACTGCTGTGTGCCACCGTCGGAGGCGACATACAGGCAGGTTCGGGACTCGTCGCACGCGGGTGCGTCGATCTCAGGGACACCACGGTGCGGGGAACCGTGGTCCTGAGGCGGGCCCGGCTGCACCATCCGGCCGGGACGGCGCTGAAGGCCCACCGCCTGCACGTCGGCGGTGACGTCAACTGCCGTGACGGATTCGTGTCGCAGGGCACGGTTGACCTTCGGGATGCCAGAATCGGCGGATCCGTCCTCCTCGAAGGTGCGGATCTGACCGGCCTCACCGGGCCGTCCCTGCGGGCCAATGGCATCGAGGTGGGCGCCGAGTTCAAGTGCTGCGACGGCCTGACGGCACACGGTCGCATCTCGCTCAACAGCATTACCGTACGAGGCAGGCTCTGCTTCAAGGACGCCTTGTTCGATGTACCAGCTGGAGAGCACACGTTGATGTGCCGGGGTTCCACGGCATCCGAGTTGGAGTTCAACCTCCGCGAGGCGCCGGCGGGAATCGTCGACTTCAGTCACATGCGGGTCGGCGTGCTGCGGGACGATCCGGCCAAGTGGCCGAACTCGCTGATGCTCGAGGGCCTCGTCTACGACAGCATCGATCCCACGCTTCCGGGCCGTCAGAGGCTGTCCTGGCTCGACCGGAATCCGACGGGCTTCACACCGCAGCCCTACGAGCAACTGGCCGCCAACTACCAGCGCCACGGCCGGGACGCCGACGCCCGTACCGTGCTGCTGACCAAACAGCGCCGGATGCGCACCACCCTTGCCTGGCCGGCCCGGGCTTGGAGCTTCCTGCAGGACGCCACAGTCGGCTACGGCTACCGGCCGCTGCGTGCGGTGCTGCTGCTCGCCGTATTCTTCACCGTCGGCACTGCGATGTTTTCCACGTGGCCGCCCGCGCCCGCTGGTGAAGGCACCCCACGCGACTTCCAGCCGGCTGCGTACACGCTCGACCTGCTGCTTCCTTTGATCGACTTCGGGCAGGAGCGTGCGTTCAACGCGCAAGGCGCCATGCAATGGACGGTGGTCGTCCTGGTCAGTGCGGGATGGATTCTCGCCACGACGGCCGCGGCGGGAGCAAATCGAATCCTTCGCAGAGCCTGATCGTCGTCGGCAGCTGCGGGGGCCGTCGCGCTTCGGAGCCGTCACGGGTCTTGTCACCGGTGCGGGCGTCGTGCCAGTGTCCGGCCATGGTTACGTAACCATGGCCGGTTTACGTGGTTCTGGGCGTCTGTATTCGGCCCCTGGATCATCAGTGGCTCGGCTCAGGTGACGAACCCGCAGTCCGCACTTCGCCCTCCGCGATTCCCGTCACTGGAGACGACATGACCAAGACCCTGACGAGGTCGAGAAAACTGGCCGGTGTGATCACGGCCGGCTTCGGCGCGGCTCTCATGTTCCTGACCGCTCCCACCCCCGCCCTCGCCCAGTCGTCCGCCGCGGCGTCAGCCGCCCCGTACGCGCCGAAGGGCGGTACCAGCGACTTCCGCGGGGTGAACTGGGCGGACCCGCGGGACAACTACGCGAGCGACGCCGTGGTGCCCAGCGGGCTGTCGGTGACCGACGACTACCGCACCGTGTACCGCACCACGAATCGCATGGTGCGCGGCTTCAAGAAGAACCTGGGCGCCAACACGCTGCGACTGCCGATCAACCCCGCGACCGTGGGCACCACCTGGTGGAAGTCGTACCGGGCGACGATAGACGCGGCCACGGCCTACGGCGACAAGGTCATCGTCAGCTACTGGGAGGCCAACACCAGCAAGGATGGGCTGGTCGACGACACGGCCGCCTGGAAGACCATGTGGAACACCGTGGTGCGGGAGTACAAGAACAACCCGCGGGTCTACTTCGAGCCGATGAACGAGCCGCACGGCTACACCCTGGACGAGTGGGTGTCCGTCACCAGTGGCTGGCTGGCCCAGCACAAGGACGTTCCGCGCGGCCGCGTCGTGATCAGCGGTACCGGCTACAACGACAACGTCACCGGCGTCGGCGCGGCACGCGCGCTGAAGGGCACGCTGCTGTCGCTGCACTTCTACGGCTTCTGGGCCAGCCACACCCAGCAGGCGGACTGGGTCGCCGACCTCGAAGCCCGCATCGGCGACTACGCCGGCCGGACCGTCATCGACGAGGCAGGCGCCCCGATGACCATCGGTCTGAACTACGGCGCGTGGAACGGCAACATCTACACCTCGTATCTCGCGGCCGTGACCAACACCGCCCGGAGCAAGGGGATGGGCCTGGTGTACTGGCCCGGGCTGAGGTTCGGCGACGCCTACTCGATCGAGTCGCTGGACTCCGAGGGCAACCTGGTGGACAACAGCACCAGCGGGGTCGCGCAGCTGCGCTGGGGCTACGGCTTCGGCACGACCTCGCCCGAGAACGACCTGCCGGCCGCTCCTCCCGGCGAGGTCCTGCGCGGAGTGGGCTCGGGCCGCTGCGTCGACGTCCCCGGCTTCAGTACGACCAACAACACCCAGCTCGACCTCTGGGACTGCAACGACGGCGGCAACCAGTCCTGGAACTGGAACGCGGAGAAAGAACTCACCGTCTACGGCAACAAGTGCATGACGGTGGGAGGCACCGGAGCCACGGCGGGAGATCCCGTGGTGATCTCCGACTGCACCGGTGCGGCGGCACAACAGTGGAACGTGAACGCGGACCTCACCGTGACCAGCGTCGCGAACCCGGAGCTCTGCCTGGACGCGGCCGGAGCGGGCACCGGCAACGGCACGTCGGTCGATGTCTGGTACTGCAACGGAGGCAGCAACCAGCAGTGGACCAGGAGCTGACGGCACCGGGCCCGTGAGGGTCAGCGCCGCCGAGCCTCGCCCTGCGGCGAGGGCGGCGGCGCTCCCGTGCTCGCGCGGACCACCAGCCGGGTCGGGACCAGGGTCTTGTCGATCACTTCAGGCCCAGAGTGACCGATCTTGCTCAGCAGCTTCTGAAGACTGAGCCGGCCGACCGCGGCGAAGTCCTGCCGCACGGTGGTCAGCGGCGGCCAGAAGGCATGGGCCTCCTCCATGTCGTCGAACCCCACCACGCTGACCTCCTCGGGAATCCGGCGGCCGAGCTCGTGCAGGGCCCGCATGACACCGAGCGCCATATGGTCGTTCGCGGCGAAGATCGCCGTGACCTCCGGCCTCCGCCCCAGGGTCAACCCGTGCCGGTATCCGGATCGGGTGGTCCAGTCGCCGTACAGCACCGGGGGCGGGACGATGCCGGCATCCTCCAGGGTGCGCCGCCAGGACTCGACCCGATGGGTTGCGGAGAACGACGTAGGGGGTCCGGCGATGTGCCACACCTGCCGGTGGCCGAGTTCCAGCAGGTGCTCCGTGGCCTGACGAGCGCCCTGTGCCTGATCGGTGTCCACCACGGTGTAGCCCGGGCCGGTGTCGGAGTCGACCACCACCATCGGAACCCCTGGTGGGAGGCTGAACTCCGCATTGTCCAGGAGATGCGCCTCGAAGACGAGGATCACTCCGTCGACGGCTGCCTCGCTGAGCCGGTCGTAGGCACCGGAGACCCTGCCCATGGTCGGGTCCGAGACGGGGATGAGGGTGACGGCGTACTTGGCGCGTGCGGCTTCCTCGGCTATGGCGTCGAGCGTGCGCGTATTGCCGAACGTCCTGAGCGTGAAGGTGATGACACCGATCGTGTTGAACCGCCCGCTCTTGAGCGCGCGTGCGGCTCCGTTCGGCCGGTAGCCCAGCGCCCGCATCGACTCCACGACCCGCTGCCTGGTCGCCGGGTCGACGTTGCTGTGGCCGTTGGACACACGCGAGACCGTCTGCGGCGCGACGCCGGCGTGACGGGCGACATCCGCCATCGACGGCCGGGGCCGTCCGGACTTGGGCTTGTCCCCCATCGCCATGATCCCTTGTTTCCCCTGTTGCTGGGCCCTGACCACAGCCTAGGCCCACTCCCCGGACAAGCGCGGCCGCTGAGGTCCGGTCCGTGGCCGCGCGGGTCAGTTCACGGGGAACGGCGGTTGCATACGTTTCCTCCCACACCCGCCCGTGAAGCGGGGTGAACGAGGAGGCAGGCCCGTGAAGGAAAGCCAGTTGGACCAGTTGGACACGTGTGTGATCGGGGCGGGACCTGCCGGGCTGGCGGTCGCCAGGGCTCTGGCGGAGCGGAATCTGCCGTACACGCACCTCGAGCGGCACACCGGGCCCGGCGGGATCTGGGACATCGACAATCCCGGCAGCCCGATGTACGAATCGGCCCATTTCATCTCCAGCAGGACCCTGTCGGGATTCGGCGGTTTCCCGATGCCCGACCACTTCGCGGACTACCCGCCGCACCGGCAGATCCTGTCGTATCTGACGTCCTTCGCCGAGGCGTACGGGCTGACCGAGCGCATCGAGTTCGGCGTCGAGGTGGAGAGGGTCGAGAAGAACGCGGACGGCACCTGGACGGTCACCCGCTCCGACGGCAGGGAGAGCGTGCACGGGCAGGTCGTGGTGTGTACGGGGTCGCAGTGGCACCCCAGCATCCCCGAACTGCCGGGAGAGTTCAGCGGCGAGGTCCGGCACACCGTCGGCTATCGCGGCGCGGAGGAGCTGCGGGGCAAGCGGGTCCTGGTCGTGGGTGCGGGGAACTCCGGGTGCGACATCGCGTGCGATGCGGCGCGGAGCGCGGACCACGCGGTGATCAGCATGCGGCGCGGTTACTGGTTCATCCCCAAGCACCTGTTCGGCCGGCCCGTGGACACCATCGCCGTCGGCGGCCCGAAGCTGCCGATGTGGCTGGAACAGCGGGTCTTCGGCGCCCTCCTGCGGCTCCTCAACGGTGATCCGACGCGCCTCGGCCTGCAGAAGCCGGACCACAAGCTGTTCGAGACCCACCCGGCCGTCAACTCGATGCTGATCCACCACCTCCAGCACGGCGACATCACCGCCAGGCCCGGGATCGCCCGCACGGCGGGCAGGACCGTGCACTTCACCGACGGCACGAGCGACGACTTCGATCTCATCCTGCTGGCCACGGGCTACGTCCACAAGGTGCCGGTCGCGCAGAAGTACTTCGGCGACGAGCAGCACCCGGACCTGTATCTGTCGTCGTTCTCCCGCGAGCACGAGGGCCTGTTCGGCATCGGCTTCGTCGAGACCAACTCCGGCGCGTACCAGCTCTTCGACACCCAGGCACAGCTGATCGCCGGGTATCTCCACGACGTCCGGCACCGGCTGCCGAACGCGGAGCGGTTCGCCCGCATGATCCGCGCCGACCGTCCGGACCTGTCCGGCGGCATCAGGTTCGTCGACTCGCCCCGCCACACCGGCTATGTCGACAGCGGCGCCTTCGTGAAGTACCTGGGCAAGGTCGCGGGCGAGATGGGCTGGCGTACCGAGGGCCGGCCGCCGCACGTACGGTCCCTGCGGAGCACGGAGGCGGCGGCGTGAGCGGGTTCGACTTCTCCGACAAGGTCATGCTGGTGACCGGCGGTGCGGGCGGCATCGGCAGCGCCCTGTGCCGCCGGTTCGCCGAGGGCGGTGCCCGCTGCGTGGTCGTCGACATCGACGAGACCCGTGCCGGGAGGGTGGCCGCGGAGCTTCCGGGCGCCGGGCACACGGGTGTGGGCTGCGACCTGACGGACCGCGCCCGGGTGGAGCGGCTGTTCGAGCTGGTCGCCGACTCCTACGGCCGCCTCGACGTGCTGGTCAACAACGTGGGCATGACCAGCGCGGAACGGTTCGACGTGCGCAGCGTCGAGAGCATCGAGCGGGAGATCACCCTCAACCTGACCTCCCCGCTGGTCGCGACCAGGATCGCGATCCCCTTGCTGAAGGCCTCCCGGGATGCCCGGGTGGTCACCACCGTCTCCCTCGGCGGGATCTTCCCGCTGGGCGAGACTCCGATCTACACGGCCTCGAAGTTCGGGCTGCGCGGCGCGATGCTGGCGATCGGCCTCGACCTGCGGAGCAAGGGGATTCTCGCCGGGGCGGTGCTTCCGTCGGCGACCGACACCCGGATGCTGCGCCAGGAGGCCGTGGACGGTGGCAACTCCCTGCAGTTCCAGGATCGGCCCCAGCGGCCCGCCGACGTCGTCGCGGCCGTGGTGAGCCTGCTCGACAGGCCCCGCCTGGAGGCGTACCCGCGCCCCGGCGAGTCCCGCCTCGTGCGGCTCGCGATGCTCGTACCGAACCTGCTGCCCGGGATCCTCCCGCTGTTCCGCAAGCGCGGTGATCGCGGCATGGCCCGCTATCTGGAGGAACTCCGGCAACGCGGACTGGCCCGCCGTACCGACGGACGCTGGGAGCTGGTGGAGGAAGCATGACCACGTACGAGACGCTGCGGGTCGTCAACCCCGCCACCGGGGAGCCGATCACCACGCTGCCCGCCGCGAGCGCCGACGACGTCGCCAAGGCCGCCGAGCGGGCCCGGCAGGTCTTCGACGCCGGGGTGTGGTCGCGGCTGCCGGTCCGGGAACGCGCCGCCGTGTTGCTGCGGCTGGCCGGCCTGATGGAACGCGACGCCGAGATCCTGGCCCGGCTGGACAGCGAGGACGCGGGCAAGCCGATCACCGAGTGCCGTACGGGCGACGTACCGGGCGCGATCGAGTCGGTCCGCTGGTTCGCCGAGGCGGCCGACAAGGTCTTCGGCCGCATCGCGCCGGGCGGGCCCGAAGGACTGGGGCTCATGAGCCGCGAGCCGGTCGGGGTGGTGGCGGCGGTCCTGCCGTGGAACTATCCGCTGGCCATGACCGCGTGGAAGGTCGGGCCCGCCCTGGCCGCCGGCAACTGCCTGCTGGTCAAGCCCGCCGAGGCGACCCCGCGCTCGGCCCTGCACCTGGCCGCGCTCGCGGCCGAGGCCGGTCTGCCGGACGGGGTGCTCACCGTGCTGCCCGGGTACGGCTTCGAAGCCGGGGCGGCCCTCGCCCGTGACCCCCTCGTGGGGGCGCTCTCCTTCACCGGGTCCACCGCGACCGGCCGCCGCATCCTCAAGGACGCGGCCGACAGCAACTTCAAACGCGTCTCACTGGAGATGGGCGGCAAGAATCCCCAGGTGCTGATGGCCGACGCGCTCGTCTACGGCGACGAGCTCATCGGCGACATGATCGAGGCCGCGTTCCTGACGACGGGGCAGAACTGCACCGCCGGCTCGCGCGTCCTGGTCCACCAGAGCATCGCCGACGAGGTCCTGGACCGGTTCACGGAGGCGGCGCGACGGCTCGTGATCGGCGATCCGGCCGACCCGCGCACGCAGCTGGGGCCGCTCATCGACCGCGCCGCCTTCGACCGGGTCGCGGCAGCCGTGGACGCCGCCCGGGCCGGCGGCGCCCGGATCCACACCGGGGGACTGCCCCACGGTCTGCCTCCGTACGGCGCCTACTACCCGCCCACCGTGATCACCCGCGCCCCCGCCGGCAGCGACGTCCTCACCAAAGAGCTGTTCGGGCCGGTCGTCACCGTCCAGACCTTCACCACGGAGGACCAGGCGGTACGGATGGCCAACGCCACCGAGTACGGACTTGCCGCGTCCGTGTGGACCCGTGACCTCGATGCCGCATTCCGGCTCGCCCGCGGCATCGAGGCCGGGGTGATCTCCGTGAACGCCTACAGCGAGGGCGACATCACCACCCCCTTCGGCGGCTGGAAGCAGTCCGGATTCGGTGGCGTGGAGAAGTCCACCAACGCCTTCGACCAGTGGACCCGGGAGAAGACGGTCTGGATCCGCACCCGCTGACCCCGGTCTCCAGGCGGGCCTCAGAGGCGGTCCGCACGCATCCGCTCGCGCAGATGGACCGGGGAGGTGCCGTGCCAGCGGCGTACCGCGCGGCGCAGGGCGCGTTCGTCGGAGAATCCCGCCCGGCGGGCGATGTCGCGCAGCGTCAGTTCCGGGCGGAGCAGCAGCTGTTCGACGCGTTCCCGGCGTACTCCCTCGACGAGCGCCTCGTACGTCGTGCCGCAGCCGGCCAGCCGGCGGCGGAGCGTCCGCTCGCTCGTCGCGTGTCGCCGTGCCTGCTCGGCGAACGAGGGGATCACCGGAAGGCTCTGGGCGACGGAGATCTCCAGTACCTCCAGCAGATCCTGCTGGCCGCGGCGGGCGGCCAGCTGCGCGTCGAGCAGCTCCAGAGTCGACGCGTAGGTCACCGGATCCCGGCCGGGCATCCGGGCACGGGCCCAGACCGGGTCGATGACCATGCGGTTGGCCGGGGCGCCGAAGCGGACCGGGCAGTCGAACACGGCACCGTACGGGTCGCTGCGGCGCGGTGGAGGACAGGCGAACTCCACCACTCTGGGCGCGAAGGCCGGACCGACGGCCAGCCGGGACACGGTGACCACGGAGGCGAGTGCCTCCTCGATCAGGAAGCCGGCGACCGCCGGGTCCGTGGCCGGATCCGGGAGGTCGGCGCGCAGCACGAAGGCCCCGTCCTCCTCGCCGATGCCGGCCGACCACACCACCATCGCCCCGGACAGGTTCTGGTACCTCACTCCCGTCTCGATGGCGTGCCGCAGGGTGTCGTCGGCCATCAGGGCGAAGCCGAGCAGGCCCCAGGCGGTCAGGTGCTGTGCCGCTCCGACCTTCAGCCCCAGGTGTTCGTCCCCGGTGAGCTCCAGTGCACGACGGATCACGGCGCTGCCCTGCCGGTACGACACCCTCAGCGCGGCGGAACGCATGACCGTCTCGTCCAGCCCGACCCGCTCGAGCTGAGGTCGCAGATCGATGCCGCGCTCGTCGGCGACCGTGACGAGATAGGTCAGGATGTTCGGTTGGATCGTCGCCGATGTGCTGCGGCTGGTCCCCGGAGGGTTCGCGGGGTCGGGGGCAAGGGACATTGCGCTCACCTTCTCCGGTCGTCAGGCCGTCTTCACCGTCTTCATCGTGAAGTGCGAGGTGATGTTCTTGATCCGCGGGATGGTCATGACATGACGGCTGAGGAAGCTCTCGTAGGCGGCCAGGTCGGCGACGGCGACGCGTACGAAATAGTCCGGACTGCCGAACAGTCTTCTCAGCTCGAGGACTTCCTCGGCCTGCGCCAGGGTCTGTTCGAAGTGTTCCACCGTGTCCGAGTCCTGGGCTTCGAGGCTGAGGTCGAGGAGCACCTCGAAAGAGCGGTTCACGGCCGCGGGGTCGACGACGGCCCGGTAACCGCGGATGACGCCGTCGGCCTCCAGCCGCTGGACACGCCGCAGGCACGGCCCGGTCGTGAGGCCGACCCGCTGTGCCAACTCGACATTGGTCAGCCGCCCGTCCCGCTCCAACTCGGCAATGATTGCCAGATCGATCGCATCCATGACAGAAGATTGCACCCTGGGTGGTTCGGTGAGCAATCTTTGCAACCATATGTCGTGCGTTTTCCGCGACGATAAACAGATGCAGTACGTCCTCCCCCGCACAGCGAAAGCCCCTCCGGCTCCGACCGGCAGGCGCCGACAGATCGCCGCCGGAGTCCGCGACTCCTTCTCCGCCGGCCTCGGGATCTTCCCCCTGGGCATCGCCCTGGGCCTGCTGATCATTCAGGCCGGCCTGCCCTGGTGGCTGGCTCCCGCCCTGTCCCTGGCCGCGTTCGCCGGCTCCCTGGAACTGCTGCTGGTGGGCATGATGGCCACCGTCACCCCACTGGCCGCCGTCGCACTGACCGTCCTCGTGGTCAACTTCCGCCACGTCTTCTACGCCTTCTCCTTCCCCCTGCACCTGGTCAGGCACCCGGTCGCGAAGGCGTACGCGGTCTACGCGATGATCGACGAGGCGTACGCCGTCAACGCCTCCCTGCCCGAGGCGGAACGCTCGGCGCCCCGGCTGCTGGCGATGCAGCTCGCCTGCGAGACCTACTGGGTCGGCGGCGGCCTGGTCGGTGTCGCACTCGGCGCCGTGCTGCCCGCGCCGGTCAAGGGGCTGGAGTTCGCCCTGTGCGCCCTGTTCACCGTGCTCACCCTGGACGCCTTCCGCTCCCGTCGTGAACTCCCCTCGGTCCTGCTCGCCGGCGCCGCCGCCGCGGTCGCGCTCGTACTGACCCCGGGCCTCGCGTTGTTCACCGCGTTGCTGCTGTTCGTCGGCCTGCTCCTGGTGCGCCACGCGCTCACCGCCACCCGCCCCGCCGAGGAGGCCGCCGATGCCTAGCACCTCGTACCTCATCGCCGTCCTGGCGATCGTCTTCACCATCACCCTCGCCCTGCGCGCCCTGCCGTTCGCGGTACTGCGCACCCTGCGCGGCTCGGTGATCGTGCAGCGGCTGTCGGTGTGGATGCCGGTCGGCATCCTCGCGATCCTCACCGTGACAGCCCTGCGCGGCACCATCACGACCGACCCGTACGGAGCGGGATACGCACTGCTCGCGGTCGCCGTCACCGTCGGCGTCCATCTGGCCTTCGGCCGCCGCACGATCCTGAGCGTGGGCGTCGGCACCGCTCTCTACGTCGTCCTGCTCAACACCCTGTGATCAGCCCTGTGATCAGCCCTGCGATCAGCCCGAGGAGAAACGTCCGTTGAACACCGGCACCCCGGTCCCCGACAGCTACTACGTGCGCATCGACGAGCACCACTACAAGCCGACGACCCACGCGGGCGGGGCCTGGGACCCGGACGAACAGCACTTCAGCCCGCTCGGCGGTCTCGTCGTCCACGCCATCGACCGTCATCGGGCCGCGCGGCCGGACACGGGCCTGGTCCTGGCCCGGATCAGCTACGACATCCTGGGCCGTCTCGCCCTCGACGAGTGCGAGATCCGGGTGGAGACCATCCGCCCCGGCCGCACCATCGAGCTGATCGAAGCCGTGATGCTCATAGCCGACCGCCCAGTGGTCCTGGCCCGCGCCTGGTACCTCGCCGGCCTCGACACCTCCACCGTCGCCGGCGGCCCCGACGCCCCGCTCACCCCTCCCGAGGTGCTCACCCCGTGGCCGATGACGCAGGTGTGGCCCGGCGGGTACATCGCCTCTCTGGACGTCCGCCCGCTCGCACCGCCCCAGCCGGGCCGAACGACCGCCTGGGTCTCCACTCGCCTCGGCCTCGTCGCCGGCGAGCGCAGCAGCCCTGCCGCGTCCCACATCGCCCTCGTCGACACCGCCAACGGCATCGCCGTACGACAGCCGCCCACCGCCTGGATGTTCCCCAACGTCGACCTCACCGTCCACCTCCATCGAAGGCCCGAAGGCCACTGGACCGGCCTGGACACCACGGTCACGTTCGGCCCCACCGGCCAGGGCCTCACCAGCACCGTCCTGCACGACATCAACGGCCCGGTCGGACACGCACAGCAGATCCTCACGGTCCGCCCCATGCCCGACCACTGAGTCCGACCCGGACGGGGCCCCCTTTTCCGGCGCTATCGGGCGAACGGTAGTGCGAAGGAAGGGTGTGCCGGGGATGATGTGGGATCTTCGAGGGCGGCTGCCCGGCGCGCCGGGTGACAGCAAGTCAGGGGGGCTTCGCGGTGGAGGCGTTCGAGGCGCTGGAGGCGGGGGATCCGGAGCAGGTGGGGCGGTACCGGATCGTGGCGCGGCTGGGCGCGGGCGGGATGGGGCGGGTGTACCTGGGGCGTTCGCCGGGTGGGCGGGCGGTGGCGGTCAAGGTGGTGCGTGCGGAACTGGCCGAGGACGGTGACTTCCGCCGCCGGTTCGCTCGAGAGGTGGCCGCCGCCCGCCGGGTCAACGGGGTGTTCACCGCGGGTGTGGTCGACGCCGATCCGGAAGGGGCGCCGGCGTGGCTGGCGACGGCGTACGTGCCGGGGGTTCCGTTGGGCGACGCGGTGGCGGCGCACGGGCCGTGGCCCGAGGGTCCGGTGCTGGCGCTCGGGGCGGGGCTGGCCGAGGCGCTGGAGGCGATCCACGCGGCGGACGTGGTGCACAGGGACCTCAAGCCGTCGAACATCCTGCTCGCGGCGGACGGCCCGCGGGTGATCGATTTCGGGATCTCGGTGGCCGGCGAGGCCAGCGCGCTGACCCGGACCGGCATGGTGGTGGGCACGCCGGGGTTCATGTCCCCCGAGCAGCTGACCGGCAAGCCCGTCGGACCGGCCAGTGATGTCTTCTCACTGGGGGCGGTGCTGGCCTTCACCGCCACCGGGGCCGGGCCGTTCGGGACGGGCGCGGCCCACGCCCTGAGTTTCCGCGTCGTGTACGAAGAGCCCGACCTGCGTCAACTCCCGCCCGCCCTGCGGGCCGTGGTGGCCCGATGCCTGGCCAAGGCCCCCGAACAGCGGCCCACCGTGGCCGCCCTGCTGCACCAACTGGCCGAGGCCGCGGGCGACGAGCGGCCCGTCGCCCGCACCCCCACCCAGCCCGGCTGGCTCCCCGAACCGGTCGCCGCGACCGTGCACGCGCGCACCGTCACCGCGCCCCGGCGCCAGGCGCCACCACCCGCATTGCCCGCGACGTCCGAGCCCCCGCCCACGGACCCGGTGCCCAGCGCCCCGGGGCCCACGGTCTCGGCGCCGGCGGACCCGGTACCGGCGGACCCGGTGCCCGCAGATCGCGGTGCCGGCCCGTCAGTCCGCCCGGCATCGACCCGGCTGAGGGCGCGGGGCGGCTTCGTCCTCCCGCCGCGCGGCGAGCGGCTCCCGCCCCGATCGCCCGCGAACGCCGCGGGACGCCCTGCGGGGATCACCCGAAGACGGGCCCTGCTCGGCCTCGGAGGCGCCACCGTCGCGGGACTCGGCTACGCCGGCTGGAAGAGCGGTGACGGCGGCTCCTCGTCCGCGGAACCCGACTCGGACCCCACACTCACCGCCCCGTCCGGCAAGCAACGTTGGAAGTTCCACACCAGCCTCGGCGTGCACGCGTCGCCTGCCGTCGCCGCCGGGGCGGTGTACATCAACGTTCGTGGCGACCTGTACGCGGTGGACACCGCCACCGGAAAGCAGCGGTGGAAGTCCTCCACCGGCAGCGCCGACAGCTTGTCGCCGGCTGTGGCTGCGGGAGTGGTCTACATCGGCGGCGCGGACGGCACCCTGCACGCGGTGGACGCCGTCACGGGCAAGCGCCGGTGGAAGTTCCCCACCGGCGACGCCGTGCACACGGTGGCGGCTGTGGCCGCGGGAGTGGTCTGCGTCGGCAGCGGTGACGGCGCTCTGTACGCGGTGGACACCGCCACCGGCAGGCAACGGTGGAAGTTCCCGGCCCGCCTCACCACCCACACCTCGCCGGCGGTGGCCGAGGAGGCGGTCTACGTCGGCGGCGACGACGGCGCTCTGTACGCGGTGGACTCCGCCACCGGTGAACAACGCTGGAAGTTCCCCACCGGCAAGAAGACGCTCTCGTCTCCGGCCGTCGCCGACGGGGTGGTCTACGCCGGGAGCCCGGACGGCAATCTGTACGCGGTGGACTCCGCCACCGGCAGGCAGCGGTGGAAGTTCCCCACCGGCGACGCGGTGTACTCATCGTCGGCGGTGGCCGACGGGGTGGTCTGCGTCGGCAGCGGTGACGGCGCTCTGTACGCGGTGGACACCGCCACCGGTGAACAACGCTGGAAGTTCGCCGTCCGCGATCGTCGGCTTACGTCGCCGACGGTGGCCGACGGAGTGGTCTGCGTCGGCAGCAACGACGGCGCTCTGTACGCGGTGGACACCGCCAGCGGCAAACAACGCTGGAAGTTCCCCACCGGCAGCATCGTGTCCTCGTCGCCCGCGGTGGCCGACGGGTGGTCTACGTCGGCACCGGGGACGGCAACCTGTACGCGGTGACGGAGTAGTTCCCGAGCCGGCGAAGGGAGAAGACGATGACCGCCGTGTCCCCGGCCCCGAACGGCCTTGACGGGCCTGGTGAGTTCGCGCACCGTGGTGCACGACCTGCAGCGGGCCGCTGTCACCCCCCGAGGGCGAATGGCGACCGGGCGGTCCGCGTCCTCCTGGACGTCTACGAACGCGTCCTCGACCGCAACCCGGTCTGCCCGCCGGCACGCTGGTGATGGAGCACGGGGGCCTGGCCGGCCCGAACAGCGCGCCGTACCGCGAGACCCCGCTCCTGACCGGCTTTGCGGGCCCAGTTGCTGCGGTGCATCAGCCACAGGAACGAGGGCTTGATCCATGTCATCCGGTGGAACGAGAACGGCGTGACGAAGCGTCCCGCCCGCAGCGCCGCGTCAGCGATGGCAGGCGAGTACGCATGGTGGACGACGCTCGTGCGAGCGTCGTAGTCGGCACGAATCCGATACTGGGACGCCATGCGCCGCCCCCCGCCATCCGCTCCGCCGACGCCCCGAGCCGATTTCCCTTGAGTCGGGCGACGGCGGCCAGCGCCGCGACCGTCACGGCGACGAGCAGCGGGTGCCCGACCAGCCACGTCTGGATGCCCTCGAAGGGGTCGGACGACGTCAGCGTGGCACGTTCGAGCATCCAGGAGATCGAGAACACGAGGCCGACCACCGCCACGCCGATGCGGAACGCGGGGTAGAGGGTGGTGCGGGCCATGACGAGCAGCGACGGCATCATCAGCGCGACCACGAGCAGTTGGGTCAGTTCGATGCCCAGGTTGAAGCCCAGCAGCGTGGTCACCAGCGATCCGCGGTCGAGTCCGAGGTCGCCGATGAGCGAGGCGAAGGCCAACCCGTGGACGAGCCCGAAACCGCTCGCGACGATCACCTCGCCACGGGCCACCAGCGGCCGCACGGCATGGGCCGCGGAGACCGCGATCGAGAAGGCGATCAGCGTCTCGACCGGCCGGGTCGGCAGGTCGATCACTCCCGTGGCCGCAAGCGCGAGCGTGAGCGAATGACCGACGGCGAACGCGGTCACGACGTGCACGACGCGGCGGGCGGCGCGCCGGGGTGACGGGGCGGTGTGCCACCGGCCCCCGGTGGCCACCAGCGGGGCGGGGATGAGCAGCATGAGCAGGAACAGCAGATGATCGGCACCCTCGCCGACGTGCTCGATGCCCAGGCCCGCCGTGGTGGCGAAGCCCCGCAGCCACGAGCCCTCACCCGCCGGTACCCGGAGGCTCTTGGTCGTGTAGTCGAAGATCCCGAGGGTCTGGGCGTCGTCGGTCCTGAGGATGCCACGGTTGAAGTCGTGGCGGACGGTGACGATGACGTTGTGGGTCAGCAGCTCCTCGACGACGACGTCGTAGCGCAGGTCGAAGTCGGTGATCCGCCCGTCGGGCGGACGGATCTCCAGTGGGTAGACGAGGTGCGGCGTCCCGTCGACCGTACGGACCGCTCCCGTGCCGAGGGTGACGGCCCAGGGCCGGTCGTCCTCGCCGACGGCGCTGATGTGCCCGGCCGTGTACTCCTTCAGGAAGGTCCGGTCGGCGCCGAGCACGCTCTCGCGGGTGAGATCGCGGTGCACGGCCACGGCGAGACGGTCGACGGGCAGTTGCACCTCCCCCTCGACGCGGTCGTCGCCGATGTCGAGGAGGACGGCCGAGGTGCTCATCGGATGGGCGCCGGCCGGCGACGCGAGGCCGCCGGCCAGCAGGAGTGCCGCGATCAGGAACGCGGACAGGAGACGCTTCACTTGGCAGGCCCCGGTCCGGTCATTCCCAGCCGTAGTCGGCGGTCTCGTCCCGGAAGATGGTGTGCTGGTGGACGCCGCCGGTCTCGGGGCCGGGCTGGTTGGAGAACTCGATCCAGGCGGACGGACCGTCGAGGCGTACGTACGTCTGCGTGTTGTCGAGCGTCGTGCCGCCGCTCCAGCCGAGGTAGGTCTCGTCGTACTCGGAGACGTACTTGGCGAGGAGGCGCGCCGCGGCCCTTTCGTCCAGGTCGTCGATCCACGCCTTGAGCATCGCCGTCACCTTGGCCTGCTGCTTCCTGGTGAGGTCGGAGACGAGGACGCCCTCGGGCTCGGGGAAGGGGCCGTCGTGGCGGGGGCCGAGCAGCAGGTCGTCGAAGCTGCCGTCGATCTCCGCCGCGGCCAGCTCGGTCTCCGTCAGTGACTGGATGGCTCCGATGGTGCCGGTCCGCTTGTCCGCCAAGGGGGCGTAGAACATCTCCTCCCAGTCGAACTCCATCGGCTCCACCGCGGTCAGGGTGGGGGAGATGCTCACGTTTCTGCCGGCGTAGGTGATGTTGTACGCCGCGTGGTGGCCGCCGTACTGAAGCGTGAACTGTCCGGTCCTGCTGGGTTCGCCGAAGAAGGAGATGTAGTACCACTCCGAGCCGAAGTGGACGCGCCCGTTGCCGGCGCCCGGCAGCGAGCCGAGGTAGTCGTCGGCCTTGCGGATCTCGACGAGCTCCTTGTATCCCTGCTTGCTCAGCGCGGCCGCCATGAGCTTCATCACCGCGGCGTCCTGCGCCTCGGTGAGGTCGCCCAGCTTGAGACCGTTGCGCGTCACCACGGGGATCGGGAAGTTCGACCAGCCGGTCTTCTTCGCCGCGTCGTCGAAGTCGTACAGGACGGTGTCCTTCTGCTCGTCGGACAGCGTCGCGAGGAACGCGTCGGCCGCGGCGACGACCTCGGCGGTGTTCGCGCCGCCGACGCCGGAGACCGCCTTCGCCGCCGAACTCCTCCCCGTCGTGAGGGCCGCCGAGGAGGTGGAGCGCGTGGTCGCGTCGGCGGCGCAGCCGGCGACGCCGAGGCTGAGACACGCGGCGAGGACGATCACACCGCGGCGTACGCGTGCCTGCCGGGACCAGTGTGCGGGGATGAGGGGGGACATGGGACTCCTGTGGGGTGTGTGTCAGGGGTACTCATGCTGGGCGCGCTGCATCAGAACCGGTCCGGAGCCGTTCCGGAATTGGGCAAAGTCCGAATCGCCACCGCGCATGGCCGAAACCGCGCAGGGACGGTGGGCCATCATGTGGAGGTGCCGAACCGTGTCCTCATAGCCGACGACGATCGCGCGATCCGCGAATCCCTCGCGCGGGCGCTGGAGTTGGAGGGGTACGACGTCGTCACCGCCGCCGACGGTGTGGAGACGCTGACCCGGCTCCGCCGGGGCTCCTTCGACGCCCTGGTGGTCGACGTGATGATGCCCCACGTCGACGGACTGGCCGTCTGCCGCGTGCTGCGCGCCGACGGCGACCGCACCCCGATGCTGCTGCTCACCGCCCGCGACGGGACCTCGGACCGGGTCGCCGGCCTGGACGCCGGCGCCGACGACTATCTGCCCAAACCGTTCTCGGTGCGTGAACTGCTCGCCCGGCTGAGGGCGTTGCTGCGCCGAGCCGAACTGACCCCGGGGGCGGGAGAGCGGAGCGGGGCCGGTGCGCCGCTGCGGATCGCGTCGCTGCGAGTCGACCCCGCCGCCCGGCGCGCCTGGTGGGCCGACGAGGAACTGCAGCTGTCGAGAACGGAGTTCGACCTGCTGGAGCTTCTGGTGCGCAACGAGGGCATCGTCCTGGACCACGCGACCGTCTACCGGCAGGTCTGGGGCCGGGATCCCGGCACGGACGCCAAGAACCTGGCCGGCTACGTCGGCTATCTGCGGCGCAAACTGTCCGACGCCGGCGCGCCCGACCTGATCCGCACGGTGCGTGGCGTGGGCTACGCGGCGCGGCGGCCATGAGTCTGCGCTCGCGGCTCGCTCTCGCCTTCGCCGTCGTCGGCGCCGTGGTGGCGGTCCTGGTGGGGCTGCTGAGCTATCGTGCCGCTTCCGACCGCGTCATCGCCGAGGTCGACCGGTTCCTGCGGTCGACCACGGTCGCTGCGGCACAGGACGCGGACCGGGTCCCGGCCGGCTCCGCGTCGTTCACAGCGGGGCCGGACCTCTTCCCCGGCCCGGACCGGCCGGGCCCGGGCGACGAGGAGGAGTGGCAGCCGGTCGTGCGGGCCGTGGACCGGGACGGCAGGTCCAGCCACCTCGGCGGCCCGCGCGTCCCGCTGCCGGTGTCCGACACCTCCCGCGACCTCGCCGGCTCCGGCGCGTACGGGCAGTCGCGCACCACCGAGGTGGTCGTCGACGGCCGTACCTACCGGCAGCTGACCACCGCGCTCGGCGGGGACCGCGGCGCCCTTCAGGTGGCCGTACCGGTCGACCAGACGCAGTACGTGCTGGGCGGCATGGCACGGGAGATCGCCGGCGTCAGTCTCGCGGTCCTGCTGGCCGCGGCGGGTGCCGGATGGCTGCTCGCGCGGCGCATCACCCGGCGCCTGGTACGGCTGGCCGCGGTCGCCGAAGAGGTCAGCGTCGAAGGGCACGTCGACGGGTCCGGCCTGGAGGGCGGACGCGACGAGGTCGGCCGGCTCTCGGCTTCGTTCAGCCGGATGCTCGCCCGCCTCGCCGTCGCCCGCGAGGCCCAGGAAAGGCTGGTGCAGGACGCCGCCCACGAGCTACGGACCCCGCTGACGAGCCTGCGCGCCAACGCGGAGGTGCTGCGCCGCGTCGCTGATCTCTCCCCGGACGCGCGCGAGAGGCTCCTCGACGACGTCGACGGCGAGACACGCGAACTCGGCCACCTGGTCGACGAACTCGTCGAACTCGCCCTGGCCCGGGGCCGAGCCGAAGCCGAGGAACCCGTCGCACTGGCGGCGGTTGCCCGGAGCGCCGCGCGGCGCGTGTACCGGCGCACGGGCCGACTGGTCCTGTGCGACACGGACGACTGCGTGGTGCGGGGCCGCCGTCAGGGACTCGAACGCGCGGTGGGCAACCTGCTCGAGAACGCGGCCAAGTTCGACTCCGGATCCGACCGCGACGAGCCGATCGAGGTGCGGATCCACCGGGGAGTGATCACCGTCCGCGACCGTGGGCCGGGTATCCGCGCCGACGACTCCGAGCGCGTCTTCGACCGCTTCTACCGCGCCGACACCGCCCGCGGCCTGCCCGGTTCCGGGCTCGGCCTGGCCATCGTCCGGTACGTCGCCGAGGCCCACGGCGGCACCGTCTTCGCGAGAACCCGACGCGGCGGCGGGGCCGCGGTCGGGTTCACCGTGGATTCCGCCCGACTCCTGCCGGACCCGAAACCGGACCCGAAACCGGACCCGAAACCGGACCCGAAACCGGACCCGAAACCGGACCCGAAACCGGACCCGAAACCGGACCCGAAACCGGAACCGGGAGACCCCGGCTAGAGGGCTGGTCAGAGATGCGGGGCCGCGGTGGCGGCACGTGCCCCGCTCGCGACGGAGGCCGCCGTGTCGCCGCTGTGGTGCTTGGCCCGCTGGATCTGTTCGTAGACGTGCGCGCGCAGTTCGCCGAAGCGGGTGCTGGAGCGGGTGTGCAACTGGTCGCGCTCGTCGGGCAGGTCGATGGTCAGGTCCTCCTGGACCACGGTCGGCGACTTGGACAGGATGATCGTGCGCTGGCCGAGATAGACCGCCTCGTCGATGTCGTGGGTGACGAACAGGACCGTGACCCCTAGTTCGCGCCACAGACGGCGGATGAGGTCCTCCAGATCTGCCCGGGTCTGCGCGTCGACCGCCGCGAAGGGCTCGTCCATGAGCAGCACCTTCGGCTCGTAGGCGACGGCGCGGGCGATGGCGACGCGCTGCTGCATGCCGCCGGAGAGCTGCCAGGGGTAGGCGTGGTGGGCGTCGGCCAGGCCGACCACCTCCAGGGCGTGGTCGACGAGTTCCCGCTCGCGGGCCTTGCCGAGCTTCTTGCGGCGCAGCGGAAGGGCGACGTTGTCGCGCACGTTCATCCAGGCGAACAGGGAGCGGCCGTACTCCTGGAAGACCACCGCCATGCCGGCCGGGGGCCCGCTGACCGGCCGCCCGTCCAGGCGCACTTCGCCGCCGGTGGGCGTGAGCAGCCCGGCCATGCACTTGAGCAGGGTCGTCTTGCCGCACCCGGACGGGCCGACCAGGCACACCAGTTCACCGGCGTCGAGGTGGAAGCTGAGACTGCGCAGTGCCTCGACGGTGCGGTTCCGGCCGGTGTAGGTCTTCTGCAGGTTGCGTACGTCGAGCATCGACGTCTCCTTCATGGGCGGACCGGGGCGGCCGGTCAGGTGTCGCGCTGGGCGCGGCGCAGGCCGTGGTACCAGGCCAGGACGCGGTTCTCGGCGAGGCGGAAGAGCAGGGAGAGGACGAAACCGAGCAGGCCGAGCAGCAGGACGCCGCTCCACATCTCGGGGATGGCGAAGGTGCGCTGGAACTGCACGATGGTGAAGCCCAGTCCGTTGCTGGCGGCGAACATCTCGCTGATGACCATGAGGATGATCCCGATCGACAGCGACTGCCGGACACCCGTGACGATCTGCGGGCTCGCCGAGCGCAGCACGAGGTGCCACAGGCGGGCGGGGCCGGTGATGCCGTAGGAGCGGCAGGTGTCGCTCAGCACCTCGTCCACGGCACGTACGCCCTCGACCGTGTTGAGCAGGATCGGCCAGACACAGCCGCTGACGATGACCAGGACCTTCATGGTGTCGCCGATGCCCGCGAACAGCATGATCACGGGGACCAGCACCGGCGGCGGGATGGCGCGGAAGAGCTCCAGCACCGGCTCCAGGACGTCCCGTACGACGCGGTGCGTGCCGACGACGAGACCGAGTCCGACGCCGATCACGACGGCGAGGAGGTAGCCCACGGTCAGCCGGAGCAGGCTGGGCAGGACGTCGGACGTCAGCCGGTCGCCCGCCCAGACCTCCCCGAACTTCCGCAGGATGACGGAGAGCGGGGGGAAGTAGAAGTCGGTGCTGCCGGCGGTGGCGAACCACCACACGGCGAACAGGACCGCGGGCAGGCCCAGCACGAGCAGGGCACGACGGCCCACAGTGAGGACGGTCATCGGATCATCCCTCCGTGCGCAGGGACTGGTGCCAGTGCAGCGCCCGCCGTTCCACGGCCCGCGCCACCAGGTTGATCGCCACTCCGAGCAACCCGGTGACCAGCACCAGGGCGTACACCCGTGGTACGGCGCCGGAGTTCTGCGCGACGGCGATCTCGTGGCCCAGGCCGGGTGAGCCGATGACGAGTTCGGCGGTGATCGCGAGGACCAGCGCCACGGCGGACGCCAGCCGTACGCCCGTCATCACATACGGCAGCGCGGTGGGCCACAGGACGTACCGCATCCGCCCCCATCTGCCGAGCTGATAGCTGCGGGCGGTGTCGTCCGCGACCGGGTCGACGTCCTGCGTGCCGGCCAGTACCTGGACGAGCACCTGCCAGAAGGAGGCGTACACCACCAGCAGCAGCGTCGACTCCAGTTCGGTGCCGTAGAGCAGCACCGCCACCGGGATCAGCGCCACCGAGGGGATGGGGCGCAGGAACTCGATGGTGGAGGCGGTCACCGCGCGCAAAACGGGAACGGAGCCGATCACCACCCCGGCCACCACCCCGGCCACGACCGCGATCGCCGTGCCCAGACCCCACCCGGTCAGGGTGTCGCCGAGCGCCGTCCAGAACGCGCTCTCGGCGAGCAGTTGCCACAGCGTGCGGCCGATCTCCGAAGCGGGCGGAAGGTAGTCGGCCGACACCGCACCGGTGTGGGGGAGTACCTCCAGGACCGCCACCAGAGCGGCCAGACCGGCGAGGCCGCGCAGCGCGGTGACGGTGGCGGGCCCGTGCCGGGCGGGAGCCCCGCCGGGACCGGTGCCGGTCCCGGCGGTCTGCGTCTTCACGGACGCGATGGCCGACGGTGTCACTGGAACAGCGCCTTCAGGTCGGGCTTCTTGCCGTCGAACAGGCCGTCCTGCTCACCGAGCGAGGCCAGCTTCTCCAGGGAGGCCATGTCGTACGCGGCGGGCCAGGACGGCAGCGTCAGGTTCTTCAGCACCTCGCCGTCGATCTTGGTGTAGGTGGTGAGGATCTGGCGTGCCTCGTCCGGGTGTGCGGAGGCGTAGGCCTGCGACTCGGTCATCGCCTCGGCGAACTTCTTCACCAGGTCGGGGTTCTTCTGCGCCACCTGGGCCGAGGTGAAGTAGGCCGTCAGCGTGAGCTTGGGGTCGGTCTCGGCGAACGGCGAGGACACGACCCGGGCGCCCTGGGACTTGGCGATCGTCAGGGCCGGCTCGGCCATCCAGGCCGCGTCCACCTGGCCGCTGTCGAGGGCGGCGGGCATCTGGTCGAAGGCCAGTTCGGCGAACTTCACCTTCGAGGGGTCGCCGCCGTCCTTGCGGATCGCCTCACGCACGGTGGTGTCACCGATGTTCTGCAGGGTGTTGACGGCCACCGTCTTCCCGGCGAGGTCCTTGGCCGACTTGATCGGGCTGTCCTTCTTGACGGCCACGCCGCTGACGTCCGTCGTGGTGTTGCCGGTGGTGGCCGACCCGTTGGTCACCGACGTCACCGGGACTCCCTTGGTCTGGGCGATCATCAGCGAGGTGGTGTTGCTGAACCCGAACTGGAACTGACCGCTCACCACACCCGGGATGATCGCGGCGCCGCCCTGGGCGCTCTCCATCTTCAGATCGATGCCGCGGCTGCTGAAGAAGCCCTTCTTCTGGCCCAGATAGAGCGGTGCCACATCGACGATCGGAACGATGCCGACCTTGACCTGGGTGGTCTTGCCGCTGCCCGAGGCCGATGAACCGCCGGCGTCGGCGGACGACGACCCGCATCCGGCCGCACCGGCGGCCGTGATCACTGCTGTCGCAAGCCCGAGAATGCGCCGTCGCATAGGGCTCCTCCTGACGAAGAGGTGGATGAGAGGGGGATTCGCTTTGTGCACTTATGTGCCGAATTGAGCGAGTTGGGCGGACGCTATGCCGTCGTTGTGGAGTCGTCAATGGGGTGCCGCGTCGGCGGCGTTGGTGGCCGTTCGGGGCGGCCTGCGGGCCGCGACGCCCCTCGGTCGAGATGTTGTGCATCTTCTTGACGGCGGCAATCTACATGCCTACCTTCGCGGTGTCATGCCCCCGGACGAAAGAGATGTCCGCCTCATGAAGTCCCGGGTGAACTCCTCCGATGTGGACGACGGGTCCACCGGTACCGCTCCGGCCTCGCCGGCCGGCCCGCACCTTCGTCCTCAGTCGCTGCTGCTCGCCTTCTTCGGCGACCACGTCCTGGAAGAGGGCCCGCTGTGCGTGTACTCGGGCAGCGTCATCGACGTCCTCGGCCGCGTGGGAGTCGGGGAGCACGCCGTCCGCTCCACGCTGACCCGCATGGTGAACCGCGGCCTGCTGCAACGTCAGCGGCAGGGGCGGCGCATGTACTTCGGTCTCACCCCGCACGCGACGCAGATCCTCCACAACGGCCGCACCCGCGTCTGGCACACCAGCGCGGTCAACGACGACTGGAACGGAACCTGGACCCTGCTCGGGTTCTCACTCCCCGAAGCCTGGCAGCGCCAGCGCCACGACCTGCGCTCCCGGCTCACGTGGACCGGCTTCGGCCCCCTCTACAGCGGCCTGTGGATCGCGCCGGGCGACGTCGACCTCTCCGAGATCGTCGCCGAACTCGGCATCGCCGCCCACGTCAAGATCTTCCACGCCCGCGCCGACGCCGCCACCGACATCGACGTGATGATCCGCGACACCTGGGACCTGGAGACGATCGCCGCCCGCTACACGGCCTTCGGGAAGCGCTGGATCGCCCACCTCGACGGTCCGTCCGTCGATCCGCTGGCCACCCATCTGTGCCTGGTCGCGGAGTGGCTGGGCGCCATCCGCGCGGATCCCCGGCTGCCCGCCCGGCACCTGCCGTCCGACTGGCCGGCCCGGTCGGCGGAAGAGACCTTCCGGCGCATAGCGGAGCGGACGACCCGGCCCGCCCGTCAGGTGGCCGCCGCACTGCTGGAGACGACGCCTCTGGAAGGCTCCTGAGCATCACCGGCGCGTCAGCGCTCGGCAGGGGCTCCGCCGACCGTGGAGGTTCCTCCGGCCCTGGAGGCTCCTCCGACCGTGGAGGCGACGTACTCGAAGGCCTGGGTCTCGAGGAGTTCCCTGAGTTCATGGGCGAGTTCCTGGGCGGCTTCGCCGTGCCAGCCCGTCGGCAGCAGCTGTTCCGGCAGGCCCGGGTCCAGGTAGGGGAAACGCATCCACTGCTCGAGGGCCAGGGTGTAGACCGCGAAGGCTTCGCCGGGTTCGGCGATGCCGCCCGCCTCCCGGACGGAGGCCAGCACCGGGGACCATGAGCGCAGGTACTTGTCGTACGAGGCGGCGAGTTCTTCGAGGTTCCAGGCGCGGCGGACGAGCGTGGCGGTGTCGCCGAGACCTTCGTGGTGCGCGGTGAAGGCGTCGACGTACTGTTCCAGGCCGAGCCGGCGCACCCATTTCAGAACAGTGGGAAGGACACGGGCGGGAGCGATCCACAGTCCGCTGTCGAGCTGGCCCATGCCGAGCCAGACGAGTCGTTTGCGCAGGGTGTACCGCTTCTCCCGCTCGGCTTCGGGTACGGAGAACGAGACGATGACCCAGCCGTCCTCCAACCGGGCCGGCTTCAGCGGGGCGTAGACGACTTCGTCGCCCTCCTCGAAGATGAGCCGCGCCTTGGCGGTCGCGGTGTATCCGCGCACCGTCCCGTTTCGTTGCGGGGCCAGCAGGTCGCGGCGCGTCATCCGGGTCACGGCCGAGCGTGTCGCCTGAGCCGGCACTCCCAGCCGCTCCATGAGCGTGATCAGGTCGGCCACCGAGGACCAGCCCCGCAGCAGCCGTGAGTAGTGCCCGTAGACGGCCAGGATCAGCAGTTGGGTGCTGTTCTTCGCCTCGTCCTGCGGCAGGTCCACGCGCGGTCTCCTCACTCGCCTCTCGTCCTACGGACTTCGCGTCCCATTCTCGCCCGGGACGCGGCCTCGCCCTCGCCAGATTTATGTCGGATGGCTTCCGATCGCTCTGGAACCGACATACTCTGGCTTCCGGGCGCAGTGGCCGACGCACGATCGAGGAGAGACATCCCGTATGAAGCGCGATCTCTACGACACGGACCATGAGGACTTCCGCGCCATGGCCCGGGCTTTCGTCGCCAAGGAGGTCACTCCGCACCTCGCCGCATGGGAGGCCGCGGGCGAAGTCGACCGGTCGCTGTACCGGGCCGCGGGCGCCGCGGGACTGCTCGGGCTGGGTGTCGAGGAGGAGTACGGCGGCAGCGGCGTGGACGACTTCCGCTACAACGCGGTTCTCATCGAGGAACTGTGCCGCGCGGGTGCCACCTCGGTCTCCATGAACCTCAACGGTTTCACCGACCTGATCGCCCCGTACTTCCGGGAACTGGCCACCCCCGAGCAGAAGGCACGCTGGATGCCCGGGCTCGCCGACGGCAGCCTGGTCGCGGCCATCGCCATGACCGAGCCCGGCGCCGGCAGCGATCTGCGGGGTATCCGTACGTGTGCCGAACGGCGGGCGGACGGATACCTGCTGAACGGCACGAAGACCTTCATCAGCAACGGCATCCTCGCCGACCTGGTGATCGTGGTCGCCCGCACGGCTGCCGACGACGGCCGGGACGGACTCAGTCTCCTGGTGGTGGAGCGGGGCATGCCCGGGTTCGAACGCGGCCGCAAGCTCGACAAGCTCGGCCTGTCCGCCCAGGACACCGCGGAACTGTTCTTCACCGACGTCGTCGTACCGGCAGCGAACCTGCTCGGTGAGGAAGGGGGCGGCATGGCATACCTCAAGCGCAACCTCCCCCAGGAGCGCCTCAGTGTCACCGTGATGGCCGCCGCCACCATGCGGCGTGTCCTGGGCGAGACCATCGCCTACACCCGGGACCGCGTCGTCTTCGGACGCCCGCTCTCATCCCTCCAGGCAACCCGCTTCACCCTGGCCGAACTGGCGACCGAGGCGGAGATCGCCCAGACCTTCACGGACCGCTGCGTCGGCGAACTCGCCGCCGGCCGCCTGACGGACACCGAGGCCGCCATGGCCAAATGGTGGGTGACCGAACGCCAGCAGCACCTCGTCTCCCGCTGCCTGCAACTGCACGGCGGATACGGCTACATGACGGAGTACCCGATCGCCAAGGACTTCGTCGACACCCGCGCCGGCACACTGTTCGCGGGTACCACCGAGATCATGAAGGAGATCATCGGCAAATCGCTGCTGCGTTGACTGTCAGGGCAGTACGACGATCTTTCGTCCCTGGCCGGCCGCGAACTGTTCCAGCGCCTGCGGGTACTGGGCCAGCGGCAGCCGATGGCTGATGAACACCTGCGGATCGAGTACCCCGGTGGCGAACAGCTCCGCCGCCCGCTCGTAGCTGTGCAGCACCGCCATGGAGCCGGTGATGGTGATCTCCTGGTTGTAGATGCGGTACGGCGAGATGGTGGCCGTCGTCGCGTAGTCGGAGACCCCGAACTGAAGGAACGTGCCGGCCTTGGCGACCCGCTCCAGACCGTCCTGGATGGCGGCGGCGTTGCCGGTCGCGTCGATCACCACGTCCCAGCCGGCCGGACGCCCCAACTCCGCGGCCGAGAGGGCCGCTTGGGAACAGCCCAGCTTCTCCGCCGTCGCCAGCCGTTCCGGGTTGACGTCGACGACGTCCACCGAGGAGGCCCCGGTGCGCTTGGCCAGCTCCAGCATCATCAGGCCCATGGTCCCGCTGCCGTAGATCAGCACATGGGAGCCGATCCTGCTGTTGAGCACGTCGTAGCCGCGCACGGCGCAGGACAGTGGCTCGATGAGGGCCGCGTCCTGGACGGCCACATGGTCGGGCAGCCGTACGCAGTTGGCGACGGGCGCCACGGCGTACTCGGCGGCGCCACCCGCCACGGTCACCCCGATCGCCCGCCAGCGGTCGCAGAGGTTGTTGCGGCCGACTCGGCAGTAGCGGCACTCGTTGCAGTACAGCGAGGGGTCCACGGCGACCCGGTCGCCGATCGCGAGTTCGGTGACCTCGCTGCCCAGACCCACGACCTCGCCGGCGAACTCGTGGCCCGGCACGACCGGCAGTGTAGGTGCGAACTCGCCCTGGAGGATGTGCAGATCGGTGCCGCACAGCCCGCAGGCCGCCACCTCGACCACGACCTCGCGGGGCCCGGGAGTGGGGTCGGGCACCGTGGTGACGGTGACCTTGCCGGGGGCTTCGATGACAGCGGCTTTCACTTGACTGCTCCTAGGGACAGGCCGCGGACCAGTTTGTCCTGGGCGGCGAAACCGGCGATGAGGACCGGCAGGGAAACCAGCGTGGCGGCGGCGCAGAGCCGGGCGAGGAAGAGGCCCTCGTTGGTGATGAAGCCGACCAGGAAGACCGGCGCGGTGGACGCCTTGGTCGCGGTGAGGTTGACGGCGAACATGAACTCGTTCCAGCTGAAGATGAAGCAGATCAGCGAGGTGGCGGCGAGGCCGGGCATGGCGACCGGTGCGACGATCCGCCAGAGCACGGTGGGGAGGCCCGCGCCGTCGACCTCGGCGGCTTCGAGGATCTCCTTGGGTACCTCGGCGAGGAAGGAGCGCATCATCCAGACCGCGATGGGGAGGTTCATGGCGGTGTAGAGGACGATCAGTGTCCAGACGTTGTCGAGCATTCCGGCGTCCTTGACGATCAGGTACACCGGCAGCAGGGCCGCGATGGCGGGCAGGAACTTGGTGGACAGGAAGAAGAACATCACGTCGGTCCACTTCTTGACCGGCTTGATGGACAGCGCGTAGGCCGTAGGCACCGCCAGGGCGAGGACCAGCAGCGTCGAAATGACGCTGGCCATGGCCGAGTTGAGGAGGAAGGGGGTGATGTCCCGGCTGAACAGGAGCTTGTACTGGTCGAAGGTGACCGGGGCGAAGAGGGACGGGGGATTGGTCGCGGCGTCGGCCTCCTGGTGGAAGGAGGTGAGTGCCATCCAGGCCACCGGGGCGAAGAACACGAGGGTGGCGAGCCAGGCGACGAAGGTCCACAAGGGGGACAGTCGTGCGGTCATCGGGACACCTCCTCGCGGAACAGTGACGCGATGGTGCGCAGGGCGAAGGTCGCGATGACGATCGAGCCGAGGACGACGACGACCCCGGCGGCGGCCGCCTGGCCGTACTCGTATTTGCGGAACATGGTCAGGTAGATCTCGTAGGGCAGGTTGGTGGTCTGGGAGCCGGGGCCGCCCTGGGTGATGGTGTAGACCGCGTCGAAGGTCTGCACGACGTAGATCGTGCCGAGCAGGATGCCCAGTTCGATGTACTGGCGCAGGTGCGGCAGCGTGATGTGCCGGAAGGTCTGCATCGCCGACGCCCCGTCGACGCGGGCCGCCTCCAGGACGTCGCCGGGCTGGGCCTGCAGGCCGGCCAGCAGGATCAGCATCATGAACGGCGTCCACTGCCACACCAGCGAGACCACGACGGCGGGCATGGGATACGACGAAATCCAGTCGACCGTCGGACCGTTGTCCGCGCCGAAGAGCCGCCATACGGCGTTGAGGGTGCCGTTGAGCAGGCCGTAGTCGGGGTTGTAGATGGCGTGCTTCCACAGCAGGGCGGCCGCGACCGGCATGACGAGGAACGGTGCGATGAGCAGGGTGCGGGCCAGGCCGCGGCCGGTGAACCGGCGGTCGAGCAGCATGGCCAGACCGAGGCCGAGGAGCACGCTGATGAGCACCACGGACGCGGTGAGGACGACGGTGTTCAGGACCGCGGTGCGCAGTCGTTCGTCGGTGAAGACGAAGGTGAAGTTGGACAGGCCGACGAAGTGCCGTTCGCCCGGCTTGAGGATGTTCCACTGGAAGGTGGAGATCACGAGCGTGGCCACGAAGGGCAGCTGCGTGACGACGACGGTGAACACGAGTGCCGGCAGGAGCGGGGCACGGCGCTTCCATCTGCTGACGCCGGTGGACGTGCGCGGGCGGCTGGGGGGTGGTGCTGTCGTGGATGGGGCGGTGAGCGTGGTCATGAGGATTCCTCTGCCGGTGACGGCGGGGGTGGGGGAAGCGGTGCCCGGCCGGCGCGGAGGTCGGCCGGGCGACGAGGTCATTGCTGGTAGTTCTTGGCGACGTCCTCGGCGAGCTTCTGTCCGTCGTCGAGCGCCTTGTCCACGCTGGTCTTGCCGGCGATGGCGGCGGAGATCTCCTGGGTGACCTTGGTGCCCAGGTCCTGGAACTCGGGGATGGCCACGTACTGCACGCCCACGGTCGGCCGGGGCTGGACGCCCGGGTTGGCCGGGTCGGCCTGCTCGATCGACTTCAGGGTGATGTCGCCGAACGACCCGGCGGCCTTCTGGTACTGCGGGATCTCATAGGTGCTGGCCCGCTTGCCGGCCGGGACACGGGACCAGCCGAGCTTCTCGCCGACCAGCTTCTCGTACTCCTTGCTGGACGCCCACAGCATGAACTTCGAGGCCGCGTCGGCACTCTTGGTGGTCTTCGGCATCGCCCACGCCCAGGCCCACAGCCAGCCGCTGCTCTTGGTCTCGACGGTCGGCGCGTACGCGTACCCGACATGCCCGGCGATCTTGCTGGAGCTGGGGTCCTCCAGCGAACCGGCGGCGCTGGTCGCGTCGTACCACATGGCGACCTTCTTCTGGCTCAGCGCGTTCAGGCACTCGGTGAACCCGGCCTGCGGGGCGCCCGCCTCACCGTGCTTCCTGACCAGGTCGACGTAGAAGCCGGTGGCCTTCTTGAACGCGGGGCTGTTGACCTGGGCCTTCCAGTCCTTGGTGAACCAGGTGCCGCCGAAGGTGTTGACCACCGTCGTCAGCGGCGCCCCCAGCTCGCCCCAGCCGGCCAGACCGCGCAGGCAGATGCCTTTCATGCCGGGCTCGGCACCGTCGACCTTGGCCGCGATGTCGGCGACCTGCTGCCAGGTCGGATGCTCGGGCACGGTGATGCCCTTCGCGCTCATGACGTCCTTGTTGTACATGAGCATCGAGGACTCGCCGTAGAACGGCAGGGCGTAGAGCTTGCCGTCCGAGCCGGACAGCGATGTGACCATTGGCCCCAGCAGGTCGGCCTTGTCGAAGCTCGCGTCCTTGTCGGCGTAGGAGCCCAGCTCGTGCAGCCAGCCGTTCTTCTCCCAGATCGGGACCTCGTAGGCGCCGATGGTGGCGACGTCGTACTGGCCGGCCTGGGTGGCGATGTCCTGGGTGACTTTGTCCCGCAGCTCGTTCTCGGGAAGGATCGTGAAGTTGACCTTGATGCCGGTGTCCTTGGTGAAGGTGTCCTTCGTCAGCTTCGCGATGTCCTCCATCTGCGGGTTGCC
This sequence comes from Streptomyces sp. NPDC096132, assembly GCF_044763345.1. Lineage (NCBI taxonomy): Bacteria > Bacillati > Actinomycetota > Actinomycetes > Kitasatosporales > Streptomycetaceae > Streptomyces > Streptomyces sp. NPDC096132. Next base: position 78,865 of record NZ_JBIWGA010000027.1, read on the forward strand.
GACCATCAGCACGTTGATGCTGTCCCCGCCGCCGGAGCCCGACGAGCCGCCCGCTCCACTGCAGGCGACCAGCAGTGAGCCCGCGGCCGTGGCCGTGACGAGGGCGTGGGTCATTCTTCGTGCGCGCATGACTGACTCCAGGGGATGTTTCGAGGGAGTGAGGAACCAGACCCCCGGGCTTGCGAGGGCGGCGTGAGGTGGGGATAGGGAGCTGGACGAGGGCTCAGGCCCGGATGACCTCGGGGCCCAGCAGTGAGTAGCGGTGCGCCTCGGAGGCGGGCATACCGGTGTCGGTGACGATCGCCTCGAACTCCGTGACCTCCGCGAAGCGGCAGAAGCTCACGGCGCCGAACTTCGTGTGGACCCCGGAGAACACCCGGCGTCTGGCGACCCTCATGACCTCGGCCTTCAGTGCGCTGACCGCGGGATCGGGGGTGGTGAGTCCGTACTCCCGGGAGATGCCGTTCGCGCCGACGTACGCCAGGTCGATGACGAAGCCGGACAGCATGCGGGTCGCCCAGTGGTCGACCGTGGCCAGCGTCCCGCCGCGCACCCGGCCGCCGAGCAGCAGCACGGTGATGTTCTCGGTGGAGGCCAGATCACCGGCGGTGGCCAGCGAGGACGTGACCACGGTCAGTGGCCGGTCGCGGGGCAGGGCCGCGGCGATGAGCTGCGGGGTGTACCCCTCGTCGATGAACACGGTCTCGGCGTCCCCGAGCAGTTCGGACGCGGCGGCCGCGATCCGGGACTTCTCGGGGACGTGCATGGTGGTCCGGAAGGCGAGCGTGGTCTCGAAGCCCGCGCTCTCCACGGGATGGGCGCCGCCATGGGTACGGCGCACCAGCCCGTGTTCCTCCAGTACGTTCAGATCTCGCCGCACGGTCTCCTTGGAGACCCCGAGGTCGGCGGCGAGCTTTCCGACGTCCACGGATCCGGTACGGCGTGCCGTCTCCAGAATCCCGCGTCTTCGCTCCTCGGTGTCCACGGCGACACCTCCGTTCCACGGCTCCACGCGGTGAGCCCGCGCCAGAAGATTTCCGAAGGCCCTGCCCGTTTGGGCGTCCGGTGGCTAATTTCTACAAGCGGACCGCCCCGCTGACCAGGTTCGTCGTAGAGCACTTCATGACCGAATGTGCCCGTTTCCCGAAGGCCGGAGGCCCTGGACGGAGCGGTGCAGGGGCTCAGGGATCGCAAGACCCGTGCCTGGTTGTCCGCTGTGCGTGCCCGTTTGCCGCCCGTTTCGCCGAACGATGCCGGCGTCCGGCAGCGGCTGAGGTCACGACTCCTTCGGCCGGGCGTGCTGAAGCAGGTGATCGGCGAGCAGGTCGAGGACCGCCTGACTGTGGTCGGTGTTGCGGTCGACGAGCCAGACCAGGTTGAGGCCGTCGATCACCGAGAGCACGTACCGCGCGAGAATCGGCACGGGCTGCGTCCACTCGATGCCGGCGTTGTGAGCCGCGAGGTCGAGGAGGGCGGTGAAGGCCCGCAGGAAGATCTCGTACTGCCGCTTCGCGACGGTCTCGAAGCCGGGGGTGCGCAGCGCGTACTGGGTGAGTTCGTAGCTGATCTGGTGTTCCGCCGGGGCGGCTTCGAATCCCTTCCAGAAGGCACGCAGACTGTCCGTGACGCTGTCGCGGATGTTCTTCTGGGGTGCGAACAGGCTCCGCACCTCGGCGACGTACCGCTCGGTGAGCGTTTCCGTGACCAGCTCGAGCATGTGCGCCCGCGACTCGAAGCAGTAGTGGAACGCCCCGAGGGTCATGTCGGCCTCGTTGACGATCGCACGGGTCGTGGCCTTGGCCACCCCGTCGCGTGCCATCACCCGGATCGCCGCCTCCAGGAGCTCGGCCCTCCGGTCGCTCGCCGCCATGCGGGGCACGTGGTCTCCTCCGTCTACCCGTGCGCTCGCCGGTCCTTCTGCCTGTGCGTTCGCCGGTCCTTCTAGCTGTGCGTTCGCCGGTCAGGATAGCCAACCCCGACCGAGAAGTGGGTCAAGCGTCCAAGACGGTTGACTTACTTCTCGTCGTGGGCGATCGTGACGTAACCACCACCTGGGCCCCTCAGGAGCCGCAGTGCATCTCACGACCGACCGTTCCCCCTCGCAGCTGCACCGCCTGCAGACGGCGACCGCCGGGCTGGAACCGCCGTTCGGCGTCGTCGACCTGGACGCCTTCGACAGCAACGCCGACGATCTCGAACGCCGCGCGAACGGCAAGCCGATCCGGCTGGCCAGCAAATCCCTGCGCTCCCGTGCGCTCATCCGGCGCGCCCTCACCCGCCCCGGCTTCCACGGCATCCTCGGTTTCACCCTGCCGGAGGCGCTGTGGCTGGCCGAGGAGTTCGACGACATCGTGGTCGGCTACCCCACCACCGACCGCACGGCGCTGCGGACACTGGCCCGTGACGAGCGACTCGCCTCGCGGATCACCCTCATGGTGGACTCCGTCGACCATCTCGACCTCATCGACGAAGCGACCGGCTCCGGGCGCGCACGCATCCGCGTCTGCATGGAACTGGACTGCGGCCTGCGCCTGGCCGGTGGCCGGCTGCATCTGGGCCCGCGCAGATCCCCTCTCCACACGCCCCGGCAGGCGGCCGAGTTCGCGCGAGCGGTGACGGCCCGGCGCGGCTTCGAACTGACCGGGATCATGGCCTACGAAGGGCAGATCGCCGGTATCGGAGACAACCAGCCCGGATCCCGGCTCAAGCAGGCCGCCGTCCGCCGCATGCAGCGTTCCTCCGCCGCGGAACTGCATCGACGGCGAGCGGCGGCGGTCGACGCCGTCAGGGCCCTCGCCCCGATCCGATTCGTCAACGCGGGCGGCACGGGCAGCCTGGAGACCACCACCCAGGAAGCCGCCGTCACCGAACTCGCCGCGGGCTCCGGCCTGTACGGTCCAGGGCTGTTCGACTTCTACCGGACCTTCCGTCCCACGCCGGCGGCGTTCTATGTGCTCCCTGTCGTACGCAGACCGTCGTCGTCGATGGCGACGATCCTGGGCGGCGGTTGGGTGGCGTCCGGCCCGCCGGGCAAGGACCGGCTGCCCACCCTGGCCTGGCCCCCGGGACTACGGGTGACCGCCACCGAGGGCGTCGGCGAGGTACAGACCCCCGTCCTCGGCAAGCCCGCGCACACCCTGCGCCTCGGTGACCGGGTGTGGTTCCGGCACGCCAAGGCCGGTGAAATGTGCGAGCGCGTGGGCGAACTGCACCTGGTCCAGGGCGGCGAGGTCGTCGAGACCGTGCCCACCTATCGCGGCGAAGGCCGCCACTTCCTCTGACACCTCGCCAGGAACTCTGACACCTCGTCACGAACCACGAAGGGGAAGCGAAGAGATGGGGAAGATCATCGGCAGGACGGTTCTCGTCGTCGGCGCCTCGTCCGGCATCGGAGCCGAGGTGGCCCGCCGACTCGCCCCGGGCGGCAACCGACTCGTGGTGGTGGCGCGGCGGGCCCCCGAACTGGCCTCCGTGGCCGAGACCGTCCGTGCCGCCGGCGGCACCTGCCTGGACATCGCCGCCGATGCCCTGGATCCGGGAGCGGCCGCGGATGTGGTGGCGTCCGCCGTCACGACGTACGGATCCGTCGACATCGCGCTGCTGAACGCCGGCCAGGGACCGGACATGGCCATGGACGACGTCAGCACGGACGACGTCGCACGGATCATGGCGTTGAACTACGACGTGGTGGTCAACTACCTGGTCCCCTTGATCGAACAGATGAAGAAGCAGCCCCACGGCGGCCTCATCGCCCACACCAACTCGCTGGCAGGGCTGATGGGCATCCCACGGCAAGGCCCCTACTCGGCGGCGAAGGCGGCGGCACGGACCCTGATCGACGCCGCGCGCGTCGAACTGGCTCCCCAAGGCATACGGTTCACCACGATCCACCCCGGATTCGTGGCGACCGACCGCGTCGGCGCGGACGGCCTGCCCAAGCCCTTCCAGATCAGCCAGGAACGCGCGGCCCGGTATGTGATACGCGCCCTGGAGAAGGAACCGGCCAACTCCTACTTCCCCTGGACCACCGCCACCCTGGTCCGCGCGCTGCGCATCCTGCCGGCACCGCTGTCCTCCCTGGTACTGCGGGCCATGGCCGCCCGGTGAGACCGAACCGTGGTTATCTCGCCAACGGGGCCACGACCCAGCGCCGGGTCACGAAGCCGCCCTCAGGTCCGATCTCGATCCGCTTGCGGGCAACGAGATACGCCTCATTGGCCTCGATCTCGTAACCCACCTCGGTGCTGCCCGGCACGTCACGTACCTGCAGCTCCGGACCACGGTCGCTGCGCACCGACAACTCGGCGGGTATCCGCGTCCGGGCCGCGTCGAGTGCCTCCTGCGGATCCCGGGCAGCGGACTGCGGCTGCTCGGCCGCGGCGGCGCCGGCGGCACCGGGTCCGCGACGCTGGAGGTGAGGCGGGCAGTGGAGCGTACGAATTCGCGGGTGGAGATGTTGGCCGGGACCACACGTCCGTCGTTGTCCACCGAAACCCGAACCTCGCCCCGGCCGGGCGTGACGACGGGCAGGCCGCCGAATGCCTGGCGGAACGTCACCAGGGTCTCCACCAGACGGGGCTGCTCCACCTCTCCCGAACGGGTGCCGCAGCACTCCATCACCTCGTGCACGCCCTCCGGCACCAGGTCCGACCGAGCTGTCAGTGCCGGGCGGTAGCTTCGGTGCATGGCTGACGCGTACACCACCCTGTGGACCAACGACCTGTGCAAGGCGCTCATCTCCGGCGGGTTCGAGGGGCAGCGGTTGAACGTGCTCTTCGGCGGTCCGCACCAGTCGCTCCCCAGCTTCGAGCGGGCCGGCGTCAAGCCGGGCGACACCGTCTATCCGATACGGGTCTTCCGCAAGCAGATGTGGGTGCTCGGGCGCATGGAGGTCGGCCGGCTCCTGGAGTACGACACCGTGGGGGATCACCTCGCGATGGAGGACTATCTCCGGCTCGTCCACTGGAAGCCGTTGAAGGCCGGCTGTGTCAGCGAGGTCCTGGTCGGGCCTCCGGGCACGCCCCTCACCTTCGATCGGCCGGTTCCCGGGGACCTGCTCGGCCGGTTGACCTATCGGTCGCGGCGCGGCGAGCGGCAGATCAAGCATGTCGTGGACGGTGAACTGCTGCGGGCGGTCAGCGTCCACGGGATCTACCGGCTGGCGCCCGAGTCCGCCGAGGAACTGCGGGCCGTCCTGGATCCCGTCCCGGTTTCCGCAGGGCGGTGACCCTCCCCACTGTGCGGTGGTAGGAAGAGGCTGTGATCGGCACTGCGGACAGCAGCCAAAGTGCCACCGAACGAGGGGAGTTGGGCATGGTGGCGGAGAACATCGACGATGTCGTGGACGGGCTCGCCGGGATCGTGCGGGAGGCCGGCCGCGCCGGTGACCGGGTCGGGTACTTCGCGGCGCTGTACCGACAGGTGACCGTCGAGGTCCGCACGGCCATTCACGAGGGGCTGTTCGACGACGGCGCCCGAATGGACCGCTTCGACACGCACTTCGGCAACCGCTACTTCGAGGCGTACGACGCCTGGCGTCGTGACCGGAGCGGGCCGCGCTGTTGGCGCGAGGCGTTCGGTCTGCTCGACGACGCCGACACCGTCATCGTCCAGCACCTGCTGCTCGGCGTGAACGCGCACATCAACCTCGACCTGGCCGTCGCCGCCGCGCGGACCAGCCCGGGTGAGGACATCCACGCGTTGCGGCGCGACTTCCTGCTGATCAACGACATCCTTGGGCGGGTGGTCCTGGCGGTGCAGGACTCGGTCGACGCCCTGTCGCCCCTCATGTCGCTGCTGGACAAGGTCGGAGGCCGCACCGACGAGCAGATCCTCGACTTCAGCGTCCGTCAGTCCCGCGAGGAGGCGTGGTACAACGCCGTCCTGCTCGCCGGCCAGAACGAGGAGGAGCGCGAGGCCACCATCAAGAGGCTCGACATCCGGGCCGCCGTGCTCGCACGGTTGATCGCGCGACCCAGCGGCGTCGTCCGGCCCGCCCTGCGACTGATCCGGAGCACCGAGAGCGATGACGTGTCGGCCGTCATCCGTCATCTGGACAACGCCATGGACCGACCCTCCGCCCGCCAGGAGACGGCAGGAGGCTCGGCGCATCGACCGTAGCGGCCCGCCCGCCTCGATGTCGTACCCCGCTTCTATGCTCCTGCGATGAGGTCTTACGAAGGTACGCACCCCACCGTTCCCGTCCGGGTCGGTGACCGCCACGCCCAGATCGACGAACAGCTCGCACCCGCGATCCAGGCGATCTGGGAGTGTGGCTTCGACACCTTCACCTGCTGTCAGGATCTCGCGGAGAGCAACGCGGACTGGCCGAAGAAGCTGCCGCACATGGCGGAGTGGGTGGAGTCCAGACGCGGCTGGATGCTCATCGACTTCCCGGTCGACAGCGGACTCGCCTTCCTCTCGGCGGTGGCGAACGCCGGCCCGCGGGACGCGTTCTACGTGCGGATGACGCACTGGGTGGCGCCGGGCGCGTGGGACGTGACGGTCAAGCCGATGGACACGGCGATGTTCAAGGAGGACCTCCCGTCGCGGTTCCGCCTGCAACTGCTCCAGGTGAGCTTCCCGTCCTTCGACCTGCCGGAACTGACCCGGCGCCTCCACGATCACGCCGCAGGCCGCTCGGTGCCGCCGGCCCCCGCCGACTGGAGCACTGTCGGCCGTTAGGTTCCGGGCTCCCGCCGAGGTGGTACCGGAGCCCCTCACTATGCTCCAGCACCATGACCAGTGATCTCGGATTCACGTGCACGTGCTGCGGGGCCCACCACCCCGAGCTGCCGATGAACTACAAGGCCGAGGCCCCGGCCGTATGGGATCCGGCCTTCGCCGACGCCGACGACTGCACGCTCTCGTCGGACCAGTGCGTGATCCGCGGGCACTACTTCGTCAAGGGCCTGATCGAGATACCGGTCATCGGCAGCGACGACGTGTTCTCCTGGGGCGTCTGGGTCTCGCTCAGCCGCGAGAACTTCTCCCGGGCGGCGGACCTTTGGGACAGGCCCGGCCGCGAGGCTGAGAAGCCGTACTTCGGCTGGCTCACCACCGACCTGCCGGTCTACTCGCCCACGACCCTCAACCTGAAGACCCACGTCCACACCCGCCCGGTCGGTGAGCGCCCCTACGTCGAACTCGAGCCCACCGACCATCCCCTCGCCGTCGAACAACGCACGGGGATCACCCCGGACCGCGTACGGGAGATCGCGACAGCCGTGCTCCACTCCGGCGACGGCGACGGCGACGGCCGCGGCGAGCAGCGGTGACGACGGACCACCCTGCATCGGTGATCCCGATCGCGCCCGCCGGACTGAGCCGCAGAGCCCGGAGGTTCGTCGAGGCGGACGGCATCCGTGTCCCTCGGGAGGACATCCGGCGCCACCGCGACGTGTGGATCGAGCGCGGGATCCCTGCCACTGAGATCGACCGGGCAGCGGCCTTCCAGGACCGCTGGGGCGGCCTCGCGCTGCCGCCGGCCCCCGCGTACGAGGGCGGCCCGCGCATCCTGGACGCCGACTGTCCCCAGGGCTCGGCCGCCCAGGGCTGGTCGTTCCCGGCCGGGGACTGCCGGGTGTCCATGGCCTACGGATTCATGATCGGTCCCGACGGCGCCTTCGGGATCGACGCCGACCGCTGGACACCCCTGCACGCCGACGCAGACGGATGGGTGGAATCGTTGGCGCTCGCCGCCCACGCGGGACGCTGGGCCAGAACCGTCACGAAGATCACCGGCCCGGCGGTCGAGTCTCTGGACCTCGCGGGGTACGAGCCGGTACCCGAAGTACGGGGAGTGACCGACACCTGGTGGCGGGGCAGGGACTCGCTCATCGCCGTCTACCGGGGCGAGGCCGTCGGTCTTGACGCCCCGCGATGCCTCGAAGCGCACGTGTACGGCGGCCTCGACGAGTGGGGTCTCCAGGGCGGCTGACCGCTCGCCTGCGCCACCGGATCGGACCAGGGCGTGAACCATCCATATCGGCAGGCGATTCCGGACTCTGGGAAGAGCAACTGACCCGTGCCTTCCAGGCCCTGCTCGGCCGACCGCTGTCGACCTACGAACCCGACGCGGTCTACGTCGCGTACTTCGATGGCAATCTCATCTCCGAGTCCGGGTACAACCGGGACGCTGCCTGGGTGAATCCGCGGGCTTTGAGCGGAGCCGAACCGGTCGTCTGCGACTACTCTCCCGTCCTTCTCGCGCGGCCTCATCCGGGGCGCGGACCTGGCCCCTTTGCTGGAGCGGCATGAAATCGACCTCACCAGCGCTGAATTGAACGGCAAATGGACTGTCAGCTACCCGCGCATCGCTTCCGACGGCACGCTCTTCGACGCGATGCGAGTCGCTCTGTGCATCGGTCACGGCCCCGAGAGCGGGAGGAAGCCGAGTGCCAGGTCGAGTTCGCGGTCGTCCAACTCAGCGACCTCGTCACCGGACCGCGCCCGTCCTGACAGGTCATCTATTCGCAGAAACCTGAGAGGTGCGGCTGAAACAGCCGCCCGCCCAGCAGTAAGGCCCACGCCCTCATGACCTCCGCTCCGGAATCCGTCCACCAGACAGCGACCGGAGAGCGCGGTCTCTGGCGCCGCATCCGGACGCCCATGAATCAACGGCCCGGAGAAGAACCTGGCCTTCCGCGACATCCTGCTCCTCGCGTCCTGACCCCGGCCTTCGTCGGTCCGGCAGTCCGCCCGTGGACGGTCATGGTGCGGCCGTCCACGGGCGGGTGGGTCAGCGGCTCCGGGGGAACCAGAAGGGCCCGGAGCCCGGGTGGAAGCCGTGGTCGTCGGACGAGTGCTTGGTGATGGTCACCGTGAGGGGTGGGGATGCCTCACTCACGTTGCCGGCGAGGTCCTCGAGCAGCACGGCGAAGCCGTACCTGCGGGCGGCGAGCGCGGCGCTGACGACCTCGTAGGCGCCGCCGGAGGTGACGACGTCCTTGCCGACCACGGCCGGGCCGTCGGCTCCCGCGGGATCGGCGGTCAGGCGCACCAGCGCGTTGGGCTCGACCGGTGAGCCCTGGAAGGCCGGCTTGGTGATCTTCGTGATGTTGTCGTCGTTGACCCCGGTGTCGCTCGACGGCAGCAGGTCCGGGGCCGGCGGGCGGGCCGGCGCGACGGTGTCGAGCGTGATCAACAGCCGGTGCGCGCTCTCCGCGCCGGAGCCGACGACGTGGGTCGTGCCGTCGCCCGGGGCGTCGGACGGGTCGACGATCACCACCTCCGCGGTGATCTGGTTGTCCCCTTCCGTGAGGACCGGGTCCAGCTGGATCCGGTACAGCCCCGGCTTGGTGACCGGGTTCACCGGCTGGGCGAAGCCGACCCGCTCGCCGTCCCGTTCCACGGCCACCTTGAAGCCGGGGGTGTCGTCCGCGAGCGTGGGGGTGGCGTCCTGCGGTGAGAACGGGATGCCCGCGGCCCGCAGGTGCGAGTCGTCCACCCGGAGGAAGAGCTCCGGCCCGGCGATCCTGGTGACGTCGTCGTTGTCGTGGCGGCCCGAGTCGGACGTGCGGGTGAGATCGAGACCGTAGGGTTCGGGGGCCGCGTGGCTCACGACGGTGAGGTCGTAGGTGGCCTGCGGCGGGTCGGTCGGCGCGGCGTCACCCGGCCTGGTCGGGTCGGTGATGCCGGCGTCGGCGACCACGACGAAGTACGGCTCGTCCTTGACCACCGGGATCGCCAGCCTGCTGGTCGAGCTGCCCGGCCTGGTCGTGGCGGTGCTCCCGGTCGCGACCCGGTTGCCGAACTTGTCGTAGGCGTGGACCCGCAACCCGGAGATCACCTCGTTGAAGGCGATCTCGGCCTGCAGATGCCCGGTACGGCGGGGCGTGAACCTGAAGAAGTCGACGTCGGTCGCGCTGTGCAGGGTCAGCCGTCGCTTGGTGACCCTGTTCCTGGTGCCGAGCGCGGTGGCTACGGCGGTGTCGATCGACTCGTTCGGCTCGAATCGGTCGGGAAACGCGCCGAGCAACGAGAAGACGTCGAAGTAGGTCGTCTGGGCGCCCTGGGCCGCGGTGGTGGCCGTCGGCGGGGTGGTGTTGCCGGTCCAGCTCGCGTAGCCGATCCCGTCGACCGTCCACAGTCCGTTGTACTCGCCGATGCGCAGCGTCTGCGTGGTGGAGCCGGGGGCGCAGCTGAAGCGGCAGCGGGCGCCCAGGTCCGGGTCGAAGGGGGAGTCCGCGACCCGGAAGTCCTGCGCCCAGGTCTGCCCGCCGTCCCGGCTCGTGGTGCCGTAGAGCTCCAGCAGGAAGTTGTTGCTCCCGTTCGGACCCGTGCCGCCGTTGGTCCGGCCGCTGCGGTTGTCGTACCAGGTGACGACCGCGTTGCCGTCCTGGTCGATGTGGGCGGTGGGCATCACGGCGAAGGTCCGGCCCGGACCGTGGTCGACCCTGCCCCGGGTGAAGGTCTGGCCGTTGTCCGTGGAGCGGGCGATGACGACGTCGGCGTCGTCCCCGCTTCCGAAGGCGTTGTCGGGGTCGTCGTTGGCGACGACGTAGACGTTCCCGGGCCGGGCGGGGTCGGGCAGGATCCAGGGCTGCATGCTGCCCTGGAGCCAGAAGTCGGTTCCCGGGATGTCACCGCCCGCGGTGTCCTGCACGTTGCAGGTGACGGTGGCCTCGCCCGCCCCGAAGGGAGCGGTCTTCTGCGGGATCGTGCCGGCGGCGAAGTCGGCGCCGCCGGAGCCGTCGCGCAGGAGCTGGGTGCTGCCCTGGAGGGGTGTGCCGTCGGCCCCCTCCGGGCACAGGTCGGCGTGGTAGCCGACGTAGAGGTCGCCGTTCTGGCCGACGGCGGCGTGGGAGGGCCACACATTGCCCTCCCCGGCCGCGGACAGGACCCTCGGCGTCGACCACATGGTGCCGCCGTTGACGAAGCGGGAGAACTGGATCTCCCACGGGGTGCCGAGGTGCGTCCACACGAGGTAGAGGTTGTCGCGGTACGGGCTGGTGGGGTTGGCGTCGGCCACCAGCCACGGCTTGTCGTGGTTGAACGCGCTGTTCCCGCTCACCTGGGTCGCGGTGTACGTCTGGGTCCCCGGCGTCGTCAGGTCGTTGATCTGGCCGACCCCCACGCCGAAGCCGCCGCCGCCGGTGTTGAAGGCCGAGGAGAGATGGGTGACGAACAGGCGCCCCTGTGAGTCGAAGGCGAGGGACGGGTCGCCGGAGCACTGGTTCGGGGGCAGGGTCGACGCCCGCGTGACGGGGAAGCCGTCCTTGCCGAAGTTGTTGTCGATCCGGACGGTGCATCCCTGCATGACGGCGACCTGGTTCGGTCTGCGGGGATTGGCCGTGGCGTTGTGCGGCTCGAAGCCGCCCGTGGCCAGACTCCGGTCCTCACCCGCCCACGCGGGTGAGGCGGGTCCGACCACCACGAGTGACTGCAGCACCAGGAGCATGCCGCCGACGACGGTGAGGGCGCGTCGTTGAACGTGGTTGCTCAACACGCGCCCTCCTGTCCGGTGTCGCTCATTCCTCTCCTTCCGACCCGGCCGAGGTGATGGACACCTGCCGGTGCGCTTATCGGATAAATCGGGCAAGAGGAATGTGGCATCGCGTCGCCGTCCGGACGGAAGGCTTCGGGTCGCGTCACGCCGAATTCACCGGCGCCGCCGGTAGAACCACCCGTACGGAGGACCCAGAACGTTCGTGCGGGAGTGGCCGCCGGCGGAGCGGCTCAGCCCGGTCGGCGTCCTGTGAGCCGTACACCGCCGACGCCGCCGCCCGCGAACAGGCCGCTGACCGTGTCGTAGAAGCGCAGCAGTCGTGCGGCGAGCGGCTCGCCGTGCAGCCTCGCGTGCTTCGCGTAGTCCTGCCGGAAGCTCTCGGCCCGGTTGTGTACCCAGGGCGCCCAGAGGTCGGTGGCGTCCGTCCAGGTCACGTCCGTGAGGCCCGCCCGGGTGAGGTCCTCGCGGTAGCGGGCCTCGTCCGGAAGGTAGGGGCAGGCGACCAGGGCGGCGAGATCGCCCCGTTCCCGGTCGGTCAGGGGGCGACGGGCGTAGAAGTCCTCGAGGTAGAAGGTGGCGCCGGGGCGCAGGAGGTCGCGGAAGACGTCGAAGAGGTCCTCGCGGCGCGGAATGTGCAGGATCGCCAGGAGCGAGATCAGGTGGTCGTACCGCCGCGACCAGGGCGCGCCACGCAGCGTCAGGGCGTCTGCCCGGACGGCCCGGACGCGCTCCGACAGGCCGCACAGCGAGGTGAGTTCCCCGCTCAGCTCGTGGAGTTCCTGCTGCAGTTCGACCGCCGTGACCCGGCACTCGTACCGGTCGGCGAGATAGCGGGCCGGGCCGCCGAGCCCGGCGCCGATGTCCACGATCTCCGCGCCGGGGGCGACACCCAGTCGGGCGGCGGCGTTGTCGAGGGCGCGGTGACCGAGGTAGTGCAGCTGGTCGTAGGGCTCGAGATCGTCGGGTGTGAGGGGGGTGGGGCGGGTCAGCAGGGGGGTCAGGGCGTTGCGGACGTGCTGGAGGTCGTACAGGGCCATGTCGTCGAAGCGACTGCTGGGTTGTTCCGTCACGTACACATGTCAGCACAAAGTCTTGACACCTCCCTGAAACGCAAGCATGCTCTGCGCACCACCTAAAGCGCTTTAAAAACCCTCCGGTGATCACCACCCATGGCATCCCGCCCGCGTCCCATCAGGACCGGCGGTGGCCCACTCCCGTCGTTCCCCCGTGCCCGGGACCACTCCCGGCGCGCGAGGGACATAACGCGATAGATCCCTCGATGTTCTCCAGGCCTCGCCCCACGCTCGCGCCTTGTTTCACCTGAAGGAGCACCCAGTACATGGAACGCACGCACTCCATGCGGAGACTGCCCGGCCGCCTTCCGCGAAGAGTCCTGACCGCGGTGGGCCTGCTCGTCGCGACGGCGACCACCCTGGCCGGATGCAGCAGCGGCGCCGCCAAGACCGGCGACGCGGACGAGACCGCTGCGGGCGGCGCCACCTCGACGGCCGCCGCGAACAGCGGCAGCGGCAAGATCTCCCTCTACGTCATCGGCGGCAAGTCCGACGACCCGTTCTGGTCCGCGGTCAAGCGCGGCGGCGAGGACGCGGCGAAGCTGGTGAAGGCGGCCGGCGGTTCGGTCACCTTCCTCGGGCCGCAGAACTACGACAACCTCGGCCCGGACGCCGCGAAGCTGACGCTCACCGCGCTGTCGCAGAACCCCTCGGCGATCATCGGCCCGGACTGGGTGCCCGAGAACCAGGACTCCGCGTACCAGCAGGCCACCGGCAAGGGAGTCCCCGTCTTCATCTACAACTCGGGCGGTTCGGCCGCGGCCGAGAAGGTCGGCGGTCTGAAGTACATCGGCTCCGACGACTACGAGGCGGGCAAGGCCGGCGGCGTCAAGTTCGCCGAGGCCGGAGCCAAGAACATCCTCTGCGTCAACACCCTCCCCGGCGGGGCCAATTCGGAGGCCCGCTGCGACGGCATCAAGGACGGCGCCAAGAGCAAGGGCGCCACCTCCAAGCAACTGGCCCTGCCCTCCTCCAGCTTCGGCAACCCGTCCGCCGTCACCCAGGCGATCAAGGGGGCGTTGCTGAAGGACAGCAGCGTCGACGCCCTGGTGACGATCGGTGTCGGGGACGCGGACAGTGCCGCCGCCGCGATCAAGCAGGCCGGCATCGGCGACAAGGTCGACCTGGGGACCTTCGACGTCTCACAGACCCAGCTCGACCGGATCAAGGCCGGTGACCAGCTGTTCGCCATCGACCAGCAGCCGTATCTCCAGGGCTTCTACGCCGTGTCGATGGCCTACCAGTACCTGGCCTACGGACTGTTCCCGCCGCAGGACCCGCTGCTGACCGGTCCGCTCCTGATCACCGAGGACAACGTCGCCCAGGCGATCGAGGGCACCAAGTCCGGCGTCCGCTGATCCGTGCCCGAGGTGCCGGGCCCGGCCCCGCCCGGGCCCGGCACCTCGGCCCCCGCGCCCACAGGTGCCGGACATCCATGACCCACAAAGGTGGTACCAGACCCATGACAACCTCTCTTCCGGCGGCGCCGGACGAAACGAAGACCACGGCCGCGCGGCCCCAGGCGTCCGGCGGCGCCCTGCGGCAGCTGCGCTACCGTCCCGAGGTCGGCGCGCTCATCGGCACGATCGGCGTCTTCGTCTTCTTCGCGATCTTCGGCGGCACGAAGTTCCTCGCCCCGGCGGGGGCGGCGAGCTGGCTGAACATCGGCGCGGAGCTCGGCATCATCGCCATTCCCGTCGGACTGCTGATGATCGCCGGCGAGCTCGACGTGTCCGTGGGCTCGGTGCTGGCCGGCAGCTCCATGACCCTGGCGATCGTCTCCGGCCACTGGGGCGCACCGATGATCGTCGGCATCGTCCTCGCCCTCGGCCTCGGCCTCCTGGTCGGTCTGCTCAACGGGCTCCTCGTCACCCGGACCAACGTACCGTCCCTGGTGGTCACCCTGGCCACGCTGTCCGGCCTGGCCGGTCTCACCCTCGGCCTCTCCCGTGTCACCACCGGCACCACCAGCGTCGCCATCAACCCCGACCCCCTCTCCAAGGCCGTCTTCGGCACACTGATCGGCGGCCAGTTCGAGGTGGCGATCTTCTGGTGGCTCGCCCTGGCGGCCGTCGTCGCGGTGCTGCTGCAGATGACGCCGTACGGCAACTGGATCTTCGCGATCGGCGGCGACAAGGAGAGCGCCCGCGCCACCGGCATCCCGGTCGCCCGGGTGAAGATCGCGCTGTACATGGGCAGCGGCTTCGGCGCCGCCCTGGTCGGTGTGATCCAGACCATCCTCTACAACGGCGCGCAGGTCGCCAACGGCCAGTCCTTCGTCTTCAACTCCATCATCGCCGTGGTCGTCGGCGGCGTGCTGCTGACCGGCGGCTACGGCTCGGTCGTCGGCGTCGTGCTCGGCACCCTGACCTTCGCCATCGTCAACCAGGGCATCTACTACACCGGCTGGAACTCCGACTGGGCCAGCCTGATCCTGGGCGTCCTCATCCTGACGGCCGTGCTGATGAACAACACCTTCCGCCGGCTCGCCCTGTCCGCCTCCCGACCCAAGAAGGCCTGACCATGACCGCACCCCTGCTGCGCCTGACCGGCATCGGCAAGTCGTTCCTCGGCACCAACGCGCTGCAGGACATCTCCCTGGAGGTCGACGCGGGCAAGGTCCTGTGCCTGCTCGGCGACAACGGCGCCGGAAAGTCGACCCTCATCAAGATCCTCTCCGGGTTCCACAAGCCGACCACCGGCACCATCGAGGTCAACGGCGCACCGGTCGTCTTCGACAGCCCCCGGGAAGCCAGTGCCCAGGGCATCGCCACCGTCCACCAGTTCGGTGGTACGTTCCCGCTGATGGGCGTCGGCCGCTGCTTCTTCGTCGGCGCCGAACCCACCAAGGGGTGGGGCCCGTTCAAGCTGTTCGACAAGAAGCTGGCGGGGGAGATCGCCGTCCGCGAGATGCAGTCCCTGGGCATCACCCGCGTCACCGACGGCGGCCGCCTGGTGGGGAGCCTGTCCGGCGGCGAGCGTCAGGCCCTGGCCATCGCGCGGGCCGTCTACTTCGGCGCCAACGTCCTCATCCTCGACGAGCCCACCGCCGCGCTCGGCGTCAAGGAGGCGGCCCACGTCCTGCGGATCATCATGCAGGCCCGTGCCAAGGGCGTCGCGGTCATCCTCGTCACCCACAACGTCCGCCACGCCATGATGGTCGGCGACCACTTCGCCGTCCTCATCCGGGGGCAGAAGGCCGACGACTTCCGCAAGGGCGAGCGCACCCGGGAGCAGATCACCGACCTCATGGCCGGCGGCGAGGCCATGGCCGACCTCGAGGCCGAACTGGCGCAGATGCAGCTGGAGATGGAGTTGCAGTCCGACAGCTGACCGTCCGCAGCGCGCGGCGCCGAGCGACCGGGAGGGGTGCCCGCGGGGGCGCCCCTCCCGGCGGTCGAAAGGCACCGCGCCCCATACGTCAGGACCACGCGATGCGGGATGAACACCTGGACGTCCAGCCACGCGGCTCCACTCCTCCCGGTCTCGTCCTCGACCGAACGAGCCGCACACCGCTCCACAGACAACTCGCCGAACAACTCGGCCGCGCCATCGAACAGGGGCAGCTGGTGCCCGGCTCCCTCCTGACCAGCGAGCCCAGGATGGCGGCGGAGATCGGCCTGTCGCGCATCACCGTCCGTCACGCCATCCAGTCGCTGACGGAGCGGGGCCTTCTGGTGCGCCGCCGCGGCGTCGGCACGCTGGTGGCGCACGGCCGGTCCGAGCGAGCCCCGGCTCCCGCCGCCTTGGACGAGGACCTGAGGGGGGAGGGGCGTGCCCCGGCGGCGGACGTCCTGCGCTGCGGGACCGAACCCGCCTCGGCGGAGGTGGCGGCCGCGCTGGCGATCGCCGACGGCGGCGAGGTCATGGTGCTGGAGCGGCTGCAGTACGAGGACGCCGTGTGCGTCGGCCGTCTGCGCAACCATCTGCCCCGCGATCTGGTGGGTCCCGAGTTGCTGAGCCCACCCGACGGCCGGCTGCGAGCCGTCGGACTTCAGGGGCTGCTGCGGGCGCTCGGAGTCGTCCTGTACCGGGCCCAGCACACGATCGGGGCACGGGTCGCCACCGCCGAGGAGTGCGAGTTGCTCGACGTCGGCGAGGGAACGGCACTGCTGACCCTGACCCGCACCACCTTCGACCGTACCGGCCGCCCCGTCGAGTACGCCACCCACTGCTACCCGCCGGCACGGCGGGGCTTCGAGTTCCGGCTGTCCTGCTAGAGACCGGCGCGGCGGGGCTTCGGCTCTCCGGCTGTCCTGCCAGAGGCCGGGCGGTGCTTCGGCCTTCCGGCTGTCCTGCCGGAGGCCGGGCGGGCGGGGCTTCGGCTTTCCGGCTCTCCCCCACAGACCCGGTGCCGCGGCTACGACTTCCGGCTCTCCTGCCAGCGGCCGGGCGGTGCTTCGGCCTTCCGGCTGTCCTGCCGGAGGCGGCTCTGCTCCTAGAGACCGGGCGGCGGGGCGGTCGAGTTTCGTACCACGAGGCGGGTGCCCACCTCCATGTGTTCCATGAGCAGCCGCTGGCCTTCGATGAGGGACAGCAGCGCACGGGCCGCCTTCTGGCCCATGTCGTGCAGGGGCTGGCGCACGGTGGTCAGGCCGGGGAAGCTCTGCGCCGCCTGCGGGAGGTCGTCGAAGCCGACGACCGAGAAGTCGGCCGGTACGGCCAGGCCGCACGCCCGCGCGGCGTCTATGGCGCCGAGCGCCATCAGATCGGCACCGGCGACGATCGCCGTCGGACGGTGCTCGGTGATCAGCCGGGAGGCGGCGCGAAAGCCGCTGGCGTAGGAGAAGTCGCACGAGGCGACCAGCCGCTCGTCCACCTTCAGCCCGGCGAGACGCATCGCGTCCTCGAAGCCCTGGAAGCGGATGGACGTGCTCTCGAGGTCCTCCTCGCCGCGGAGGTAGGCGATCCGGGTGTGCCCCAGGTCGATCAGGTGCTGTGTGCCCTGGCGCATCCCGTGGTAGTTGTCGACGCTCAGCCGGGGGAGCGGTACGTCCAGGCGGCGGGGGTCGATGATGACGCAGGGCAGTTTCTGCCTGCGCAGCAGCTCGACCGTCTCGTCCTCCAGGACGGGCGCGATCATGAGGACGCCGTCGACCAGGCCACGGCCCAGGAACTCGATCCGGTCCTTCTCCCGTACCGCGTCGTGGTACGAGGCGTTGACGAGCAGCTCCTGCTCGGCGTCGGCCAGCTCGTCGGCGACGCCGCGCAGGATCTCCAGTCCGTACTGGCTGGTCAGGTCCAGGGCGATGAGGCCGATGAGCCCGCTGCGGCCGGCCTTGAGGTTGCGGGCCGAGACGTTCGGCCGGTACCCGAGTCGCGCGGCCACCTCCATGACGCGGCGCCGGGTCTCCTCGGAGGCGCCCGGCTTGCCGTTCATGACGTTGGACACGGTCATCGCGGAGACGCCGGCCTCCTCGGCCACCTGCGCGATGGTCACCCGCCCTGCCACCCCAACTCCTTCTGCCTGCCGACCCCGGTGGCGAAGACCTTAGGGCCTGCTCTTTCTCCCCTTCGCCACATACTCACGGAAACTTTAACGATAAGTTGCAGGCGGCGTCAATGAAGTCCCCGGTGGGGGCGGGGTTCGGCTCTGCGAACAGGGCGTGTGGCGGCATTCTTGGCGCGGAGCCCGGCGGGTGCGGCCACTGCGACCCGCTGAGTCGACCACGGAAAGTTACGTATAGATGTCACCTAAGTTTTGCGTTACAGTCCCGGCCATCGGCGCGTAACGTTCGCCGCAACTCGGGTCGACCGACCCCTTTCCGTCCGTATCAGCACTGCACCCACACGGAACAGGCTGATCGATTCAAAGACCCCTTCAGACATGACAAGTCGGTGCGAACCGACGACGGGTGAGGTGTGCAATGAAGCGTTCTGGGAGATGTCTCGCGGTCGCCACCACGGTCGCCGCCATGGCGATGTCGCTGGCCGCGTGCGGTGGCGGGGACTCCGGTGCCTCCGCCGACGGCACGGTGACCATCCACGTGCAGGCGTGGAAGGGCGGCGGGGCGGAGCCCGCGAACGTCGCGGAGATCAACAAGGCGTTCGAGAAGGCCTATCCGAAGATCAAGGTCGACTTCGAGTACATCACCGCGAACGACACCTACGTCCAGAAGCTCCAGCCCGAACTGCTCGGCGGCAAGGCCGGCGACGTCATCATGGTCGACACGGACAAGATGAAGAAGTGGGGCGCCTCCGGCTACCTCGCCGACCTGTCCGGGGAGTCGTGGGCCAGCCGTATAGCCCCCGACGCCAAGCCGTTCGCGCAGTCCGACGGCAAGACCCTCGCCATGCCGATGGAGCTGATCGGCATCGGCCTCTACGCCAACATGGACCTGCTGAAGAAGGCCGGCATCACCGAGGTCCCCGCCGACTGGCCGACGTTCCTCGCGGACCTCGCCAAGATCAAGAAGGCCGGCATCGACCCCATCGCGCTGCCCGACAAGAGCGCCTGGACCGGCAGCTCCGTCTTCCAGGCCGCCGGATCGACCCTGGTGTACCAGAAGAGCAAGGACTGGGACGCCGACTTCCTGAACGGCAAGGCCTCCTTCGACCCCGACTGGAAGGCCTCCCTGGAGCAGCTGAAGACCCTGGAGGACGAGGGGTACGTCAACTGGAAGAACGAGCTCGGCGTCGACGAATGGGCGCAGGGCCCGCAGGACTTCAGCGCCGGCAAGAGCGCCTTCTGGTACCAGGGCGCCTGGCAGGTCTCCAACATCAAGAAGGCGGGCTTCCCGGTCTCCTTCGCCCCCTGGCCGGGCGGCGCCGCGGGCACCAAGCCCAACGGGATGCTCTTCTCCGGCACCATGTGGGCCGTCAACTCCCAGTCCCAGCAGGGTGACGCGGCCCGTGAGTACGTCAAGTTCTGGTCGCAGAACCAGAACCTCTCCAAGTACCTCGAGGCCGAGCACGCGGAGTCGCCCTTCATCAGCGGCCTGACCCCGGAGAGCACCGAGACCACGGCCTTCACCGACGCCTTCAAGGACGGCCGTTACCGGATCCTCCCGTCCAACTCCTGGTACGCCGCGGCCGCCGAGACCACCACCGGCTCCAAGATCCAGGCCTACCTGCTGGGCAAGGCGTCCGCCGCGCAGACCCTGAAGGACATCCAGACCGCGGCGTCCGCGAAGTAACCCGCCCACCCCCCGGTCAGCCGTGGTGGGGGCGCGAGGAACGGCTCCCGACCGTCCCCACCACGGCTCTTTCGGGCAAGAGGAGGATCCCCGTGTTCCACCGACGGCGCGCCACCATGGCCGCCTTCCTGCTTCCGGCGATCGCCGTGTACGGCGTGTTCATGCTGTATCCGCTGGCCCGAGGCGTCTACCTGAGCATGACCGACAGCCTCGGCGGCCCGATCGCCCACTTCGTCGGCACCCAGCAGTACCGCGCCATGGCCGACGACCCGGCCGTCACCGCCGCCCTGTGGCACACCGTGCTGTACGCGGCCGTCGTCGTGGTCGTGCAGAACGGCCTCGGGCTGCTCTTCGCGAGCATGCTGTTCCGCCGCCCCCGGGTCCGCAAGGCGCTCAGCGTCGTACTGCTCACCCCGACGCTGATCTCTCCGGTGATGGCCGCCTTCATCTGGTCGTACCTGTTCGCCCCGACCGGCGGCATCAACGCCCTCCTCGACCTGGTCGGCCTGCACGGGCTGAACCACGTCTGGCTCGGCGACACCGCCACCGCGCTGTACTCGGTGGCCGCCGTCAACATCTGGATGTTCACCGGCTACTCCTGCGCGATCTTCCTCGCCAGCTACATGAGCATGCCGACCGAACTCCTCGAGGCGGCCGCGCTGGACGGCGCGAGCGGCTGGCGGCGCTTCGTCAGCATCGAATGGCCCCTGCTCGCCCCCGCACTCACCGTCAACGTGACTCTCAGCCTCATCGGCTCGCTCAAGGTCTTCGAGTTCCCCCTCGTCCTGACCAACGGCGGCCCCGCCGGAGCCACGGACACGCTGACGCTGCTGGTGTACCGGAACGTCTTCGGCGGCGGGAAGTTCGCCTACGGCGTCGCGCTGTCGGTCGTCCTCCTCGTCACCGTGGTCGTCCTGTCCAGCGCCACCTCCTCCCTGCTCCGGCTCCGCGAGCGACGCATCTGATGGAACCCGACGGAATCTGACGGATCGCCACCATGACTTCAGACATCACCTCGCCGCCGGCCGAGACCCGGCCCGCCCCCGTCGCCGAGCACCGGGCGCCCCTCCAGCCCCGTACGCCGTCCAGGACGTCCCGCAGCCCGCTGCGCCGACTGACCGGAGGCCTCGGCACCGTCCTGCTCTGCCTGGGCACGCTGCTGTTCGTCCTGCCGTTCCTCTTCACGGTCGTCACCTCGCTGCGCACCGCGGCCGACGTGGCCCGCTCCCCGCTGGGCATCCCGCACTCACTGACCCTGAAGAACTTCTCCGACGCCTTCAGCCAGATCCACTACGGGCCCAGCACCCTCAACACCCTGCTCGTCACCAGCCTCTCGTGCGTGGCCATCACCGTGATCGGCTCGCTCGCCGCCTACCCCCTCGCCCGGATCACCCAGCACTGGTCCACCGCGGTGTACCGGCTGTTCATCCTCGGCACGTCAGTCCCCGTGTTCGTCGTGGTGGCACCGCTGTACCTGCTGATGCGCGACCTGAACCTGCTGGACACCTACGCGGGCGTCGTCCTCATCTACACGGCCCTGAACCTCCCGGTCGCCGTGTTCTTCTACACCAGCTTCATCCGCTCCATCCCGGCCGACCTCGAGGAGGCGGCGGCACTCGACGGCTGCGGCGCCTTCCGTACGTTCTTCACGGTCATCCTGCCGCTGCTGCGCCCGGTCACCAGCACGCTCCTGACCTTCGTCTCCCTGCAGATCTGGAACGACCTGCTGGTCCCGCTGGTCTTCCTGCAGGACCCCGGCAAGCGGACCGTCATGGTCAACGCCTACTCCTTCATCGACCCGCACACCGTGCAGCCGACCACCCTGTTCCCGGCCGCCCTCCTCGGCGTGCTGCCCCTGCTCCTCATCTTCGTCTTCTTCCAGCGCCAGGTGGTCGCCGGCATGTCCGCCGGGGCGGTCAAGTCCTGAACAACCCCGCGGGCCGGGAACGGGAGGACGCACCCGTTCCCGCGATCACCCCTGCGCCGGCCCGCTGATCCGCGGCCGCCCCACACACGACGATCCCAGGCTGCCGGGGTGCCCCCTGCCCCGATGCCCACGTTCCGGAAGGACCCTCCACGATGTACGTGGTCTCCTACTTCACCGACGCCGACGAGGCGCTGCACCTGGCCTACAGCCACGACGGCCACGACTTCGTGCCCGTGAACGGCGGCCTGCCCGTCCTGCGGGGCACGGTCGGCACCGGCAGACTGCGGGATCCGTTCATCGGGGTCGGCCCCGACGGCCTGTTCCATCTGCTGGCCACCGACGGCTGGACGAGCCCCCACATCGTCCACGCCACCTCGGGGGACCTGCTCACCTGGTCGGACCAGGAACTCCTCCCGGTCATGGCCGCAGTGGACGGCGCCCTCAACGCCTGGGCGCCGGAGTTCTTCCTGGACCGCGGGACCGGGCTGTACCACCTCATCTGGTCCTCGGTCGTCGAGGCCGGAAGCACGGCCGAGGGCCGCGACTTCGAGCACATCGGCCAGAACCACCGCATCTGGCACTGCACGACCGAGGACTTCAGAACGTTCTCCGCCCCCGGCGTGTTCTTCGACCCCGGCCACACGGTCATCGACGCCACCGTGCGGGAGCTGGAGGGCGGCGGATTCCTCATGGCCTACAAGGACGAACGCGGCACCAACGACCTGGCCACCGCGCACAAGGACATCCATCTGACCACCTTCGACACCCCCGGCGGGCCGTGGACCTCCGCCGTGGGGCCGGTCACGCCCTCCGTGGTGGAAGGCCCGTCGATCTTCCGCCGCGGAGACGAGATGGTCATGATCTTCGACCACTTCCTCGAAGGACGGTACGGAGCCGCCCGCAGCAAGGACGGCGTGGACTGGGAGCCCGTCTCCCTCGGCCTGCCGCGGGGCATGCGCCACGCCTCCGTCCTCGAGACACCCGACCTGACGGCCCTCCCGTCGCACTGAGGCGACGCGGGCCCGCACAGACTCCGGGACACCGGCTCGCCCGAGCTCAGGACGGCCTGCCCGCGCGATTCCTGGACACCGGCCTGTACGACCCCGGGACTCCGGCCTGTACGACCCCGGGCCGTCGGCTCGCCTGACCTCGGGCCGCCGGCCCGCCCCCACCCCTAGTCCTTCGACCCGCCCGCCCCCCAGTCCGCCGACCGGCCCGCCCCGGCCCGTCGGCCCCGCAAGACCCCAGGACACCCCCCCACACACAGTCTCCGGGCGCATCCGCTTCGGCGGCCGGCCCGCCCGGTGCAGGAAGATCCGCGTCGCAGCCCGCGGCGCGGAGGACACATCCAGCCACAAGGAGCGTCGCGATGAAGCGTCGCAGAACGGACCGCCCGGGAGTCCGGGCATCCCGCATCCTCACCCTGCTCGCCACCCTGGCGGGCGCCCTCCTCCTCCCGGCCCACACCGCCCTGGCCGCCGGCACCACCTACTACGTCAACTGCTCGGCCGCCACCAACGGCAGCGGTACCCAGTCCAGCCCCTGGAACTCGGTCGGCAGCGTCAACGGCACCACCTTCGCGGCCGGCGACAGCATCCTCTTCGCGGCCGGCACCACCTGCACCGGTCAGCTCACCCCCGGCGGCTCGGGCGCCTCCGGCAGCCCCATCACCATGGGCGCGTACGGCAGCGGCGCCAAGCCCGTCATCGACGCGAACGGCGCCACCGGACCCGTCATCCACCTGCTCAACCAGCAGTACTGGGAGATCGGCGGCCTGGAGCTGACCAACGCGGCGTCCTCGCCCGCCTACCGCTCCGGCGTCCTCGCCGAGAACAGCTCCGGCGGCGTCCTGCGCCACATCCGTGTGCACGACATGAACATCCACCACATCAGCGGCTGGCCCGGCGGCTGGTACTCCACCAACGCGGGCGTCGGCGTCCAGACCGACCACACCACCCCGGTCTCCACCTGGGACGACGTGGTCGTCGAGAACAACACCTTCGACCACGTCGACCGCATCGCCGTCGCCGTCACCCCGGACGGGGACGGCCAGGGCACCGGCCTGACCACGGGCACGGTCATCCGTGGCAACACCATGACCTACGACGGCGCCGACGACATCCTCGTCGTCAAGAACGACGGCGCCCTCATCGACGGCAACAAGGCCGGCTACGGCGGCGCCAAGAACACCTGCCCGCCCTCCGGCCAGTACTGCAACGGAGCCTCCGCCGGTATCTGGATGTCCGGCAGCTCCAACACCGTCGTCCAGAACAACGAGGTCTACTGCCACGTCAACGGCGCCGACGGCACCGGCTACGACGTCGACTGGGGCAACCACAACACCACGTTCCAGTACAACTACAGCCACCAGAACCTCGGCGGCTTCATGCTGGTGATGCCGCCCTTCACCATCGCCAACGAGCCCACCTCCACCGTCCCCAGCGACGGCACGGTGATCCGCTACAACATCAGCGAGAACGACGGCACCAACGCCGGCTGCCCCGCCTCCGGCACCCCGACCCACGGCACGGGCGTCTTCCACTTCGTGGGCAACATCCCCAACCAGAGCGGCAGTTCGGTCGCCGTCCCGCTGATCTACAACAACAGCATCTACGTCAACAAGAGCGGCCTGAACACGCCGATCCTGTACTCGCGCCGGGGCGGCAGCGTCACCGGAACCCTGTCCTTCCGCAACAACGCGGTCTTCAACTACGGCACCGGCGGCTACTTCACCACCAGCTCCGGCTCCGTCTACTCCAACAACCTCTTCTACGGCACCCACCCGTCCTCCGAGCCCGCCGACTCGGCGAAGGTCGTCACCGACCCCGAGTTCCGCAACCCCGGCAACGCCAACACCTCCTCCTCGTACACCGGCGCCAACGCCTACCAGGTCCACCCGTCCTCCCCGGTGATCCGGGCCGGTGCGGTCATCAGCGGCAACGGCGGCAAGGACGCCTTCGGCAACACCGTCTCCGCTACGGCCGCGCCCAACATCGGCGCCTACAACGGCACCGGCGGCAACCTCGTCTCCAACGCCGGCTTCGAGACCGGCGCCCTGAGCCCCTGGACCCAGGCCAGCGGCAACTCCTCGTCCGTGACCGGCTCAGGCGCCCGCACGGGTACCTACGCCCTGACCACCACGGCGAGCAGCAGCGGCGCCAACCAGACCCTGACCGGCCTGAGCCCCAACACCACCTATCTGCTCACCGGCTGGGCCAAGGTCGCCACGGCGGGGGAGACCCTCGCGATCGGCGTCAAGAACTTCGGCGGTACGGAGACGTACACCAACATCGCGACCACTTCCTACACCCAGGCCGCGGTCCTCTTCACCACCGGCTCGTCGAACACCTCGGCCCTGATCTACTGCTGGAAGAACGCCGGCGGCAGCGGCGCGGGCTACTGCGACGACCTCGCGGTGGAGCCCCTGTCCTCCGCGACCAACGCGATCACCAACGCCGGCTTCGAGTCCGGTGCCCTGACCCCCTGGGCCCAGAGCACCGGTACGGCGTCCAGTGTCGTCGCCTCCAACGCCCGCAGCGGCACCTACGCGCTCCAGACCGGGGCCGGCGCCAGCGGCGCCATCCAGACGGTGAGCGGCCTCACCTCCAGCGGCACGTACCTGCTGGCCGGCTGGGCCAAGGCCGCCACCGCCGGTGAGGAGGTCGCGGTCGGCGTGAAGAGCTTCGGCGGTACGGAAACGTATCTGCGGACCTCGACGACGTCCTACGCCCAGCAGCCGATCTTCTTCACCACGGGCGCGTCCACCACCTCGGCCGCCGCCTACTGCTACAAGAACGCGGGCACGGCGGCCGGTTACTGCGACGACTACACCCTGATCAAGCTCCCCTGACCCGCGACACACCCTCCGCAAGGAGTTCCGCACCACCGAGAACCGTGGGCGGGCCGGCACGTCCGGCCCGCCCACGGGCGTCCCCTGAGGTCTTCATTTCCGGTGGAAGCGCGGAAAGGCGCTGTGGCCCATGCTCAGCGGTGGCAGGTGGTCGCCCCCGGCCGCCACGGGCAGGCGAGGGCCGCGAAGCCGCCGTTGGCGCTGACGCCGACGGGGAGCGTGTCCCCGCCGCGTACCACCTGCCGGTCCTGGACGAGCCCTTCGGCGCCGTCGCGGACCGTCTCGACCAGCCACCGTCCGGGGCCGATCGACAGGGGTACCTCTGCCGTACGGGCCGCACCGGCGTACACCCCGCCGAGGAACCAGCGGTCGCCGCTGCGCCGGGCGAGGACGGCCTCCTGCCCGGGCTGCCCGGTGAGCAGTCGGGTGTCGTCCCAGGCGGCGGGGACCTGGTCGAGGTAGGCGCGGGCGAGGGGGCGTACGTCGTACGACTCCGGGGTGCCGGCGAACATCTGCAGCCCCGACTCGTAGGCGACGGTGAGTCCGACCTCGGCGGCGTCGGAGTTGGGGCGCAGGCCGACGCGCTGGAAGGCGCCGGGGGTGAAGTCCATGGAGCCGATGACGTTGCGGGTGAACGGCAGGGTGGTGAGGTGGGCGGCGGTGTTGGTCCGCTTCTCCTCGCCCGCGACGCCCTCCATGGTCATGACCTGCGGCCAGGTGCGCTGGATGCCCTTGGGGACCGTGGAGCCGTGGAAGTCGACCAGGAGGTGGTGGGCGGCGGTCTCCCGGAGGACGGCGTCGTACCACTGGAGGGTGGACTGCGCCTCGGAGTCCATGAAGTCGATCTTGACGCCCTTGACGCCCCACCGCTCCAGGGTGGGCAGCCACCGGGCGCGTTCCTCGGGCGTGTCGAGGTCGCGCTGGTGGATCCAGACGATGATCCCGACGCCCTTGGCGCGGGCGTACGTGACGAGTTCCGGCAGCCAGCTGTTCGTCTGCCAGTCCGGGTCGGTGGTGTCCCACTCGTCGGCCTTGAAGTACCAGCCCGCGTCGACGGCCTCGTAGGGCCAGCCCCGTTCGGCGGCGTAGTCGACGTACGCCTTCTGCGCCGTGAGGCTCTGGCCGGCCGGGCGGCCGCCGGCCAGCCAGGTCCACAGGACGGTGCCGGGCCGGATCCAGGAGGGGTCGGTGACCTCGGAGGCGGGGGCGAGGTCGTCGGTGAAGGTGGAGCGGGTGACGGTGGCGAGGTCGCCGGTGACCATGGCCCGCCAGGGGGTGGTGAGGGCGCGGCCGTCGGTGCGGACGCTCTCGTCGGCGAGCTGGACGCGGTAGGTGCCGGTGCCCTGGGTGTGGGCGAGGCGGGCGCCGGAGTAGGCGCCGGTGAGGTCGGACTCGGCGAGCAGGGTGTAGCCGCCGGGGGTGGAGAAGAGCGCCTGGTCCGAGTAGGTGCCGGTGGGCGCGGTCGCGGCGGTGTACCGGGTGAACTGCCCCTCGTTGTCCACCCGGTAGGTGCTCAGCCAGGCGCCCGCGTCCGGCGGCAGGGTGAAGGCGGAGGTCTCGCCGAGCACGTCGCCGTACCCGGCGGGCAGGACGTACCGGTAGGCGATGCCGTCGGCGGAGGCGCGGACGACGAGGTCGAGCCGGGCGCCGGCGGCGGTGGCGAAGGAGAGGCGGGTCTCGTTCATGCGGACCCGGCGGTCCAGCCGTTTGCCGGACTTCGTGCGGTAACGCTCCTCGACGCGGCGGTCCTTGCGGTGCAGGAAGCTCAACCCCTGTGACAGGTCCGCCTGTTCGGTGACGATGCCGACGGGCGACGGCTCGACGACCGTACGGCCGTCGCGGGACACCGCGAGGCTCAGCGTGCCGGTGGCCCCGTCCAGGGAGATCCGCGCACGGGGTGCGTGGGCCGCCGTCGAGACGGCCCAGTCCTGCTGTCGCTGCTCGGCCCGCGCGGGCCCGGTCGTGAGGAGTGCGGCCACCAGCCCGGCGCAGAGCGCGGCGACCGCGGTTCTGATCGGAACAGCCATGGGAACCCTTCCAGTCGTTCGTCCGGACGGACGGTGGTTACGGCAGTCCCCAGGCCGGACCCGGTTCGCCGACGGCGACGGGCGCGACGACGAGGTCCGGCCGGGGACCCGAGTGGACGAGCACCTCGCGGCCCCGGGGCAGCTCGATGGCGAGGGTGCCGTCGCCCAGGTCGTGGGTGCGGGCCGGGGTGCCGTCGTCCAGCAGCACGGTGAGGGTGCCGCCCAGGCCGTGCCGGAGCTTCAGCGGCTCGCCCGCCAGGCTCCTGATCCGGATGAACCGGGTCGTCCCCGCCTCGCGGACGGCACTGACCAGGAAGGCGCCCTCGGTGCGGAAGTCGTGCAGGGTGACGTCCGCCCAGTCGGACGGGACGGCCGGGAAGACGCGGATCACACCGCCCCAGCTCTGGCAGAACATGTCGTGCAGCGACTGCGAGGCGGACAACGGCGTCTCGATGACCGGACCGGCCTCGGTGTAGTGGGTGTTGGCCCGGCAGGGGTAGCGGGTGGTGGGGTCGAAGAACTTCCGTAGATACGAGATCGCGGTGTCGCCGTCGCCCATCATCGCGTACAGCGACGCGGCCCCGGTGTAGCTGTAGCCCCGGTGGGCGCCGGTCAGCGCGTGCCAGTGGGCGACGGACCTCGCGATCAGTTCCCGGTTCTCGGGCTGGTCCCAGTTGACGAGGTACAGCGGATAGACCATCAGCAGGTGCGAGTAGTGCCGGTGGGACTGCGCGTACGGGGTGCCGGCGCCGATCATGAAGCCGTTGTCGTCCACCGGGTACGGCGTGAGCCGGGCCAGCACCTCCTGCCAGCGCGGGATCGACTCGTCGTCGACGCCCAGCAGTTCGGCGGAGTCGAGGAGCGTCCGGCAGCCCCAGCGGATCAGGGCCAGGTCGTAGTTGGTGTCCTGCGGGGGCACGACCGGGTACTCGGGGGAGAGGGTGCTCGGCAGGTGCAGCCTGCCGTCGCCGCCCGGAGTGAGGAAGTGCAGGTAGTAGTTGATCGCCCGGCGCAGGACCGGGTAGATCGTGTCCCGCAGCAGGGACTCGTCCATGGAGTGCCGGTAGGAGAGCCACACGTTGTGCAGGGCCCAGGTGAGGTCGCCGGTCTCGGCGCCGGTGCCCGGGCGGCCCACCTCCCGGTTGGCGAACATGTCGGAGCTGCGGCCGACGCCGGAGCTGTCCGCGCGGTAGGCGGCGGGCACGTTTGCGACGAGCTGTTCCTGGTTCTGGCGCAGGGTGGTGGCGAGCGCGTCGAGTTCCGGGTGGTTGGAGCCGTGGATGAGCCAGTACTCCAGCTGCACGTTGAGGTTCCACCACACGGCGGGCCACGGTGTCGGCTCCAGCCACGGGCCGGAGGTGGCCATGACGGGGCCGCCGGCGCGGCTGGCGGAGGCGACCTTGTAGAGCTGGATCCAGTGGAAGCTCTGCAACCGCTGGTCGGGGAACGAGACGAAGCTCTTCGGGTAGAACGCGTGCCACCAGCGCAGATGCCGTCGTCGCAGGGCGCGGTACGAGGTCGCGCGCCGGAGGTTGCGCAGCGAGTCGGCCTCGGCGGCGCTGTCGGAGGGGTGGCTGTGCCCCACGCTGAGGAGGAGTTCGGCGCCGGTACGGCGGTACGACGTGGCGGTCAGGCCGCCGCCACTGAGGGGCTGGAGCACCTGCTCGGTGCCGTCGGTGGTGGTCCGGGTGGTCCAGGGCGGGTTGGCGGTGTAGCCGGCGGGCGGGGCCTCCTGGATGCGCCGGGGGCTGACGGCCTCCTCGGGGTGGAAGGTCCAGCTGACCTGTTCGCCGCCGTCGGCCGTCACACGGGCGGCCAGGACCTCGTCGTGGACGAGGGCGGAGAGGGTGAGGGTGCCGGCGGTGGTGGTGACGGTGCCGGTGAGTTCGGCGTTCCACAGGCTCAGCCGCCAGTCGACGGCGGTGATGGTGCCGACCGGATCGAGTGTGAGATGTCCGACCGGCAGCCGGCAGGTGCCCCAGCCGCTGCCGAACTGGGGCCGGTGGTCCTGGACTCGGCCGTGCTGCACGGTGAAGCGGATCCGGTTGGCGTCCGGTTCCTGGTAGATCATGCTGCCGAGCAGCCCGTCGCCGAGGAACGGACCCTCGTACCAGCGGGTGGGCAGCCGGGTCCACCGGAGGTCCTGGTCGCGCAGGAACCCGGCCCAGGCGTGGTCGGTGGTCATGGCGGAGCGGAGCCGCCAGGGGCGTCTGCCGCCGTTCGGGGCGCTCTCGGCGTGGGCCGGCCCGGGCAGGGCCGCCGCGGCCGCTCCGCCCAGCGCGGTGCCGATCACGGCTCTGCGGGGTAACGGGGAGGGGTGTCCCGACTGTGAGGTCATCATCGTCCTCCTGGCCTGACGGGTCATCAGTACAAGGCATTCATCGGGTGTATTTGGGACCGTAGGCAGGGTTCGTGTACCTGTCAATGGTTCAGGTCCTTGACTCCTCCGATGTCTTGGGGTTGCCTGCTGGTATGTACCTGGCATGTCCCTGACGCCCGCCCCCGTGGGAAAGGAACCCCTTCGATGAACCGGAGATCCGTCTTACGCGCAGGGGCCGGACTGCTGGCCGGCGGCGCCGTGGCGGCCGCGCCGGCGCCGGCCGCCGACCCGACCGACGGCTGGACGCCGACCTCGTTCACCTACAGCTGGCAGAAGCCCTGGAACCTCGACCTCGCCGACCGGCACGGCTACAGCGGCGGAGTCCACCGCATGTGGGTGTACGCCACGGACGAGCCCTTCGAGGAGGGCAGCTCCACCGACCCGCGCACCGAGATGCGCTGGAAGGTCGACTACACGACGGGCGACCGCATGTGGGACGCCGACGTCTACCTGCCCTCCGGCACCGACGGCGCGTCCTTCGTCCAGATCCTGCGGAGCGTCCACCCCTCGGGCACCCCGGCCACCGACATCATGCTCAACGTCTACGACACGGGCGGCGGCACCGTGCGCCGCTACGACGGCACGGTGCTCAGGACCGGCGCGTACGACACCTGGTTCAACGTGAAGATCGCCCACCGGGCGAGCAGCGGGACCGGCACCATCAAGGTCTACTTCGACGACTCCCTCGTCCTGACGGTCGCCGACCGGGGCCCCGCCACCCGCTACTTCAAGAACGGCGTCTACAACCACGGCTCCGGCCGCGCCGAGGCCCGCTTCCGCAACATCGCCTACTGGACCCGGTGACCCGGGGGCCGGGGACCCTCGGAGGGCGGCGCTGTGACGCAGCTCATAGATCCGATCCCAGGGGTGGCGTAATGCCCGGCCGTCCACGCGCTCTCCAGGGTGAGGCGGCGGAACCGGCCGCCGCCTCGCCCGACACCGGAGACCGCCGTGCACTTCAGCCTCGACCAGTCCACGGGCGCCTGCCTGCTCACCCATGACCAGCGGGAGCTGGCCGTGCCGGCCCACCTGCGCTGCACCTCCGACGACCCCCTCTCGGTGCGGCTCGTGTTCCCCGCCTGCGCCTCCCTGGACGGCGAGGAGGTCACCTGGGTCTTCGCCCGAGCCCTCCTGGAGGAGGGACTGCTGAGCCCCGCCGGTCTGGGCAGTGTGCGCATCCGGCCGTACGGACCGTCGCACACGACCGTGGAGCTGCGCGCGGCGGAGGGCGCGGCGCTGATCCGGTTCGACACCGCCGCCCTCCGGCGCTTCCTGACCCGGTCGCACAGGGTGACCGAGGTGGCATCGGCACCCGCGACAGCCACCACGGCGACGGCGACGTCCCCCCGGACGGACCCCAGGTCCCGGCGGCCGGTGGCGATGCAGCGGCCGGCGTCATGAGCGAAGCGACGCGGGGCGATCAGCCGAACTCCTCCACGTACTCCTCCGGCGGTCCCAGCTCGGGACGCTCCCGCAACTCCAGGGCCGCGCCGAGCCGTTCCAGCTCCAGCACGGTCACGGTGTTCTCGCCCGCCCGCAGCAGCGGTGCCGGGCAGTACAGGGTGACCTGCGGCCCGGTCTCCCGGTAGCGGCCGAGCAGGAAGCCGTTCACCCAGACCAGGCCACGGCTCGATCCCGGCAGTGCGAGGAAGGTGTCCGCGGGCGTGCCGACGGGGAACGCGGCGGTGGCGAATCCCGCACGCGTGCCCGCGGGGCCCGGGGCGACCGCGGCGGCCAGCTCCGCGGCGGACCACTCCTGCAGCGCGACCGGCACGCTGTCCCAGCCCTGCACGATGCGCCGGTCGACGAGCACGGGACCGAGCAGGCCCTTGTGCCCGCCGATGCCGGGCCCGTAGTTCACCCGGCCGAGGTTCTCGACCAGGACGTCGAGCCGTACGACCTCGCCCGTTCCGTGGAGGGGGAGTTCGGGGGAGTCGGGATCGGCGACGCCGAGCAGTGTGCCGTCGCGGAAGACCAGGGCCCGGTCCCGTACGTCGGTGAGCAGCAGCCGGTGCTCGCCCGCCGGGACGCGTGGGTGCGCCGTGTGCAGGACCATGCCGGCGTCGAGCCCGAGCTGCTCGAAGGACGCGGGGCGCGGCGCGGTCGAGACCGGGGCCGGTACGGCGCGCAGGCCGGCGAGCAGATCGGCGCGGTGCACGAGGGGAAGGCGGGCCGCGGGGAGCGTCGGCGGGCGGGCCGTCGACCGGAGGGGGCCGGGTGCGCCGAGCACCTCGCGCATCGCGAAGAACTTGGCGGTCAGGCTGCCGTCCTCGGCTACCGGCGCGTCGGAGTCGTAGCTCGTCACGACGGGCCGCAGCCGGCCCCCGTCCTCGTTCGCGCCCGCCCAGAGACCGAAGTTGGTGCCGCCGTGCGCCATGTAGATGCTCACGCTGCCGCCCTCGGCGAGGATGCCGCGCAGGGTGCCGACCGCGCTCTCCACCTCGCGGACGTGGTGCCGCTTGCCCCAGTGGTCGAACCAGCCGTTCCAGAACTCGGCGACCACGAACGGCTCGTCCGGTCGCCGGGCGGCGAGGAGCCGGCGGGCGGCGTCGGGCCCCGACCCCAGGGTGACGGCCGCGAGGGTCCCGGGCAGGGTGCCGCCGTCCAGCATCAGCTCGGTGGGGCCGTCGGCGGTGAACAGCAGCTCGCGGATGCCCCGGACGGCGAGGGCCCGGCGGTTCCAGCGCAGGTAGGCGCGGTCGTCGCCGAAGCTGCCGAACTCGTTCTCCACCTGCACCGCCACCACCGGGCCGCCCTCGCAGGCCTGAAGCGCGGCGAGGCGCGGGACCAACTCGTCGAACCAGCGGCCCACGGGGGAGGTGAACGCCGGATCCGAGCTGCGGACCGCGACGTCCCGGCCGGTGAGCCAGCTCGGCAGACCACCGTTGGACCACTCCGCGCAGATGTACGGGCCGGGCCGGACGACGGCGTCGAGGCCCTCCTCGCCCACCGTGCGCAGGAACCGCTCGACGTCCCGCCAGCCGTCGAAGCGCGGCGCCTCGCCCTCGCGGGGCTGATGGAAGTTCCACGGCACATAGGTGTCGACCGTGTTGAGGCCGAGGTCGGCGAGCCGGCGGATCCGGTCCCGCCAGAGGTCGGGGTGGACGCGGAAGTAGTGCAGCGCCCCGGACAGGATCCGGTGGGGGACACCGTGCCGGTACAGGCGGCCCCCGCGCCAGGTGAGGGCGCCGGTGGCGGCGCCGGTCGCCGCGTCGGTCGTGGTGTGGGCCGGAGAGATGTGTGTCGTGCTCGGCTCAGTCACGAGACGACCTTATGTTATCGATGCCATGCGTAACAAGAACGCTAGGATCTGTGGGGAACACGGAATGGAGCGCCATGACCGAGAGCAGCGCGAGGCTGAGGCAGCCGAGCATGGCCGACGTGGCCCGGACCGCCGGGGTGTCGGCGCAGACCGTCTCGCGCGCGCTCCGCGGCTCGCCGAACGTCAACCCCGAGACCAGGAGGCGCGTGCTCCTCGCCGTCGAGCAGGTCGGCTACCGGTTCAACAGCGCCGCGAGGGCGCTCTCCTCCGGGCGCAGCCACACCCTGGGGCTCGTCCTGCTGGCCTCGGGCGGGTACTACTCGCGCTCGGCGGTGACGGCCGGCGTCGAGGCCGCCGCCGGTGAGGCCGGGTACGCGGTGAACATCGCGACCATCGCCGCGCTCGACACCGGACTGATGGAACGGGCCCTGGCCAAGCTCGCGGACCAGGGCGTCGACGGCTTCGTCATCGCCGTACCTCTCATCTCCGTGACGCGGAAGATGGAGGAGATCACCCGCGACATCCCCACCGTCACCCTCGACGGCTCCCGGACCGCGGGCGCCCGCGTCCTCGGGATCGACCAGCGGGAGGCCGGCCGGGTCGCCACACGGCATCTGCTCGACCTGGGGCACGAGCAGGTCTGGCACGTCTCGGGGCCCGACGAGTGGATCGAGGCGCGCCGTCGGCGGCAGGGCTGGCAGGAGTGCCTGGCCGCGGCCGGGATCGAGGCACCGCCGGCCCTGGAGGGCGACTGGTCGCCCGACTCCGGCTACCGCCAGGGGCAGATCATCGCCATGATCCCCGAGGTCACGGCGGTCTTCGTGGCCAGCGACGAGATGGCGTTCGGGGTGATCCGGGCGCTGCGCGAGCGCGGCCGGTCGGTGCCCGAGGACGTGTCCATCGTCAGCGTCGACGACATCGCCCTCGCGGCCTACTGCTCCCCGCCGCTGACGACCGTCCGGCAGGACTTCTACCGCTACGGCGCGGCGGCCGTCGCCCTGCTGCTGGACGGCGACGAGGCCGGCGTCGAGGAATCCGCCGCCACGGCGTCGCTCTCGGTACGCGGCTCCACCGCACCCCCGCGCCGCTCCTGACCCGAGCCCCGGTCCGCCGGACCGGCCCCGGTCTTCCGCTCGTCGAAAAGGCTCCCGTGGGCCCCTTGCGTCCGCCTGGGATCGGTGCCACCGTAAGGCCTCATGTTATCGGTGCCACCGTAACAGTGTGGGTGGTTGCCGGGCTTGTTCCGTCCACGGGAAGGACCCCACATGAGGAGATCGCTCGTCCTCGCGGGCGCCGCGGTCACGGTGCTCGGGCTGCTCGCCGGCTGTTCCTCCGGCGACGGGAGCGGCGCGGACTCCGGCAGGACGACCCTCAAGGTCGCCGCGCTCGAAGGCGGCTACGGCCGGGACATGTACACGCGGGTCGTCAAGGCGTACGAGACCTCGCACCCCGACATCGATGTCCAGTTGCAGATCTCGAAGAGCATCGAGGACGAGATCACCCCGAACATGAAGGCGGGGCGCTACCCGGACGTCGTGGTCCTCGGGCAGGGCCGCAAGGCCGCCCTCACCGAGACCCTCGTCAAGGACAAGGCACTGGAGGACCTCACGCCGGTACTGAAGGAGAAGATCCCCGGCGAGGACCGCACCGTGGGGGACAAGCTCACCAAGGGCATCGTCGGCAACCTCAACACCAACCCCTACGGCACGGACCAGACGTATCTGATGCCGATGTACTACGCCCCGACCGGCCTCTTCCACAACAAGGGCCTGTTCGAACAGAAGGGCTGGAAGGTCCCGGCCACCTGGGACGAGATGTTCGCGCTCGGCGACACCGCCAAGAAGCAGGGCATACCGCTGTTCACGTACCCGACCGCCGGGTACCTCGACTCGTTCTTCTTCGCGCTCCTCGCGGACATCGGCGGCGAGCAGTTCTACACCGACGTCATGACGTACAAGAAGGACGTCTGGAAGACGGCGAACGCCCGCAAGGCGCTCGACATCACCACCCGCCTGCTGGGCTACGCCGCGCCGACCACCGTCGGCTACGCCAACGAACAGGACTTCACCAAGAACCAGCAGCTGATCCTCGACGACAAGGCGCTGTTCATGCCCAACGGCACCTGGATCGTCGGCGAGATGGCGGACGCGCCCCGCGCGAAGGGTTTCCAGTGGGCCCTGACCCCGCTGCCGGCGGCCACCGCGGGCGGCAAGCGCTACATCACGACGTCGGCCGAGTCGGCCTGGGTCCCGAGCGCCGCCCAGCACAAGGACGCGGCGAAGGAGTTCATCGCCTACCTCTACTCCGACGAAGCCGCGAAGATCTTCGCCGAGTCCCACGCGATCCAGCCCGTCGAGGGCATCGCCAGCAGCCTGACCGGGGAGAACGCCGGGTTCTACAAGGTGTACGAGGACCCCTCGGTCTCCGCGCTCGTCGGCGGCTTCGCGAGCACCGCGCCCGTCGAGGGCGTCGACATCAAGGCCACCCTCTTCGACACCGCGAACAGCATCATCAGCGGCGACACCACCGAGGACAAGTGGCAGTCCGCGCTGAACGACGCCAGTGAGAAGCTGCGCCAGGCGGGCGACTGAGGTGAGGACCGGCACGGTGAAGCCCCTCCTGAAACCCCTCTCCACCCCGCCCGACGGCACCACGGACCCCCCGTCCGCCCCGGCGCCGACCGCCCGGACCCTGCGGCGCGACGGCACCCGGACCCCGGCCCGCAAGCGGGGCAACACCGCATTCGTGCTCGCCTGTCTGCTGCCCGCGCTGGTGCTCTTCGCGGTCTTCATGGTCGTCCCGACCGTGAACGTGTTCCGGATGTCCCTCTACACCTGGAGCGGATTCTCCCCCGACATGCGGTTCGTCGGGCTCGACAACTTCCGACGCCTCCTCGACGACCGGCAGTTCGTCCGCGCCTTCCAGAACACGGTCGCCCTGCTGGTCGTGGTCACCGTCGTGACGATGGGCCTGGCCCTGTTCCTCGCCGCGATCATGACCCGGCAACGGCTGCGCGGACGGAACCTCTACCGCTTCGTCCTCTACATCCCGAACGTGCTCTCGGTGGTCGTCATCGCGGCGATCTTCTCCGCCGTGTACGACCAGAAGAACGGTCTGCTCAACGGCACGCTCCGGCTGCTGTCGCTCGACGGCTGGCAGCAGATCTGGCTCGGCGACCAGAAGATCGTCCTCTACTCCGTCGCGATCGCCATGGTCTGGCAGTCGCTCGGCTACTACATGGTCCTCTACATGGCGGGCATGGCGAGCATCCCGGAGGAACTCTACGAGGCGAGCGCCCTCGACGGGGCGTCCGCCGTCCGCCAGTTCTTCGCCCTCACGCTGCCGCTGATCTGGCAGAGCCTGCGCACCACCCTGACGTTCTTCATCATGAGCTCCGTCAATCTCAGCTTCGTCCTCGTCCGCGCGATGACGGGCGGCGGACCCGACGGCTCCTCCGACGTCCTGCTCAACTACATGTACAAGCAGGCGTACACGAACTCCTCGTACGGCTACGGCATGGCCATCGGCGTGGTCGTCTTCGCGTTCTCGTTCCTCGTGTCGCTGCTGGTGAGCCGGGCGACACGGCGTGAGCCCCTCCAGTTCTGAGGACACCGCCATGACCACGATCGACCCGACCCGCCCGCGCGCGGCCCGGACGCTCACCCACGTCCTGGTCGCCGCCCTGGCCCTCGCCATCGCCGTGCCGGTCGCCTGGGTGCTGCTCGCCTCGCTCAAACAGAAGAGCGAGTTCTTCGGCAGCCCCTGGACGCTGCCGAAGAGCCCGCACGTCCAGAACTACACCGACGCCTTCGTCACCGCGCACATGGGCCGGTACTTCCTGACCTCGGTGCTCGTCACCCTGCTCGGGCTGGTCCTCGTCCTGGCGGTCTCCGTGCCGGCGGCCTACGTCGTCGCCCGGTACGAGTTCCGCGGCCGCCGCCTCGTGGAACTCGCCCTCCTGGGCGGCCTCTTCGTCAACGTCAACTACATCGTCGTACCGATCTTCCTGATGCTCGTCGACTGGGACCGCGCGCTCGTCGACGTCTTCCCCGGCGGGTTCTTCATCGACAACCCCGCGATGCTGTCGCTCGTCTACGCGGCGACGTCGATCCCGTTCACCGTCTACCTGCTCACCGCGTACTTCCGGTCCATCCCCGTCGAGTACGAGGAGGCCGCCGCCCTGGACGGGGCGTCCCGCTTGCGGACCATGACCAGGATCATGCTGCCGATGGCGCGCCCGGCGATCACCACCGTCGTCCTGTTCGACTTCCTCGCCTACTGGAACGACTTCATCATCTCGCTCACCCTGCTCCCCGGCGAGGGCAAGACCCTGCAGGTCGGTCTGCTCAACCTGTTCACCGCGCAGAAGGCGGCGGCCGACTACGGGCGGCTGTACGCCGGCATGGTCATCGTCATCGTGCCCGTCCTCCTCGTCTACGCGGTCATCCAGCGCCGGCTCGTCGAGGGCATCGCCTCCGGCGGAGTGAAGGGCTGACGGAAGGAAACCCCATGAAGGACTCGACGCGTACGGCGCTGCTCGTCACCGCCCGTACGCTCGTCACGGCGGCCTGCCTCACGCTCCTCGTCACCGCGCGCACGACGGTCGGGTGGGGACACCTCCTGCTCATGCTCGCCGCGCTGGCCGCGCTGCTGACCCTGCTCGCCTCCTACAACCGGCGGTTCCGGTGACCGCGGCCGCGCCGACCGGCCGGGCACTGGCGCACATCCAACCGAGCGAGCGCCAACTCGCCTGGCAGACCATGGAGTTCTACGGCTTCCTGCACTTCGGCATGAACACCATGACCGACCGGGAGTGGGGCGAGGGACACGACGACCCCGCGCTGTTCGACCCGTCCGGACTCGACGCCGACCAGTGGGTCACGGCACTCAAGAGCGCCGGGATGACCGGCGTGATCCTCACCTGCAAGCACCACGACGGCTTCTGCCTGTGGCCGAGCGACGTCACCACGTACTCGGTCGCCTCGTCGCCGTGGCAGGGCGGCCGGGGCGACGTGGTCGCTGAGGTCGCCGACGCCGCCCGGCGACACGGCCTGCGCTTCGGGATCTACCTCTCCCCCTGGGACCGCACCGAGTCGTCCTACGGCTCCGGAACGGCGTACGACGACTTCTACGTCGCCCAGCTCACCGAACTGCTCACCCGGTACGGCCCGGTGTTCTCCGTGTGGCTGGACGGCGCGAACGGCGAGGGCCCGAACGGAAAAGTGCAGGTCTACGACTGGGACCGGTACTACGCCGTCGTACGGGAGCTGCAGCCGGACGCGGTCATCAGCGTGTGCGGGCCGGACGTGCGCTGGTGCGGCAACGAGGCCGGGGACACCCGCCCCGACGAGTGGAGCGTGGTACCGCGCGCCCTCCAGGACGCCGAACGGACCGCGGACCGCTCCCAGCAGGCCGACGACGGCCGCTTCGCCCGGCTGGTGCGCAGCGACGAACGCGACCTCGGCAGCCGCGCCGCGCTGGCCGGGCACGAGGACGACCTGGTCTGGTACCCGGCCGAGGTCAACACCTCCATCCGGCTCGGCTGGTTCCACCACCCGGCCGAGGACGCCGCGGTCCGCTCCGCGGACGAACTGTTCACCATCTATCTGCGGGCGGTCGGCGGCAACTCCTGCTTCCTGCTGAACGTCCCGCCGGACCGCTACGGGCGGGTGCGGGACACCGACGTGGCGGTCCTCGGACAACTCGGCAGGCGCATCGAGGACTTCCGGGCGCGGCGGATCGGGACGACGGCGGTGACCGTCTCGTCCGGCACCCCGGGGGACCTCGCGACCGCGTGGCCCGGCAGGGGCCGTACACCATGGCGGCCGGACGACACGGACCCCCGGCCCGCCGTGACCCTCGCGTTCGCGGAACCCCGCCCGGTCGAGGCGGTCGCCCTGGGCGAGGACATCACCCACGGACAGCGCATCGAGCACGTCGTCGTCCGGGGCCGCCGGGACGGCCGGTGGACGACACTCGCCGAGGCGAACGCGGTGGGTCATCAGCGCATCCTGACCTTCCCGCCGGTGGAGGCCGACGCGGTGGTGGTGGAGGTGCGGGAGGCGCGGGACACACCCGTCGTCGACCGGGTGGCGGCGATCGGAGCGGCCTCGTGAAGCGCGTGATCCTGTTCGTCACCGGCGCCTGCGTCACCCTCACCGCGCTGGTCGTCACCCTGGTCGTCACCCACGGCCACGGCTCCTCCGACGAGGTGGCCTCCGTCGACGGACATCCGGTGACCCGAGCCGAACTCCTCTTCCACATGCGCCGGTTGGCGCCGACCGTGCAGAGCGAGCTGCGCAGCCGGTACACCCTGGTGGGCACACCCGACTGGAACGCCCAGGTCGGCGGCGAGAGCGCGCTCCGGCGACTGGAGGACCGGGCCCTGGAGGAGATCCGGCACGACAAGACCGTCCTCGTCCTGGCGAAGGAGCAGGGACTCGTCGATTCCGTCGACCACAAGGACTTCCTCGCCGACCTGACCGCCGAGAACGAGTCCCGTGCCCGGGCCACGGCGGCGGGGCGGACCGTGTACGGGGTCACGCGGTTCTCCCCGGAGGAGTACTACACCCACCGCCTCACCGAGCTGACCACGGCCCTCGAACAGCGGCTCGGTAAAGGCGCCGACGCCCCGCTGAAGGTCACCGACGCCGAGGTCCGGCGCGCCTTCGAGGCCGACCGGGACGACTGGAGCGCCAACGCCACCACGTACACGTACGCCCGACTCGTCGTGCCGGTGCCGGCCGGCGCCTCCGCCGACGGTCTGCAACGGAGGGTGAACAGAGCCAAGAGCCTCGCGGCCGTCGCCGGCACCGAGCCCGGCGCGCGGCTGACGAAAGCGACATACGACAAAAGCACCTCGGGCGGGCTGAGCTCCCACGACCAGGACCTCATGGCGGTGCTCGGAAGGCTCGCACCCGGCCGGATCTCCGCCCCCGTCAGGGGCACCGGCCAGATCACCTACTACCAGCTCCAGAGCGAACACGTCGACGAGGACAAGGCGTTCGCCGACTACTCCGGGC
Organism: Streptomyces sp. NPDC096132; assembly: GCF_044763345.1. Lineage (NCBI taxonomy): Bacteria > Bacillati > Actinomycetota > Actinomycetes > Kitasatosporales > Streptomycetaceae > Streptomyces > Streptomyces sp. NPDC096132. Next base: position 118,991 of record NZ_JBIWGA010000027.1, read on the forward strand.
GGATCCGGCAGTCGCTCGTCGAGAAGAAGTTCGACCAGTTGATCCAGCGCCGCGTCGACGCCGGCGACATCGATGTCGACACCTCGGCGATGGAAGCCCTCACCGCAGAGGATGTGCACCCATGAGACCCGTCGACACCGGACCACCCCTCCCACGGGCGCTGTACGCGGGCTTCGTCGCCCTGCTCGCCGCGCTGCTCCTCGGATCGCTCATGCCCGCCGCGCACGCCGCCGCGAGCAAGGACCACGTCCCCGCCCGCCCCGCCGTCAAGGCGTCCTGGCCGGGCAACCTGCCGAACACCACGGGCGGCAAGGACTACTTCATCGACGCCACGCAGGGACGCGACACCGCGGCCGGCACCTCCCCGGCGACCGCCTGGCGCACTCTGGCCAAGGCCAACGCGTCGACGTTCGCGCCCGGCGACCGCATCCTGCTCAGGGCCGGTGCGCAGTGGCAGGACGAGCAGCTGTGGCCCAAGGGCTCGGGCAGCGCCGGCCGACCGATCACCATCTCGGCGTACGGCGACCCGAACGCGGCCCGGCCGTACATCGCGACGAACGGCAAGGTGCCGAGCCCGTTCAGGGCCGACGGCACGAAGAACGCCGCGACCGTCGGCCTGACCGGCGCCATCGTGCTGCGCAACCAGCAGTACTGGGACATCGACAACGTCGAGCTGTCCAACGACGACGATTTCGCGACCGACATCACCTCGGGGTCGTACGTCCGCGACGGAATCATGGTCTCGATCAACGCCGACCTCCTGGCGAGCGGCGCGGACAGCGTCATGGACCACTTCCGTGTCTCCAACGTGTACGTCCACAACCTCGACGGCCCGAGCTCCTGGCAGAAGATCCACTACGGCGCCGTCGACTTCCAGGTCTTCGGCGGCAAGAGCTACAAGGAGTACGGCACCGGCGGCTACCACTTCAAGGACGTCCGGATCGAGAACAACACCTTCGAGAACGTCGAACTGCACGCCGTCCAGTTCGCGTTCAACTGGTTCGCCGCCGACGGCGCGAACTCCGGCCAGTACGACGAGAACGGCAAGTGGCACGAGGGCTGGGAACAGCTGTGGGTGCGCACCCGCGACCTGTACAGCCGTGACGTGTACATCGGCCACAACTACGCCGCGAACATCGGCCAGGGCGCGATCCAGCTGGCCGACACCAAGAACATGACGGTCGAGTACAACGAGGTCAACGGCTACCTCAAGCGCTACGACGCGGTGTCCTGCGCCCTCTACCTGTGGGCCGGCGCCGACTCGGTCATGCAGTACAACGAGGTCTACGGCGGTCCGAACAACGAGTACGACGGCACCCCTTGGGACCTCGAGTACACCAACTTCAACGTCACGTACCAGTTCAACTACTCGCACGACAACGCGGCGGGCTGGATGGCCTACATGGGCAACAGCTCCAACTCGGTGGCCCGCTACAACCTGAGCGTCAACGACAACGGCGTCCTCGTGAAGAACATGCTGTCGACGAACTACTCGCCGACGTACTTCACCAACAACACCTTCGTCTACGACGGCGCCGACCTCGACTACGTCCACGACGAGACGTTCCTGAGCCGGGTCTACTTCCTGAACAACGTCTTCTACAACACGTCGACGACCACGGAGACCCCCTGGTACCGCCGGAGCGGCGCGCTACGACAGGCCGTGTTCTCGAACAACGACTACTTCGAGGCGGGCGGCACCCACCCCGCCCAGGAACCCGCCGACCCCAGGGGGACGCGCGCCGACCCGCGGTTCGTCGGCGACCCGGCCGACTACGTCACCGGCGTGGGAGTGAACCGGATCCGCGAGGCCGCGGCGCACTTCGCGCTGCGCGACGACTCACCGCTCGTCGACGCCGGCCGCTACAACCCGCACCTGGGCACCGAGGACTTCCTCGGCACGCCCCTCTACTACGGCGACGCACCGGACATAGGTGTCGCGGAGTCGCGGATCGGCCCCCGGGTCCCCGACCCCGTCGACGACGACCCCGTCGAGGAGGACGCGGACAACCGGGTCGACCTCGCGCTCGGCAAACCGGTCACGGCGAGCTCGACCCACCCGGGGGCCAACGGGACGCTCACCGCGGACAGGCTGACCGACGGCGACCTCACCACCCGCTGGGCTGCCGCCGACGACGCGACCTACCCGATCACCCTGGACGTGGACTTCGGCACGGACACCACCTTCAACGAGGTCTACCTCGACGAGTACACCGACTCGGGCACCAACCCACGCGTGCGGACCTTCGACCTCCAGCGCTGGGACGCCGGGAGCGGGCAGTGGGTGACCTTCGCGAGCCGTGACACCGGCATCGGGCACGACCTCACCGTGAGGGGCTTCGGCGACGTCACCACCTCCCGGTTCCGGGTGGCGCTCACCGGGAAGATCGCGACGGAGCAGTACACCCCGACGCTCACCGAGATCGCCGTCCACCACGAGTGACGGCCACCGGCGGGGGGGGGCCCCCCCCCCCCCCCCCCCCCCCCCCCCCCCAAAACCCCCCCCCCCCCCCCCCCGGGGGCCCCCCACCCCCCCCCCCCCGGGGGGCCCCACCCAGCCGCCCCCCCCCAAAAACCCCCCCCCCCCGCCCCACCCCCCC
>NZ_JBIWGA010000028.1:0-116496 GCF_044763345.1 Streptomyces sp. NPDC096132
TCAGCCCCCAGCAAGCCAGTTGGCTCCTACCACCGGCTTACGACCAACCCGACTTGCCGTCAACCCATGCCACCACCGGATTTAACGAACTACCGCTACGAACCAGCCGATCTCGAAGACATGACGCTCGTCGAGGGCCTCGACGCAGTCCTCACTGACCTGCTCGACCATCCGGTCACCCCCGATTCCCGCGGCCTGTCCACCATGCTGCAGCACATCGACCTGCTGTGCCATCTCACAGCTCGCGTGACGGGCGAGACCCAGTACTGCCTGTTCTTCGACCACGCCGACGCCGCGGACCAGGCCCGGGCCGAGCCTTTCAGCCGAGCCGCCGGGCACATCGGCCGCGCGACAGCCCACTACGCCCAGGCCGTGGCTCCCGTCCCCGCCCTGTGCAGGAGCGGTGCACAGCAGACCCTGCAGAAGCAACTGGACGCGATCGACATCCACGACCGCCTGCGCGTGCACCGCCGATGCCGCCGTCTTCCGCCCAGCGGCCTGCGCCCCGGCGCTGAAGCGTAACCCGTTCCTCCTCACGGACCTTCCCCTCTGATGACGACACCGTCCGACCCCGACGACGCGCCCCTGTTCGACGTGGACGTGCCCGCGCCGCCGACGCCTGTGGAGCGGCTGCTGGCGCTCGCCAGCCTCTACACCCGGCACAACGACCGGCTCGACCTCCTCCTCTTCGGCCGCCTCCCGCACCCCGACCCGGATGCCTGCACGGCGTCCGCTCACCGCCTGGACCGGGAGACCTTCGCAGCCATCACGGCGATCCGCCAACAACCCCTGCCAGCCATAGAACCGGTCACGAGCGCCGTCGTACGGCTGAAGCAACTCGCCCACCTGGCAGGCGGCGCCACCCGCTACCTCACCGCCGCTCAGCAGGTACAGCCCACGCCGGACGCGGAGCACACCCGCTTGGACCCCCGGAGCGGGTTCGCCCGCCACCTACGGCTGGCCCGCGAACTCACCGCGCTTGCGCCCCTCACCATCACCGACTCCGCCGGGCACATCGCCGCCAGGCTGCCAGCCAGGGTCCGCAGTACCACCACCGTCCCCGGCATGGACGCGGACCGTCGCGATGCTCTGCTCGATGTCGCCCGCGGCCACATCGCCGTCACCGGCCACGACGGGTACCAGCGCGTCTACCACCACAACATGCCGGTGGACGCCGAGACGCTGCGCCGCCTGGAATCCGAGGGCCTCCTCACCTACGAGCCCGCGTCCGCACCCCCGCTCTTTCACGGCGGGCCGCCGCGCGACCGCGCCCGCCTGACAGCCCTGGGAACCTGCGCCCTCAGCACGGTCATCGTCTTCCCTCACTACCTCAGTCGGCCGGCCGGCAGCCCCGCCCCCATGCCCGTGCCCACCCCCAGTGTGCCCGCCACCGCCCGCTCCCGCCGCTGACAGCACCGCCCGCACCCCGCACCGTCTGCCGTCTCCTCGTTCACGCAAGGACATCCCGATTCACTCCTCTCCCACTCACATATGCATTTCGCTGGGCGCCGGTATTCAGTCCAGCGCCATGCTCGCCCTGTCCGCCAACGGCGTCCTACCCAAGGCCGATTACGCTATCTTCGCCGACACCGGCTGGGAACCTGCCGCCGTCTACCGGCATCTCGAACGGCTCGAACGCGACATAGCCGAACCCGCCGGAATACCTATTCTCCGGGTCTCCGCCGGGAACATCAGAAAGGACGCCCTCGACCCCGCGCACCGTTTCGCCTCCATGCCCCTGTACATCCTCAACCAGGACGGCAAGCAGGGCATGACCAGGCGGCAGTGCACAGTTATCTGCACCATCTCTGCTCGTTGATCTCAGTGACCGTCCCCGAGATCAACGAGGAGTGAGAGTGGACTTGCGACACGAACTGATGGAGGGGCGCGCGGATATCCCCCGCGTCGGGGCGGTGTTCCCGGCGCGGGGTGTCCATCCTCCGTACATCGTCGTCAACGGGTACGACGACGAGATCGAACCGGTCACCGCCTACCTGCGGGACCTGGCATTGAATGACAGCAGTCCGCTGACGGTCCGCAGCTACGGGTACGGGCTGCTGCGCTGGTTCCGGTTGCTGTGGCTGCTCGGAGTGGCTTGGGAGAGGGCGACCGAGGCTGAGACGGCGGTGCTGGCTGGGTGGCTACGGACGGCCTCGAACCCTCAGCGCCAGCGGAAGACCGTTGGCGGCCCGGCGCCGGACTCGGTGAACCTGAGAACGGGCAAGCGGGTACTGCGAGTTGGGTACGCGCCGCGGACGATCAATCATGCGCTGTCGGTGGTGAGCGGGTTCTACGAGTTCCACGCCCACCAGGGCAACGGGCCGGTCGCCAACCCGGTGCCGGTCTCCCCGCAGCGACGCCGGGCGCTTGCTCACCGCAGCCTGCTGGAGCCCAAGCCGGTGCTGGGCCGGGCCCGGCTGAGGCAGAAGGTCCCCGACCGTCCGCCGCGGTCGATCCCCGACCGTCTGTGGGACGAGCTGTTCGAGCGGATGGGGTGCGAGCGTGACCGCGCCCTGCTGGAGTTCTACGTCTCCAGCGGCGCTCGCGCCGAGGAACTCCTGGGTATCGGCATCCCGGACGTCGACTGGGCGGGCCAGAAAGTCTACGTGATCTCCAAGGGCACGCGGGAGAGGCAAGCCGTCCCGGCATCGCCGCAGGCATTCCTCCGCCTGGCCAGCTACCTGGACGAGATCGGCACCCCGCCGACGGACGAGCCGTTGTGGCGGACCCGCCGCGGCACGGACCGGCCGATGTCGTACTGGGCGATGCGCCGCGTCATCCAGCGGGCCAACGAGGCGCTGGGCACGAACTGGACGCTTCACGACCTGCGCCACACCGCGGCGAGCCGGATGGCGAACGGCGGCAAGCTCACCCTGCCGGAGGTGCAGGCCGTCCTGCGCCACGCCAACATCCAGACCACCAGCCGCTATCTGGCGGTCCGTGTCGAGGAGATCTTCGACAAGCTCACCGAGCACTACAACACCCCGCGTGTTGAACGCAGTTACCCATCCGGCTACGACGCCGACGACATCGCGGCGGTGTTCGGTGCCTAAGACTCCGCTTCGTACCACCGGTCTCAGCCGCCGTCATGGCCCGGTCGTGGAAGGACTCCAGTTCCCCAGCCGTTTTGTCGGGGGCCCAATCGAGCCGGAGCCCGCCGTTGCGGCCACCCCGCCGAGACCGCACGGTGAGTTCGCCACTGCCTCCGTGTCGCTCTTGTCGCAGGTGGCCGGCTCCTCCTCGATCTGGCCCGAGACGCAGCGCGCGACACGCCTGAACTGGAAGAACTCAACCCGCGCATTGCTTGAATACCTCCTCACCTTCCCAGGGGAGACCTGGCAGGCGAGATGGGACGCCAGTCCGCTCGGCCAGGGCCAGATCACCGCTGATGAGGTGGGGTCGCGCCGAACTACGGGGATAAGCGTGGTCCCTGGAATCCGGGCTCTGTACTGCCTGCGCGTTATCCAGCCGACGCTGCTCGCCTTCCGGCGTAACCCGCTGCCCAACTACGGGGTGACGTTCATCGCCGCCCAGGGGGACCCGCTCCTGGACAAGTACGCGGCGGAGGTCCGCGCCCACCAGTTCCGCCAAGTGCACCGCCGCGACGCGATCAACGAGTTGTGCATGCTGCTGACCGTCCAGGGCGTCGCCCTGAGCGATGTCACTCCTGCCGCGTTGCTGCACTTCACCCACGAGAACCGGAAGGCGCGCTGCACCCTGCAACCGGGCAGCCAGGTGTCCAACCGGCTGATCGGCCGTGGCATCTGGAACGTCCTGCATGCCATGGGGCACTTCCCGCCGTCTACCCCGGAGAGCATGCGGGCCGCCCTGCTGCGCGGACAGCTCAGCGTCGAGGAACTCGTCGACCAGTACGAGATCAGCAACCAGGCCGTCCGCGGACTGCTCATCGAATACCTCACCCGTCGCAAGGCCGACACCGACTACTCCACCCTGAAGGACCTCGCCTGCAAGCTCACCCGCCACTTCTGGAAGAACATCGAGAAGATCAACCCCGACCAGAAGGACCTGCGTATCTCGCCGGAGGACTACGCGGCCTGGCGGCAGACGATCACCGTCAAGGACGACGGCAAACCCCGCGTCGGCCAGGACAGCATCGTCATCGCGCTCCGCTCCTTCTACTACGACCTGCACACCTGGGCCGCCGACGAGCCCGAGCGATGGGCGGTATGGGTCGCGCCCTGTCCGGTCCCGCCCAGCGAACTACGCGGGCTCGGAGTGCGCCGCCGGCGCATCAACGAACGCTCCGCCGACCGCACCCGCCAGCGCCAGCCCCTCCTTCCCCTGCTGGTCAACCACGTCGAAACCCGCTACGACCGCGCCCGCCTGCTCCTGGAACAAGCAGACAAGGCGGCCGAAGACGAGGTGTTCACCCACGAGGGCACCGAGTACCGGCGGATCCGCACCGAAGCCGACCAAAAGCTCCTCCGCCACGGCGACACCGTCCCCACCCGTGTCCAGGAAGTCGACAGCGGCCGGATCGTTCACATCGGCACCGAGGAGGAAGGCGCCTTCTGGGAATGGGCGGCCGTCGAGACCCTGCGCCACTCCGGTGTGCGCATCGAGGAGCTCGTCGAGCTGACCCACCTGAGCATCCGCCAATACCAGCGTTGTCGTGGTAGTCGAACCGGCTGATCAGCGGGATCGGACGGCCGGTGCGGCCGTGGCGGCGGATGATCGAGGCGATGACGAGGTGTGGAGTCCCCCGATGCCGTTCCTCTTCCAACGGCAGAACGGGACCACCCCCATGGTCTTCAGCACCGCGACCACCCAGGTCATGCTCGGCCGGGTCTGCGAGCAACTGGCCGAAAAACACCAGGAGTTCCGCGGACTGAAGTTCACGCCGCACGACTTCCGAAGGATCTTCGCCACCGAGCTGGTCAATAGCGGCCTGCCGATCCACATCGGCGCCGCTCTGCTCGGCCATCTCGACATCCAGACCACCCGTGGCTACGTCGCGGTCTTCGACGAGGACGTCGTCCGCCACTACCAGGAATTTCTCCACCACCGCCGCGAGGTCCGGCCCGAAGGCGAGTACCGCGACACGACGGACCAGGAATGGGAGGAGTTCGAGGAGCACTTCGACCGCCGCAAGGTCGAACTCGGCGCCTGCGCACGCCCCTACGGCACCCCCTGCCAGCACGAACACGCCTGCATCCGCTGCCCGATGCTCCACGTCAACCCGAAGATGCTCGGCCGACTCGAAGAACTCGAAACCGACCTCCTCGCACGCCTCCACCGGGCGCAGGAGGAGCGCTGGCTCGGCGAGGTCGAAGGCATCCAGCTCACGCTCACTTTCCTGCGTGCCAAGCGCGAGGAAACCCAACGACGAGCCTCGCGTCCATCTGTCGATCTCGGCATCCCCACACCTCGCAGGATGAAGGAGAACCCGTGAGGCACGACTCCGGCCCGCTGTTCACTCCGACGCTGACGCGTTGGCCAGGGCCTGCCGGATCTGAGCTGCCGGGAAGGGAGTCCGTTTACTCTCCGTGACAAGTTGACGGTGGAAGTCGTCCAGGACGACGGCGTGCGAGGCATGGCGGTCAATGATCGCCATGATTCCGGGGGGAACGCCGTCGGGACGGCGGCCTGCGATCCAATCGCGCAGGAAAGTCCCGTGTTCTGTGTCACCGCGCACGGCCTCGGGCAGGTGGTGGCGCAGCAGGTGCCACGGTGCGTAGCAGCGGTCATACACGAGGTGGTCAGCAAGGAAGGCGGCTTCCTGCGCCGAGAGCTCGAAGTCGCGGCTGAGAGCGAGCCCGAAGTCCGCGAAATACACCTGCTGGCCGTCGGTGAGCAGATTCGCGAAGTGCGTGTCGAAGTGGACCAGCCCACGTGAGCTCATGAACTCCGTCCCCCGCAGCAGCGCGTCTTCCACCCACCGGTAGGAGGAGTCGCCTCCCGACTGCGTCCAAGCCGCACCACGGGTATCGCTGAGCCAGGCCGCGAGTGTCTGAGGCACGTGCTCCAGGAAGAGCACCAGGCTGAAGGAGGACCTGCCGATGGCCTCCAGCCGCTGGCGCACGGCAGGCGCCCCCTCCCAATGCGCGACGGCTCCCTCGATGCCTCCGAACGCATCGGCGAAGTCGGCAGGGGGACGATCCGGCAGGACCCGCCAGTGATACAGCAGCGGGAATCCCGCGTACTCGCTTCTCAGAGCCCAAGCAGTGGTCATGACGTGCGCGGCCAGTTCACGCCAGGCCCCAAACCCCGCCGACCCCACCCCGTACTGATAGAAGAGCGGGAGGTCGAACAGGTTGGCGGTCGAGCGCACATACTCCGGCCGCAACTCGATGTCCGTCAGCGGGACCCGCTTGACGAAGACGGGTATTCCCGCGACCTCCATCTCGGCCCGCCTGCCACCGATGCCCGAGCCAAGTGCCGGCGCGGCAGCCACCGCCTTGCCGAGCCTTCGGTCGCTGAGCAACGAGAGCTGTGCTCCTACGCCCGCATAAGCGGATACACGTGCGGCGGGTAGTGGCTCGGTCTCATTCATCGGCGGCTCCTGCCTGACATCACACTGACCGCTGTTGATCGTGCCAGGCGCCCCAACGCGACTCCCGAAGTTGCCGTCAACGACCTCCCCAGAAGCCGAGCCAGCCAACCATCGGCGGCGGGCGGACAGGGTGTTCTCCCTGCTGGAAACGTCACGGCTTCCCGGTTCGTCCGCCGTCCCCAAGTATCAGCAACCGATGAACTGTCCCCTCAAGCAAGGAGCACCGCTCTGAGCCTCATGCCCCTACTCACCCTTTCGAGTGAAGTGCAGAGAAGCACAGGGGAATACAAAATAACACCGATCAAAAAGAAGGTCCGAGAAGTACCCGGCTACCCATATCCTGCACGCATCCCAAAGAGTGTCTTCGTCGAGCAGTGGGTCGGCATATCTACTGACGAGTTTCACCGGGCCAAGGACGCCGACGTGAAGTACATGCGCAACCGGCACCCCCTCATCGACCTGGGGTGGTCGCGATCCGACTGCGTCCGCTACCTGACCTCGCTCGGTCTGGCCGACACGCCGAAATCGAGCTGCCTCGGGTGCCTTATGTGGAATCGGGCGGGTCTAGCCTGCAGTCATGGCCCCGATCCCGTGGGGAAAGTTCCCCACTGTCGCAGAGCATCAACTGGCTCACCGTTGGCTGCAGTTCACAGCGAACATCGGTCGGGCACCGAACACGATCGACGCGTACGGGCGGGCGGTAGAGGACCACCTGCGCTTCTGTGCCGCAGAAGGCACGGACCCACTCCTGGCCCGCGCGGATACTGTTGCCGCCTGGATCAGGGACATGCTGGACCGGCCACCGCGTCGGCCGTCGAAGGCTCCGACTCGGTCCGAGACCGGTTTGGCGAACGCAACCATCCAACAGCGCCTGGTCGCGGTCCGCTCCTTCTACGAGTACCTGGTTGAAGACGGCCTGCGCGAACAGAACCCGGTTCGCCGTGGACAGGTAGGCCGTGGAGGCCGCAGACCCCGCCAGGGCCTCGTACGGCACATCGAGCAAGCTCCCTGGATCCCCAACGAGGACGTCTGGCACCGGATCCTGGCCGCCTGCGCCGCGGAGTCGCTGCGCAACCGGCTGATGGTCACGCTCGCCTACGACGGTGCTCTGCGACGTGAAGAGCTCGTCCAGCTCGATGTCGAGGACTTCGAGCCCGCGCACCGTCTGATCCACCTGCGGGCGGAGACCACCAAGTCCCAAAGAGCCCGGGAGGTGGCTTTCGGCACCACCTCGTCGCAGCTGTTCTTGGCCTATCTCCGCGAACGCCGCACGCAGTTCGGCCACATCGATGGGCCTCTGTTCCGGTCGGCGTCGAATCGCAACTACGGTGCCCCGCTGGGCCCTTCCAGCTGGTCGAAGGCCGTCGAAGGTATCGCCCGCAGTGCGCGGGCCGACCGGCTGTCCACCCACACCTTCCGGCATCTGCGGCTCACCGACCTGGCCCGGGCCGACTGGACCATCGACCAGATCGCCCAGTACGCCGGCCACCGCGATCCCGCGACCACCATGCGCTACATCCACCTGTCCGGCCGTGAGCTGGCCGCCCGTTTCCACCGCGCGAACGCCACCATCCACGCTGACCGCGAACAGCTGCTCGCCGCACTGCTGGAGGAGCCATGAACCCAGCCGACACCGATCAAGCCCCCACCGGCACGATGACGCGTGAGACCCTGCTCGACCTGATGGGCCCCGTCGACGAAGCCGTACGGGAATGGCCCCGCAAATCCGGCCGCGCCACACGCAATCGGGTACTCGACGCAGTCCGTGCCCGCGGTCTCTCCTACCAGTCGTGGGACGAAGCCACCTGGGCGGAAGTCTCCCTCACGGCCGGCCCGGCCCGTCTGCACATCGCGGCCCTCGGACACCGCCTCGGCGGGTATCACCGCCTGCACCACACTGCCGGGATCAACCAGTTGCACAGGCTCGCGGACCTGGCCTTCGGCCCCGAAGCCACCGCGCCCGCACTGCGTGCAGTCGAGGAGACGCTGAGTTCCTGGCAGACCTCCCCGCACCTGCTGGAGTGGCAGGTCGGCAACGCGGTCCTCGACGCTCTTCTCAGTGCCGGAACCCCTCGGTTGGAAGACCTCACCGACACCCTGGTGCGGCAGCTGGTGGCTGACCACTCCCAACACACGGTCCTGCGCATCGACACGATCCACGAGTTCATCCACGACGCACACGGTCCCAGACACCACTGACACCCGACCGAAATGCCCAGAGGGCCAGGCCATCAGCCCCGTCGGACGAACTCCACTACACCGAACGAAAGGTCACGCTCCTGTCTCGATTCTCAATAACTTGTCCATTCCACGGAAACGCCCAATGGCGGCACATCCGCGACAACTCCCCTGAGGAATGGAAGGACGTGGTGGAGTTCGATGCGGCCATCCGAAAGGGGAACGCCCGCGCCAACGCCACTGGCAACAGGCTCCTCGGTGAGGCGTTTCTCCACCGCTCCCGCGTCCCTCTCAGCGAAGCCCCGATCGACCACGTCACCGCCGCCGAATGGGCGGCGATGCAGCAGGAACTCACCGCCACCGGACCGGACCTTGAGGAGCTGGAGAAGGGCGTCATCGACGGCTGTTCCCCGTGGGCCTGCCGCGGTGAAGTCGAGCCGGTGCAGGACGACTTCGGACTGGCCTCTTGATCACCCTGGACCTGTTTGCGGGACCGGGTGGATGGAGCCACGCACTGAACGTCCTCGGCGTCCGGGACATCGGGCTGGAATGGGACCAGTGGGCCTGCAAGACCCGTGCGGCAGCGGGGCAGTTGACGATTCGCACGGACGTGGCCCTGTATCCCGTCTGGCCGTTCCTCGGACGGACCACCGGACTCATCGCGAGCCCGCCCTGCCAGGCATGGTCCATGGCCGGCAAACGCCTCGGCCTGGTGGACCAGCCACTGGTGCACCAGGCTGTCGCGGATCTCGCCGCTGGCCGCGACACCCGCACGCAGCTGCTCTCCGCCTGCCAGGATCAGCGCAGCCTCCTGGCCGCCGAGCCCATGCGCTACCTCCACGCCCTGAACACGGTGGGCGAACCGGAGTGGGTCGCCGTGGAGGAGGTCCCCGACGTCCTGCCGCTCTGGCGCCAGTACGCGGCCACCCTCCGCCGGTGGGGCTACTCCGTATGGACCGGCATCCTCAACGCCGCCGACTACGGCGTACCCCAGACACGAAAGCGCGCCATCCTGCTCGCCTCCCGCGTTCGTACGGCCGAACCGCCCTCGCCCACCCACGCCCAGGTCGCCGAGCCCGAGTCGCTGTTCGGGCCGGGTCGCACCCGGTGGGTGTCCATGGCCAAGGCCCTCGGCTGGGGCGCCACCGACCGGCCCGTCCCCACCGTGTGCGCCGGCGGCGGACCAGGAGGCGGCCCCGAACCCTTCCCCTCCGGCTCACGAAAGACCCTCTCCGACGCCCGCGACCGGGGCACCTGGGCACCCCGCGCCGACGAGATCGTCCTGCAGTCCCGCCGGGAAGGAGCAGGCTGGGCCGTACGGCACAGAGTCTGGGACAACCGGCTGGCCGACGCCCCCGCTCCGACCTTTACGGCGGAAGCGCACCGCTGGTCCTGGTCCCTGCGCAGCAACAACCAGGCCAACGCCACGGTCAGGTCGATCGAGGAGCCGGCCGGGACGCTGTTCTTCGGGCACCGCGCGAACGAGTGCACCTGGATCGCCGAGCCCGTCGGCACCGCGCCGGAGAACGAGACAGAAGCCACGCCGGAGCCGATCCGGATCACCGCCCGCGAGGCCGGCATCCTCCAGACCTTCCCCGCCGACTACCCGTGGCAGGGCAACAAGGGCCAGCAGTTCTCCCAGATCGGCAACGCCGTGCCCCCGCTGCTCGCCGGCCACATCCTTGCTCCGCACCTGCGCGTTCCCCTCAACCCCGACGACTTCACCCTGGCTGCTTGATGCCCCGGACCCCCGGCCCCGACCAACCCGAGGACGACCTCGACGACCTGCCCGATACGCATCCGCCGCAGCCCGTGTACTACGCCGAACAGGCCCTCCTCGGCGCCCTCCTCCTCGAACCCCACCGCCTCACCGACATCGCCGGGATCGAGCCCGACTCGTTCTCCAACCCCGCGCACGGCGCCCTGTTCGCCGCAATCCGCGCCCTGCCTGCCCCCGACCCGAACCAGCACACGCAGGACACCAGCTGGCTGAAGGCGGTACTCACCGCAGCCCGCGAGCCCGCCCCCGGGCTGACCGCCTCCTACCTGCACACGCTCATCCAGGTCTGCCCATGGCCTAGGCATGCGTCCGCGTACGCGCGGATGGTCGAGACCGAGCATGCCCGCCGTACCCTGCGCGCCCGCGCCGAGCGCCTCGTGCTGACCGCGACGGACGTCACGCTCCCGCACCCGGTGCCCAGCACCCTCGCCGAAGCCGACGCCCTCGCCCGCGCCGTGGACGACATCGCCGCAAGGCTCCCGTCACTCTCCGGCTCCCTGACCCGCATCCCCGCACCCCCGTCGGCAACCAACTCCGACAACGATGAGGAAGCGGTCGATGAGGAGCGGCTGCTGCTCGCGACCGCGACGGCGCACCCTGCTGATGTCGAGCAGATGCGGTGGCTGAACGCCGACGACTTCACCCACTCTCTGCACGCCGGTCTGTGGCAGTGCCTGGCCTCTCTGGCCCGGCGCCGTGCCCCCGTTGACCCGGTCACCGTCCTGTGGGAGGCCCAACAGCGCGGTCTCCTCGCATCCGGGGCCGAACCGGCAGAGCTGCTCGACCTCCTCGGAGCACCGGCCGGTTCCGCCGAGTACTGGGGCGAGCGGATCCTCCAGCGCTCCGTCCTCGCGACCGCGCGTCACGTGGGCCTGCGCATCGAGGCAATCACCGATGACCCGGCGACCACGCCGTACCAGCTCATCCTCGGCAGCCGCCGCGCGCTCGCCGAACTGTCCGCCGCACGCGCCCGCTGGCACCACGCCACCTCACCCGCACCCACGACCACGCGCACCAGGACCACGGCACCGCCCCGGGCCGGCCCGCCACGGACCACGGCGCCCCCCGCCCGTATCTCCCGCTGCTCCCGAACCCGCCGGTGGCCGGGCCTCCAACGATCCGGCCACCGGCAGAAGCGAGCACCCCTTCGTGACGTCCCCCTCCGCCGACGCGTATGTCCGCCTCGACACCCACCCCACGCACACCAGCGCCGTAACTGCCACGATCACCGGCTCCCAACGAGAGCCAGCCCACGCTGTGCTGACTGCCCACGGCTCCGAGGCCCCCCACGACGAGACCCTGGTCCTGGCCCGCATCGACCACGAGCCCTACTGGGCCGAGAAGGCCGCACAGGCCCTGACCGCAGACGGCTGCACCACCGAGATCACCCCTCGGCTCCGCGAAGCCATGGAGGAAGAGTGGACCTGGGCCAACCACCCGATGCGCTGGTGTACCCGGGCGGAGATCCGGGAGGTGTCGAACGAAGCCCAGAAGATCCACGATGACATCCGCCACGGTCGGCTCATCATCCACGCCCACGCCGACGACAGCGGCACCACGGTCGCCGTCGGCACCTACCGCGACAGCGGCAAGAACGTCTACCTCCACGGCGAGAACCACCTGCGGCAGATCGCCGACACCTTCGACTCACCCGCAAAGGCCCTCACTTCCTTCGAACGTCTCCACGGCGACGCCATGCGGCCCGGCCCCGCGCCCATGACCGACATCGAACGCGCCGCCACCCGCGCCCGCACCTCGCTCGACACACCCGCCCCAGAACCGGAGATCGTGCCCGCCTACACCGCCGATGCCAGCGACCACGATGTCCTCCTCGAGCAGTTCCTTGCCGCACACGGCGACTGGGGGAAGTGGCGCACCTGGACCGACGACACCACCCACGCGATCCACGAATCCCAGACCCTGCGCATCGAACGCGTCCACGAATCCGACCCCCGCGAGACCGCCTGGACTGTGGCCGCCTACGAGACGCCCGTCTCCGACAGGATGTGGCACCTCACCGCGACCGGCACCACCCCCGCCCCCGTGCTCCAAACCCTGCTGCACCACCTCGCCGAAGGCGACGCGTGGGACACCGCCATCGGTAGCCCCGTCAACGAGAAGACCGTCACCGCCGCCACGAAGCCTTTCACCGACGCTGGCTGGAAGCACACCGTCGACGGACGCTGGATCCGCTGGACGAATCTATCCGGAGACGCCGGCATCCAGTTCGACGTCTTCGCCGCCCAACAGCCGAACAGCACACTCTCCACCTGGACCATCTGGGCTGGCCCAAGCATCGACCACGCCACCTGGACCCTGACGGCATCCCCCTACACCCCCAACTCGCTGCTCGCCGACCTAGCCGACGCCCTCGCCCACCGAACCGGCACCCGCCAGACCCGCGCCTCACCACGCGAGCGCGGCAGGCAACTCCACACCACACCCCCGGCTATGGGGCCGGCAACAGCGAGCCACACGAGCGGCCGAGCCCTCTACCATCCAACCGATTCGGGTCAAGGACCCTCCCCCTGCCGGTAACGGCCCAGGGCAGCTGCGGACGGCACCGCAGGCCACCGGGCACGCCCCGCAAGCGCCGCCGACGCCACCGGAAAGCTGACAACGGCTCGCAGCAGATAAGCGCAGCCTGCTTCCAGGACCGCCTCCACTACCTGCCCGTACGTCGGAAGGCGCGACCACCACAACATCCACAACGGTCCAGTCCGCACCCGCTCTCACGTCACGGACGCAACGAACGGTTACGCCGCCGCATAACTGGCGCGGAACAGGTCCACAGCCCGCTCTACGTCCCGCTCGGACCGCAACTGCACCTCCAGGTCGCCCGTGCCGTGGTGGCCCAGTCCTGTCACATCCCGGGTAAAGCCCGGCACGAGGTCGACCTCGTTCGGATCAGACTTGAGGTAGACAAGAAGCTTGGTCTTCTGGGGCGGGCAGACGCAGGCGAAGTTCCGCAAGCGCTGATACGCCCGATACTGCTTGCGCTGCACCCGACTGATGCCGTCCCCGAGGCCGAGCAGCATGTCATCGACCGCCTCCGCCAGCTCCGCCAATGCTCCGGCCTGCCCACGGACCGGCGGCAGCCCTGCCGCGCCCCGTCGCGCCCGCTTCTCAGTCGGCGCCCTCCCGGTGACAGAAGCTACGGTCTCAAGTCCAAGGAGTTCCTGGCCGAAGAACCGGTAGCGGACCAGGTCGATGCTGCGTCGGTGTTCGCGTACCGCGTGGAAGTCGTAGCGGGTGAAGTCGCCGGCGACGCAGATCAGCCGGGGTGCGCTCCACAGGACCTGGGCCGCGGCCGAGGCCCCGAGCCGGTCGCGGACCATGTTCCGGAAGACGTCCTTGTGGGCCATCAGCCATGCCATGTAATAGAGACCCTGGTTAATGACCTGTTGACTGAACTACTGGCGGAGTTTTCGCAGGTCAGTGACCTTGTGGCGGAGGCGTCGTTGAGTCGGCCATGGAAGTATCGCGAGACCTGCCGGCTCTGTCCGTCCCGCTGGTCGGGCAACTGTTGGCTATGGAGGATCCGTGGGAGCCCTACCGGCTCGTCGACCCGGCAGGCGAGCCGGTCGAGGGAGCTGGTGCCTTACTGCGTGATCTGCAGGGAGCCGGTCGTTCGGCGGCGACCGCCCGTTCCTACGGGATGGATCTGCTGCGCTGGCTGCGTTTCCTGTGGGCTGTCGAGGTGCCGTGGGATCGAGCGAGCCGGGTCGAGGCAAGGGACTTCTCCCGCTGGCTGCAAGTCGCCGGGCAGCCGCGGCGTCCTCACTGGCGGCGCCCGGACCAGGCGGGACGGTGGGCCGCAGGTGGCAAGCCGTACGCGGCGTCGGTGCGAGCGCACAGCGAGACGGTGCTGCGGAGTTTCTACGACTTCCACCGTGACATCGGCACCGGGCCGGTCCTCAACCCGTTCCCGCTGGACCGATCACGTCGCGGCCGGCGGGTCCACGCCCACCGCAACCCGATGGACCCGGCCCGTAACGAACGCACCGGGCTCTACCGACCGAGAGTGCCCAAACGGGTGCCCCGCAGTGTCCCTGACGAGGAGTTCAACGAGATCTTCGCTCGGCTCCCGTCGCATCGCGACCGGGCCCTGGTCGCCTTCTACATCTCCACGGGCGCCCGGGCCAGCGAACTGCTCAGCACTTGGCAGGCTGGCGCCGACCCGGGCCGCCAGCTGATCTCGGTTGTCCGCAAGGGCACCGGCGAGGTTCAGGAGCTTCCCGCCTCGACCGACGCGTTCGTCTGGCTGCGGCTCTACCAGGTGGAGATGGACGATGCGATCCCGCGCGGGCGGCGCTTGCCGCTGTGGTGGACCCTGCGATCCCCGTCGAGGCCGCTGACCTACCACGCGGTGCATCGCATGTTCGAGCGGGCGAACGCCAAGGCGGGGACGTCCGCGACTCTGCACGCGCTGCGGCACACCGCTGCCTACCGGATGGCCGAGGACCCGAGTCTTCCCCTCACCGATGTCCAATTCGTCCTCGGCCACGCGCAGTTGACCACGACACAGCTCTACCTCACGCCTCGCAAGGAGGTGGTGATCCGGCGCCTGCTGGCCCACCACGCAGAGCAGACACGGCAGGCAGCCGCCCGCATGGCTCCCCCTCCAGCCGCCGACTACCGGCCGGAAAGTCGCGATGTGCTGTTCGGAACCGGTGCCCGGTGACCGTCACCTCGTCGGCCAGTGTCGGCATCCGCACACCGGCCGCTGGCCTGGAGCCTCATCTCACTCGTGCGATGGCCGCCCGGCAGCGCTTCCCGGCCCGCGGTGTTCCCAACAACTGGCCGGGCACCGAGCGCTCGCGCGCCGAGGCGGCCCGATTGCTGTCCCGTCCGCCCTACACGCTGGAGAACGCCGGCAGCGAACTGCACCATAAACACGGCATCGTCATGGTGCTGGACTGGCTGGAAGATCAGCCCGGGCAGACCTGGCAGGAACGGTGGAAGGCCAGCGGCATCGAGCAGGCCGGCGCCGCTTGGCGGCCGGTGATCAAGCAATGGCTTCACGAGCGCGGTCTCAAGGCAGCCTGGCGCATGCCGGTGGTGGGCCGGGCCCTGACGACAGTGATCAGCGCTGAGCTGTTGCGGCCTTCGGTGGACTGGCTGGCCGCCGGGGCCAGCCGCCAAGGAGTGTTGGTCCGCTCCATGGCACACAGCCGAGACGCAGACGGATTTGAGCGCTTGCGCGAGCTTGGCGTTCAAGACCAGGGCGTGCGGCCGGGCGCCGTCACCGCGACGCTCTGCCGCAGCGCCCTCATCCTCGCAGCGAAGGGCGGCACGATCGCCGACATCACCGTCGGCGACGTCCTGGAGCTTCTTGAGACGCAAGCCGTGGTGCTCAAGCGGTCGATGGCGGGGACCGAAGTGTTCTACCGCCTGCTGCACCAGTTCGGAGCCCTCGGAGAGGATGCCCCACAGAATCTGCGCGAGGTCCGTTACCTGGGACAACGGACCCCGGAGGAGCTGATCGACCGATACGGCCTGCGCTGCCGTGCTGTCCGTGACCTGCTGGTGGACTATCTCCGTGAACGTCAGCCCGCGCTGGACTACAACAGCTTGAAGTCACTCTCCTACCACCTGGGCAAACGCTTCTGGCAGGACATCGAGCACTACCACCCCGAGGCCGACAGCCTCCGCCTCGCCCCGGACGTCATCGGGCAGTGGAAGCAGAGGATCCGCACCAAGGACAAGACCGTCACCACCCCCGACGGCCGGCGCACAAGCACCAAGGTCGAGAGGCTCAACCACCGGGACACGCTCACACAGGTGCGGGCCTTCTACCTCGATATCGCCCAGTGGGCCCTGGAAGACCCCGGCCGCTGGGGCCCGTGGGTGGCACCGAGCCCGGTGAGGGCTGATGAGTTGGAGAACCGCAAAGTACAACGACGCCGCAAAGCCAGGATGGACGCCCGCACCCGCGAGCGCCTGCCGGTCCTGCCCGTCCTCGTCCGCTCGGTCGACCAGCGCCGCAGGGACGTCGCCGCGGTACTGGAAGCAGCCCGGCATGCCGGCCCCGGCGAGGTGTTCACCGCTGCCGGTCAGCAACTCGTACGTGCCGTGGTTCCGCATGGAACAGCCAGCCGAATCTGGGCCGAGGACCCGCACACCGGAAAGCGCCGCGATCTGGGACTCGAGGACGAGCGCGCCTTCTGGACCTGGGCCGTAGTCGAGGTCTTGCGGGCCACTGGCATCCGCATCGAGGAACTCCTGGAACTCAGCCACCACAGTCTGGTCCAATACCGGCTGCCCACCTCCGGTGAACTCGTCCCCCTTCTGCAGATCGTTCCGTCCAAGACGGACACTGAGCGGCTCCTACTGGTCAGCCCCGAGCTCGCGGACGTCCTCAGCGCGATCATCTGCCGAGTCCGCAGTACCACTGGCGCCGTTCCCCTGGTCCGCTCCTACGACCGCGGCGAATGTGAGTGGCAGGAGCCGGCCCCGCTGCTGTTCCAGCGGCGCATCTGCGGCGAGGACCGCGCGTTCACCGATGAAACCGTCCGCACCATGCTGGATCAGGCCCTCATCGACACCGGTCTGACCGACGCTACTGGTGCCCCGCTCCGCTACACACCACACGACTTCCGACGGCTGTTCATCACCGACGCCATCCTCAACGGACTGCCGCCGCACATCGCCCAGGTGATCGCAGGCCACCAGGACATCAACGTGACTCTCGGTTACAAAGCCGTCTACCCCGAGGAGGCGATCCAGGCGCACATGGCCTTCCTGGCCCGCCGCCGGTCCCTCCGCCCAAGCGAGGAATACCGCGTCCCCACCGACGAGGAATGGCAGGAATTCCTCGGCCACTTCGAGCGGCGCAAGGTCTCCATCGGTGCATGCGGCCGCGCTTTCGGCACCCCCTGCATCCACGAACACGCCTGCGTCCGCTGCCCGATGCTCTGGCCCGACCCCGCTCAGCGTGACCGGCTCGTTGAGATCCGAGACAACCTCCTGGCCCGCGTCGCCGAGGCCGAACGCGAAGGATGGCTCGGCGAGGTCGAGGGGCTTCAGGTCAGCCTGGCCGGCGCCGAAGACAAGCTTGCTCAAATGGACCGACGAGCTTCCGGCGGCACGACGATCAACCTCGGCATGCCAGGCATAGCCGCAGCTCAACCTATCCCGGAGGAGTGAACAGCTTCGCTGAGACAATCCCTGGATGACCAGCAATGAGATCCAGTTCGACTGCCAGCATCGGGGCGACGGCGGCCCGCTCGTGATCGTCCCACGCATCGACGGAGCACCACTCACCGAGCTGATCGACGGGTTCGAGATCGCGGCCGGGATGCAGCCCGCAGGTGACGCCTACGGCGGTCTGATCCCGAAGTTCTTCCGGTTCGGCCCGATGCAGGACCACTTCCTCGGACGGTCCACCAACGCCATGGGGCCGAAGACACCCGTTCTCGGTTGTGAATGCGGCGAATGGGGATGCTGGCCGCTCATGGCCCGCATCACCGCGACAACCGACCTCGTGACCTGGGACGCCTTCGAGCAACCGCACCGCAAGACCCGCGACTACGTGGCATTCGGCCCGTTCCAGTTCGACCGTCACCAATACGATGACGCCTTGCGGGCCCTGAGCGCGGTGATCGGCTCCGACGTCGACGACATACGCGCATGAGCGCTACCAGGCGCGGCCTGCTGCGCTAAAGGATGGGGAAGCGGTTCATGGAAAGGTTCGAGACGGAGAGTCTGGCGCTCATGCCCGGACAGAAGGTTCAGGCCACGGTCCTCAGCCATCACCCATGGGGTGTGGTCGTTGAGATCGTCGGTTATGAGAACGCCGGTCTGTCGGCCTCTATCGACATGATCCAGCAGTTCTCCCGGACTACGAGCAGCCATAACGAACTACTCGCGCTCTTTCCACCCATCGGTTCGCAGATCGATGCAGTGATCGAGCAAATCCACCGCTGGCATCCGCCGGTATCAGTGCGGCTCAGCATCCGACCTGCCGACCTGGAGTCGCTGGCCTGGAGCTGCGACTTCTGTGGTGAACGGATCACGTTGAGCCCAGGTGGAGACGCCCTCGTCCTGGACTCGCGGAGCAACGACGGTCCAGGAAGCCACACCCTCATCTCCCACCGGCGCTGCCTGGCCGAGCGAATCCGCCCAGAGAACACCGGAGAGCGGGCGCGGGCATTGAAGATCGGGAAGATGCACTGAGGGTCGTCAGGCCCGTGCCTACCGGCATGGCTGAGCTCGACAGCTCATTCGGCGGGAACCAACCGATAGTTCAGAGAACACCCCCGCGTCAGTGCCTCGCTTGTACTCCACGATCACCGGCGCACCGTTCTCGTCAAGCCCCAGCGAGTCGATCCGTCCGCCGCTGGCACAGTCGATGATGTACTCACGCGCAGGAACCGCACCCCTAGCATCGTCTCCATGTGCGCCCCGACGAGGTCCTGCACATCCGCCTCGGCCTCAGCAAGATGCGACACGACCTCTGTCACGCCGCTGTTCGTCGTTCGGAACAGCTTCAGACCCGACACCTTCCCCTCCTCGACTCGAAGATCGAGAACGTCATGGAGAGACAGGTTTGTTTCCGCGAGGACCTACGAGCGAGTGAAGATGCTGTGAGCAGCTACGTCCGGGCCACCGACGGGCAGAGAGCTTCCCGACAACCCCAGGGGTCGCCAAATCCCACGTGGACGGAGCTGTTCGATAGCCAACGCGACCTGGACGACAACGGCTACATCAAGGTCGCCTCGCCCTCCACCCGCACGAAAATCCCGGCGTTTGCGCGAGACCAGTGACGTCGTCAACCTCTCCCCGCGCCCTCGACCCCGAAGTGGCTCCGGCCGTCGTGCCGACTTGACGCACCCGGAGTGCCGGGACAGCTTCTTCCGAACGGGACCTGCCTCCTGCGTTCCCGACTCGTTAATGCGGCGACCTACCTAAATGCCGCGCACGACCGCAACCTTCACTCCTACGCTCAGGCCGTGACAACCACGACCGGTGAAGATCAATACCTCAGGCGGATCCTGGCGCTGCTGGACGGCGCCCGGCCCTATGAGGACCTCATCCGGTCCGACTCCAAAGGGTGGCAGGTGCAGCCGGGCAGCGCCCTCGCAGGCGACGACGCCAAGACGAACCCCTACCAGGTATCGCACAACGCCTGGAACGCCCTCAGCGTCGCCGTCGACCATCTGCACTGTTATCGCTCGACCCTGGTGGGGGAGCAGAAGGGCAGTGAGGTCCCCATCACGCTGTACACACACGGGCAGTACTCCCTGTTGAGGGGGGCATTCGAGAACAGCGCCCGGGCGGTATGGACGCTCGCACCGCCCAAGCGCCTCGTACGTGTGCAGCGTCGGCTCTCCCTGCAGGCCAGCGAGTACCGGCACTCGGACCATCTACTCGAAGTCCTGCAGCAGCAGCCGCGGCGCAGCACGGATGAGCGGATGGGGCAGCTGACGGCCCTAATTGTGGCCGCGGGCACGCCCCAGGAAGAGGCGAAGAAGGCACTGAGGTCGCCGAGCTACAAGGACATCGTGCGCGAGGCGGGAGCCTTGACCTCGATGGGGGCCGATCAGGCCGAGGTCATCTGGAGTGGTTGCAGCTCGCTCGCGCACGGCGACACCTACGGGACCCTCAGCTTCCTCGATCGCAACATCGTGGCGACCGAGGGACGCGTCAACCTGACGCAGCTGACCAGCTCGCCGGTGCTTCTCCACCGGGCCACCGACCGCGCCGTCGCGATGTTGCAGCGCGGCTTCACCCTCTTCAAAGAGCGGGCTACCTGCCACCGCTAAATCATGCCGCGTCCAGGATCTTCCCTGGAACACGCCCAGCCTCTGCCCTGCACCAGCACTCCGGCCGGCTTCCGCGTCATCGGCACCCGGGACAGCACATCGGCAGTCCACGACGGCTGGTGGCACGGCGTCACCGAGCGCCGCAACGCGCATCGTCTGATCCTGCGTGCGCCCGACACAGCGCCGCACCGCCGCCGCGCGGCACCCTAGTCCTCCCCGGCACATGGGATGCACCACGGTGCGGCAGCCCCTGTGAGAGGGTGTTTCGTTCCGCTGTTTAGTCTCTATATGCCCTGATTCGTTGGGGATCTAGGTGCCGCGCCAGCTCGGGGTGGATTCGGCTGTGAGGCGGCGGGTCATGAGGTTGATCATTGCGAGGTGGACCATGACTTCGGAGCGATGCGGCTTGGCCTCGTAGTCGCGGGCCAGGCGGCCGTGGTCCATCAGCCAGCCCGGCGTTCTCTCGGCGGCCCACCTGCGGGGTAGGGCGGTGAAACCCCTGCTGGTGGGGTCGCGGCGGACGATGTACATGTCGATGCCGAGGGTCGCGGCGTACAAACGCCGCGGCCGCGGACTGGATATCGGCCGCCCGCCGGACCACGGGATGCCGAACCGTCGGCCTGTGTGATCGACGCCCAGAGCGTCAAGACCTCCACCAGCGTCCCCGCCGCCGGCCAGGGCATCGACGCAGGCAAAAAGATCGTGGGCAGGAAGCGGAGCATCGTCACCGACACCATCGGCCTCCCGCTTGCCGTGCTGGTCACCGCTGCGAGCGTGCAGAACTCCGTCGCTGGCACCCAACTCCTCGACCATGTCGCCGCCGAGCATCCCCGCGTCCGCAAGGTGTGGTTCGACGGCGGATACCGCCAGCACCTCGTCGAACACGCGGCCACTCTCAGCATCGACATGCAAATCACTCAACGCACGCTATGCAATAAGCCTGTTGTTCCCCACCACGGCGTCGGTCTGGTGAGCGGTCTTCTGTCTGCTGGCCAGGCCCTTCCTCACTCGATCGAGTGGCTGGCCACCCAATGAAGGCCCTTCAGGATTCCTGAACCTGTTTCATCCTCAGGTGTCGCCATTCGGCGATGCTGAAGTGGGGAGGTGCGGGTTGAATCTGGCTGTCGTGCAAGATCTCCGTCAGGCCCGCGCCATACCGGGCCCGGATGAGCTGGATGCCTTCGAGACAGATGTTCTCGCCGGGTTCGTGCTGGCCCGTGCGTCCGCCGGTCTGACCGACGGAACCATCCAGGGCGACGTGGGCCACTTGGAGAAGGTGCGGGACTGGTTCGGCCGGCCGCTGTGGGAGATGGAGCCACCCGACGCTGACGCCTACTTCGGCAAGGTCATCCGCAACGCGACACCTTCGCTCCGGGCGGGCCGTGCCGGAGCGATCAGTGTCTTCTTCGACTTCCTCGAATTGCGGCACCGGGCGGAGCTCCACCAGCTGACGGGGCGCCTCGTGAACTGCCCGCTGGACGAGATGAACCGTCCCCGCGCGACCGTCACACCCCAACTGCGGATCCCGCCCAGCGCCGCGGAGATCGAGCACCTCTTCTCCGGGTGGCGCGATGACCTCACGATCTGCCGCAAGTTCGCCCCCGCCGCCAGGAACTATGCCGTTGCCCGTCTGTCCGCCGATGTCGGCCTGCGGATCAACGAAGCCCGGAAACTCGACCTGGACGACGTCCGCTGGGACCTGGGCCGGTTCGGCAAGCTCAACGTGCGCTTCGGTAAAGGATCGCGCCGCTCCGGCCCCCGACAACGAATGGTTCCACTGATCAACGGCGCGGACCAGAGCCTGCGCTGGTTCGTCGAAGACGTCTGGGGCCACTTCGGCAACGACCACACACTTCCCGGGGCACCCCTCTTCCCCTCCGAGCGCCGCTCCATCTCCGGCCGCGCCGGCAACGAGGTCTTCCGCACCGCGCTCGCTGAAGCCACCACCCGACACCTGCCAGCGTGGGCCGGGAAGCTCACCCCGCACGTCCTGCGGCACTTCTGTGCCTCCCAGCTCTACCTGTCCGGGATGGACCTGCTGGCCGTCCAGGAACTGCTGGGACATACCTGGATCGCCACCACCATGCGCTACATCCACGTACACCGCACGCACGTCGAAGACGCCTGGACGGCCGCCAACGAGCGCGCCGAGGAGCGTTGGAAGGGACTGGCCCGATGAAGTGGAACCTGCGACTGGCCGCAGCCCACCGGGAGATCTGGAAGGCTAGCGAGCTGCAACGTCTGCTGGCGGAGCATGGTCTTGTCATCAGCGCGGGGAAGATGTCCGGCCTGTGGTCGAGTACGCCGGCCAGCATCAAGCTGTCCGATCTCGAAGTGATCTGTGTGGCTCTGGGCTGCGAGATCACCGAGCTGATGACACCCGAGCCGGAGAACGTAACCCGTGCCACGCGGGACGAAACTCCCGCCGCCAGGGCAGCTGGACAAGCTGGGCCCACCCCGACGGTCGTTCCCCGCTCGCGCGGCGGCCGATCGCTGCCTCCGCGGTGAGCTGCCTGGGCTGCTCGGGACCGCTCCCGCCTGCCGCACCGGCGGGCCGCCCGCGCTCCTACTGCTCGGCCGCCTGCAAGGCCCGGGTGAACCGCGCTCGCCAGAAGGCGGCGGGCCGGCCGGCTGCGACGTCGAGAATGCCGAGCCTCACGGGCAAGGGTGTGTTGCGAAGTGCACGACAGTACGCCCTCAAACTCGGCGCGGAACACGGCTGGACGGTCCACCTCCATCACGGGGTGCACCGGGCTCTGGGCCTTCTCCTGAAGGACCTGCCCGAAGGTCAGCGTGTGAGCCACTCCCACCTGCGGGAGCAGCTGGCCGGCACCCACCTGCCGATGCGCCGCACTGCTGAGATCCTCGCCGCCTTGGACCTCCTGGTCGAGGACCGGCAGGACACCATCCGGCTCTGGGCAGACCGCCGCGCCGACGAGCTGCCTGACGGCTTTCGCGCAGACGTGCACGGCTGGCTGCTCTGGCTGTTGGACGGCGACGCCCGCACACAGCCCAGGGCCCTGGGCACTCTGCACTCCTACTTCAGTTCCGTCCGCCCGATCGTGGAGCGGTGGGCCACGAGCCGGTCCCACCTGCGGGAGGTCACCCGCGAGGATGTCATCAGCTCGGTCGACGGGCTTCGCGGCAGCCAGTACACCGGGGCCGTCACGGCCCTGCGGTCGCTCTTCCGCTACGCCAAGAAGTACGGGCGCGTCTTTGCCAACCCCATGCGAAGCATCCGAGTCGGACGCCGCCCACCGGGCCCAGTGCTACCGATGTCCGACGCCGAGATCAGCCACGTCCAGCAGACCGCTCAGGCCGCCGCCCCGCGGCTGGCCGTCACCCTGGCTGCCGTTCACGCCGCCGGAGGCGAAGCAATCCGGTCCCTGCTACTGGAAGACCTGGACTTCTCCCAGGGCCGCATCACCCTCGACGGCAGCGTCCAGTCGATGGCCGACCTCACCCGAACCGCTCTCCGGACCTGGCTCGACGAGCGGCGATCCCGCTGGCCACACACCCTGAACCGGCACGTCCTGCTCTCACGAGTGAGCGCGAACGGCACGGGCCCGGTCAGCCCGTACTTCCTCAAACGCCAGCTCACCCTGCACGGTGTCAGCCTCGACCGGGTCCGAGCTGACCGTGTCCTCGGCGAGGCTCTCGCCACCGGAGCCGACCCCATCCATCTGACCACGCTGTTCGACCTCTCCGAGACCACGGCCGTGAAGTACGCGATCCTCGCTCGGCAACTCCTCGTCGAACCACCCGGTCAGGAGCCGAACCCAAAGCCACAACCCGGCACAACGGCAGGTAACAGCCCGAGTTCCCGCTGAGAACCGTTCAGAAATCCTGAACTCCAGGCAGAGCCGGGACCAGGGGATTCACCCCCATTCCGAAACGCTGGACGGTCGAGAGGACCTACGGCTGACTCATGCTCCACCGCCGCCTGGCCCGCGACTACGAAACCCTCGCCGCCCACTCGGAAGCCATGATCCATATCGCCATGACCGACCTCATGACCCGCCGCCTCACCAGCGAAAACACCATTTCCTGGCGCGACTCGACACCGCAGGGAAAACGGTAGATTCCGGGATGAAACAACAGGAGAAAACGACCTCTAAACGACTCACGGCGCGCAGCCGCGAATAAGCCCGACCGTGTCTTCGAGACACCGCTCGATCTGGTCTGCGGGACCCGTGCCACCCATGGCCAGGATGCCGAAGCCGAGCACCGCGGCGGTGGTCGGCAAGCTGATGTGCTCGACCGGGCCCGCACGGACCTCGCCCCGGCGCTGGCCGTGCTTGAGCAGTTCCGCCGTCAGGATCTCCAGACGCTGCCTGACCTCGATCAGCTGCTCGGAGGTGGTGGGGGAAGTCGAGGAGTACTGGTCCCTCTGGCGTGCGCGCGACGTTGCCGACCCACGCGTCGCCGTGTACCACGCACTCGGGAAGGCCGGCGGGCCGCCGCTCCCACCGCTTGAGGAGTTCCGCCTCGCCGATCATGTAGCCAGGCGCGATCATCCTCCGGGAGCGACATGGCCGCCTTGATCCGCTCGGCACCCTGCCTTCGACTGAGGCGGCCGCCGCGGCTGCCGCCTCTCTTCGCGGAGCCCCTGCGGTCGGCAGGTACCGCCCCCTTGTAGACCGGCCGCAGGTCGACCAGGACCGCCTCGGCCCATCCCGGGCCCGGCGGACCTTCCCCCGGTCACCGTGTTCCCCTGGCCGTTGTGTGGACCGGACCTGGCCTACTCCGAGCCGCCCGCCCAACGGCACCCGCGATCCCCAGCCCCTCGCACGGTGCCCGATCCGGCGCTACTGGCCACGCGCGGGCAGGCCGCACGTCTGCAACACCTTCTCGTCGTAGCCGATGCCGGCGACCTGGGGCGGGCGGACCATGCCGTCGGGGCCGACCGCGGGTTCCCGCTGGACGGGGTCCGTGGCGATCAGCGACTCGTAGTACGTGTTGTTCGGGATTGCCACACCGATATGGGCACTGATCGGGCCCGGGCTGTGGACCTCGGCCCGCAGATGGAAGGCCTCGGCGAGGTGGGCTGTACGCAGGGCGCCCGTGATGCCGCCGCGCAGGTGCCAGCTGGTGCGGACCATGGTGGCGCAGCCCGAGGCGATGAAGTCCGCGGTGTTCATGTGCGCACCGTCCGAGCACTCGCCGACCAGCAACGGGGTGCGCACCCGCTCACCGAGCCACTTGTGCGCGGTGACGTTGAACTCACGCATCGGCTCCTCGTACCAGAGGTACCCGGCATCGTCGAGCGCGCGGCCGAGATAGACGGCGTCGGCGAGGTCGAAGCCGGCCGAGCCGTCGTACATCAGCGGGATGTCGTCGCCGACGTGCTCGCGCAGGGCCGTCACCAGCCGGGCGTCGCGCCGGGCGTCGCCCCAGGCGTGCAGTTTGATGGCCGGGTAGCCGAGGTCCAGGCACTGGTCGGCGACGTGCAGGTACTGCTCGATGCTGTCGAACGTGACGGTGGAGGCGTAGGCGGGGACGGCATGACGGAAGCCGCCCAGCAGCCTGTACAGGGGCAGTTGCGCGGCCTGGGCCGCGATGTCCCACAGGGCGATGTCGACGGCCCCGAGGACGTAGATCGGCATCTCCTCGACACGGTCGAGCTCCCACACCCGGTGCCAGAGGAACTCGCGCATCAGGGCATCGGCGCCGAGGAGTTCCTCGCGCAGCCGTCGCTCGACGATGTCGGCGAGGATCACGCCGCGGGCGGCCGGTGCGATCCCGCTGATGCCCTCGTCGGTGCCGATCACGAGGTAACCGGTGGTGTTGACGCGCTCCGAGCCGGGCAGTCCGTCTCGCCACTTGAACTGGGGTCCGATGTCCTTCGGGTCTGCGAGATGGACATCGACGCTGGTGATACGCACGGTACGGGTCCTTTCGGCGGGTGAGCGGCGGTTGCCCTCAGAACTCAATTTGAAATCTCAGATCTCAAATCTCTTGTCGGACGGTAGGTGTCGTGCTTCCCTTGCGTCAATCCCCCCAGACCCACCGCTCACCGGGCCGGACATCGCCCCACGAGCGGACGCACCCTCCCCCACCCGAGCCGACCGTCCCTTCCCTCCCTGCGAGGTCACCCGTGAGAAGAACCCCGCTCCGCGCCGCCGTGCTCGTCGCCGCGCTCGCCCTCTCCGCCGCCGCCTGCGGCGACGCCACGCCCCCGGATCAGTCCGCCCCCCAGGCGGCCGCGTTCAAGCCCGTCAAGCAGGAGCCCGGCAGCACCCTGACCGTCTGGGCCGACTCCACCCGCCAGCCGGCCGTGGAGGCCTTCCGCAAGGCGCACCCCGACGTGAAGATCGACCTCGTCACCTACAGCGGCCAGGACACCGACCTGCGCACCAAGATCCAGCTGTTCGACCGCTCCGGCAGCGGCTGGCCGGACGTCGTCTTCTCGACCTCGCTGACCACGGCCTCCTGGACGAGCACCGGCGCGCACCCCTACGCCGCCCCGCTCAACAAGGGCCTGCTGCCCGAGGCGACCATCTCCGGTTTTTCCAAGGGCGCACTCGACCCCTGTACCTCCAAGGGCACCGTCCACTGCCTGCGCAACGACGTGGCCCCGACCCTGCTCTGGTACGACAAGAAGCTGATGACCAAGTGGGGGTACCAGGTGCCCACGACCTGGGAGGACTACCAGAAGCTGGGCGAGAAGGTCGCCGAGGAGCACCCGGGCTACCTGGTCGGCTCCGTCGACGTCGCCCCGAACACCTACCTCTGGCCCAGCCGCTGCCCGGCCGAGGGGCTCACCGGTCCCAAGGAGATCCATGTCGATCTCTCGGACCCGAAGTGCACCCGCATGACCAAGATGCTCGACGAACTGTTGAAGTCCGGTTCCCTCACCGCGGAGAGCCCCTGGGACGCCTCGTTCGCCAAGACGAAGGCGGACAGGGTGCTGATGATGCCCGGCCCGACCTGGTACGGCCAGTACCTGTTCGCCGGCCCGCTGAAGGTCCCCGCCGACCGGATGGCCGCGGCGGCTCCGCTGAAGTGGTCCGACGACGACCGGACCTACACCGGCGACTACGGCGGCGGCGTCTGGCTCGTCTCCTCTCACAGCAAGAACCTCAAGGGCGCCGCCGACCTGGTGAAATGGCTGACCACCGACAACTCCGTCCAGGTGGTCAACCCGAGTCTTCCGGCGTACGAACAGGCTGCCAAGGCCTGGCTGGTGAACCCGAAGAACACCTCGTACTTCGCCGGTGACGTGACCCCGGCCTTCATGCAGGCCTCCGCCCAGATCTGGCCCGGCTGGACCGACACCACCGAGTTCAACGTGACCGAGCTGTACAAGTCGACCGTCCTGCCGAAGGTGACCCAGGGCGCCACGATCACCTCGCTGCTGCCCGATCTGCAGAAGGCGATCGACGACAAGGCCGCGTCGCTCGGATACAAGGTGAAGTGACACCATGCGACTGGCAACCGACCCCGCCCTCCGCACGCGCGGCGGGCGGGCGCCCGGCCCCCGCTCGCCGCTCTCCAGCCGGGCCGGCTACCTCTTCGTCAGCGGCTACACCGTCCTGCTGATCACCTTCGGGATCCTGCCGGCCGCGTACGCGATCTGGCTGGCGCTCTCGAACAGCCGTCACCAGCTCGTCGGTCTGGGCAACTTCACCCGCACCTTCGCCGACTACCGCTTCGCCGCCGCCCTGGGCAACGTGATGCTGTACGTCATCATCTGGCTGGTCTCGCTGACCGCCCTGGTCCTGGCCGCGGCCCTGATGCTGCACGGCCGGATGCCGCGCACCGGAAAGGTCCTGCGGTTCGTCTACTACATCCCCGGGGCTCTGGCGGGCGCGGCCAGTGTGGTGCTGTGGCTGATCATGCTGGACCCGGCCGTCAGCCCCGTCGGTTTCCTCCTGCGGGCGATGGGCCAGGACTCCCTGCCCACGGTCATCCTGCCGGAGCACCTGCCGGTCGTGTTCACCATCATCGCCTTCTGGACCGGCGCCGGGGGCTGGATCATCGTCATGTACGGGGCACTCAACAACATCCCGGCCGAGCTCCTGGAAGCCGCCCGCATGGACGGCGCCGGTGTGCTGCAGACCGTGCTGCGGATCCAGCTGCCGATGCTGCGGAAGTGGATCACCTACATGGTCATCCTCGCCTTCGCGGGCGGCACCCAGCTGTTCGTGGAGCCGCAGCTGGTCACCACGGCGAGCCAGCGGATGGTCTCCGACTCCTGGTCGCTGAACCAGCTCAGCCTCCAGTACGCCTTCCAGGCCAACGACTTCAACGGCGCCGCCGCCCTGTCGGTGGACCTGCTGCTCATCGGCGTGATCGCCGCGGCGGCCGTGGTCTTCCGCGGCGGCCTGTTCGAGAGGGACTGATGCCCTGTGTCCGTCATCGACTCCCCACCCGCCCGCACCACGGTCGCGGCCCCTGCCGCGACGCCCGCCGGCCGCCGCCGGATCACGGCACGCTCCGCCGCGGCACGCGGTCTGTGGTGGCTCTGCTCGGCGGGTTTCGTGCTGTTCTTCGCGGTGCCGATCGTGTGGCTGGTGCTGGCGCCCACCAAGTCCGACGCCCAGATCATCAGCGGCCACCCCTTTGCGCTGGGCTCGATGGCGGACCTGGCCCGCACCTGGCACAAGCTGTACGGCTACCAGGACGGTGCCGTCCTCACCTGGATCGGGAACTCCACCGTCTACTCGTTCGGCGCGCTCGCCCTGACCCTGGTGACCTCGGTCCCCGCGGGCTATGCCCTCGCGCTGACGCAGTTCGCCGGCCGCAAGCTGCTCCTGACCATCACGCTGATCGTGATGATCATGCCCGCGTCGGTCCTCGTGCTCCCCATCTACCTGGAGGTCGACGCTGTCCATCTGACCGGAACGATCTGGTCGGTCGTCATGCCGCTCTCGTTCTTCCCGTTCGGGGTCTACCTCACCTACATCTACTTCTCGTCGACCATCCCGGCGGACGTTCTCGCGGCGGCCCGCCTGGACGGCTGCGGCGAGTGGCAGGTGTTCACCCGGGTCGCGCTGCCGCTGGCCCGGCCGGTGATCGCGCTGGTCGGCTTCTTCAGTTTCGTCGGCAGCTGGAACAACTTCTTCCTGCCGTTCGTGATGTTGCCGTCCAGCTCGCAGTACCCTGCCCAGGTGGGCCTAAGCAACCTGCTGGCCTCCTCCCAAATCGTCTATCCGGCGGCCGCCAGCGGCATGGGGCGCCCCGAACTCGCTCTCGCCGCCCTCGTGACGATCCTCCCCGTGCTGCTGGTGTTCCTCTTCTCGCAGCGCTCTCTGGTCTCCGGGATGCTCGCGGGTGCATCGAAGGAGTGACCGCCCGAACCGGACAGACACCTTGGAAATCCCAAATCCGGAATCTATTGTGGTCGCGAACGGTCACCCCCCGCTCCGACGGTCCTCCGCGGAATCCAGAAGGACGAAAAGTCCATGACACAGCCGGTCAACCAGCGAGACACCGCGCAGATCGCACGCAGGCCGCGAGTGGCGGACGAGGTCCGTGACGCGCTGCGCCGACTCCTGCTGGAGCGTGAACTCCTGCCGGGCGACAGGCTGCTCGTCTCCGACCTCGCGCAGCGGTTCGGGGTCTCGCCGACACCGGTGCGCGAGGCGCTCTCCCTGCTTGAGGCCGAGGGTCTGGTGGCCAAGCGGCCGCGTCAGGGCTACGTCGTGGGCGACCTGCTGGACCACAGCACGCTGCAGAGCCTCTACGCTGTACGGCTCCGTCTGGAACCCTGGGCGGCCGGGCAGGCGGCCACGCACGCAACCGCCGAACAGCTCGACCGGCTCGACGCGATGTGCGGCGCACCTCCCTCACCCCCCGACGCGCTGTCCTACCACGAGTACGCCGGCGTGCAGGACCAGGACCTCACCTTCCACGGCCTGGTCGCCGACGCCTCCGGGAACGTAGTCCTCGGGGACGTGCTGGGCCGGCTCGCCCCCAAGCTGCGCCAGTTCCACGCCTACCACCAGGCCGGCGCCACCGAACTGGCCTGGCAGGAACACCGCGCCATCGCCGAGGCGATCGCACGGGGCGACGCCGACGCGGCTGAAGCCGCGATGACCGCCCACCTCCAGGCGGCGCTGGAACGGATCCGCTCCGCCACCGTCCGCTGACCATCAGCGCGCCTGCGGTGAGCCGTACGGCCGTCGGCCCGGAAGGCGAGCCCGGCCTCGCCTTCCCCTCCCACCCGGACCGAGTCCGCCCCCTCATCCCCATCCCGTCCCGAGGCAGTCTCCGGACGCCCTGGAGGTACCCTGTGAAGTTCCTGCGCGTCGGCCCGCCCGGCCAGGAGACACCCGCCGTCGCGGGACCGGACGGCCGGGCATACGCTCTGACGTCCCTGACGGACGACATCGACGCGACCTTCCTCGCCGCGGACGGGACGGCCCGGGTACGGGAGGCCCTGGCCGCCGGCGTGCTGCCGGAGATCGACATCACCGGGCTGCGTACCGGCGCACCGATCGCCCGGCCCGGCAAGATCATCTGCATCGGGCTGAACTACCGCGACCACGCCGAGGAGACCGGCGCGCCGATCCCTCCTCGC
Source organism: Streptomyces sp. NPDC096132 (assembly GCF_044763345.1). Classification (NCBI taxonomy): domain Bacteria; kingdom Bacillati; phylum Actinomycetota; class Actinomycetes; order Kitasatosporales; family Streptomycetaceae; genus Streptomyces; species Streptomyces sp. NPDC096132. The sequence continues at coordinate 30,765 of NZ_JBIWGA010000028.1, forward strand.
CCGGTGGTGTTCATGAAGGCCCCGTCCACCGTGGTCGGCCCCTACGACCAGGTCCTCATCCCTCGGAATTCAGTCAAGACGGACTGGGAGGTGGAGCTGGCGGTCGTGATCGGTCGGCCCGCCCGCTATCTGGACTCTCCTCGGGAATCTGCGGACGTCATCGCCGGGTACGCGATCAGCCACGATGTCTCCGAGCGTGAGTTCCAGCTGGAGTACTCGGGTCAGTGGGACCTGGGCAAGTCGTGCGAGACCTTCAACCCGCTCGGCCCCTGGCTGGTCACCGCCGACGAGATCACCGACCCTCAGGCGCTGGGCCTACGGCTGTCCGTCAACGGGGAGCAGCACCAGGACGGCAACACCAAGAACATGATCTTCGACGTGGCGTACATCGTCTGGTACCTGAGTCAGTACATGGTCTTGGAGCCCGGCGACGTGATCAACACCGGCACCCCCGCAGGCGTCGCCCTCGGCCTGCCCGGCACACCGTTCCTGCGTCCCGGCGACGTCGTCGAACTGAGCGTGGACGGCCTGGGCACCCAGCGCCAGACCTTCGCCCGGGCGTAAGAGGGAGGACTCCATGACCGCGCCGACCAGCATTCCCAACGAACCCGGCCGTCCCATCGCGTACCGAGCGCCAGGCACCGTCACCGTTGCAGACAAGGGGGTTCGCGCATGAGCGACTTCGACGGACTGCGGGCGATCGTCACCGGCGGAGCCTCCGGCATCGGACGCGCCACGGTCGAGGAACTCAGCGGACGCGGCGCGATGGTCGCCGTGCTGGACCTCGAACCTGGCGACGCCGTCCATGGGTTCCGGGCCGACGTGAGCGACGACGTGTCGGTGCGTACGGCGGTGGAAGCCGCGGCCGCAGCCATGGGCGGGATCGACATCCTCGTCAACAACGCGGGCATCGGCGCAACCGGAACCGTGGAGGGCAACCCGGACGAGCAGTGGCAGCGGGTCCTGGACGTCAACGTGCTGGGCGTCGTCCGCACGACCCGTGCCGCCCTCCCCCATCTGCGCCGGTCGCGGCACGCGGCCATCGTCAACACCTGCTCCATCGTGGCCACCGCCGGCCTTCCGCAGCGCGCCCTGTACTCCGCGAGCAAGGGCGCGGTGCTGTCGCTCACCCTGGCGATGGCCGCTGACCACGTCCGGGAGGACATCCGGGTCAACTGCGTCAATCCGGGCACCGTCGACACCCCGTGGGTCGGCCGCCTCCTCGACTCGGCGGCCGACCCGGCGGCGGAGCGTGCCGCCCTGAACGCCCGTCAGCCCACCGGACGTCTGGTCTCCGCTCGTGAGGTCGCCGCGTCCATCGCCTACCTGGCAAGCCCCGCCGCCGCCTCCATCACCGGGGTCGCGCTGGCCGTCGACGGCGGCATGGCGGGTCTGCGGCTGCGGTCGGCCGGAAACTGAAGGATCTGTCATGACACAGACGAGACCGATCAGGCGCAGACGGATCGGCCACAGCGACACCTGGGTCGGCGAACTGTCCTTCGGCGCCGCCGGAATCGGCAACCTGTTCACCCCGGTGACCAACCAGGAGGCCGACGAAGCCCTGGCCGCGGCCTGGGAGTCGGGCATCCGCTCCTTCGACACCGCCCCCCACTACGGGCTCGGGCTCTCGGAGCGCCGCCTCGGTGCCGCACTCCGCGACCGGCCCCGCCAGGAGTACACCGTCTCCACCAAGGTCGGCCGCGTCCTGGAACCCCTGGCCGACGCGGTCGGCGACGACCTCGCCAACGGCTTCGCCGTACCCGCGACCCACCGACGGGTGTGGGACTTCAGTGCCGAGGGCGTACGGCGCAGCCTCGAGGCCAGCCTGGAACGACTGGGCCTGGATCACGTGGACACCGTCTACCTGCACGACCCCGACCAGCACACCGAGCAGGCCCTCACCGAGGCGTACCCGGCGCTGGAGCGCCTGCGCACCGAGGGACTGGTGAAGGCCATCGGCATCGGCATGAACCAGACCGCCGTCCCCACCCACTTCATCCGCGAGACCGACATCGACGTCGTGCTACTGGCGGGCCGGTACTCCCTGATCGACCAGAGCGGCCTCGCGGACCTGCTGCCGGAGGCCCACCGGCGCGGCACCTCGGTCGTCGTCGGGGGCGTCTTCAACTCCGGCCTGCTGGCGTCCCCGTCGCCCGGCATCACCTACGACTACGCGCCCGTGCCGGAGGGACTGCTAAGGCACGCGTTGCGGCTCCAGGAGCTCTGCGAGCGGCACGGAGTACCGCTAAGGGCAGCCGCCGCGCGTTTCCCCCTCGGGCACCCGGCTGTCGCCGCGGTGCTGATCGGACTACGCAGCGGGGAGCAGGTCCTGGATGCCGTCGAGCAGTTCCGTCGGCCTGTGCCCGACGCCCTGTGGCACGAACTGCGCACAGCCGGACTGCTGGAAGCCGGCGTACCCGTGCCGGGCTAGGCTGACGGATGTGCGTCGGGTGCCCCCGCGGGAAGCCTCGGGGAGCCCGTAGAGGGTGGCTAGGCGCCCAAGCGCCTCGGCGGGACCTCGCCGAGGCACAGCAGTTGCCGGACCGCCGAGAGAAGCCTGACGACCTGACGAGCGGCGGTCACACGGACACGATCCGCCACTGTTGCCGCTCTGCCCGGGTGTAGGTCCACTGGTTGACGGCCGCACCGTCCGCCGTCGATCCGTTGTCGACGTTGAGCGCGAGCCCGGAGAGCCTATTGGTGAGGAAGAAGTAGCCGTCGCCGGTCGGGGTCACCGCCCAGTGCTGCTGCGGCACACTGTCGTCCGACCAGATGCCTGCCTTGCCGCCGTTCACCCGCGAGAGTCCGCCCACCTCCAGGACCTTGCCGCTGCTCACCCCCCGGATGGTGTAGTAGCCGTCGCCGGTGGAGACGAAGGTCCACTTCTGGTTCGCCTGGTTCCGCCAGGGCTGCTGGCGCACTTCGGTGCCGTTGGCGGTGCCGTCGGCGAGCACGTCGGCCACCTTGCCACTGGCGCGGTTCACCAGCTGGTACACGGTCGAGTTGCCCGGCAGCACACGCGACACCAGGGTGGGCTTCTTCCTCCTGCCGCCGATCCGCACCCCGCCCATGTTCGCGTAGCCGCCCGTGCCCTCCACGGCCTCGATCCGCACGTACCCCACGTTGCGCGGACTCCATTCCACGACCTTCAGGGCCCGGCTGCCGCCCCAGATACCGCCCCCCACTTCCGTGAAGCGGGTGCCGTCGGTACTGGTGGATATCTTGTACGAGATGATGTCGCCGTCGCTCGTGTTGTTGCGGCCCCACTGCTTGGGCAGGTACTCGAGCGTGGACACGTTGCTCCACACCCCGCCGAGGTCGATGGTGATCGAGTGCGGCAGGTCCAGGCTCCACGTCGACCAGCAGGTCTCGAAGTTCCTGTCGCTGAGCCCGTCGATCGCGTTCATCGGGCCCTCGCCGTCATGGAAACCGGTGGCGTAGGCACTGACCGGTGTCACCGGGTGCTCGGCGCGCGGAAGTTGCGCGGGCAGCGGCGGGCGGGACTTGTCGGGCCGCCAGGCGGATCCCACTTCGGCCAGTCTCTTCACGATGTTGTCGTCGAGTCTGCCGTCGCGGTTGGGCGGGCAGTTGAGGATGAACGAGGTGTACTTGGGCTCCAGGTCGACCAGATGGGACAGGATCGACGCCTTGCTGATGGGGTCGGTGGTCGGCGTCGAAGGGTGCCAGAACCATCCGTCGCTGATCGTCTGCCCCTGCAGGGCGGCGTTTGTGTTCCCCTCCGGCGCCGTGATGCCCAGAGGCTCCTCGAAGTAGATGGCGTCGCCGAGGAACGGAACCGACAGTCCGCCGTGGTCGATCATGACAATGTCGGGCTGGAGGGACTTGACGTGCTCGCGGATCCGCTGGTACGAGACGGCCTGCTGTCCCATCTGCCAGCCGTAGCCGTCGGTGACGAACATGTCGATGGTGCCGTAGCCGGTCAGCAGTTCGGTGATCTGGTTGAGCATGTACGTGAGGTCACCGGGCACGATGGTCTGGTCCGCCCCCACCCCGTGCCGGGTGTCGTACCCCTGGACGTTGTACGACCGGTCCCAGATCGAGAAGTACAGGCCGACACGGAGCCCCTCCGCCCGGAAGGCCTTCACATACTGCTCGACGATGTCCCGTCGGTAGCCGCTGTTGGCGACGTTGTAGTCGTTGTACTTCGTCGGCCAGAGGCAGAAGCCGTCGTGATGCTTCGTGGTGAGCACGCCGTAGCTCATCCGCGCCGCCTTGGCTGCTTCGGCCCACTGCGCGCAGTCCACCTGGGACGGGGCGAAGAGGGCGGGGTTCTGGTTGGGCGCGGCCCACTCCTCGTCGGTGAACGTCCCCATGTTGAAGTGGTTGAACATGCCGAACCGCATGTCCACCAGTCTTCTCAGCGCGGTCCCGGGCTTGTCGGCGGCTGCGGCCGGGGAGGCGGAGAGCGTGGGCAGCGCCGCCGCGGCGGCGGTGACCCCGCCGACGGTCAGGACGGAACGGCGGGACGGACTTCCTGACGACATGTTCTGGCTCCTGGTTTCAGAAGGGCGCGGTGTCCGGCACCGAGGGTCGCGCCTCGGCGGCTTCGGTTCATGGGGTGGACAGGGATGGACCCGCCGGAATGCGGTGATGGGGTGAACCCTCCCGATCCACGAAGTATGGGGAGACGCCCTGCGAACGGATGGCAGCACTGCGGTGTCGACGGCTTCGAGCCGACGCGGTATGCCACCTCGGCCACGGGCGGGCGTCGCCGGATGTCAGGCATGAATTTCTTGCATGTAACCGAACTGTGTCAACCATCTTGCTGGGATGAAAAGCGCTTCAACTTCAACACCAGACCCATAACATCCCTTTTATTCCATTTCTCTTCCCTGAAGCATCCCATGTCTGGAGCCATGAAGGGTTCGAGGCAGATGAGGGCCGTCCAGGGGCACTGGAGGCGGTTCTCGCCGGCCAGGAGGTCGGCGGCAAGTTCCTGATGAGCGCGGCGGCCGCAGCCTTGGTCAGGGTCTCGGCGGTGGGGCCTGTGACGTGGCGTTTGCGCGGATGCAGGACCAGCCGGGGCTCGTCCGCCGGTCCGGTGACCTTCTCCAGGCGGGTGGGCGGTGGACTCCTCGACCAGCACGGTACGGCGGAGACCAACGCGAGCTCGGCCGGACTCCCGAGCGGGGACCCCCGGTCGTTCATCTCAGAGCCATCCAAAAGGCTCCTGAAATACACCCGTCATTCTCATCGGCCCTTCAGGAGCCGCTGGTTGCGTATGCGTCGTTGGCTGGTCCGCACGGAGAGCAAGGAGACGCATGGTGTTCCGGTCGAAAGCAGCCGCGCCCAGGCACGCACGGGCCCGTGGGGCTCGGGCGGACGAAGGCGAGAGCAACGCCGGCCAACACGAGGCAACGGCTCCGCTGCACGTGGCCAGTCGTCTGCACGCGTTCAACCGGTTCGAACTGAAATATCTCGTACCGGTCGAACAGGCGGCCGAGATCCGGGACGAACTGGCCGAGCGGATGGACCGTGACCTGCACAGTCCGGTCGGCGGCTACGGGGTGTGGAGCCTGTACTACGACACCCCGCAGCTTCGCTTCTACTGGGAGAAGATCGAGGGGCTGAAGTTCCGCCGCAAGCTGCGCCTCCGCCACTACGGCGACCTCGACGGCGTGACCGACGAGTCACCGGTGTGCGTGGAGATCAAGCAGCGGGTCAACCGGGTCACACAGAAGCGCCGTATCACCCTCCCCTACCAGGTCGCGCGCAGACTGTGCGACGGCAAAGAGATGGTGGAGCACTCACTGAGGGAGAGCGCGTTCATCCAGGAGGTGCTGGAGCTGATCGTGCGGCTGAACCTCCAACCCACCGCGATCACCGGCTACCAGCGTGAAGCCCTGGTGGGACGCGACGCGGACACCGGGCTGCGCGTGACCTTCGACCGGCGCGTCCGCGGCCGGGACCGGGACTTCCACTTCGGCATACCCACGCCCGAGAACCGGTTCACCATCCCTGCGCACCTGTCAGTGATGGAGATCAAGGTGAACGAGCGCACTCCGCACTGGATCACGGATCTCGCGGCCCGCCGGAATCTGAACCTCGTCCGGATATCCAAGTACGTGCAGTCCGTCGAGGCCTTCGGCCTGGCACCCCGGTCGGTCTTCCACGTCAACGAGGCGGACTACCCGCCCCCCACCTCCACAGGACAACCGCCGCAACACCAGCGGCCGGCGCCGGGCGCGCCGATGAAGGCAGGAGCACAGTGAACTTCGAACTACAGGAACTCAGCGGCACGTTCAGTGTGGCCGACGTGGTGGCGGCCATGGCGCTGTCGTTCATCCTGAGCACGGCGATCGGATACGCCTACCGCTACACGCACCGCAACGTCTCCTACAGCCAGTCCTACGTACAGACCCTTGTCATCGTCGGCATGATCGTCGCATTGATCATGCTCGTGGTCGGATCGAACCTGGCCCGGGCATTCTCACTGGTCGGCGCGTTGTCCGTGATCCGCTTCCGAAACGCGATCAAGGAAACCAGGGACGTGGGCTTCGTCTTCCTGGCGATGGCGATCGGCATGGCCTGCGGAGCCCGCTTCTACACCCTGGCCGCCGTCGGCGCGGTGGTCATCTGCACCGTCGTCATCGTCATGTTCAAGTTCAACTGGTTCGCGCTCAACGTCCAGCGGCAGGTCGTCAAGGTCCAGGTCCCGGCCGGGGAGAACCACACCCCCGCCATCACGGACGTGCTGATCAAGTACACCAGCGAGTTCGAGTTGGTGAGCACCGAGACGATCCGGGGCGGGGCACTGACCGAGGTGTTCTACACCGTCCGCATGAAGAAGGGCACCGAGCCGGGCGACCTGGTCTCGGCTCTCCAGGCACGCACGTCCGGGCAGCGCGTGACGGTCCTGACCGGCTACGACACGACCGACCTGTGATGGCGGGCCGTCCAAGGAGGCCCGGGCGACGGCTCCGGGACCGGCTGCCGGTCCGCCTGCGCCACCACTGGAGGCCGGCCGCCGTCCTGAGCGTCGGGCTCGCGTCGATGGTGTACTTCCTCGGCAACGCGCGTGTCTCTCCCTACGTCACCTCCGCGTCGCAGGTGGAGTCCGACCCCATCACCGAGAACGTCGAGGGCACGGTGGACCTCTACGACCGGACGGTGTCCCACTCGATCCAGCTCACCTACGACCAGAGCAGGTTCGAGAAGGTGATGGAGGAGTTCCGCGAGGATGGCACCAAGGACTACATACAGGCCGACCTCACCATCGACGGGGTCCATCTGGAGGACGTCGGAATCCGGTTGAAGGGGAACTCCACACTGATGTCCCTGCGTGGCACTTCGGGCATGGCCGGTGGCGGCCGGACCATGCCGAATGCCGCGCAGGGCGCTCCGCAAGGCGCCGGTGAGGCCGACGCAGGTGCATCGGGGGAAGCGACGAACGGAACGGGCGGTCAGGACGGCGCCCGGAACGCGGACGGCGGCGGCATGGGTGGCGGCATGGTGTCGTACAACCTGTCCGAGGACAAGCCCGAGGAACTCCCGTGGCTCATCAAGATCGACGAGTATGTCGAGGGGCGTGCCTACCAGAGTGAAAGGGAGATCTCACTCAGGCCGGGCAGCGACGCGCAGGTGCCGCTGAACGAGGCGCTCTCGCTGTCGCTGACCGAGGAGAGCGGCCAGACGGCCGAGCAGTTCGGCTTCACATCCGTGCAGGTGAACAACCGGCCGGCCGTCACCCGCCTGATGGTGGAGAGCCCCGACACGGACTACGCCGAGGACTTGGGCAACGGAGTGCTCTACAAGGCGAAGGCCGGAGGCAGCTTCGCCTACATCGGCGATGACCCGACCGACTACGAGTCTTCGTTCAAGCAGCTGAACAAGAAGGGCAGTCAGGACCTCGAACCGGTCATGCAGCTCGTCAAGTGGGTCAACAGCGCCTCCGACGAGGAGTTCGCGCGGGATCTCGACACGTACGTCGACGTCGAGTCGTTGGCCAACTACGTCGCCATGCAGAACCTCCTGATGAACGGCGACGACATGGCCGGCCCCGGCAAGAACTACCTGCTGTGGTACGACCTGGACACCAAGAAGTTCTCCGTCCTCGGCTGGGACTACAACCTCACCTTCAGCGGAGACGCCACAGCAGGACCGGACGAAACCTTCAGCATCGGAGGAGGCAGAGGAGGCAACGGCGAGCAGGGCGCTTCCGCGGGGAACGGCACGGCACCGGAGGCCGGACAGGACGGCGCGGCGGGCGGAGCGCCCCAGGGCATTCCCTCCGGTGCTCCCCAGGGAATGCCCGGCGCAGGCGGCGGCCAGAACGGGGGCGGGGAAGGCCAGGACCTCGCCGGCGGAGGCGGCGGAGGCGGATTCTCTTCGGGACACATCCTGAAGGAACGGTTCCTGGAGTCCGACTCCTTGGACGATGTCTACAAGGACGCCTACCGGTCGCTCTACCAGAAGCTCTACGGATCGGGAACCGCCGCGGATGCGCTGCAGACCATCTCCGAGGAGGCCCGCGCCGCCGGAGCCGCCAGCGAAGACCTCGACACCGCGGCCTCGACCCTCGAACAGACCGTCACCCAGCGGACCGAGGCACTCGCCGAGGACACGCAGGTGACCGGCTGAGCCGCCGGCATCCCGGGCTTCCCGTCTGTCATGCCCGCCCGGGATGCCGGCTCACGTCACCGTCCGACCCTCAGGGGTCCTCGCACCTGGCGCGATCTCATCGGGCATTCAGGGAGCGAGGACCCCTCACTCATCCCCCGCACAGAAACCGTGGATAGCATCGCGCCTCCGTCCCAGACCGGGCCCTCGGGCCCGGTCTGCCTACATGTCCGAGGTGAGTCGGAGCCGTGAGCCAGAACGATGCCGCCCCGTCGACGCCCGGTGCCCGCCACACCGTTCTGGTCGTGGAGGACGACCCGGGTATCCGCGCCCTGCTCACGTCCGCCCTGCGCGCCGCGGGTTACGCGGTGGTGCCCGCCGGTACCGGGCAGGAGGCCATGTTCGAAGCGGGCCGCCGCAGCCCGGACCTCATTCTGATGGACGTGATGCTCCCGGACACCGACGGGTTCGTGCTGACCCGGGAGTTACGGACGCTGGGTGCGTACACCCCTGTCCTGTTCCTCACCGCCCGAGGCGAGGTAGAGGACCGGATCGTCGGGCTCAGCTCCGGCGGTGACGACTACGTGACCAAGCCCTTCCATGTACAGGAGGTACTGCTGCGGATCCGGGCCATCCTGCGCCGGGGCAGCGCGCCCGCGTCCGCGTGGAGCCCTCGGCGAGAGCTGCGCTATGCCGATCTGATCCTGGACGAGGGCACACACGACGTACAGCGTGCCGACCGGGCTTTGAAACTGTCCCCCACCGAGTTCCGGCTGCTGACCTGTCTGCTGTCCCACCCCGAGCGTGTGCTGGAGAAGGCCGAGATCCTACGGCTGGTGTGGAGGTACGACTTCGCGGGCGACACACGCATCGTCGACACGTACGTGAAGAATCTCCGCCGCAAGATCGACCAGACACCGCCCGCTCTGATCCACACCGTCCGAGGGGTCGGCTACTGCCTGCGCCTGCCCCGCCAGGGGGCCGGGACGGCCGCCCCGTGAGAATGCGGCTGCGACCGTCACGACCTCGCTCCCTGCGCGGACGCCTCATCTGGATGGCCTGCCTGCCGGCCGCGGCGGCGGTGCTCGTGTGCCAGATCACCGGGCTGATCGTGCTGCGGTCCTGGCTCATCGACCAGATCGACGACCGGCTCCTCGACTTCCGTCCCCCCGCCCACGTGTACCTGCAGATCGCCGACACCGGAGCCCTCCGGCATCCCGACCCCGACGACGGTCTGCCCTCGGACTACCACGTGTACTTCTACGGCACCGACGGCCTCTTGCTCGCGGACTCCCTCGGCGACGGGGCGGGCCCTCCCCTGCCGGAGACGGACGCCGGTCTGCACCCGGCCGACAACGAGCCCGTCACAGTACGTGACGACACCGGGAACCGGGAACGGAGTTGGCGCCTCGTGACCGACTCCGGGCCCCGGAACATGCGCGCCGTGGTGGCGCTCCCCCTGGACACCGTGGACGGCGCAACCACCACACTCCTCTGGCTCGGACTCGTGCTGGACGCGGGTGTCGCCCTCGGTGTCGTCCTGCTGAGCAACGCCGCGGTCCGTCTCGGCCTGCGACCGCTCACCAGGATCGAGCACGCGGCGCAGCGCATCACAGACGGTGCCCTGGACCTCGGTGTTCCCGCACTCGACCCGAACACCGAGGTCGGCCGCCTCGGTATCGCCCTGAACACCATGCTCGACCGATTGCGCGCCGCCCTGCGACGTGCGGAGGCGTCCGAGACCCGTCTGAGCCGCTTCATGACCGACTCCGGCCACGAGCTGCGCACGCCGCTCACCTCGATCCAGGGCTTCGCGGAACTCCTCCTCCACGAGCCCGGGATGCGCGACCGGCGGCGCACCGAGGCGTATGAGCAGATCGCGCACAACGCCGACCGTATGACGCGCATGGTGGGCGATCTGTTCACGCTCGCCAAGCTCGGCGACGCGCCACTGCTCAAACGGGAGACCGTCGACATGCTCGCCCTGGCCGCCGATGCGGTGACGACCGCAGCCGTACGTCATAGCGGCCACCGCGTCAGCCTGGAGCCGGTGGGCGACGGTCACGAGGCCGGCCAGGACGGCGAGCTCTCCGTTGTGGAGACACTCGGCGATCCGCACCAGCTCGCTCAGGTGATGGAAAACCTCGTGACCAACGCCTGTGTCCACACCCCCGCCGGGACCTGGGTCCGTGTCGGGGTCGGCACCACGCGGACCGACGCGGGAGCCATGGGCGCGGACCGCCCCGGACGGAGCAGTGTCTGTCCTCCGTTGCCGCCGGGCGTCCCGGTCTGCGTGGTCGAGGTCTCCGACGGCGGCCCCGGCATCGGACCGGACGAGGCGCCCCACGTCTTCGACCGGTTCTACCGAGCCACCGCAGGCCCCGGCGCGGAGGCCGAAGCGGGGTCCGGTCTCGGCCTCGCCATCGCGTCGGCCATAGCCGCGGCCCATGGCGGTCGGCTGGAACTGGACACCCTTCCCGGCCCGGGCTGTACTTTCCGCCTTCTCCTTCCCGTCGCCCACTCCGTGGAACGGGACGATCACCCATGTGTTCCGGGCGAGCACGGTGACGGTGACGTCCGAACGCGGGCAGGGCAGTAGGCCGCGGAGGAGATCGCTGAGGCGGTCGTCGTCCGTCATCTCCGAGCACGGGATGCCGCACCCCTGGCGAGCGCGGACGGGTGCGGTCGAGACGTTCGGTGCGAGAGGTATTGACGTTCCCTCCGAGCCTTCTAGTATCCATGGCGACCGACGGGCCGGTCGATGGTCGTGATATCGAACATGACCGTCGGGTCGATCCGGGCACGCGGCACGACCCAGGCACGACAGCACCCGCATCATCAGCACCGGCAAGGCCCTCCCACGCGCCACCACGCCGGACGCACAACGACGCGCATGGTGGTCGTACGGCGGGCCCCGACCGCCCATGGAGTCCGTATGCCTGTGGACACACCACGTCTTCGTCCGCGCCTCCACCGTGCAGCCCTGACCGTCCTGAGGACATCAGCCACGGCGTACTCGTCCGCAACGGCACAGCAACAGCAACGACCAGAACATGACCACGGCAGCCGGGTACCCCCACCATCGGGCGGGAGCCCCCGGGTGATCGGTCCGTGACCCTGGCCCGGCCCACTGCCACGCGCGACACCCGAGGTCTGTGCGCCGGGGAACCGACGCCCCGGCATCTCCCCCTGACGCAACGCACCTCGTCGGGTACCACCGTCACCCGCTGACGTCCGGTCCCGTCACACGAAGGAGAGCGATCGCCCATGTCATGGCTCAACCAAGAGCGCAGTCGCCGCTCAGCGCTGGCCACGGCCACCGGTCTGTTGGCCGGGGCCTCGGTGCCTGCCGCGTCCGGAGCACGCGCGGCAGCGTCCACGCCCACCGCGGCGAGTCCCGAGTCCGTCGCCGCCTCCTACGCCAACCCGGTGATCTGGCAGGACTTCGCGGACATCGACATCATCCGGGTCGGCAACACCTACTACTGCTCGGCCTCCACGATGCACTACTCGCCGGGGGCACCCGTCCTGCGCAGTTACGACCTGGTCAACTGGGAGTTCGCCGGTCACTCCGTGCCGACGCTGGACTTCGGCGCGAAGTACGACCTGAACGGCGCGCGGGGCTATGTCAGGGGCGTCTGGGCCTCGTCCCTCAACTACCGCCCGAGCAACAAGACGTTCTACTGGCTGGGGCAGATCGACTTCTCCAAGACGTACATCTACACCGCGACGTCCGTCGACGGCACCTGGAGCAGGCTCACAACGATCGACAACGCCTACTACGACGCGGGCCTGCTCATCGACGATGACGACACCATGTACGTGGCCTACGGCAACACGACCATCAACGTCGCCCAACTCTCCGCGGACGGACGCAGTCAGGTCCGGACCCAGCAGGTCTTCACCACGCCCTCGAGTGTCGGGGCCCTCGAGGGCTCCCGCTTCTACAAGATCAACCGCAACCACTACATCTTTCTCACCCGTCCGGCGAACGGGCAGTACGTCCTGAAGTCCACCAGCGGCCCCTTCGGGCCCTACACCCTGCGGCAGGTTCTCCTCGACCTGCCCGGACCGGTCTCCGGCGGCGGCGTCCCGCACCAGGGCGGACTCGTCCAGACCCAGAACGGTGCCTGGTACTACATGGCCTTCGTCGACGCCTACCCCGGCGGCCGCATCCCCGTCCTCGCCCCGATCACCTGGACCTCGGACGGCTGGCCGACCGTACAACTCGTCAGCAGCGCCTGGGGCGCCTCCTACCCCACCCCCGCCGTCCCGGCCCCGCCCCGCCAGGTCACCCCGCTGACCGGCGTCGACACCTTCGCCGGGACGACCCTCACTCCGAAGTGGGAGTGGAACCACAACCCCGACAACAGCAGGTGGTCCGTCAACAACGGCCTCACCCTCCGGACCGCCACGGTCACGGACGACCTGTACTGGGCCCGGAACACCCTCACCCACCGGATCCAGGGGCCCACGTCCACCGCGACGATCCAGTTCGACCACTCGGCCATGAAGGACGGCGACCGAGCCGGGCTCGCGCTGCTGCGCAACTCCTCGGCCTGGATCGGCGTCAAGCGCGACAGCGGCGCGACGCGGGTGGTGATGGTGAACGGCCTGACCATGGACAGCAGCTACAACACCACCGGCACCGGCACCGAGGTCGCGAGCGCCGACGTCTCGGGAAGCCGCGTCTGGCTGCGCGCGGACGCGGACATCCGCCCCGGCGCGGCCCGACCGGGAACTTTCTCCTACAGCACGGACGGCACCACCTTCGTCCGTCTCGGGCCCGCGTTCACGATGGGCAACGAGTGGCGGTTCTTCATGGGCTACCGGTACGCCATCTTCAACTACGCCACCCAGGCGCTCGGCGGCTCGGTCAAGGTCACCCGGTTCGAACTGACCAGCCCCTGACCGGGCAACCGCCCCTGCGTGGTCGGCGGAGCGTGCCCCGCCCGGGACCCGGCGCTCGCGTCGGCCGTCACCGAAAAAAATCGCCGGACACCGCGCTCACCTCGCGTGCCACCTCGGCGGCTCACAACCCGCCGCCGGTCGTGGCGACGGCCCGGGCAAAGAACCTCCGCGCAACCAGGAACAGGACAGCGACGGGAGCGGGGCCCGGCCCTCCAGCCAGGGGGAAGGCGCCCGCCCTCGTACACCGACCGGTCCTTCCCCATCGTCCGAACCACCGACCAGAGTCTCCCCCGTCATGGAAAGGGCACACGATGTCTTCCTCCGTCAGCAGACGCCGCCTCCTGCAGGTGGCCGGGGCCACAGTCGTCGCCTCCTCCGCCGGGCCCCTGCTCGGCAGTGCCCCCGCGCGCGCCGCCGTCGTACCTCCGGCCCGCGCGGACATCGGGGTGCTGGCACACCCCTTCGACTTCGGCCAGGTCCGGCTGACCGCGAGCCGGTGGCTGGACAACCAGAACCGCACCAGCAGCTACCTGCGGTTCGTCGACGTGGACCGTCTGCTGTACGTCTTCCGCGCCAACCACGGTCTGTCCACGGGCGGCGCCACCGCGAACGGCGGCTGGGACGCGCCGTCGTTCCCCTTCCGCAGCCACGTCCAGGGCCACTTCCTCACCGCCTGGGCCCAGCTGTACGCCGTGACCGGCGACACCGTGTGCCGGGACAAGGCGACGTACATGGTCGCGGAACTGGCCAAGTGCCAGGCCAACAACGGCGCCGTCGGCTTCGGTACCGGATATCTCTCCGGCTACCCCGAGTCCGACTTCACGGCCCTGGAAGCACGCACCCTGAGCAACGGCAACGTGCCGTACTACACGCTCCACAAGACCCTCGCCGGCCTGTTGGACGTGTGGCGCTACGTCGGCAGCACCCAGGCCCGCAGCGTCCTGCTGGCCCTGGCGGGCTGGGTCGACACGCGCACCGGCCGGCTCACCACGGCGCAGACACAGGCCATGCTCGGCACGGAGTTCGGCGGTATGAACACCGTACTGACCGACCTCTACCAGCAGACGGGTGACGACCGCTGGCTGACCGTGGCCAAGCGGTTCGACCACGCCGCGGTGTTCGACCCGCTGGCGGCCGGCACGGACGCACTCAGCGGGCTGCACGCCAACACCCAGGTACCGAAGTGGATCGGCGCCGCCCGTGAGTACAAGGCCACCGGCACCACGCGCTACCGGGACATCGCGACCAACGCCTGGAACATCTGCGTCGGCACCCACACCTACGCGATCGGCGGCAACAGCCAGGCAGAGCACTTCCGCGCTGCCAACTCCATCGCCGCCTACCTGAACCAGGACACCTGCGAGAGCTGCAACACCGTCAACATGCTCAGTCTCACCCGGGAGCTCTACGCCCTCACCCCGGACCGGGCGGCTCTGTTCGACTACTACGAGCAGGCATGGCTCAACCAGATGATCGGCCAGCAGAACCCGGCCGACCCGCACGGCCACGTCACCTACTTCACTCCCCTCAAGCCCGGGGGCCGGCGTGGTGTGGGACCGGCCTGGGGCGGTGGCACCTGGAGCACCGACTACACCACCTTCTGGTGCTGCCAGGGCACGGGCCTGGAGATGCACACCCGGCTGATGGACTCCGTCTACTTCCACGACGGCGGCAGCACCCTCACCGTGAACCTGTTCGTGCCGTCCGTCCTCACCTGGACCGAGCGCGGCCTCACCGTCACACAGACCACGTCCTTCCCGGCGACCGACACCAGCACCCTGGTCGTCACGGGCAACGCCTCCGGGACGTGGACGATGCGCATCCGTATCCCGGGCTGGACCACCGGGGCCGTGATCAGCGTCAACGGCACACCGCAGAACGTCACCGCCACCCCCGGCAGCTACGCCGCCCTCACCCGCTCCTGGACCGCCGGCGACACGGTGACCGTCCGCCTGCCCATGCGGATCATCATGCGGCCGGCCAACGACAACTCCAAGGTCGCCGCGATCACCTACGGACCGCTCGTCCTGTCCGGTGACTACGGTGACACCGCGCTGAGTTCCCCGCCCTCCCTGGACACGTCCACGATCAAGCGGACCGCCACCGGCCCGCTCACCTTCACCGCCACCGCGAACGGCACCACCGTCGACCTCGGACCGTTCCATGACGCGCACGGCCACAACTACACGGTCTACTGGAGCATCGGCTCTGCCCCCACCGTCCGCCTCCTCAACGCCAGCAGCGGTCTCGTCCTGGGCATCCAGAACATGTCCACGGCCGACGGCGGCCGGGCCCTGCAGTGGAACGACAGCGGCACGGCCGACCACAACTGGGAGCTGGTCAACGACGGCGCCGCCTTCCGCATCCGCAACGCCCACAGCGGCAAGGTCCTCGGCGTCCAGGACATGTCCACGGCCGACGACGCGACCGTCCTGCAATGGTCCGACTCCGGAACCGCCGACCACCGCTGGAGCCTGCTGGACCAGAACGACGGCACCTACAAGATCCGTAACGAGAACAGCGGCAAACTCCTCACAGTCGCGGGCGGCTCCACCGCCGTCGGCGCGTTCGTGGTCCAGGACTCGGACGACGGCACGGCCGACAACCGGTGGCGCGTCGTGCGCAATTAGCGCTGCTGCCCCCTCCGGGAAGGGAGCGTCCACGGCCGGAGGCAGGCCGTGGACGCTCCCTTCCCACCGGGTCAACCCGGTTCCCGGGCCTCAGCCGATGGCCGACGGGTGCCGGGCCAGCGGTATGACGGTGATACCCATGTAGGGGACGAGCGGAAGTCCCCAGAGGATGTCGTTGAGTTGGTCGTTGTCGGTGACGTCGAAGACACTGAGGTTGGCGTCCTGGCCGGCGCACCGCCACAGGCGGAGCCACGCTCCGGTGTGCTGCAACTGCTGCGCGTACTCCTTCTCCGCCGCGAGTGCCGAGGCGCGCGCCTCAGGGTCCCGGTCGGGCGGCAGACCGACGGTCATACGGACGGCGAAGAGCACGGTTCGGAGAATATCGTTTGACTTCAAACAATAGGGGCCCGCATCCGCCCGGGTCAACCGCCCCGAAGCCCCCGGGGCCTCCACCGCCGACGGCCCCGGGTCATCATCCACGGCTGCAACGGTGCCGCCAACCAGAACTGGACCTTGACCGGAGGCGGTGAGCTGCGCGGCTACGGCGACCAGTGCCGGGAGGCCTACGGCCAGGGCACGGCCAACGGGACCAAGCTCGGCATCTACACCTGCAACGGCGGTGCCCACGAGAAGTGGACGCTCACCGAGAGCGGGGCGATCGCCGGCCTCCAGTCGGGACGCTGCGTCGACGTGAGCAACGAGGCCACCGCCGGCGGTTCACCCCTCGCGCTGTACGACTGCAACGGTCAGGCGAACCAGAAGTGGACACGCGGCTCACCACCGCCCCGTCGCTGGAGAGGGTCCCCGCCTCCGCCGGCCGGGCTGTCCGACGCGGCATCCGCCGGACAGCCAGACACCCCCATGACTCCGGCTCAGGGACGCGGGAGGAGACACGGCCGGCCGACTCCCCCAGGCCGCCGCCTTCCCGGATCCGCCTCGGGACCTCGTCCCCGTCCCTGGGCCGGCCCCCCGCCGCTCGACTCCCCCGCCGCGTTCCCACGCGGCGCACAGTCCTAAAGGAGAGGTACGCCCATGTCCCCCAGAACACCGCGTCCCGGACGCCCGACCCGCCGGTGGCGGGTCGTGTCGGCCTCGATCCTCACCCTGCTCGCCTCCCTCGCGGCGCTGCTGCTGCCCGCCGCCCAGGCAAAGGCGGCCTCCGTGTCCTTCACCCTGGGCGCCACCCGAACCGACCAGAACAGGAACACCCTCCAGCTTCACGGTCTCGGCATCGTCAAACTCCGGGAACACCTCGTTCCATGACATCCCCTGCTCCACCTCGACCAACCTGTCCGACTGGACGTACCAGGGGGTGGCGCTGGCCAAGCAGAGCAGCGGTGACATCGGCCCCAACCGCATCGTGGAGCGGCCCAAGGTCATCTACAACGCGTCGACCAGCACCTACGTGATGTACATGCGCATCGTCAGCCAGGGCAGCTTCCGTCCGCTGGGCTTCCAGAGCCGGAACCTCGGCCTGTTCCAGGAACACCGACGGCACCGCCTACCTGCTCAGCGAGGAGCGGGCCAACGGACTACGCATCGACACGTTGTCCGCCGACTACCTCTCCGTGACCAGCTCGGTGGCGCTGGTCGGCGACTACGAGACGCCGGCCATGGTGAAGGTGGGCGGCACCTACTACCCGTTCGGCTCGCACCTGAGCGGATGGGCACCAACGACAACGTCTACGCCACCGCCACCTCCCCCGGCGGCCCGTGGTCGTCCTTCTGGACGCTCGCCGCGCCCGGCACCAACACGTACAAAGTCAGACGGCCAACATCGTCACCGTGCAGGGCACCGCGGGCAC
Organism: Streptomyces sp. NPDC096132; assembly: GCF_044763345.1. Classification (NCBI taxonomy): domain Bacteria; kingdom Bacillati; phylum Actinomycetota; class Actinomycetes; order Kitasatosporales; family Streptomycetaceae; genus Streptomyces; species Streptomyces sp. NPDC096132. Next base: position 48,691 of record NZ_JBIWGA010000028.1, read on the forward strand.
GACCTACTTGTACGCGGGCGACCGCTGGAACACCGGTGACCTCGGCGACTCACAGCTGATCTGGCTCCCGCTGACCATCCGGGGGACGACGGTGAGCCTCGGCCAGTACCCCTCCTGGTCGCTCGACGCAGCCGCCGGAACCTGGTCGCCGGGCAGCGGCATACCCGGCGTCGGCGTCCACACCCTCACCAACGCGGGCAGTTCACTGCTGATGGACGCTTCCGGGGCCTCGAAGTTCAACGGGGGCCCCGTCATCCAGTGGCCGTCCACAGGCGGTGCCAACCGGAAGTGGAACCTGACCCAGGTGGACAACATCTACACGCTGACCAACGTCAACAGCGGGCTGTGCCTGGACGTGCCGGACCAGCCGAAGAGCAGCGGTGGCAGGTGCAGCAGTGGACCTGCAACGGCGGCACCAACCAGCAGTGGGCGCTGGACCTGGTCGACGGCTGCTCCGGCAGCAGCTACATGCTCGTCAACGTGGGCAGCGGTCTGAACCTCGGCGTGGCCGGGTCGACGGCCCAGGGCGCGGCGGTGGACCAGGAGGGCACCGGAGCGGGGCGCGAACAGCCTCGCCTGGAACATGTCCTGACGCGGTGACGGCACGGCAGGCGGCTTCCGGCGGCAGGGCCCTGGTGGTGCTCTGCCGCCGGTTGGCCGGTTCAGGCGGAGCGGATCTCCTCCGGCGGGATCCTGAGGTAGCGGATAGCCTGCCGCCAGTGCGTGAAGGCGACGTGCAGGGACCCGTCCGGGGTCTGCCGGGCCGACGGGAGGAAAGCTCGCGGTTCAGGCGGTCTCGGGAGTTGTTGGTGAGACAGTGGCCGTCGCCGGTGGCCAGGTCCAGGGCACGGGACCAGGAACGGCCCCCGTCCGGGGAGAGCGCGAGCGACAGCGGGGCGCGGGGAGCACCCCAGAACGCCGTCCTGCGCCCGGCATCCGGCGTGCCGGTGGCGAAAGGCTGGGCGGGGGCCGTGGCTGTCGTCCCGGCGACGATGCCCGTGTCGTCGATCTCGTCGTACAGGGAGAGTCTGCGGGCCACGGCGTCCGACACCTTCCTCGACGTGGCGTTCCGCGCCCTCGACGACTGAGGGTCCGCCCCGCGTCCCCACTCCGGCCCCTCGCCGCCGGTCCGCTGCGAGGGGTCGACCGGCGATTCGCGGCCACCGCGCCGGCGGCGGCCGAACCTGCGCCCTCCCCGGAGCACGGGACGTCCGGGACCGGTTCGGCCTCGGACCGCTCGCGGCGGCCTCACGCCGGGCCCGGTCACCGCGGCACCTCCGTCGTGCCCTCCCGTGCCCCGCTACGGAATCCGCCCGGAGCCGGCTCCGCGGTCGGCCAGGTGACGCCCGGCGAGGTGTCCGAAGACCATCGCCGAGCCGATCGGCGCCCCGGGCCCGGGGTAGTACGGGCCCGCCACCGACGCCATGGTGTTGCCGGTGGCGTAGAGGCCCGGTATCACCGCCCCGTCCGCGCGCAGGACCCGGGCCGTGGTGTCCGTGCGCAGTCCTCCCTTGGTGCCGAGGTCGCCCAGCACGAGCCGCACCGCGTGGAAGGGGCCCCGCTCGATCGGCACAAGGCCCGGGTTGGGTCCGGTGCCGTCGGCGAAGAACCTGTCGTACGCGTCCTCGCCCCGGTGGTGGTCGGCGTCGACACCGTCGGCCGCGTAGGTGTTGAAGAGACGTACGGTCTCGGTGAGTCCTGCGGCGTCGACACCGGTGGACGCGGCCAGTTCGTCCAGGGTGTCGGCGGTGTGCCAGAGACCCGCCTCCGCGAAGGACTTGCGGTCGGCCGGGACCACGACGATGCCGGGCGGTTCCTCTCCCCAACGGCCGTCGAAGACCCACCACACCGGCCGGTCGGGCGCGTTGCCGACGTTGGCGGCGAGCATCGCGCGGCCCATGCGGTCGTAGGGCAGGCACTCGTTGGCGAAGCGGCGGCCGTGGCGGTCGACGAACACTCCGCCGCGGAAGCCCAGGGCGAAGTTGGCCGAGCCGTCCGGGAAGAGCACCGACGGGCACCACCAGGACTCGGCGAGCAGCGCGGTGTCGGCCCCGATCGCCTGGGCAGCGAGGATGGCGTCGCCCGTGTTGCCGCCGGGGGCACCCATCGTCCACTCGGCGCCGGGCAGTCGCTGCCACTCGCGGCGCAGCCGGTGGCTGGCCTCGAAGCCGCCGGCCGCGAGCAGGACACCCTTGCGGGCGCGGACGCGAAGCGTTCCCTCCCCGTCGGAGGTGCTCAGCTCCGCGCCGGTGACGGCCCCGTCGGCGTCCGTGACCAGGGCGGTGAGGGCGGTGCGCAGGCGGGTCCTGCCGTGCCCGGTCGCCCGCAGGGCCACCAGCAGCCGGGCGATCAGCGCGCGTCCGTCCGTGAACGGTCCCTCCGGGCCCCGGACGCCGAGGCGCTCCTCCCAGGCCGCGGGCCGGACCGCCGCCAGCAGGTCGTCGCCGGCTTCCGGTGTCGGGTACTCCACGGGGAACACACCGCGCCCGAGCGGGAACCGGCCGGGGGCGTCGAAGTAGTCGGGGAACGGCCGGTGTTCGAAGAGGACGTCGTGGTCGTGCTCCAGGAAGTCGACTGTCGGGCCCGCGTTGTCGATGTACGCGTCCTGCAGGTCGGCCGGGGTGCTGTCGCCGACGATCGCCCGGAAGTAGGACCTGCCCAGTTCGGCCGAGTCCTCGACCCCGGCTCTCGACTGGGCCGCGTTGCCGGGCAGCCACAGGCAGGCGCCGGCATACGCGGTGGTTCCGCCGTAGTAGCCGGTCTTCTCGACCACCAGCGTGTCGAGCCCGGCGGCGGCGGTCGTGCAGGCGCCGGTCAGCCCGCCTCCGCCGGAGCCGATAACGAGAACGTCGCACTCCTCGTCCCAGTCGGTGGTCGTCGCCTCGTCGGTCATGTCCGTGACTCCTCGGTCGTGCGGGTGGCTGGGGAGGGAGCGATGGGCGGGGCCGGTGTCACCAGCGGGGCGCGGTGACGGTGCGCAGGTCGTACCAGAGCGGGAAGACCTCCCGGCGGGCGATCCGCCAGCCTTCGGCCGTCCGTACGCAGGAGTCGTGGTAACGGACCGGGCAGTACAGATCGGTGGCGTTCCCGTCGGTCCCCGTACTGTGGTGATGTGCCTCCGCCGAGACCACCGCGGTGGCCGATCCGCCGCCGTCGGTCACCTCCGCCACATGTCCACCGACGAGGTGGTGGACCCGGTCGAACCCGCCGAGGTCGTCGAACTCCTTGAGGAGTTCCGCCGGCCCCCGGCGCTCCTGCACCACGGATCCGTCCGGGCCGTGGATCACCACGACGCCGTCCCGGGTGAACACGGAGAGGTAGTCCTCGCGGTCCCCGCGGTCCAGCGCCGCCGCGTAGCGCTCGGCCAGGGCGCGCAGTTCCGCGCCGTCCGCGTGCGCATGGTCTGTGGGCCCCTGCTCGGGCGGCGGGACGGTAGCGAGCGTCATGGTGATTCCTCCGGTCGGTGGCAGGTACGGACGAACAGGCCGGTGGAGCGAGTGTCGGACCGGGACAGCCCGCCTGCCACGACAGGTCCCGACGACCGGGAACGGCCTTCGCCCCCGACTACAGGAACCAAACAAATGCTTGGTTGTTGCCGTGTACCTACCTAGCGCTTGATTGGTCTTCGTGGCTAGGGTGTCGCCATGCCGATCCAGTTGGACATGTCGGGGAAGGTCGTCCTGGTCACAGGAGGGGCCAGGGGCGTGGGTGAGGGCATCGTGGAGGTGTTCCTGAGGGCGGGCGCGCAGGTCGAGACCTGCGGGCGCGGCATGCCGGGTGCCGCGCGAACGGTCGAGGACCGGGCGGCGCACTTCAGCAAGGTCGACGTACGCGACCCGGACCAGGTCGACCGCTGGGTCGAGGACATCACGGCCCGCCGGGGCCGGATCGACGTCGCGGTCAACAACGCGGGCGGTGCGCCGTTCGCCGACTTCGCCACCGCCTCGCCCCGCTTCCACCGCAAGGTCACCGACCTCAACTTCCTCGCCCCGGTCTTCGTCAGCCGCGCGGTCTTCCCGGTCATGGACGCCCAGGACGACGGCGGCGTGGTGCTCAACATCAGCTCCATCAGCGCCCGGCGGCCCAGCCCCGGGTCCGCCGTCTACGGCGCGGCGAAGGCGGCCCTGGAGAGCCTGACCGCCACCCTGGCCGTGGAGTGGGCACCCCGGGTGCGGGTCAACGCGGTCAGCTGCGGGCTGGTGGCGACACCGGGGTCAACGGACCACTACGGCGACGCGGAGCAGACCGCCCGCGTCGCGGCGACCATCCCGCGCGGGGTCTTCGCCCGGCCCGACGACATCGGCGGGGCCTGTCTCCTGCTCGCCTCCCCGCTCGCCGCGCACATCACCGGCGCCGTGCTGAACGTGGACGGAGGGGGCGAGTGGCCGGCCTTCCTCCAACACTCGCCCAACACCGGTGTGCTGGCCGCGAGGTCACGCGAACGATGAATCCCGACCACCAAGGGGAGTCCCCATGCCCGAAGCAGTGATCGTGTCCGCCGTGCGCTCCCCGATCGGGCGGGCGCACAAGGGGTCGCTCAGGGATCTGCGCCCCGACGACATTGCCGCACAGATCGTCGGGGCCGCGCTCGCCGAAGTGCCCGCGCTCGATCCGTCCGAGGTCGCCGACCTGATGCTGGGCTGTGCGCAGCCGGCCGGTGAACAGGGCTACAACCTGGCCCGGATGACCGCGCTGCGGCTCGGCCTCGACACCGTGCCGGGCACCACGGTCCAGCGGTACTGCTCCTCGTCGCTGCAGACGACCCGGATGGCCTTCCACGCCGTCCGGGCGGGAGAGGGCGAGGTGTTCGTGTCGGCCGGGGTGGAGATGGTCTCACGGTTCGGCAGGGGCAAGGCCGACGGGATGCCGGACACCCGCAACCCGGTGTACGCGCGCGCCGCCGAGCGCACCGCCCGCCGCGCCGCAGGCGAGGGTACGGACTGGACCGATCCGCGGGTGGCCGGTGACCTGCCCGACGTCTACATCGGCATGGGCGACACCGCCGAGAACGTGGCACTGATGTGCGGGGTCTCGCGGCGCGAGCAGGACGAGTTCGCGGTCCGCAGTCAGCAGTTGGCGGAGGCGGCCGAGGCACGGGGCTTCTGGAAGCGGGACATCACGCCGGTGACCCTTCCGGACGGCAGCGTGGTCGCCGCCGACGACGGGCCCCGCAAGGGGGTGACGGTGGAGAAGGTGTCGGCACTCAAGCCGGTGTTCCGGCCGGACGGGACCGTCACCGCCGCCAACTGCTGCCCGCTGAACGACGGGGCGGCGGCCCTGGTCGTGATGAGCGACCGCCGTGCGAGCGAGTTGGGCCTCACCCCGCTGGCGCGGATCGTCTCCACCGGGGTGTCCGCGCTCAGCCCGGAGATCATGGGCCTCGGACCGGTGGAGGCGAGCCGTCAGGCGCTGCGGCAGGCCGGACTCACCGTGGGCGACATCGACCTGTTCGAGTTCAACGAGGCGTTCGCCGCGCAGGTGGTCCCCTCCGTGCGCCAGTTGGGGGCCGACCCGGAACGGGTCAACGTCAACGGCGGCGCGATCGCGCTCGGTCACCCTTTTGGCATGACGGGGGCCCGGATCACCACGACACTCATCCACGCCCTCCAGGAGCGGGACGGCCGGTTCGGCCTGGAGACCATGTGCGTGGCCGGCGGCCAGGGCATGGCCATGGTGATCGAGCGGCTCGGCTGAGCGGTTGCCCGGCGGCCGGGCCCGGAGAGGGCAGGTGCCGGGCCGCGTGCGTGGTCGTGGTGGTCGAGCGGCCGGGCCCGCGACGCGGCGAGCCACCCCCGCACCGAACGGCCCGGCGGTCACCCCGGCGGCCCGGCCGCCCGGTCACCGGGTGGCCGGTGTTCAGCCGAGCCGCTCCCGCAGCCCTGTCTTGAGGATCTTACCGGCGGCGTTCCTCGGCAGCTCGGGCACCACGATCACCCTGCGTGGCACCTTGAAGTTGGCCAGCCGTTCTCTGCAGTGCGCGATGACGTCCCGCGCCGAGGGTTCCGAGCCCCGGCGCGGGACCACGTAGGCGCAGGGCACGGAGCCGAGCCGGGCGTCGGGCATGCCGACCACCGCGGACTCGGCGACCAGGGGGTGGCTGGCCAGGACGTTCTCCACCTCTGCCGGATAGACGTTGAAGCCGCCGACGATGATCATGTCCTTGAGCCGGTCGGTGATCTTCAGACAGCCGTGCTCGTCGAGCCGCCCGACGTCCCCGGTGCGCAGCCAGCCGTCGGCGTCGATCGCCGCCCGGGTGGCGGCCTCGTCCTCGAAGTAGCCGAGCATCACGTTGTCGCCACGCAGCAGGACCTCGCCGTCCTGGCCGGTCGCCACCTCCTCGCCGTCCGCGTCGACGACCCGGATCTCGATACCCGGCACGGCGGGACCGGTCGTCTGCTCCACATGGGCGGGATCCTCTCCGGGGCGGGACCTCGTGGCCACGGTGCACTCGGTCAGGCCGTACGCCTGGGCCACGGTCTCGAAGCCCAGTTCCTCGCGCATGCGCCGGAACAGCGACTCGGGGACGGTGGCGGCTCCGGCAGTCGCGAAGCGCAGCGTGGAGGGGCGCAGCTCCGTCAGCCGGGGGTGGTCCAGGAGCGACACGAAGACGGTCGGCGCACCCGGGAGCACGGAGATGCGGGCGGACCGGATGAGTTCCAGGAGGCGGCCCGCGTCGAACGTCGCCACGGGGTAGACGGTGGTTCCGGCCGTGAGGGCGGCGATCACGCCGGCCTTGTAGCCGAAGCCGTGGAAGAACGGGTTGACGATCGCGTAGCGGTCGGCGGGGCTCAAGGCCGCGCCGTCGGCCCAGACCAGGGCCGCCCCGATGGTCTGCCGGTGGGCGCTCATGACCCCCTTGGGCACACCTGTCGTGCCGGAGGTGAACATGATGTCGCAGATGTCGTCGGGGCCGACCGCCGCCGCGATGCGCGCCCCCTCCTCCTCGGGCACCTCGTCCGCGCGGGCGGTGAAGGCGTCCCAGGACAGGACGGGGTCGCAGGACCGTTCCGCGGTTATGTCCACCACGGTCCGCAGCGCGGGCAGCCCCGGGACGGGACCGGTCTCTTCCGGCACCGCCTCCTCGGCCGCCGCCGTCCGCAGCATCTCCACGTAGTCGACGCCGAGGAAGCCGTTCGCGAGGACGAGTACCGAGGTGCGCGAGCGCCGCAGCACGACCGCGGCCTCATGACCGCGGTAGCGGGTGTTCATGGGCACCACGGACGCGCCGGCGCACTGGGCGCCGAGCAGGGCGAGAATGAACTCCAGCCGGTTGGGGGCCCAGACCGCGACCCGGTCCCCCGGGCGGACCCCCACGGCGGTACAGGCCCGCGCGGCCCGCCCGACGAGCTCGGCCAACCGCCGGTAACCGACCTCGACGGCGCCGTCCACGACCGCAGGATGGTCACCGTGGCGCTCCGCCGCCCGGGCCAGCAGCCGGGGAACGGTCGAGGGAGCCGGCTCTTCGATCACGCGAGGCCTCCGAACAACCAAATGCTTGGTAGGTATGCTGGGCAGTGCACGACCCGGGCTCACGATCCGCAAACCGCCGTCCCGTTGAGCGGGACGGCGGGGGACGGGGCCCGTGGCAGGATTCGAGCAGACGCCGGGCGGGCAGGCCCCCGGCGGAAGGGACGAACGACATGGCGGCACGACGCCCCGCCCGGGCGGCAGCCCCGGCACGGACGGCGGCCAGGAACGGCACCGGCTCCGAGCGCAGGGCGGAACTGCTGCAGATCGCGGCCGGCCTGTTCGCCACCCGGGGGTACACGCAGACCACCGTGCGGGACATCGCCGACGAGGCGGGCATCCTGTCGGGCAGCCTGTACCACCACTTCAACTCGAAGGAGGACATGCTCGACGAGATCCTCCGGGGTTTCCTGGAGCGGCTCCACGAGCGCTTCGCGGAGATCGAGAACGAGGGCACGGACCCGGGAGTGGTCCTCGACGAACTCATCACCCACGCCTTCACCACCATCCACGAGACCCCGGAGGCCGTGGCCCTCTATCAGAGCGAGGCCGACACGCTCGTCGGACAGTCCCGTTTCGAGTACGTCGACCAGTTGGGCAAGAAGATCGAGAAGATCTGGCTCCGGACGCTCACGTCGGGCCAGCGGTCGGGGGTCTTCCGCGCCGACGTCGACGTCAGCCTGACGTACCGGTTCATCCGGGACACCGTGTGGTGCAGTGTGCGGTGGTACCGCCCGCGCGGCAAGTTCCGCGCCGAGGCGCTGGCCGAGCAGTACCTGCGCATGCTGCACGGCGGCCTCGTCACCGGGTGACGGGGACCTCGCGGTCGCGCAGAGCCCGGGGGTCGACGACCTCGCGGATGAGCCGCAGTTCGTTCGCGTCGGGCAGGCGGGTCTCGGTGGCGCCGCTCGTGTCGATCTCGAACCCGGTGTTCATCCGGACCTCGTCCGCGGTGACACCGGGATGCAGCGACCGTACGCGCAGGTGCCCCTCGTCGTCGTAGTCGAGGACCGCCAGGTCGGTGATCACCACGCCCAGGTGGTGGAAGCCCAGGCCCCTGGCGCCGCGGGCGCGGTCGTTGCCAACGCCGCAGACCACGTCGACCTTCTCGACGAAGACCTTCGGGGTGTGCCGGGCCACCCAGTAGTCGGTGCGGTGGTTGGCCGTGTTGCCGGGCGCCCCGCGCACCCCGATGAGCTGCCGTTTCGGACGTCGCCAGTCGCCGATGAGCGAGATGTTCTGGTTGCCGTACCGGTCGATCTGGCTGGCCCCCATCATGCTCTGCCGGCGCCCGCTCGCGACGATGTCGAAGACCCGCCGGTAGGGCACCCAGCCCTCGACCACTCCCCCGTCGGCGGCGGTCCGGCCGAGCGGCGGCGGCTCGCTCATGAAGTACGCCTCGCCGTCGGTGAGGACCAGGTCCGGGCTGATCGTCAGACGCGCGAGCCGCGCCCCGACCGATGGCAGCACACCGACCGCGTGCGCCAGCACCTCGCCGGCGTCGCGCCACACGTCGGCGCACGCGGCGGCGCACACCTCGGCCCGGGTGATCTCCGTCATCGGCCCTCCTCCTGTCCGTCGCGCCGGGCGTGGAAGTCCGCCACGGCCGCGTGGTACGCCTGCTCGTCACCGTCGAGGAACGTCTTGCGGAACAGCTCCCAGGAGTCGGTGTCCCGCGCGGCCGCCGCGTAGTGCGCCTGGAAGGCCTCGTCCCGTGCGTAGTCGGGCTCGCACGACGTGAAGTGCGCGCCCCGGGGTGCCTCGATCACCCCGTCCACGAAGAGGCGACTGATCAGCACGGACTGCGCGGGCCCGGCGTCGAGTAGTTCCCCGGGCCCGACGATCCGCTCGGTGCTGACGAAGCAGCGGTCCGCGGCCATCGCGAACAGGTCGTCGAAGTAGGGGTCCGGGCCCAGGTACTGGGCGTTGCCCGCGGCGTCGGCGCGGTTGACGTGCACCAGGGCCACGTCGAGCCGCAGGGCCCTCATCGCCACGTACTCGTCGTCGGAGAACGGGGAGGCGATCGTCACCAGATCGGGGTTCATGGTGAGGACGTCGGAGCCGAGGCCGGCGCGAGTGGGCAGGAAGTCCAGCCGGTTGGCCGCGGCGCGCAGCCCCGTGACGAACATGCCCTCGTCGTACTCCGCGGTCTCGACGGCGCCCCGCTCCCGTACGGCCTGGAAGTGCGGGTCGAGGGCGATGCTGTCCAGCGAGACGAAGCCGTAGACGAGCTTGCGGACCCGGCCCGCAGCGCACAGCAGGCCCACGTCCGGGCCACCGAACGTGACGACGGTCAGGTCGCGGACGTCGGTGCGCAGGAGTTCACGCACCAGCGCCATCGGTTTGCGCCGTGATCCCCAGCCGCCGATGCCGACCGTCATGCCCGACTCGACGGTCCCGGCGAAGTCCTCCAGGGACATCGCTTTGTCACCCATGGACACTTCCTCTCACGTCCGGAGGGCCGAAGCTCCCAAATTAACCTAGCGCTTGCTTGGTGACGAAGCAATTGTTAGGTTGACTCGGGCCGACCGATGACTGCCCGGCGACCGGGAACGGGCGGAGCACCCGCGAAGGAGACCACATGACCGACTCCGCTTCGAGTCCGAGGACGCGACCCCTGGGCGGGACCCGGGTCTTCCCGGTGGGCATGGGCGCGATGACGCTGACCCAGGTGCCCGGCTACGACGAGGCACGGGCGGTCCGTACGGTGCACGCGGCCCTGGACGCCGGAGTGACGCTCTTCGACACCGCGGACGTGTACGGCCCCGCGGCCGGGTACGGCGTGAACGAGTCGATGCTGGCCAAGGCCGTCGCGGACTACCCGGGTTCGGTCGACCACGTGGTCGTGGCGACGAAGGGCGGCCACCTCAGGCCCGGCGACCAGGAGTGGGACACCGACGGCCGGCCCGAGCACCTGCGCCGCGCGTGCGAGGACTCGCTGCGCCGCCTGGGGTTGGAGGCCCTGCCGCTGTACCTGCACCACCGGCCCGACCCGAAGGTCCCGTACGCCGAGACCATGGGCGGGCTGCGCGATCTGTACGAGGCGGGGCTGATCCGGCGCGCCGGGATCTCCAACGCGAACCCGGAGCAGATCCGGCTGGCGCACGGGATCCTCGGTGACGCGCTGGTCGCGGTGGAGAACGAGTACTCGCCGGGCTTCCGCTCCAGCGAACCGGAGATCGCGCTGTGCGAGGAGCTGGGCCTGGCGTTCCTGGCCTGGGGGCCGTTCGGCGGGATGCGTCAGGCGAAGGGACTCGGCGCGCGGTACGCGGCGTTCGAGGACGTCGCACGGGAGCGGGGTGTCAGCACGTACCAGGTGGTGCTCGCCTGGCAGCTGCACAGGTCACAGGTGGTGGTCCCGATCCCGGGGGCGAGCCGGCCGGAGTCGGTCCGGGACTCCGCCGCGGCGGCCGGCCTCGCGCTCAGCGGCGGGGAACTGGCGCGGTTGGAGCGGGACGAGCCCTGATCAGAGGGACGATCGGGCCCCGGTCAGGGAGCGCTCCCCGCGTCCGGCGGCTCCACGAGTTCGACCCGGACCCGGTCCGGGTCGAGCACGTAGACGAGACGGCAGCCCTCCAGCGGGCCCGCTCCGGCCGTGATGGGCTCCGACAGCACGGTGACGCCCTCCGCCCGGACACGGGCGAGCAGGGCGTCGAGTCCGGTCACGTCCACGGCGAGATGGACCGAGCCTGCCCGGCCGTGGTCCGGGTCGGTCACCTCCGGGGAACCGCCGACGTACTGGAGCAGTTCGATGAGCGTCGCCCCCCGGGACAGGCGGACGAAGGCCTGACGGACCACGACGCCCGGGTACCCGGTCACGGCGTCGATCCTTGGGCCGCTGCGTTCCCAGGAACCGACCCGCTCGCCCCCGAGGATCCGTGCGTAGAAGTCGAGCGCACGGTCCAGGTCGCTGACGGTGATTCCCACATGGTTGACCGAGTAGGTCACGGTGGCCCTCCTGACGGCTCATGGAGTTAGACTAACAAGCAATTGCTTGGTTGAGGATATCGGCCGGGAGGAGCCCGGAAGTGGTCGTGCACGCCGTGGACCTCAGGGACAGGATCGCCTTCGTCACCGGAGCGGGCCAGGGACAGGGCGCGGAGCACGCGCGGACCCTGGCGGGTCTGGGCGCGCGGGTGGTTCTCACCGATCTCGACGAGAGCAACGCGCAGGCGGTCGCCGACCGGATCCGGGGCGAGACACTGACCTGTCCGCTCGACGTCGGGGACAAGGGCGCCTGGGCGGCCGCGATGGCACAGGCCGCGGACCGTTTCGGACGGGTCGACATCCTGGTCAACAACGCGGGCATCTCGATCCGGGAGCCACTCGCCGAGCTGTCCGAGGAGAGTCTGGAGGCCACGCTCAGGGTCAACCTCGTGGGAGCCGTCCTCGGGATGCAGGCGGTGCTTCCTCTGATGCGTGGGCGCGGCGGTTCCATCGTCAACATCGCCTCCACGGCCGGACTCACGGGCTACCCCGGCGGCCTCGCCTACTCCGCGTCGAAGTGGGCGCTGCGCGGCGCCACCCGGTCGGCGGCCAAGGAGCTGGGCGGGTACGGGATCCGGGTCAACTGCGTCTGCCCGGGAGCGGTCGACACCGCGATGATCAGCGAGGAGACCCGGGCGGGCGGCGGGGCGGTCGCCGGGCAGCCCATCCCCCGGGTCGGCACGCCCTCGGAGGTGGCCGCCATGGTGGCCTTTCTCGCCAGTGACGCGGCGAGTTACTGCACCGGCCAGGACTTCGTCGTCGACGGCGGACAGTCCGCGTGACCGTCAGGAGGAGCGGGGTGGGCCGTGGGCCACGGGAGACGGAGCAGAACCGGGCGAGGGAGGGCCTCGTCGAGGCGACGCGGGCACTGGCCCACGCCGTCGCAGTGACCGACGTCCCCGGTGGCGAGCTGGCCCGTGCCACCGAGACCCTCGCGTCCGTGACCCGGGCCCTGGAGAAGCGGGCCGGGACCCGGTGCGTGCCGCTGCCCGTGGCGGAGACCGTCGGCGTACGGCGAGTGCTTCTCGACCGGTACAACCCGGTGCACCTCCCCCTGGAGGTGTCCTTCGCCCAGGACGGCCGCAGCGCGACTGCCGCCACCGTCGTGAACGCCCTGTACGAAGGCCCCACCGACTCGGTGCACGGCGGTGTTTGCGCCCGGCTGATGGACAACATGCTGGGCATCCTCGTCCAGTCCACCGGGCTGCTGTGTGTGACCGGGACGCTGTCCGTGCGTTATCTCGCCCGCACACCGCTGGAGCGGACCCTGCGGCTGCGCTCCGAGATCGTGGAGCACTCCGGCCGCAAGGTCGGCGTCATCGGACGGATCGAGTGCGAGGGCGTGCGCACGGTCGAGGCCGAGGCGGTGTTCATCGAGGTTCCGCACCGATGACCCGGCGGAAGAGCCGCTGCCGGTGCTCGTGGGGCTGACCGAACAGCTGGGACAACGCGTGGGCCCGCTTGAATACGAGCTGGGCATCGTGCTCCCAGGTGATCGCGATTCCGCCGTGCAGCTGGACGGTCTCCGCCGCGACCTTGTTCAGCGCCTCGGAGCACCACGCCTTCGCCAGCGCCGCCCGCGCCGGCAGCTCCGGGTCGTCTTCCGCGGCGGCGGAGCGGGCCGCCGCCCATGAGGCGGACCTCGCCGTCTCGACCTCGACCAGCATGTCGGCCATACGGTGCTTCAGCGCCTGGAACGACCCGATGGGGCGGCCGAACTGGACGCGCTCCCTGCTGTGGGCCACGGTCATGTCCAGCGCCCGCTGGGCGGTGCCCACCTGTAGGGCGGTCACGGCGACGGCGGCGATGCAGTGCAGGGTGCCGAGCAGGCCGGACGCGTCGAGGGTCAGGGGGGCGGCAGGCGCCGCGTCGAACGCGATCCCGGCCAGGCTCAGTGTCGTGTCCATCGCCGGGGTGGGCGTACGCCGCACCCGGTCGTCGTCCGGGTCCACCTCGAACAGGCCGACCCGCCCCGGGCCGGTCCGGGCCACCACCAGCAGGACGTCGGCATGGACTCCCTCCAGGACCAGGGGGGCCGTCCCTGTCAGGGACCAGGTGCTCCCGCCCGTGGCGCGCACGTCACTGCGGTCGGTGCGCCAGTGACCGTCCTCACCGGCCCAGCAGACGGCCGCCACCGAGGTGCCCTCGGCGAGGCCGGGCAGCAGCCGCTCGCAGGCCGCCTCGTCGCCACTGAGCAGCAGCGCCCGGGCCGCGAGCACACCGGATCCGAGCAGCGGAGAGGGCGTCAGCGAGGCGCCCAACTGCTCCAGCACCATGTGCGTTTCGAACAGGGTGAACCCCGCGCCGCCGTAGCACTCCGGGATGGCCAGGGCCGCCACACCCACCTGATCGCAAAGGGTGCGCCACAGGCCCGTGTCGTAACCGGGAGCCCGCGCGGCGGCGGCCCGCACCGCGCCGCTGTCACTGCGGCGCTCCAGCAGACGCCGTACGGTCACGGCGAGTTCGTTCTGTTCCTCGGTGGGCGCGAACGTCATCCGGTCCCCCTTCGGGAAGAGTCCTGGGCAGAACGCGGGCCGGCCTCAGGCGTCGCCCGCCGCCTGCCGTCCCGAGTCGCGCATCGCCCGCGCGTCCATGCCCGCCAGGGAGTCGGCACTCACCTCGGCGTTGTGGGAGTGGGCCGCGTGGTGCAGGCCGAACACCGAGTCCATGCCGGAGCGCATGCCCTGCAGATCCTCGGCCTGGTTGATCGCCCGCTTGGTGAGCGCGAGGCCGAAGCGGGGCATCGCGCTGATCCGCTCGGCCAACGCGAAGACGGTCGACTCCAGGTCCTCGCGGGGCACGACATGGTTGACCATGCCGAGCTGCTGCGCCCGCTGGGCGCTGAAGCGGTCGCCGGTGTACAGGAACTCCTTGGCCGCGCGCGGGTTCATCACCCACGGGTGGGCGAAGAACTCCACCCCGGGGATGCCCATGCGCACGACGGGGTCGCAGAAGAAGGCGTCCTCGGAGGCGACGATGAAGTCGCAGGACCAGGCCAGCATCAGCCCGCCGGCGACACACGCGCCCTGGACCATGGCGATCACCGGCTTCGGGATCTCCCGCCAGCGGCGGCACATCCCGAGGTACACCTCGGACTCCCGGGCCAGGCGGGCGTCGACGCCCTCCTTGTCGGTGTGGTCCCACATGATGACGGCCCTGCGCTCGAAGCTCTCGTGGATGTCACGGCCCGGCGTGCCGATGTCGTGGCCGCCGCTGAAGTGCTCGCCGCTGCCCGCGAGGACCACGACCTTCACCGCGTCGTCGTCGACGGCCCGGGTGAAGGCGGCGTCGAGGGCGTACGTCACCTTCGAGTTCTGCGCGTTGCGGTACCGGGGGCGGTTCACCGTCACCACGGCGACCGGGCCGCGGACCTCGTAGGTGACGACCTGCTCCTCGGCCGGGCGGCTCTCCGCAGCGGACATGCCAGCTCCTTCACACGAACCACGGATGCATACCAAACAAGTGCTTGGTGGGTTAGTGTAGGCGATGCCCCAGCTCCCGAACAGCACGATCGTGAACCGACGGCACCTTCGAGGGGGAAAGCGTGCAACTGCCAGGCACAGCGCAGGACGAGGCCTTCCGCCGTGAGGTCCGGGACTGGCTGGAGACCCACCTGTCCGGCGACTTCGCCGGTCTGAAGGGCCTCGGCGGCTCCGGCCGGGAGCACGAGGCGTACGAGGAACGGCTGGCCTGGGACCGGCATCTCGCCGGCCACGGCTGGACCTGTATCGGCTGGCCCGAGGAGTACGGCGGCAGAGGGCTCGACCTCGCCCGGCAGGTGGTGTTCCACGAGGAGTACGCCCGTGCCGACGGGCCCGCGCGCGTCAACCACCTGGGGGAGGAACTGCTCGGGCCGACCCTCATCGCCTTCGGCACCCAGGAGCAGAAGGACCGCTTCCTGCCCGCGATCCGCGCCGTCGAGGAGCTGTGGTGCCAGGGCTACTCCGAGCCGGGTGCGGGCTCCGACCTGGCCGCGGTGTCCACCCGGGCCCGGCTGGAGCCGGCCGCGGGGGCGGGAGAGCCGGACCAGTGGGTGATCGACGGCCAGAAGGTGTGGACCTCCCTCGCGCACCTGGCGGACTGGTGCTTCGTGGTCGCACGGACCGAACCGGGCTCCGTGCGGCACGCCGGGTTGTCGTACCTGCTGGTGCCGATGCGCCAGGAGGGCGTCACCGTACGGCCCATCATTCAGCTGACCGGCACCTCCGAGTTCAACGAGGTGTTCTTCGACGGCGCGCGGACCGACGGCTCGCTCGTGGTCGGCGCGCCCGGCGACGGCTGGAAGGTCGCCATGGCCACGCTGGGGTTCGAGCGGGGCGTCTCCACGCTCGGCCAGCAGATCGGCTTCGCCCGCGAACTGGACGCGGTGGTGGCGCTGGCCCGGCGGACGGGCGCCATCGACGACCCCGTGATCCAGGACCGGATCACCCGCGCCCACATGGGCCTCGAGGTCATCCGGCTCAACGCGCTGCGGATGCTGGGCACTTCGGGCTCCCAGCGGCCTGAGGCGTCGATCGCCAAGCTGCTGTGGGGCACCTGGCACCGGGGGCTCGGGGAGTTGGCCATGGAGGTGGCGGGCGCCTCCTCGCTGGTGGCGCAGGGACCGCCGTACGACCTGGACGCCTTCCAGCGGCTGTTCCTGTTCAGCCGGGCCGACACCATCTACGGCGGCTCGAACGAGATCCAGCGCAACATCATCGCCGAGCGGGTGCTCGGCCTGCCCAGGGAGCCGAAGGCATGAACACGCAACGAGCCGGACAGGCACCGCCCGACTACGTACCCGGACACGGACTGCTGGCGGACCTGACCGTGGTGGTCACCGCCGCCGCCGGTGCGGGCATCGGCTCCGCGGTCGTACGGCGCTGTCTGGAGGAGGGGGCGCGGGCCGTGGTCCTCGGCGACGTCCACGAGCGGCGGCTGGGCGAGGCCGGAAGGGAACTGGCCGAGGAGTTCGGGGCGGAACGGGTCGCCACCGCCCTGTGCGACGTGACCCGGGAGGAGCAGGTGAACGCCCTGCTGGACGCGGCGGAGCCGTTCGGCGGGGTAGACGTGATGGTGAACAACGCCGGGCTCGGCGGGACCCGTTCGGTCCTGGAGATGACCGACGAGGAGTGGTCGCGGGTCCTGGACATCACCCTCACCGGGACGTTCCGCTGTGTCCGCGCCGCCGGCAACCGGATGGTGCGTGCACAGCGCCGGGGTGTCATCGTGAACAACGCCTCGGTGGTCGGCTGGCGGGCCCAGGAGGGGCAGGCGCACTACGCCGCCGCGAAGGCCGGGGTGATGGCCCTCACCCGCAGCGCGGCGGCCGACCTGGCCCCGCACGGCATCCGGGTCAACGCGGTCTCGCCGAGCCTGGCCCTGCACCCGTTCCTGGCGAAGGTCACCACCGAGGAGTTCCTCGACGAGCTCAAGGGGCGCGAGGCGTTCGGCCGGGCCGCGGAGCCCTGGGAGGTGGCCAACGTGATGGTGTTCCTGGCCAGCGCGTACTCCTCGTACATGACGGGTGAGGTCCTCTCCGTCAGCAGCCAGCACGCCTGAAGTCCCCGTCCCCCGAGTAGAAGGAGGAAAAGCGTGGCTGAGGCCTACATCGTCGACGCCGTGCGCACCCCGGTGGGGCGGCGCGGCGGTTCCCTGTCCGGCGTGCACTCCGCGGACCTCGCGGCCCATGTGATCGGCGCGCTCGTACGGCGTTCGGGCATCGACCCGGCCGCCGTCGACGACGTCATCCTGGGCTGCAACGACACCATCGGCTCCCAGGCCGGGGACGTGGCCCGCACCGCCTGGCTGGTGGCGGGGCTCCCGGACCACGTGCCCGGTGTGACCATCGACCGGCAGTGCGGCTCCAGCCAGCAGGCGGTGCACTTCGCCGCGCAGGGCGTCATGTCCGGCACCGCCGACCTGATCGTCGCCGGCGGGGTGCAGAACATGTCCGCGATCCCGATGTCCGCGTCCATGACCCTGGGTGAGCGGTACGGCTTCACCACGCCGTTCGCCGAGTCGCCGGGCTGGGTGGCCCGCTACGGCGAGCAGGAGGTCTCCCAGTTCCGGGCCGCCGAGATGATCGCGGAGCGGTGGCGGCTGTCGCGGGAGGAGATGGAGTCCTTCGCGCTGCGCAGCCACCGGCGGGCGCTCGCCGCGATCGACCAGGGGCGGTTCAAGGACGAGATCGAGCCGGTCGGGGACTTCGCCACCGACGAGTGCCCGCGCCGTGACACCTCACCGGGGCGGATGGCCGCGCTGGCCCCGCTCGGGGAGGGCGGCCGGCTCACCGCCGCGCTGGCCTCGCAGATCAGCGACGCCGCGTCGGCCCTGCTGGTGGCCTCGGAGCGGGCGGTGCGCGAGCACGGTCTCACGCCCCGTGCCCGTGTCCACCACCTCTCCGTGTACGCCGACGACCCGGTGTGGATGCTGACCGGGCCCATCGCGGCCACCCGGCGCGCCCTGGACAGGGCGAAAATGACAGTCGGTGACATCGATCTGTTCGAGGTGAACGAGGCCTTCGCCTCGGTGGTCCTCGCCTGGGCCGCGGAGACCGGCGCCGACCTGGCGCGGGTCAACGTCAACGGCGGAGCCATCGCCCTCGGCCATCCTATCGGCGCCACCGGCACCCGCCTGATGACCTCGCTGCTGGGCGAGCTGGAACGCACGGGCGGCCGGTACGGATTGCAGACCATGTGCGAGGGCGGCGGTCAGGCCAACGTCACCATCCTCGAGCGGCTCTGAACCGGCATCGACCGGTGCGTCCGAACCCGCCCCGCCGTCAAGGCGGTTGGACACCCCCGCGTCAACCGGAATTCCGTTTCCGGTGGTCCGGAAGGGGATGCAAGCGCGTTCCACGGGGCTACATTTTGGCATGTATGCAACACCGCCACTCCCCACCTCCTCTGGAGACACATCCCCATGCGCAGACTTCTCGCCTGTCTGGCAGCCGCCGCCGCGGCCCTGGGCGGGCTCGCGCTGGCCGGTACCCCGGCCGCCGCCGCGGCCTCGGGCAGCTTCAGCGTGCTCACCTACAATGTCGCCGGCCTTCCCGCGGCGCTGTCCAGCGCCTCCACCCCGCGTGACACCAGCACCACGGAGATCGGCCGGCGCATCGCCCCGTACGACATCGTGAACGTGGAGGAGGACTTCAACTACCACGCCTACCTGTACTCGACCGACACCCACCCCTACCGCACCGCGACCAGCGGGGGAGCCGGCGTCGGCAGCGGCCTGAACACCGTGTCGGACTACGCGTGGGACGGCGACGACTTCGAGCGGGTCCGGTGGAACTCCTGCCAGATCGACTCGGGCGACTGCCTCACGCCGAAGGGCTTCACCTTCATGCGGGAGCGCCTCGCCGAGGGGGTGTACGTCGACTTCTACAACCTGCACACCAACGCTGGCACCAACGACGGCGACGAGGCCTCCCGCGCCGACAACCTCAACCAGCTCACCGCCTTCATCAACTCCCACTCAGCGGGCAACGCCGTCGTGGTGATGGGTGACACCAACGCCCGTTACACCCGCTCCGCCGACACGATCGGCGAGTTCGCCGCGGCCAACGGGCTGACCGACGCCTGGGTCCAGCTGATCCGCGGCGGCAGCGCGCCGGCCAAGGGCAGCGACGCGCTGGTCTGCGACCAGACCGGAGCGACCGTGCCCAACACCTGCGAGGTCGTCGACAAGGTCCTCTACCGCAGCAGCAGACTGGTCAGCCTCAACGCGACGTCGTACAACAACGAGCACGCCAAGTTCCTCACCGACGACGGGAAGATGCTCTCCGACCACGATCCGATCACCGTCGGCTTCACCTGGTCGCAGAGCCCCGACTACCAGCTGAGCGACCAGTTCGGCGGACCGCACGGCGACTACTACCAGGACATCGCCCGCGTCCCTGCGTCGGCCCCCGCCACCCAGATCTCGCTGCGTGGCGGCTCCCGCGTCGACCAGGTCGGCATCACCCTGGGCGACGGCACCACGCTCACCCACGGCGGCACCGGCGGCACGGCGTCCTCGCTGACGCTGGGCAGCGGCGAGTACGTGACCACCGCATACCTGTGCGAGGGCAAGTACAACAACACCACGCGGATCTTCTACACCCGATTCACCACCAACCTGGGTCACACCCTCGCGGCCGGTACGACAACCTCCGACTGCGTGACCCGCACCGCTCCGACCGGCTGGCAGATCGCGGGCTTCCACGGCCGCGCCGGCAACGAGTTGGACAAGATCGGCTTCATCTACACCAAACGCTGATTACGACACCGCCCCGCCCGTCGCCGGTGCGACACGACCACCGGCGGCGCGCGGGGCGCGCCCCGCTCACCGGGCCGGGGTCCCCGCCGTGGCCGACCGGAGGACGGCGGCCCGTGCCGGGGTCTTTCCGGTGTCGGACGTCCGGCCGTCGTGACGCCTTCGGCGCACACCGCCCCCTCACGCGTCGCCGTCCACGAGAGCCATGGCCGAAGGCGGTGGCCGCCGATGCTCCGACCCACGACGCGGTGCCGGTCGACCCCGGAGAGATGGCCGTTCGCGAGACGACCATGATCCGGGGGCAGTGCCCGCACCGCGGATCAGGACCTCCACATCGCCGAAGTGGCCGTCCTCCACGAAGCCGTGGCCGCCGGACCGCCTGCTGTCGGGCAAGGCGTCCCGTCCGCGCCGTCACACCCGGACATGCCCTCGGTGTCGGCGCTCCGGCATCCGACGCCGCCCGGACCGACGGCAGCACCCCCGGGTCGCCGAGGACAAAAACGAGGAGTCGCACCGGCCCCCGAGGCCACGAGCACCCATCGAGCCCTACGACGAAGGCCATGGCCGGGAAGCCGGCCGCCCTCGGCGGGCACAGCGGCCTCCGGAACCGTGAGTCGCGCTCGACCAGGGTTTCGGGCGACGTCAGCGGGCCTCCCGTGGGTGAACACGACCGCGACGGCCGGGCCCCGGCTCCGCGGCCCCGGTCGGTGCCGGTCACCGGAACCGACCGTCCTGCGAAGCGCCCGCCCCTCTCATGTGTGCAGGCCACGCAGCAGCGCGGGCGCCTTGACCCCGATACCGGCCATGGGGGCGTCCAGCACGCCGACCTGGGTGAGCAGCGAGGCGTGGTCCCACATCAGGTGCTCGTACTTGATCAGGTCGCCCTCGAAGCCGACCACGACGTTCATCACCACCTCGACCGGCTTGCCGGTCGGGGGGACACCCGGGATCTTCCAGGGCATCTCGCGGTCGTGTGTGAAG
The DNA here is from genome assembly GCF_044763345.1 of Streptomyces sp. NPDC096132. NCBI lineage: Bacteria > Bacillati > Actinomycetota > Actinomycetes > Kitasatosporales > Streptomycetaceae > Streptomyces > Streptomyces sp. NPDC096132. The sequence goes on from NZ_JBIWGA010000028.1 coordinate 69,364, forward strand.
CGGAAGAAGAACTCGTCCCAGATGTGGTTGTCGTCCATCACCCGGGTGGTCAGTTCCTGCTCGACGTCGGCCGGGACGTTCGGCAGGAAGTGCTGGGAGTAGAACTCGTAGACCTCGTCCCGACCGTTGAGCAACTGTCCCAGAGGAGCACAGTAGATGTAGGGGTCGTCACACATCGTCGCGATGGCCGCGTCGGGGTCGTGGAGAGCGAACTCGGCGTAACCATGTCGCTCCCAGACCCCCACCATGTGACGCTGCCGGTCATTGGCCGGTTCGAACATCGTGTCCTCCTGTCGTCGTTGAGCGGGCGGATCCCGGACAGGAAACGGCGGCGACAGAACAGGCGCCACTCTTCCGGATCGTTGAGTGGACCGACGGCGACGATTCAGTCGGCCTCGTACTCGTAGAGCCCGTCGACGAGGATCATCTCGGTGACCGAGTGCCGTTGCCGGATCGCGACGGCCTTCTGATACTCCGGCGAGTGGTAGAACGCCAACGCGGCTTCCTTCGAAGGGAACTCCTGGATGAAGTAGGCACCCTCCCGCGGCTCGCCTTCGAGCACCTCGGCGACCACGCCCTGCGCGAGGTGTGTGTGCGGGTGGTCGCCGGCCACCCGGAGATATGCCTCGACGTACTCCTGCATCCCCCGCTTGGACTCCTCGCTGGAGTCCTTGAGGTGACTGCGGGCGATGATGTATGCGGGCATCGACTCGGCCTTCCCGTGCGGCGACCGCCACGTTGCGGTCCTGGTGGGGAGATTGAAGTACCCGGCACCGCGATCGACCAGCGCCCTGGTCCGCTCAGTGGACTCCGGGGCCGGGGCGTCGACGGAGGGCTCGGCCCGGGTCGCGGCCGGCGCCGCGGCCGGCGGACCGACCGCCCGGTGTGCAGGGCCGGGTCGACAGCGGGCAGCAGCCGACGGCTGCCGGTGGTTCGGACCGGCGGGCCCGCCCGCGGCTGTCGCGAGGCGGTGGGGGGCGTGGGCCGCGCGGAGGAGGAACCGGGTGTGGGCGGCGACGGCGATCCCTGCCCGACGGGCTCCGTCCAGCGATCCCGAACGGTCCCGGTCAGCGGGATCTCTCCTCCGTGGTCGCGCGGACCCCGACGCAGACTGCGGAGCAGGTGCGGTGAGCAGGCGCGTCCGTCGCGGGCCCGCGGTCCGCGGCTCGCACCGGCTGCGCCGCCTTCCCCGGCGCCCGCCTCAGTACTCGTACAGAAGGGTGCGGCAATGTCGCAGCACGTCCCTACACCCGACCCGGACGCGGCGGCCCTCTACGCGGCACGGCGGGCCCGCGGTGCCGGCGGGATGCGGGAGACCGGGCTGGAGGCCGTGCGCGCGGGGCTGGAGGCCATGCCTCACCCGGCGGACATGCCGAAGATGGCCGCCGTGGAGGACCTGGACGTGCCCTGCGGACACGGGCTGCTGCCGATCCGGGTCTACAGTCCCACCACCGACACCGATGTGCCCGCGGTCGTGTACTTCCACGGCGGGGGCATGGTGATGGGCACGAACCACTCCTTCGAACCGTTCGCCCGGGCGATCGCGGCGTACACCGGACACCGGGTGTTCGCCGTCGGGTACCACCTCGCGCCCGAGCATCCGCCCCCCGGTCAGGTCGACGACGCCTGGGCGGCCACCGAGTGGGTCGCCGCGCACGCGGCCGAGCTGGGTGTGGCGCCGGACCGGATCGCCGTCGCCGGGGACAGCGCGGGAGGGACGCTGGCGGCGCTCGTCGCGCTGCGCGCCCGCGACCGCGGCGGGCCCCGGCTGTTCTGCCAGGTCCTGATGTACGGCGGGCTCGACCGGGACATGGCCGCCGCCTCGGTCCGCGAACTGCCCGACGCGCCGGGTCTGAGCCGCGACGACATCTTCTACCTGCACGGCCTCGCCCGGGCCGGGTGGCCCGAGCCCACCGGCCCCGACGAGGTGCCAGCGTACGCGCAGGACCTCACCGGACTCCCACCCGCGATCGTCGCCGTGGGCGAACTCGATCCGCTGCGGGACTGGTCCGAACGCTACGCGGCCCGGCTGCGCGACGCGGGCGTGCAGACGACGGTGACCCGCTACCCGGGTGTCGGCCACGGCTTCCTCATGCAGCTGTACCACCTGGCGCGCGGCAGGCAGGCACTCGCCGAGATCGCCGGACTGCTGCGGGCGAAGACGCAGCACCCGCTGCCGTGGTGAGCCACCTGTGAGGTCCGGCCCGCCCGCCCGGGGAGTCGGAGTCACCCGTCGGCCCCGGGCGCTCCGCACCGAGCCCTCCTGACCGCCCCCTCCCGCCCCCTCCCCCGATGTGAGGACCGATGACGACGTCCGTGATCCCCGACGACCGGCCGACCCGGGTGGTGAACCCGGTGAACGACGCGGACCCGGACCAGCTGCGCGCCGCGGTCGAGGCCGCCGAGCCGGGCGCCCTGCTGATGACGCTGGTGCACCTGACCGGGGACCGGGCACTGCTCACCGAGTTCCGGGAGCGCCTCGCCGCGGCGAAGGCCGCCTGCCCCGGGGAGACACTCGCGCCGGGTCAGTACCCGGGGAAGGTCGCGGACGAGGTGCGCCGACGCGCGCACGCGGTCCTGCGCGGTGAGGGGCTCGTGCCCGCACTCCACATCCCCGACGACGCCCTGTTCCTCGACATGGTCCGGGTCGCCACCGACGAGGCCGTCGGCCCGGAGTACGTGCCCTACCTGCGGGAGCAGGCGGGGTTCGCGTACCTGCCGGACTCCCTCCCCCGGCACCGGCCGGTGCCGTCCGGCTTCCGGATCGCGGTGGTGGGCGCGGGGATGGTCGGGATCAACGCCGCGGTAAAGCTCGGCGAGGCCGGGTTCGAGTACCGGGTGTTCGAGGCGGGCGACGACATCGGCGGGACCTGGGCGCACAACACCTATCCGGGCGCTGCGGTGGACACGCCGAGCCACTTCTACTCGTACTCCTTCGAACTCAATCCGGACTGGTCGAAGTACTATCCGCCGGGCCCGGAGTACCTGCGCTATCTCCACCATGTCGCGGACAAGTACGGCATCCGGGAGCATGTCGCCCTCTCCCACCGGGTGCTGGGTTGCACCTGGGTCGACGAGCGCCAGCTGTGGCGGGTCTCTGTCGCGGGCCCGGACGGGGACACGCAGGTATACGAGGCTAACGCCGTGATCACCGCGACCGGGATCCTCAACGGCCCGTCCGTCCCGGATGTGCCCGGCCTGGAGTCCTTCGCAGGTACCGCGATGCACACCGCCGAGTGGGACGACTCCGTCGCACTCGACGGCAAGCGGGTCGTCGTGCTCGGCACGGGATGCACGTCGGTGCAGGTCGTGGCGAGCCTCGCCGGGCGGGCGCGCCATCTGGACGTGGTCTTCCGCCAGCCGCACTGGATCGCCCCCGAGCGGGCCGTGGTGGGCACGGTCGACGACGCCACCCGGTGGGCGATGCGGCATCTGCCGTACTACCAGCAGTGGTATCGGCTGGTGACCCACTGGTTCACCGCGGACAAGAGCTATCCGATCCCCCGGATCGACGAGGAGTGGTACACCACCCACGTCTCCGCCTCACCGGCCAACGACGCCCTGATGCAGATCTGTCTGAAGCATCTGCACGAGCAACTGGGCGACCGGCCCGACCTGGTGGAGATGCTCACCCCCGACTTCCCGCCGTTCGCCAAGCGCATCGTCAAGGATCCGGGGTTCCTGGCCGCGGTCCGCCGTGACGACGTGGCACTGCACCGTACCGCGTTCGAACGGATCGAGCCGGACGGGGTACTGCTGACGAACGGGGAGTTCCTTCCCGCAGACGTCATCATCTGGGCGACCGGCTTCCGGCTCGAGTTCCTCGGCTTCCTCGACGTCGTGGGCCGGGACGGCATCACCCTGGCCGAGCGCTGGGACGGTGGCCAGGACCCGCGCGCCCACCTGGGCATCACCGTCCCCGGGTTCCCCAACCTCTTCGTCACCGCCGGACCGAACGCCGCGCCGAACCACGGCGGCGGTCACAACGTGACGAGCGAGGAGCACGTCCACTACGCCGTCGAGTGCCTGCGCCACCTCGTGGACCACGGCTACACGGCGATGGAGCCCACGCCGGAGGCGACGCGGGAGTACAACGAGCGGGTCGACGCCGAACTGGACCGCACGGTCTGGCAGCACCCCGGCACCGCGAACGGCTACTACCGCAACGCCGCCGGGCGGGCCTGGGTCACCTGCCCGTGGCGGCTCGTCGACTTCTGGACGATGCTCCGGGCGCCCGACCCCGACGCGCTGCTCCTGCACCGGGGGCCGGCCGGGGCCTCGGCCCACCGGACCACGGCGGACTGAACTCCCATACCACAAGTACGACAAGGGCACTGCACAGGACCCGGCACGGGCGGGCCCGCATCGCACGAACGAAGGGAACCGAACGACCATGGGCATGTTCGACCTCACCGGACACGTGGCACTGGTGACCGGTGCTGGCCAGAACGCCGGGGCCGGCATCGCCCGCGCGCTGGCGCGGCAGGGCGCCGCGGTGGCCGTCAACGACCTCCGGCCGGAACGGGCCGAGGAGACGTGCGCCGAGATCGAGAAGGCGGGGGGCCGGGCGGTGCCGGTTCCGTTCGACGTCACCGACATCGACGCCGTACGGGCGGGAGTCGCGCGGGCCGCGGACGCGCTCGACGGGACCGTCGACATCCTGGTGAACAACGCCGGGATCCCCGCCGACATGGGCTACGGGCCGTTCCGGGACATCGCTCCGGAGCGCTGGCGCGGTCCGGTCGAGATCAACCTGTTCGGCGCGATGAACTGCGTGCACGCCGTTCTGCCGGGCATGCGGGAGGCCGGCTGGGGCCGCGTTGTGCAGATCTCGTCGGGCGCGGGACGGACCGGCCTCGCCATCGGGGTGTCGCTGTACGGGGCGGGCAAGAGCGGCGTCGAGGGGTTCATCCGGCACGTCTCCCAGGAGGAGGCGAAGGCCGGGATCACGGCGAACACCTTGGCGCTCGGGCTGATGCAGAGCGCCGGAGGCCCGGGGATCGACCGGATCGCGGAGGGCATCCCGGTCGGCCGTCTCGGCCGGCCCGAGGACGTCGGCGCGGCCGTCGCCTTCCTCGCCTCCCCCGAGGCGTCCTGGCTCACCGGCCAGACGGTCGACCTCAACGGCGGGAGCCACACACGCTGAGTACGACGGGCGTCGGCATCCAAGGGGTGCCGGCGCCGGTCCGCTCACCGAGACCGACCGAACAGGAAGGGCCAGGACCGTGGGTTTTCCACTGGCGGGCGTCCGCGTCATCGACGTGAGTTCCACGTTCATGGGGCCGTACTGCACGATGCTCCTCGCCCAGTGGGGCGCCGAGGTGATCAAGGTGGAGCCACCGGGCGGTGACGTGGTCCGCAGGATCGGTGACGTGCGCGGCACCTCGATGGGGCCGGTGTTCCTCAACGTCAACCGGGGCAAGCGGAGTGTGGTGCTCGACCTGAAGCAGGGCGGGGCCCGTGACCTCCTGGACCGCCTGGTGGCGGGGGCGGACGTGGTGGTGCACAACATGCGGCCCGGCGCCGCCGAACGCCTCGGTCTGTCGGCGGACGCCGTGCTGCGGGTCAATCCGCGTGCCGTACACTGCGCGTTCCGCGGGTTCGGGGCGGGCGGGCCGTACGAGGACCGGCCGGCCTACGACGACGTCATCCAGGCGGCGAGCGGCATGGCCGCGCTGCAGGGCGGGGCGGGCGGAGCGGAGTACGTCCGCACGGCCGCGGCGGACAAGATCGTCGGACTGATGGGGACGGCGGCCGTGCTGGCGGCGCTGCACGGCCGCGAGGTGACGGGCCGGGGTCAGGCGGTCGAGGTACCCATGCTGGAGACGATGACCCAGTTCATGCTCCTGGAGCAGCAGGGCGGCTGGGTGTTCGATCCGCCCGCCGGGCCGCCCGGGTACGCGCGTACGGCGTCACCGCACCGGCGGCCGTGCCGGACCAAGGATGGCCATCTGGCCGTGATGATCTACACGGACGCCCAGTGGCGCGCGTTCTTCGACTGTGTCGGCCGGCCGGAGCTCGCCGACGACCCGCGATACCGCACGATCCGGGAGCGTACCGAGCACATCGACGAGCTGTACGCCTTCCTCAACGACGAGATGGCGGGCCGGACGACCGACGAGTGGCTCGCCGAGCTGGAACGGCGGGACATCCCCGCCGCGCCGGTCAACACCGTCACCGACCTGTTCGACGACCCGCATCTGCGCGCGACCGGCTTCTTCGAGAGCGTGGAGCACCCCACTGAGGGACCGCTCCGGCTGCCCCGACAGCCCGTCGGCTTCGGGCCGGACCCGCGGCCCGTGACGGCGGGGGACGGGAAGGTCTCGCACGCCCCGGGTCTCGGGGAACACGGTCTCGCCGTGGCACGTGAGGCCGGCCTGGACGAGGCCGAGATCCGGCTGCTCCTCGCCTCGGGGGCACTGGGCGCACCCCGTGGCGCCGCCCCGCGCACCGGACGTCCGGCGCCCAGGGCGGCGCTGGGCTCGACGGGGCGACTCGCATGACACCCGCACCACTGGCGACACCGACTGGGACGGCTATGGCAGATCTCGAATACTCCGTGAAGGACCACATCGCGACGATTCTGCTGAATCGTCCGCACCGCAGGAACGCGTTCACCCTGGACATGGTCGACGCCTGGGCGGACCGGCTGCGCCGGGCCGAGGACGATCCGCGGGTCCGCGTCATCGTCGTCACGGGATCGGGCGGCTCCTTCTGCTCCGGGGTGGACCTGTCCGACTTCAAGGGCGAACAGCGCGACCCGCTGGGCGAGAAGGAGTTGCTGACCCGCCGGGTGCACCGGGTCGCGCTGACCCTGGAGGACGTCTCCAAGCCGGTGCTCGCTGCGGTCGACGGGCCGGCCGTGGGCGCCGGGATGGACATGGCGCTGCTGTGCGACATCCGTTTCGCGTCGCGCACGGCCCGCTTCAGCGAGGGTTACATCAAGGTGGGACTCGTGCCGGGCGACGGCGGCTGCTGGCTGCTCCCCCGCGCGGTGGGCACCGCGACCGCGCTGCGGCTGCTGTGGACGGGCGACTTCGTGGCGGCCGACGAGGCGCTGCGGATCGGCCTCGTGGAGGAGGTGTACGAGGCCGAGGAGCTCCTCGACCGTGTGTACGCCTTCGCGGCACGGCTCGCCGAACGGCCCCCGGCCGCCATCCAGATGATCAAACGCGCGGTGCACCAGGGCGCCCGGCACGATCTGCGCACCGCCCTCGACCTCATCTCCTCCCACCAGGCCGTGATCACGTCGACCCGGGACTCGGCCGAGGCGTACGCCGCCTTCCGGGAAAAGCGTGCCGGGGTCTTCACCGGAGGCTGACCGCCGATGTCCCGAACCCCAGAGAGGCCCGTCATGAGCCCACCTCCGCCCCTCGACGCCGGCGCCGAACTCCGCGCCCGGGTCAGGGAACTGACCGCGTCCTGGCGTGCGGCCGGCCGGTACGTGCCGCGCAGCGACTCCTGGCTGCGCTCCTTCGACCTGGAGTTCAGCAAGGCGCTCGCCGCGGACGGGCTCATCGCCATGACGTACCCGAAGGAGTACGGCGGCGCGGGCCGCAGCAACGTGGAGCGGCTGGCCGTCACCGAGGAACTGCTGCGGGCCGGGGCGCCGGTCGCGGCCCACTGGATCGGCGACCGGCAGATCGGCCCGGCGATCCTGAGGCACGGCAGCCCTGCGCTGCGTGCGGAGATCCTGCCTCGGATCGCCGCCGCCGAGGCCGTGTTCTGCCTGGGCATGAGCGAGCCCGAGGCGGGCTCCGACCTGGCCGCCGTGCGCACGTCCGCGACCCCGGTCACCGGCGGATGGCTGATCTCCGGACACAAGATCTGGACCAGCCACGCCCACCGGGCGACCCACGCCTACGTCCTGGCGCGCACCGCGCGGACGGAACGCAAGCACGAGGGCCTGACGGAGTTCATCCTCGACATGGACGCCGACGGTGTGTCCACCACGCCGATCCCGGACCTCGCCGGTGAACACCACTTCAACGAGGTGCGCTTCGACGAGGTGTTCGTACCCGCCCACCGGGTGATCGGGACGGTCGGCGACGGCTGGCGGCAGGTCGTCGAGCAGTTGTCGTTCGAGCGCGGCGGCGCGGAGCGCGTCCTGTCCAGCTATCCGGTCCTGGCCGAGCTGGTCGCGCACGCAGCCGAGGAGCGGGACGACGCCGAACTCCGCTCTCTTGTGGGGTCGTTGGTCGCGCGACTCGCCGTGTTGCGGCGGCTGTGCCGGGAGGTGGCCGGTCGGCTGGACGCCGGGCAGGCGCCCGTACAGGAGGCTGCCGCGCTGAAGTACCTCGGGAACGCCTTCGAGGTCGACGTCGTGGAGGCCCTGCGCCGTACCGGCCGGTGCCGCGAGCCCTCCCCCGACGGTGTCTACGGCCAGGCCCTGCTAGCCTCCCCCGGCTTCGGGCTGCGCGGTGGCGCCGCCGAGGTCCTGCTGTCCCTCGTCGCCCGTCAGGAGACACGTGCATGAGCGAGTACGCGGAGGAGTTGCGCGACCTGGTGGCGTCCGTCGTCCCCGACCGCACGTCGGCGACGGGGCCCGACGGGGCGCGGGAGGTGTGGGAGAGCCTGCGCGGTCTGGGGCTGCCCCGGATCGGCGTGCCCGAGGAACGCGGGGGCTCGGGCGGCGCCCTGGAGGACCTGCTGGTGGTCGTCGGGGCGCTGGCCGCCCGCGGCGTCGGCGTGCCGGTGGTGGAGTCGTCGGTCGCGGACTGGGTGATCTGCCACGGTCGGCCGCTGGACGACTCCCCCGCCACCCTGGTGCTGCCGGACGGGCCGCCGACGGTAGGGGACGACATGGACGGCGGGACGCTCACCGGGGAGATCCCACTGGTCCCCTGGGCACGCGACGCGGCGTTCCTGGTGGTGTGCCGGCCCGGGCTGGAGGCCCTGGTCGTCGACCTGCGGCACGCGTCGGTGAGCGTGGTGCCGGGTGAGAACCTGGCCGGAGAGCCGCGGGACACCGTACTGCTGGACGGTACGCCCGCCCTGCCGGTCGCCGCCGGGCCCGGGTACGAGGCGGTGCGCGCGCGTCTGGCCCTGCTGTGGTCGGCGGCGGTGGCCGGTACCGCGCGCGGGGCGTACCTGCTGACGAAGGCCTACGTCTGCGAACGCCATCAGTTCGGCGCCCCTTTGACACGTCTGCCAGCGGTGTCGTCGGGGCTGGCGCTGATGAAGGTGCACCTGCTGCAGGCGGACGCCGCACTCGCCCTCGCCCGGGAGGCGATGACGGCGGGCGGCCCGGACGCGGCCGGTGCCGGGCCGCGGGTTCCGGACGCCGTCGCCGTGGCGCGCCTCACCACCGCGCGCACGGCGACCGAAGTCGCGCGCATGGCACACCAGTTGCACGGCGCCATGGGCATCACCCAGGAGTATCCGCTGCACCACCTCACCCGCCGGCTGTGGGCCTGGCGCGACGCCGTGGCCACCGAACGGGACTGGGCCGACGCACTCGGCCGGCGAGCGGCGGACCTCGGCGAGACCGGTGTCTGGACCTGGCTGACAGCCACTGGAGCGTAGAGAGCCGTCGTCATGCGGTGAGTTCTCTCTGAGGAGACCATGGCGCTGGAACCGCTGCGGCGAGGAGGCGCCGCGGGTCCGTCTTCGCTCCTGGGGTCGGCTTCCTTCCCCCATCGCCTTCTTTGCGGAACCCGGTTCGGGTTCGTGGTCTTCGGGGCCGGCACGACTCTTCGCCCCTGTCCTCGATGATCCGGGGGGCTGTCACCGGTCCCGGCGGCACCGACTCGCCGGGAAGGAAGGCCGCGTGTGAGATCCGGACCGTGCCGGCGCGCTGTCGGTACCTGTCGGCAGCTCAGCGCCTCGACGACGCGATGAGCCTGATCGCCTGGCACGCCGGTGACGACGAGGTCTAGGAAATGGGCGAGTTGAACGCGTTGCGTTCGCGTCCCGGACCGGTGAAGACGAAGTCCAGTTCCACCACCGAGCCGAAGAGACTGAGTCCGGTCGCGAACAGGTCGGTGCGGATGTGGACTTGGGCGCCGTGACGACCGTAAGCGTATTCCTCGGTCCGGGAGAACACCTCGGAGGCGGCCATGCGCTCGTCGATCTCCCGGTCGCCGTCCTCACCGCGGGCCTTGAGGACCTGCAGGCCCTGAACACGGGCGGCGAACTCCGGGTTCGCCGCGATCTCCTCGCGCAGCCCGGTCACCGCGGCCTCCAGGTCCTCCAGCCGGCCGTAATGGAGACCGAAGTGCAGGTACGACTCCGGCCACTGGGACCGCTGTTCGAGGAACGCCGTGAGCGCGGGGTGCTCGTCGTCGGTGCCGGCGCCCAACTGCCGGGCGATGACGGCTTCGAGTTCGAGCTGTGCGGGCTTCAGCGCGAACAGGTAGACGATGTTGTCGGCGCGGGCGGGGGTGTCCCGGTCCATCGCGATGACGTAAAGCGGCTCGTCGGAGAACTGGTTGGGGAACTCCTGGACTCTGGCCCCGAGCAGTTCGAAGAACCGGGTCGCGAGCGCCCGTTCCCCCGGGCGGAAGTGGAGGGCGAGGTGCCCCAGGCTCGTGCTCGGCAGGGGGACCGTCGTCGGCGGTGTGCGCTCGGGTGCGGGGTTCTTCGTGGCCATGTATGGCTCATCTCCTCGGTGTCGTGGCCGGGTTCACTGGGACGGCGGCCGGATTCACTGGGAAGGCGGTGGGGTGAAGCGGCTGCGTGCGGGGGCCGGTGGGCGGCGCGCGGTCAGCTGGTCGGCGCGGTCGCGCATGGCGGCCAGCACCGACTCGGGCTGGGTGACGATGTAGAACTCCCCGTCGGCGGCCTGTTGCAGGATGGTCGCGGCGGCCTCCTCGGCGCCGATGGCCCGTTCGCGGACCCGGAACATGGCCTCGCGCTCCTTCTCGGCCGCGGCCAGGTCACCGCTGTCGACCCCGCCCGCCCGGTCGAAGATGCGTGAGGTCACGGCCCCGGGCAGCACCGCGCCCACCTGGATGTGCCCGTCTCCGGCCAGGCCGACCTCCTGGTGGAGGCACTCGGTCATGGCCAGGACGGCGTGTTTGCTCATGATGTACGGGGTCTGCAGCGGCCACGCGGTCACGGCGCCGACGGACGCCATGTTGAGCACGCAGGCCGGTTCGGACTGGGCCAACAGATGTGGCATGAAGGCCCGTATCCCGTGGAACACGCCGCTGATGTTGACCGATACGAGACGTTCGAAGTTGGCCACGGGGGTGTCCCAGAGGTAACCGAACTGCAGGATGCCCGCGTTGTTGACCAGCAGGCGCACCGGTCCGGACTCCTTGACCACGCGGTCGGCGAGTGCCTGTACGGCGGTCGCGTCCCGCACGTCCACGAGGGCCGCGGTCGCCCGCCCCCCGTCGCGCGTGATGTCGGCGCAGGTGTGCTCCAGCGCGGCCTCGTCGACGTCCACGAGGACGACGTTCATCCCGAGGGCGAGCGCGGCGTGACGGGCGAGCCCCGCTCCGACGCCGGCGCCCGCCCCCGTGATCACGGCGGTTCCACCGCCGAACACTTCCACCGAACTGGGCATGGCCTCTCCCTTCCGGCCCCTGGCCTGTGTGCATACGTCGAACCGGGCACCCGCCCCGCCGTCTCACCCGCGTGCCGCCGCGCGTCCGGCACGGCGGCCGAAGAAGCTCCCGTCGCCGAGGGAGATCCCGCTCGCGTATCCGCCCGCGGCGATCCCAGCGGTCGTACGCCCCGCCGCATACAGTCCCTCGATCGCCTCGCCGTCGACGTCGAGGACGGCGCCGTCGATGTCGGTGCGCAGGCCGCCCAGGGTGAATCCGGAGGTCTGGCCGCGCAGGTCGTAGACCCCGTACGGCGGGCGCAGCGGACGTACCCACGGGGCGGCCTTGTGGTGGACCGGGTCATGGCCCTCGGCGGCGTGCCGGTTGTAGAGGCCGAGCGTGGCCGCGAGTGCTCCGGGCGGCACGCCCATGGCCTGCTCCAGTTCGGCGATGTCCTCGGAAACCCAGGTCGGCGGAGGGACCCGCATCGACGTGGCCGCGCGGTCGGCGGCGGCCGCTTCGGCGGCCTCCTCGTCGGCGACCACGAAGCTCTGGCTGCCGTGGTGGAGGAGCAGTTCCTGGCCGATGCGGCCGGGGTAGGTGTCCTCGTTGATGACACGTTCACCGCGGCCGTTGACGACGACGCCCCGGACCATCAGGCCGGGGTCGGCGTGCACGGCTGCCTCGCAGGCCCACAGGTGGGCGGTGTCCGCGCCGACGGCCTGCGCGGCCCGGATCGCCCGGCCGTCGTGCTGCTCGACCGCCGAGCCGGGGCGCCCGCCGAGCGCCGGGACGTACCGGGCGACCATGTCCGCGTTGAAGGTGAAGCTCCCGGCCGCGAGGACGACACCTCGGCGTGCCCGGATCGCCACGTCCTCGCCGAGGCTGCGCGCAACCACTCCGCGCACCCGGCCGTCGTCGGCCACGACGAGCCGCCGGAAGCGGATGCCGTAGCGCGCTCGGGCTCCCGTCTGCTCGGCGTTGGTGGCGAGATGCAGCATGAGCTGGTAGCCGGCACCCCGTTCGCCGGTGCGCTTGTCCGCCATGCGCGGCAGGTGTCCGCGGGGTGCGGGCGGGGCGATGTCGGCGAACGGGTGGGCGTTCTCACCACCGGAGTACATCAGGCCCTCGTCGCCCGGAGGTTCCCAGGCCGGACGGTCGTGGAAGGCCGCGCGGAAGGGCACTCCGCAGCGCACCAGCCAGTCGAAGTGCTCGACGCTCCGCTCGCTGTAGACCTCGATCTTGGCGGCGTCGGCCGCCGGTCCCATGGCGGCGGTCAGGAAGCGGTGCATGGCCTCCGGGGTGTCGTGGAAGCCGCAGGCCTTCTGCACCCCGGTGCCGCCGCCCAGGTAGACGAACCCGCCCGCGAGCGCGGCGGCGCCACCCCAGCCTCCGGTGTGTTCGAGGACCAGCACGTCGGCGCCCTCCACGGCGGCGCCGATCGCGGCGGCGGCACCTGCCACGCCGTATCCGACGACCACGACCTCCGCCTCGCCGTCCCACTCACGTAGGTCGGCCTCACGGCACGGCCGCGCGGTCATTCCGGCCGCCGCGAGGCCCGACGCTCCCGAACCATCAGCATCTCCGGCTCCCTTCGCTCCGCATCCCCCTGCCTACCGCGACCGCCCCGACAAGGCATCGGCCCACTCTCACTGAGCGGGAGCCGGCCGGGAGACGCGAGGGCCACGCCACGGCGCCGTTGACTCCTCCCGGGCCCTTTCCTTACCCTCCGCACACCAAGCGAGCGCTTGATTGGTCAACGGGATGGGCGATGCGATGGACTACCCGATGGGTGATGTGACCGGCCCGGGAGAAGGACGACTCGAATCGGCCGGCGATTGGTGTGGACGTGACCTCGGCACCAGGACGGTCTCCTACGACGAGCGGGACGCGATCCTCTACGCGCTTGCCGTGGGCGCCCGGCCCGTCGAGGACCTTGACCTGGTGTTCGAGCGCGGGCTGCGGGTGCTGCCCACCTTCGCGCTTTCCCTGGCCCAGTGGGCCCCGGACGTCCTGGCCGGACAAGGGGCGTTCGGCGACGCCACCGCCCTGCACGGGGCGCAACGGCTGATGGTCCACAAGGAGTTGCCCCCGACCGGGGAGGTCACGTGCTCGGCCGCCGTGACCGACGTGTGGGACAAGGGCGGTGCGGCCGTCTTCGAAGTGGCGGTGGACAGCGCGTACTTCCACGCGGTCTGGTCCGTCTTCGCCCCGGGCCGGGGCGGGTTCGGCGGCGAACGGGGGCCGGGCCGGCCACCCGCGCACGACGGCGACCCCAGCCACCGCACGCGGCAGCACACCTTCCCGGCACAGGCGGCGCTGTACCGTCTCACCGGCGACCGGCACCTGATCCATGTCGATCCGGCTGCCGCGGCGGCCATCGGACAGCCGCGCCCGATCCTGCACGGCCTGTGCACCCTGGCGGGCACCGTTCTGCGGCTCGCCGATGTCCTCGGCGCCCATCCCGCCGACCTGACCGAGGTGGACGGGCGGTTCGCGTCGCCCGTCCTGCCCGGGGACACCCTCGATGTCGCCGCCTGGCGGGACGCCGAGGGGGACGGAGCGGCCTTCGAGGTGGCCCGGGAGAGGGACGCCGTACTCACAGGCGGGCGGGTTCGTTTCGGGCGGGCCGGTTAGCCGAGCCGGTCAGCTGAGCCGCCGACCCGGAACCAGTCGTCCGCCCACCCGGGCGCTGCTTCGGCGAGCCGAGCCGCCGTGTTCCGCGTGCGGCCGGGACGCGGGAGCCGGTGTCCGGGAAAACCGGAGCCGGGACAGCCTGCATTCGGGACAGCCTCCGTCGAGACAACCGGACCCGGGACAACGGTGTTCGGGACAACCGGCGTCGAGGCCCTGGCCGTCGGTAGCCCGGCTCCGCTCCTACGAGGCGATCGGACGGTGGGCCAGATGGGCGAGTTCGGCGAAGGAGGCGCGGTAGAGGGGCTCGTCGGCGGTCGGGATCTCGTGCCGGAAGAACACTGGTGCGGCGCCTGGCTCGCTCCCGTGGATCGGCTCGCCCAGGTCCTCGGCGATGCCGAAGTACAGCCGGGTCACACCGCCTCGGCGCGCCTCGGCACGCACCGTCACCCAGTCCAACGGGTACGGCCCGTCGACGTTACTGCGGCGGAAGGCCTCGAGGATCCCGCGGTCGACCTGGTTGTGCACACGCTCCTGCCGGAAGACCCGCGGCTCCGCCGGATCCATGTCAGACCACCCTCCGTTCGGCGAGCGCGGCCACCTCGGTGAAGTACACGCGGAACAACGGCTCGTCACCGGGCGGAACGAGGAACGACGGCGATGTGGTGTAGACGAAGGAGGCCTGGTCTGTGCCGTAGAGCGCGGCGTTCAGCGCCCCTCGTGGTCAGCGGGGACGACTCGCTGGGGGCAGTGCGCGTCGCCGGTGACCTGCAGGCCGATATCGAGCGGTTCACCGGTGTCCGTCCGGCCGTCTCCGAGGACGCCGTGCCAGAGCAGAAGGAGATCGTCCCCCACGCCACCTCTGCCCCCTGAGAGCCACCGGCGGTGAGCCGGGCCCCCCGTCCGGCCACATCCGGCGTCGGCCGGGGCGGCGCCGACGACGCCGGCGCTCGCCAGGGCGGACGGAGACGCCGAGCCGGTGCTCGTCCCGCCCCACCTCAACGCCCGACCTGCGCGAAGGCCTACGCAACCAATCAAGCGCTTGGTAAAGTGCGTATCCGCACGATCCCGAGGGGGGAGTCTTCCGATGCCGGGCCCGACAGTCCGGCAAAGCGCGAACTCCCTGCGTTCCGAAGGACGTTGCTGACACACAACGGGCCCCAGGATTCCCTCCGGCCTGCCGAGACCGCCCCGGTCCGGGCGAGCGGCGCGAGAAGGAGAACCGGCATGACCGACCCCGTCGATCCCGTTCACCCCGCCCTGCGCACCCCGCTGTGCGACCTGGTCGGCGTCCGCTACCCGATCGTGCAGACCGGGATGGGGTACGTCTCTGGCCCCGAGCTCACCGCCGCGACCGCGGCGGCCGGCGGGCTCGGCATTCTGGCGAGCGCGACACTGACCCTGGAACAGACACGGGACGCGATCCGCGCCGTACGGGAACGCACCGACGCCCCGTTCGGCGTGAACATGCGCGGCGACGCGCCGGACGTGCTGGAGCGCGGGGACCTACTGGTGCGCGAAGGCGTGCGGATCGCGTCCTTCGCGCTCGCACCCAACGAACGCGTCATCCGCACACTCAAGGACTCCGGGCTGGTGGTCATCCCGTCCATCGGCGCCCGCCGCCACGCCGAGAAGGTGCAGGCATGGGGCGTCGACGCGGTAGTCGTCCAGGGTGCCGAGGGGGGCGGGCACACCGGTGGCGTACCCACCTCGATCCTGGTCCCGCAGGTCGTGGACGCCGTCGACATCCCGGTCATCGCGGCCGGCGGTTTCCGTGACGGCCGCGGCCTGGTGGCCGCGCTCGCACAGGGCGCCGTCGGTATCGCGATGGGCACCCGCTTCCTGCTGACCAGCGACAGCACGGTGCGCGACTCGGTCAAGGCCGAGTACCTCAGACGCGGGGTCACCGACACCGTCGTCACTGCGGTTCTCGACGCCATACCCCAGCGGGTGCTGCGCACCGAACCGGTGGAACGACTCCTGAAGGAACGAGCGCCGGCGCGTCTCGTCCGTTCCCTGCGGCACGCCGTCGCCTTCCGCAGGACATCCGGCACGTCGTGGTCCGACATGGTCCGCGAAGGCCTGGCCATGCGCCGCCATCATGACCTGGGGTGGTCCCAGGTCATGATGGCGGCGAACACGCCGATGATGCTGCGGGCCAGCATGGTCGACGGCCGGACAGACCTCGGCACACTCGCCTCCGGCCAGATCGCGGGCGTGATCGAGGACCTGCCCGGCTGCAAGGAGCTCATCGAGGGAATCGTCGCGGAAGCCGACGCCGTACTGAGGCGCCTGACCGCGCCGGGAGCGCGGGGGTGACGGCTCGCCGGCCTTCCTCCGGCCACCGCCCCGGCCCGCCCTTGTCCCCGGCCGCCGCCCCGGTCATCCCTGGCGCCCAGGCGCTTGGGTGGCCCGACGTTCCCGGCCCGGCCCCTCTCGCCGTCCCGGCCACCGCGGCCCGCTCCCCCTCCCGGCCGCCCCGGCCCCTCGCTCACCGCCACGGACCGGCAGCCTCGACACCTCGCGCCCTCCCGCACGCCCCGGCGCTCGCAAGCCACCCGACCCTCCCGCCTTCCCTCCAGCCCCCATCCCAGCGGCCCTCCCCGGGCGCCCCGACACCCCACGGAGTCCCCATGGTCACTGACATCATCCGGACCACGATCGACGAGCACGGTATCGCCGAGGTCGTCGTCGACTGCCCGCCCGTCAACGCCCTGCCGGTGGCGGGCTGGTTCCAGCTGGCCGAGACCGTCGAGCAGCTCGGCCGCGACCCGGACGTACGGGTCGTGCTGCTGCGGGCCGAGGGCCGCGGCTTCAACGCCGGCGTGGACATCAAGGAACTCCAGGCCGACACCGGCCACACCGCGATCATCGGCGTGAACCGCGGCTGCTTCGCCGCGTTCGCCGCGGTCTACGACTGCGCGGTGCCCGTGGTCACCGCGGTCCAGGGCTTCTGTGTGGGCGGCGGGATCGGCCTGGTCGGCAACTCGGACGTGATCGTCGCGGCCGAGGACGCGTACTTCGGGCTGCCCGAGGTGGACCGCGGCGCGCTGGGGGCCGCCACGCACCTGTCCCGGCTCGTCCCGCAGCACAAGGCCAGGGCCATGATGTACACCTGCGCGACCGCGTCCGCCGCCGAACTGCACGCTTTCGGCTCGGTGCTCGACGTCGTGCCCGGCGCCCGGCTGCGCGAGCGGGCCTTGGAGGTCGCCGCCGAGATCGCCGGGAAGAACACGGCGGTGATCCGCGCCGCCAAGGAGGCCTTCAACGGCATCGACCTGTGGGACGTCAAGCGCAGCTACCGCTACGAGCAGGGCTTCACCTTCGAGGTCAACCTGTCGGGCGTCGCCGCCGAGGTCCGCGACACCTTCGGCCGCGCCACGGACCAGGAGAGGTGACCGATGGACCTCACCTGGAGCGACGAGGAGCGGGCCTTTCGGGCCGAGGCCCGGGAGTGGCTCGCGGCGAACGTGCCGGACGGGCCGCTGCCGTCGGGTGACACCCGGGAAGGCTTCGCCGCCCATCTGGAGTGGGAACGCGCCCTGTTCGAGGCCCGCTGGTCGGTGGTCTCCTGGCCCGAGGAATACGGCGGCCGGGACGCCTCCCTGTGGCAGTGGCTGATCTTCGAGGACGAGTACTACCGGGCCGGGGCGCCCTCCCGGGTGACCCAGAACGGCATCTTCCTGCTGGCGCCCACCGTCTTCGCGTTCGGCACCGAGGAGCAGCAGCAGCGCATCCTGCCGAGGATGGCGGCCGCCCAGGACCTGTGGGCGCAGGGCTGGTCCGAGCCCGGCGCGGGCAGCGACCTGGCCGCGACCCGCAGCCGGGCGGTCCGTGACGAGCAGTCTGGCGGCTGGCGGCTGACCGGCCAGAAGACGTGGACCACCCGCGGCGCCTTCTGCACCCACCTCTTCGGTCTCTTCCGCACCGACCCTGACGCCGAGCGCCACCGCGGGCTGACCTACTTCCTGGTCCCCCTGGACGCCCCCGGTGTCACCGTCCGCGGCTTCGAACGCCTCGACGGCGACGAGGGGTTCGCGGAGGTGTTCCTCGACGGCGTGTTCGTCCCCGACGCCGACGTGCTGGGCGCGGTCGGGGAAGGATGGCGGGTGGCCATGGCGACGACCGGCTCCGAGCGCGGTCTGACCCTGCGCTCCCCCGGCCGCTTCCTGCACGCCGCCGACCGGCTGCTCGACCTGGCCCGCGGCACGCCGAGCGGGCCCGGGGCACACCGGGACCGGGTGGTGCAGTCGTGGATCGAGGCGCAGGCCTACGAGTTGTTCACCCTGGACCAGGTCACGTCCATGGTCGAGGGACGGCAGATCGGCGCGGAGTCCAGCCTGAACAAACTGTTCTGGTCCCGGCTCGACATCGCCCTGCACGAGACCGCCATCGACCTGCTCGGGCCCGAGGCCGAGGTCGACGGCCCCTGGAGCCGCGGTTTCCTGTTCTCCCTGGCGGGCCCCATCTACGCCGGCACCAACGAGATCCAGCGCAACATCGTCGCCGAGCGGCTGCTCGGCCTGCCGAGGAGGTGACAGCGCACCATGCGCTTCGCAGTGGCCGAACAGGACACGGCCCTCGCCGAGGCCGCCGGCAAGGTGCTGGCCAAGCTGGCCGGTCCCGACCGGATCAGGGCCGGCTGGCCCGGCGGCCGTGCCGAGGAGGTCGATGCCGTGTGGCGCACCCTCGCCGGGGTCGGTGTCACCGCCGCGCTGGTGCCGGAGAGCGCGGACGGTCTCGGGCTCGACGAAAACGCACTGCCCCCGCTCATGGAGGCCCTGGGCCACAGCGGCCTGCCGGTGCCCGCGGCGGAGAGTGTCGCGGTCGGCGCTCCGCTGCTCGCCGCCGCCGGAGCGCGTCAACTCCCCGACGTGCTCGCGGGATCGGCGACGCTGACGGTCTCGCTCCTGCCCGGGGCCCCGGTGCCCTTCGCAGCGCATGCCGACCTGATCGCCGTAGCGAGCGAGGACCGGCTGCTGCTGTACCGGCAGGACGAGGTGCGCATCGAGCCGGTCGGCTCGTTGGACGGCTCCCGCGCGCTCGCCCGGGTCACCGCCCCGGCCGGCGTGGGGCTGCCGCTCGCCGAGGGGGCGGACGCGCTGGCCGCCGCACGGTGGCGCGGGGTGCTGGCGACCTCCGCCCTCCTCGTCGGGCTCAGCCGGCGCATGCTCGATCTGACGGTGAGCTATGTCGGGCAGCGCCACCAGTTCGGCGTGCCGGTCGGCTCGTTCCAGGCGGTGAAACACGCCCTGGCCGATGCGGAGCTCGCCGTGCGGTTCGCCCGCCCGGCGGTCCTCGCGGCGGGCTGGGCTCAGGCGGCCGGGGACCCCGAGACAGCGGTGCGAACGGCGATGGCGAAGGTCCTCGCCTCGGACGCGGCGCGTGCGGTGGCCCGTACGGCGATCCAGTGCCACGGCGCCATGGGCTACACCACTGAGTACGACCTCCACCTGTACACCAAGCGGGCCTGGGCGCTCGCCGCGGACTGGGGTGGCCCGGCGGAGCACCGGGAGTTCATCGCGCGGCGGCTCGGACTCACCGGAGCGGCCGAGGGCATCTGCGAAGGAGCGGAACTGTGAGTGGGAACGACAGGGAGGCGGAGGGCGGGATGGTGAGCGGGGTCCAGAAGCGGACCGTGAGCGGAGGCGCGAACGACGACGGGATCTGCCGGGACCGGGTCGTTGTCGTGACCGGCGCCGGTCAGGGGCTGGGCCGGGAGCACGCCCTGGCGTTGGCCGCCGAGGGCGCGCGGGTCGTCGTGAACGACCTGGGCGAGACCGCGAAGGCCGTGGCCGAGGAGATCGCCGCTGCCGGTGGGACGGCTGTCGCCGACCTGGGGGACGTGAGCGACTGGGACTACGCGGAGCGGCTGGTCGGCCGGGCGGTGGCGGAGTTCGGCACGCTGCACGCGCTCGTCAACAACGCGGGTCTCAACCGTGACCGGATGCTGGTCTCCATGACCGAGGCGGAGTGGGACCTGGTGCTGAAGGTCGACCTCAAGGGGCATGCCGCGCCGCTGCGCCACGCCGCCGCGTACTGGCGGGAGCGGAGCAAGCAAGGGGACCCGGTAGACGCCCGGATCGTCAACACGAGTTCGGGCGCCGGGCTGATGGGCAGCGTCGGCCAGGGCAACTACGGTGCCGCGAAAGCCGGCATCGCCGCCCTCACGGTGATCGCCGCCGCCGAACTCGCCCGTTACGGCGTCACCGTGAACGCGATCGCCCCGTCCGCCCGCACGCCGATGACGGAGGCGGTCGAGGCCTTCACCGACAGGATGCGGATACCGGAGTCCGGCTTCGACACCATGCACCCGGGCAACATCTCACCGCTCGTGGTGTGGCTGGCCTCCACGGACTCCGGCGACGTGACCGGCCGGGTGTTCGAGGCCGAGGGCGGGGTGCTTGGCCTCGCCGACGGCTGGCAGCACGGCCCGCAGCGGACACGCGACCGCCGCTGGGCTCCCGACGAGGTCGGATCGGCGGTCCGCGAACTACTCGCCGACGCCCCGGCTCCGGCTCCGGTCTACGGGGCCTGAGCGAGGGGTTCGCGAGGGGCGCCCCGACGCTCAGAACAGCGCCCGTGGTCCGACCGTCGGCGCTCTGCCGTGGAGCCCTGGAGCGGACGAGGCCGGGCAGGGACGGCAAGCCGGTTCCGGACAGCGAGGTCAATCCCGCCGACGCCCGCGACGCCCGGACCCGCGAGATCACGGGCGCACACAGGCATCGACGGCAACGCCCGCCCCGTCCGTCGGCGGACACCGGCGCCGGCGGCGGAGAAGGGCGCTCGGCGGACCCGGGCATCGCCAGGCGCTACACATATCGCGTACCGGTGAGCGGAATGCAGGGTTGGGCGGGTGGGCGTCACGGCCCTACCCTGACCGCACCTCCATGAGGTGGGTCACACGCCCTGCCTCCGGGAGCCGCAGATGTCGGGTTCGACAAGGACCGGACGCTGGATGGGGACCAGAGGGAACACCCGACCGCGTCACTCCGGCCGCGGGGGACGCGTCTCCGCCGCCGGGGCCCGGCCCGCGAGGACAACCCGGTACGCGCCCGCGCGGACGGCACCGGCCGTGGACAGCCGTCCACGGCGAGTGCCGCCCCATGTCCGAGGCCTGTGGGGTATGCCGGTCGGACCCGGCATCACCCGGACCGTCCATGGCCCGGTCGTGGTGGCGGCATTCCCGGCGCCCGCCCCGTCCGTCCGCGACCCGACGTCGATCCACCAGGAGACAAGGAGCGAATTCATGGGCAACGCAGTCGTGATGGTGTGTGACATGCAGAACGACATCGCGCGCTTTCACCAGCGGCCCGAGGAGGCCGACCGTGTGGTCGGCGAGATCGGGAAGTTCATCGCCTGGGCACGGGAACAGGGCATGCCCGTCATCTACTCCTGTGTGGGCTACCGGCCCGACTACGTCGACGTGATCCCGCGGCTGGCGGCCCCGATCAAGGAACACGGCCTGCTGGTGGAGGGTACGCCGGGCTGCGCCGTCATCGACGAGCTGGCTCCGAAAGAGGGGGACGTGCTGCTGACTCGTCGTCGTAGCAGTTCGTTCTACGGAACCGACCTCGACCTCATCCTCAGGTCGCTGGATGTCGACACGATCATTCTCACCGGCATGTCGACGCAGCGGGTCGTGGAGTCGACGGCGCGTGCGGCCAGCGACCGTGACCTGCGGGTCCTGGTCGTCGAGGACTGCTGCAGCGCCGACTCCCAGGAGCTGCACGACGGAGCGCTGCGTGCGATCGCCGACTGGTTCGGCCAGGTCAGCTGCGCCGAAGAGATCATGAAGGAGTTCACTTCCTGATCTCCGCCACCGCCCGGCGATCCGTTCAGCGAACCGGATCGCTGGGCGTTGTGCTGCCCCGGGCCGCATCGTTCTGGTGAACGTCACGGACGACGAGGAGCAGCCAGTGAGCGCAGCAACCCCAGCGACCCCCAGGAGCACGGTATGGGCCGACCTTCTCGGCTCGGAGGTCCGGTGGTACGACGCGGGAGGCATCCGAACCCGGTGCATCGAGGCCGGTGACGGGCCGCCGCTGATCCTGCTCCACGGGGTCGGGGGCCACGCGGAGGCCTTCGCGCGCAACGTCGTCCCGCTCTCCGAGCACTTCCGGGTTCTGGCGGTGGACCTGCTCGGCTCCGGGCTCACCGACAAGCCGGAGGGACCGGCCGACCTGGACGCGTATCTCTCCCACATGACCGCCTTCATGGACGCCGCCGGTGTGAAGAAGGCGCACTTCGGCGGGGAGTCCCTGGGCGGCTGGATCGCGATGTGGCTGGCGCTGCGCCAGCCCGAGCGGGTCGACAACCTGGTGTCCATCTGTGGGGCACGGCTGAAGGTCGAGACGGACCCGGAGTCGCAGAAGTGGACCGACGCCGGCCGCGACGAACTGCGCCGGCTGACCGACCAGTTCGTGAAGGACCCCACGCGGGAGAACACGCGCCGGCGCATGGAGTGGCTCTTCCACAAGCCGGACCGGGACCTCAGCGAGGAACTCGTCGACATCCGGTGGCGCATGTACCAGCGCACCGACGCGGTCGCGTCCATGAAGGAGTCGGGGAAGATGCTCGGCAAGAACCCCGAGCGCAAGGACGGTCTGGACTTCACCCCGGACGTGCTGAAGCAGGTCACGCACCGCACCCTGATGCTGTGGAGCTCCCACAACCCCTCCAACACCGCGGCCACCGCCGAGCGGGCCGCCGCCTACCTGCCGGAGTGCGAGTTCCAGGTGATGGACGACTGCGGACACTGGCCGCAGTGGGAGGACCCGGAGACGTTCAACCGCATCCTGGCGGACTTCCTGCCGCACTGAGGCCACGGTCGGTCGCCTTCCGGCGAACGGCGCCCGGCCTCGTTCGGAGGATGCCTTTCCATTCACCGATCCGATTCGCTTTTGTCAGGGGCGCCCGGGTCGCACGATCGGAGAGTCGGGGATCCGGAGGATCCGCCGCTTCCCGGTCCGTCTCCCTCCCGAGCCGTACCCTTCCCGACCTGCCCGGTATCCGGGCTTCGACGCGAGGAGCACTGAACCCATGACCGCACTGACATCGGGGCCACAGGAGTTGGTGGGTCACTCCGCCAAGCTGCTGGCCGAGGGGATGGTCGACCGCCGGATCTACAGCGATCCCGACATCTACCGGATGGAGCAGGAGCTCATCTTCGCCCGGTCGTGGCTGGTGGTCGGCCACGACACCCAGATTCCCCGCCCCGGGGACTTCATCGAGTCCTACATGGGCGAGGAGTCGGTGATCGTCACCCGCAACCGGGAGGGCGAGATCCGTGTCATGCTCAACACCTGCCGTCACCGCGGCAACAAAGTCTGCCGTGCCGAGCTGGGCACCACCCGCGCCTTCATGTGCCAGTACCACGGCTGGACGTACGACATCGACGGGAACTTCGTCGGCGCCCCGCAGTTCGAGAAGGTCTACGAGAACGACCTCGACAAGTCGAAGTGGGGTCTGCACCGGGCCAGGGTGGCGCTCTACAAGGGGCTGATCTTCGCCACGTTCGACACGAGCCTTCCGCCGTTGGAGGAGTACCTGGGTGACTTCACCTGGCTCCTCGACATGAGTCTCGACCCGCGGCCCGGCGGCGTCGAGGTCGCCGGCGGTTTCCTGCGCTGGAACATCAAGACGAACTGGAAGTTCGGCGCGGAGAACTCCGGTGGCGACCTCTACCACGGCGGTACGACCCACCGCTCGGCCGTCGACATCGGCCACCGGGCGATCGCGACCGGCAAGAACGACCCCAAGCACACCACCGACGAGGAGCTCGACCCGGGCGGCACCATGACCAGCTCCTTCGGACACGGGGTGAACTGGAGCGACCGCCGACCCGAGCCCGAGGGCGGCGCCCCCGTCCCGCCGGACGAGACGCCGCTGGCACGGTACCTGCGCGAGAACCGGGAGCTCACCAGGCAGCATCTCGGCGACTTCCGCGGCACGACGATCCGGCGCTACAACGCCAACATCTTCCCCAACGCCGGATTCCACTCCAGCGCCCAGACCATCCACATCTTCCACCCGCGCGGGCCGGGCCGGTCCGAGGTGTGGCTGCTCCCCCTGGTCGACAAGGCCGCCCCCCAGGACGTCAAGGACTGGGTGCGCCGGCACACCGACTCCCACTTCGGTCCCGGAGGCTTCTTCGAGGAGGACGACGGCGAGAACTGGGAGCAGGCCACCGCCGCCACCCGGGGCGTGGTCGCCTCGCGGCTGCCCTTCAACTACCAGATGGGCTTCGGGCGGGAGAAGGTGATCTCGGAGCCGGGCGTCCCGGACCGGATGGACGGCGGCTTCAACGACTACGGACAGCGCGCGCTGCTGGAGCGCTGGCACGACATGATGAGGACTCCCTGACATGGCGACGAGCAAGAGTGACCTGGTCCTCGACCCCGGCTCGGTCGGGACGCCCGACGGAGTCGTGGACGACCCTGCGCTGTACCGGCGGGTGACCGCCTGCCTGTACCGCGAGGCGTGGCTGCTGGACGACGCCCGGTTCGAGGAGTGGCTGGAGTGGATGTCGCCGGACATCCGCTACTGGATGCCGACCCGGTTCGTCCGCAAGGCGACCGAGCGGGACCTCGAGTTCGCCACGCTGGAGCGGGGCGTCTCCTTCCTCGACGAGGACTACGAGGCCCTGGCGATGCGGGTGTCCAAGACGCGCCACCGGATGTCGTGGACCGACAACCCCGCCGGGCGGACGGTGCACTCCGTCAGCAACATCGAGATCGCGTCGGTCGTCGACGGCCGGGCCGTCGTCCGGTCGGTCGCGAGCGTCGAGCGGAGCCGGTTCGCCAACGAGTCCGACCGCTGGGTGTTCCGGCGCGAGGACACCATCAACATCGGCGAGGACCCCTGGAAGCTGGAGGAGCGGAAGATCTTCTACCCCTCCCCGGTGCTGGAGTCGTCCAACCTGGCGATCTTCTTCTGAAGGGAGAGTGACGGACATGAAGGTCTCCGTCGACGAATGGCTGTGTGCGGGACACGGGCTGTGCGAGGCCGCTTCCCCCGAGGTGTTCGAGGTCAACGACGACGGCATCGCCGTGGTGCTCCAGGAGTCCCCCGCGGAGTCGTTGCTGCCCTCGGTCAAGGACGCCGTGCGGCTCTGCCCGGCCGACGCCATCCTCCTCAAGGAGAATTCCTGATGTCGCCGGCGATCGTGAGGCCGGCATGAGCCTGCGCGTGGTCCACCAGCGTGTGGTCGAACCCGCCGCACAGGCGGCATGGTCGGCGCACGCGGCCGGACTGCGCGACAGCAAGGGGTGCCTGGAGGCGGAGGTCTACCGCTCGCTCGACGACCCGGAGCGGTTGGCGCTGGTCGAACTCTGGTCCGACGACACTGCGTTCGGCCGGGCCTGGGGCGAGCTGCTCACCGAGGGCACGCTGCCGCCCGGCCTGTCCTCCGGTCCGCCCGAAGGCGTGGCCGGGGACGGCTCGGTGTCCGAGTTCTACCGGCACGGCTACACGGACCGCGCCTCCGGCAACTGGCTTCCGACCGGCCGGGCCGACGAGGCCTGGCGGGTGGCGTGGCCGGCCCGGGGGCCGGTACGTGTGGTCATCCAGACCAGCACCCGCCCGACCCCCGAGGAGCCGTGGCCCGGCGGGGTCGACGCTCTGCTGGAGACCCGCCGCGAACCGGGCTGCCTGCAGTTCGAGGTCTTCGCCGGTGTCGAGTTCGACCAGGACGGACTGCTCCTGGAGCTCTGGGACGACCAGGCCAGGTACGACGCGCACTGGCGGCTGCGGACACGGGTGCGTGAGGCCGGCGGAGCGGGAGGCGGCGGCGCACGGCCCGTCCAGCACGAGCGCGGGCAGGGGGACAACGGGGTGGAGTTCTACCGCCGGCAGTCGTTCGTCCACCTCTACGACCGCTGGCTTCCCGCCGATCCCGAGGCCTGGTCCGACACGGTCGCCTGGCCCGACTGACACCGCCGTCCGGAGGACGGCACACCACACAGGACGGATCCCCGCGGCGCACGCGGGGGCCCGTCCTGGGACGGGCCCCCGCACACCGTCGGCGGTCCCGTGGCCAGGAGGGGACTCCGCGCACCGCGGCTGCCCCGCACCAGGACGGGTCCCGTGCAGACGGCGATCCCGTCCGGACGTCAAGGAGGATCCATCCATGTCCGGACTGATACCGGTCGACCGCCTCTACTCGATGGGCGTGGTCGTCCGCGACCTCGAGGCGGCGACGAGGCGCTACGCCGAGCTGTTCGGCATCGACAAGTGGGAGGTACGTGACTTCGGGCAGGAGCGCGTCACCTCGGCGACGGCGCACGGGCGGCCCACCACCCCCACATTCCGCACGGCGACCGGGACCTCCGTGCCGCCGGGTGAGGGCACTTCGCTGATGGGCAACCCGCTCATCCCGGTGACCTTCGAGCTGGTGCAGCCTCTGACGGGAGAGAGCCCGTTCCAGGAGTTCCGCTTCGTCCGCGGACAGGGCGTGAGCCACCTGACCCTGGCGGTGCGTGACCGCGAGGAGTTCAGTCGGCTGCGTGCCCGGCTGGAGGCGGAGGGGCTGTCCCTGGCCGGCTCGCTGACCCTCGACGACCGTCTCGAACGGCACTTCGTCGACACCCGGTCCACGCTCGGCGGCTACCTGGTGGAGATCCAGGTGCCGCTGGCCGGGGACGGCGCGCTCGAGGTCACCGAACTCTGGGACCACTCCGGCAGCTACACCCGGCCCGAGGGCAGGGAGCCGCTGGGGATCAGCGGGGTCAACCACCTCGGGATCGTCGTCCAGGACGTGATGGCCGCCCTGCCCCACTACGACCGGCTCCTCGGTGTCCCCGCCTGGAAGATGCGCGACTGGCGCACCGAGAAGAACCGGCTTGAACAGCCGCACTACCGGGGCGAGTCGGTCGACCACGAGTACTTCACGGCCCGCGCCCAGATCAGCGACTTCGGGTTCGAGATCATCCAGCCGACGCTCGGTCCGAGCCACTACAACCGGGAGTTCGGCGACCGCTTCGGTTCCGGCGTGCACCACCTGATGCTGCACATGACCGACGACGAGAAGGCCTGGCACGACGACCAGCAGTGGCTGATCGACGCCGGCGTCCCGCTGGCCATGGGCGCGGTGCTCTACGGAGGCGGCGTCGAGTTCGCCTACCTCGACACCGCGCCGGACCTCGGTGGCTTCGTGCTCGAGAGCGTGCTGATGAAGGGCCCGCTCGACCGTGAGCTGATGAAGCCCGACTACGTCATCGACTTCTCGGCGTAAACAGGCCTGCAACGGGTGTGGGTCGGGCCTTGAGGGGCCCGACCCACACCTTTCGGTGTCGTACCCCTCACCGACCGCCGCTCTCCTGGTGTCCTGTCGACCCGACCCACTGGCGGTTGATGCCCAGGGCTGTCGTGCGTACCGCCGCGGCGACCCGCTCGGGCTGGAAGCGGCTGGTCGGACCGGTGACCGAGATGGCGCCGCGCCCGCGGCCGTGACGGTCCAGCAGGGGGCTGGCGACACAGGTGACGCCGAGGTCGTACTCCTCTCGGTCATAGGCGACCCCGCTCTCGCGCACCCGGACCAGCTGCTGGTGCAGGAGGCCCGGGACCGCGATGGTGTGGCGCGTGCGACGCTCCAGCCCCTGCTCGACCACCGAGGCGAGCAGTTCCGTGCTCGAGAACGCGAGCATGGCCTTGCCCAGGGCCGTGCAGTGCAGCGGCTTGCGGTCACCGACCTCGGTGGAGGCCGTGGGGCGGCGGCGTCCGGAGATCTTGTCCAGGTACAGCACCTCCGTGCCGTTGAGGACCGCCAGGTGGACGGTCTCGTGCACGGCTTCGTAGAGATCCTCCAGATACGGGGTGGCCACCGCGCGCAGGGCCTGGCTTCGGGTGCCGGCGCCGAGCTCGAAGAGCTTCTGGCCGAGCCGGTACTCCAGTCCGTTGCGCTCGAGGATCTTCAGTTCGACGAGCTGGGTGGCCAACCGGAACGCGGTCGCCTTGGGCAGCCGGGCGCGCCTGGCCAGCTCGGCCAGGCCGAGCCCGGGAGCCTCCTCGCGTAGGACGTCCAGGAGCGTGAAGGCCCGGCCGAGCACGGTGGTGCCGACCCTCTCGTCGGTGATCCTCATATCGGGATCGTGAGCTCGGCTTCCACGCCTGTCAAGGCTCCGAGACATTCCGATGACAGCTGGATGACAGCCGAGGTCAGAGGTGCATCGTTCCATTGGCCGACCCGGAACGCTGGCGGTGACCGGTGCCGGATTCCTACGGTCGTGGAGCCGGGTGCGGCACCGTCCCGCCCGGCCACGCCCCCCTTGGAGGTACACCATGCTTGCCCTGGGAATCGCCCTCTCCCACTCACCGACGATGTTCGTCCCGGTCGAGGAGTGGCCCGACCTTCACAAGTCCCTGGTCGGCGACGTACCTCAGCCGAGGGCGCTCGCCGACGAGACGCCGGAGGCCAACGTCGTCGCCAAGGAGCGGATCGACGCCGGCCTGGACACCCTGAGCGCCAAGATCGCCAAAGCCGAGCCGGACGTGGTCGTGATCGTCGGGGACGACCAGAGCGAGGTCTTCGGCAAGGCGTTCAACCCCACCCTGGCCGTGTACGCCGGGCCCAAGGTCAGCGGAGTCACCCTGCGCCGCTTCCAGGACAAGCCCGGCATCAACCACGACCTCACGCTCACCTGTGACGCCGACTTCGGACTCGAACTCGCAACGGGGCTGATCGACCGCGGCTTCGACCCGGCGGTGATGAGCGAACTGCGCCCCCTCAGCCGCCCCGAGGGCCTGGGGCACGCGTTCACCCGCCCCGCCCACAGGCTCGGGATCGCCGAGGCCGACATCCCGCTGGTCCCGGTCTTCCTCAACGGCTACCACGACCCGCTGCCCACCGGGCGCCGCTGCTGGGAGCTCGGCGAGGCGCTCCGCGAGATCGCTGAGGCCAGCGACAAGCGCGTCGTGCTCGTCGCGTCGGGCGGACTGACCCACGACCCGATGGGCCCGCGGGCCGGCTGGATCGACGAGCGGCTGGACCGGTGGGTGCTCAGCCGGATCTCGGAGGGCCGGGGCGAGGAACTCGCGCAGCTGTTCGCCTTCGACTCCGACACCCTGCGCGGCGGCAGCGGTGAGATCCGCGCCTGGGTCACCGTCGCGGGGGCGTTCGCCGGCCGTGCGGGCACGGTCGTGGACTACATCCCGCTGCACCACGCGGTCACCGGCCTGGGCCTCGCGTACTGGGAGCCCGAGGGCGCGTGAGCACCATCCCCGTTCACCGGTCCAGGCCCGTACGTCGACTTCCGGAGGAAGCATGAGTGGCACCGAGCAGTACGTCGTCGTCGGAGGCTGCGCCGCGGGCGTCTCGGCGGCGTTCGCCCTGCGCCAGCACGGGTTCGAGGGCTCCGTGGTCCTCCTTGAGGCCGGCACGGAGGCCCCGTACCGCCGGCCGCAGCTGTCGAAGGTGCTCGGGGACACCCCGGACGCACTTCGTCCCATCGCCGACCCCGAGTCGTACGCCGACCGGCGCATCGACCTGCGCCTCGGTACCCGCGTCGAACGTCTCGACCCGGCCACCCGCACGGTGCATCTGGCCGACGGCACGTCGCTGCACGCCGACAAGGTGCTGCTCGCCACAGGAGTCGCGGCCCGCCGCCCGGATCTGCCGGGTATCGGCCTGGACGGCGTACTGAGTCTGCGCGACCCCGACGACGCGCTGCGGCTCGGCAAGGCGATCCGGGACGGCGGCCCGGTCGTCGTCCTCGGCGGTGGCTTCATCGGCATGGAGGTGGCCGCGGTGGCCCGGACCGCGGGCTGTGAGGTGACCGTGCTGGAGGCCGCGCCGGCGCCGATGCTGGCCGCGCTCGGCCGGGAGCTCGCCGACCTCGTCACCGCGTTCCACCGCGCACGAGGCGTCCGCGTGCTGACGGACGCCAAGGTCACGGCGCTGGACGGGAACGGCGCGGTCGAGGCGGTGGTCCTCGCCTCCGGTGAGCGGATCCCCGCGACCACGGTGGTGGTCGGGGTGGGGGTCGTACCGAACGACCGGCTCGCCGCCGAGGCGGGCGTGCGCTGCGACGGCGGCATCGTCGTCGACCTGCACGGGCGCACCTCCGATCCCTGGATCTTCGCCGCCGGCGACGTCACCGTCCAGCCGCACCCGCATCTGGCAGCGGCGGGGCGGATCGAGCACTGGGACAACGCCCAGCAGCAGGGCGTCGTCGCCGCGCGGGCCATGCTGGGCGAGCTCCACGACCACGACACGGTCCCGTACTTCTGGTCCGAGCAGTACGGCCTGCAACTGCAGATGGTGGGCCGGCCGCGCCCCGGCGACACACAGGTGCTGCGCAAGGACGCCACACCCAGCAAGTTCATGGCGTTCTGGCTGCGGGACGGCGGGGTCGTCGCCGCCGCCGGTCTCGACACCGTCCGGGACGTGGTGGCCGCGAGACGGTTGATCGCGCGGTCGGCCTCGTTCCCGGTCGCCCAGCTCGCCGACCCGGGCACCGACCTGCGCGCCCTCGCGCGATCCTGACCCCCACCTCCCCGCGTGCCGGTTGTCAGACGGCGCACGGGGCGGGCAACGCATGTGAATCCTTCGTACAGCGAAAGACCAAGGAGGGCCCCCGTGGCCAACACCACCGTCCGGATGCTCTGCAGCGACATCTCGCACATGGCGATCGGCCATGTCTGGCGTGAGAGCGGCGTGACCCAGAAGCACGGCTTCGACCTGGTCACCCACGTCGCGAACGCCGACGTTCCCGGCCAGCCCCGGGTGGAGATGGGTGAGCGCGGGCCGAAGGTCCTCGCCGGCGAGTACGACTTCATGAGCGGCCTGCACCACGACACCTACGCCTACCGGGCCCGGGGCGACAAGCGCTTCGTCTACCTCGCCCAGGCGCAGAACGACTGGGACGACGTCCTGGTCGCCTCGCCCGCGGTCGACGGCCTGAAGGGGCTCGAGGGCAAGCGGGTCATCGTCAGCACCTCCGCCCCCTGCGTCTACGGCAACTTCCGGCGGGCGCTGACCCACGCCGGCGTCGACGTGGACGCGGTGGAGTTCGACGTCTGGAAGGAGCAGGGCACCGGAGTGGCGCTGCGCGCGGTCCAGGCCGTCCTCGACGGTGAGGCCGACGCCGCCGACGTGGACATCCCCTTCGACCGCTACGGCACCCAGCGCGGCCTGCAGGTGCTCGGCCTTCCGCAGATGCCGGTGATCCACAACACCACCATCTGCGCCAACCGCGAGTGGGTGAAGCAGAACGAGGACCTCACCCGCTCGTTCCTGCGCTCGATGGTCGAGACCGTGCACTTCTTCAAGACCCGCCCGCAGGACGTCTGCGACATCCTGCAGGAGCACCTCGCCCCCCAGATCGGGATCGAGGACCCCGAGGACATCGCCCACCTCCAGCGCTTCTGGTCGCAGGCACTCAGCCCCAAGCCCTACCCGCACCCCCTGGCCATCTGGAACGTCTACCAGCTCGACACCCTCAAGGACGAGCGGTCCAACCACATCGGGCCGCTCGAGATCTGGGACACCGGCTACCTGCGGGACATCGACGACACCGACTTCATCGACTCCCTCTACGGAGGGATCAAGAACACCGCCGCCCCGGCGGTGAACGCCCTCATCTGAGTCACCTTCCGGGCTCGCGGCAACGTCGTCGTGAACGTGGGCGGCACCGCGAGCGCCGCCGGAAGACTCGCCGCCCTCGACCGCCCGGGGGCGGCGGCAGCGGGCTCGCTCGGGGCACTGCTTCGGGAACATGGGTTTGCCCCACGAACTCCGGGTCGATCTGCTTCCAGAATTGACCTGTCTCTCTGGAGCCGAAGCGGAGGCGAGTTTGACACAGCCCTCCGATGTTCGTATAACGAATAACTGTGCTGAACCGTGGTGAGCAGAAGAGCCCTCCGGCAGCGTCCGGCAGCCCGGCGCGCCAGGAGGTCATGGGCGGCCTGGCCAAGGGGCTGGCCATCCTGGAGGCCTTCTCGCCGCTGCGGCCCCGGCTCACGGTCACGGAGGCATCGCAGGCCTCGGGAACGACCCCTGCGGCCGCGCGACGCTGCCTGCTGACCCTCATGGAGCTGGGGTACCTCAGCCACGACGGCAAGTACTACACCCCCACACCACGGGTGATGCGGCTGACCGCCGCCTGGACCGCCACCGCCGTGCTGCCCTCCCTCGCCCAGCCGCGTCTGGTGGCTGTCCGCGACGAACTCGGCCAGTCGGCCTCGCTGGCGGTGCTCGAGGGCGGTCAGTCACTGTTCGTCGCACGCGCCGAGGCCACTCGCATTGTCTCGGCGGGGGTGCGGCTCGGAGCCACGCTCCCTCTGCTGGCCTCGGCCACCGGCCGGATCCTGCTGAGCGGATGGCCGAACGAGCAGGTCGAGGAACTCATCGCAACGACCCCCGTCGAACGCAAGACCCCCCGCACCGTGGTGGACCCGGTCGAGTTGCTCGCTCGAGTCGAAGAGGCGCGCCGCGAGGGCGTCGCCTACACCGACGAGGAACTCGACCTCGGCGTGCGCACCATGGCGGTCCCCGTGCGGGACATCGCCGGCGTCCTGCACGGGGCCATGAGCGTGAGTGCCTTCGCCGCACAGGTGAGCATCGCAAAGATGCGCAAGGAGTACTGGCCGGTCCTCGACCGGGAGGCCAAGCGCCTTGGGCGGATGCTCTGAGGGTGCCCGCGCGGAATCAGGACCGCCCCCGCAGACCGTCCCCGACCGGCCGACGCTCGCCATGAAGCCAGGCAACCCGGGCGGACGCCCCGACGGCACCCGCCGTCAACCAGAACCGCCCCCGCAGGCCCTCGCCGACAAGCCGCGACGCCGCGGCATACAGCCCAGACGGGATGTATGCCGCGGCGTCGCGGGCACATGAAGGTCCCTGAGCGGGCGGGACCGCGAAGATCCTAGGAAACCCCCTGGCCCGCCATCGCGGAAGGCGTGCGGTCGAAGCCGCACAGCAGACGCAGCATGCGTCGGCCGTCCTCGGGCGCCTCGTCGCCCGCCCACGCGACATGCATGTCCGGACGCACCAGCACCAGCCGCGGGTCGTACACGGTCCCGGCCTCGTCGGGTAGGTCGAGGACCGTGAGGGGGATCCCGGCGTCCCTGGCGGCCTCGACCAGCTCGGCCGGCTCGGGGGCCTCGGAGCCGACCCGCAACAGGGTCATGCCCTGGCCCAGCCGGTCGAACACCGCCTCACCCTCGGCGAGCCAGAAGTGAGGCAGCCTGACTCCCGGCAGCACGCTGGGCACGTAGCTGCCCATACCTCCCCCCTCTTCCGGCGGCTCCGCGTCAGCGCCTGCGGCCAGCCCCGGCGAGCCGACGTACCGAGTGCCGAGCTGTATGCCGAGGCTGTGCCACTGGGCACGGTCGACCTCGTGCAGCCGTGCGCCGACCTTGGTGCGCAGGGCCGCCCCCTCGGCGGTGTCCTCGTGGAGCAGCGGATCGGCCAGGGCGTCTTCGAGGTAGCTGCCGATCGAGGCCGCGGCACGTGAGGTCGACTCTCCGACCGACCGCCGCTCCAGGGCGTAGTCGTCGAGCAGGTCCGGGGTCCCCCACCCGGCGTGGATCGCGGCGAGCCGCCAGCTCAGGGCCACGGCGTCACTGATCCCGGCGTTCATCCCGAAGCCCCCCAGATTGACCCAGATGTGGGCGGCGTCGCCGGCGAGCAGCACCCGGCCCTGGCGGAAGGTGTCCGCGACCATCCGGCGCGGGGTCCAGCGCACCACGTCGATGATCTCGTAGGGGAAGTCGCGGCCGACGGCCTCGCGCAGGGCGAGGTGCGGATCGGCGGTTGCGAGGTCCTGACCCTCCCGGATCCGGGCGTGACAGAGGTACTGGGAATGCCCGTCGAGCTGCATGAACGCGCCGTGGTGGTGCTCGCCGTGCCACCAGTACCACCACCCCGGCCGGGGCCCCGGGATCTCGAGCTTCTCGCTGCGGAAGTGGATGGACATCCGTCGGTCGCCCACCCTCGGGTCACCCACGAACCTGGCGCCCACGGCCCGGCGCACCTCGCTGGCCCCGCCGTCGCAGCCGATCACGTACCCGGCGCGGTAGCTCACGGGTCGCCCGGTGGCCACCTCGGTCCCGTGCACCGTGACCGAGTCCTCGTCCTGCGTGAGCCCCTCGACCCGGACACCCCGCCGGACGGTGACGCTCGCGTAGCGTCGCAGTTCCTGTTCGAGGATCGGCTCCAGGTAGATCTGGGAGATCCGGTGCTGGAGTTCGGGCGTCGGCCACTCGGCCGCCTCGGGCGCGGTGCCCGCGAACACCTCGTCGGAGGAGGACAGCCGGAAGCGGGTCAGCTCGTACCCGGTGATGCTCGTGGTGTAGACGGCGTCGGTGGCCTGGTCGCCGGGCAGCCCGGCACGCCGGATCCGGTCGGCCAGTCCCCAGCGCCGGAAGTACTCCATCGAGCGGGCGTTGGTGGTGTTGCAGCGCGGGTTGACCGTGGTGTGGGTGTTCTGTTCGAGCAGGATCACGGGGATGCCGCGCCAGCCGAGGTCGAGAGCCAGACTCATGCCGACCGGGCCGCCACCGACGATGACACAGGGCGCCTCCAGACCGGCGGAGGTCGTCGCGGCGCTGACGCCGGGGCGGTCGGCCTGCGCGGGGCGCGCTGTCGAGGGCCCGTTCCGCGGGCCGCTCATGACTCCACCGCCGAGGTCCGCAGGGGCCGACATGCCGCGGTGCGTGCGAACCGGTTTCCAGTAGACCGGGCAGCCCGGTGCCGCCCGCGCGGGGCGAGCCGTCGCCCCCGCTCCCGCAGCGCTGGCGGCGACGCTTCGCCCGGGGTCTCGCAGGAGAGGGGCCACGCCCGCGGGCCCCGCCCATTCAGGGACAAGGATGCTCGAACTGTTTGACAGGCCATGACACCGAAGATAGCTTAGCGAATATATTTCGTATAGCGAAACGAGGTGCATTGTGGTCGATCAGATCCGCGTGGCGGTGGTCGGAGGAGGGATCGGAGGACTGGCCGCGGCCGGGGCCCTGCTGCACCGTGGCGTCGACGTCCACGTGTACGAGCAGGCACCCGAGCTCGGCGAGGTGGGCGCCGGCGTCCTGGTCACCCCCAACAGTCTCCGGCTGCTGGAGCGCGTCGGCCTCGCCGAAGAGCTGGCCCGGGTGGGCGGGCCCGTCGGAGAGGGATCCACCTACTACCGGCACGACGGTCAACCGGTCTCCCGGATCCTCACCGCCGACTCCAACGGCTGGAACGGCATGTACGGCATGCACCGCGCCGATCTGCTCGGGGTGCTGGCCGACGCTCTCCCCACGGAGCGCATACACACCGGTCACCAGTGTGTCGACTTCCGCCAGGACGCCGACGGCTGCACGGTGATCTTCGCGAACGGCGAGGAGGTCCGTGCCGATGTCGTCATCGCCGCCGACGGCATCAACTCCACGTTGCGCCTGCACGTCGTACCCCCCGTGGAGGTCATCGACTCCGGATCCGTCGCCTACCGCGGTCTCGTGCCCGCCAAGGCGGTGCCGTCCTGGCGGCCGAGCGTCTCACAGCTGTGGATGGGCGAACGGAAACACTTCCTGACCTATCCGCTGCGCCGCGGCGAGCTGATCACCTACATCGCCTTCGTGCCCTCACAGCGGCAGGCCGCGGAGTCCTGGTCGGCGCCGGGTGACGCAGACGAGCTGCGTGCCGCGTTCGCGGGCTGGGACGAGCCCGTCACCACCCTGCTCGACGCGGTCGAGACCACCTACTGGTGGGGGCTCTACGACCGGATGCCCCTCGACCGCTGGACCTCCGGCCGGCTCACCCTGCTCGGCGACGCGGCGCATCCGATGCTCCCGCACCTCGGCCAGGGCGCCAACCAGGCGATCGAGGACGGCTTCGCCCTGGCCGCCCACCTCGCGACCGCCGCCGACATCGCCTCCGCCCTGCAGGCCTACGAGGCCCAGCGCCGCCCGCGCACCAGCCGGGTGCAGCACGAGGCTCGGCTCAACGGCCGGCGCTACGACTCCCACTTCGACGACCTCGAGGAGCGGGACAGCCAGATCACCAACACCGTCGACCTGCGACTCTGGTTGTACGACCACGACGCCGAGCTAGAGGCTCTGGGCAGGGCGTCCTCCGCCGTCCAGGCCGGCTGACCCACGAAGGAGCCACAGCATGCGTATCCAGCTCGACGACATCACCGGGGTACTGGCGATCATGCCGACCCCGGCGACCCCGGACGCGGCGGATCCCTCCGCGCTCGACACCGTCGACCACGAGGAGTCACGGCGGGCCGTCGACGCCCTGATCGCCGACGGGGTCGACGCCGTGATGATCACCGGCACCTTCGGTGAGTGCGCCACGCTCACCTGGGACGAGCACCGGGCCTTCGTGACCACGGTGGTCGAGCAGGCAGCCGGCCGGGTGCCGGTGTTCGCCGGCGCGACCACGCTCAACACCCGCGACACCATCGCGCGGGCCCGGGTCTTCGCCGACATCGGCGTCTCGGGGCTGTTGCTGGGACGTCCCATGTGGTCGCCCTGCGACGACTCCGCGGTGGTCGGGTACTACCGTGACGTGGCGGCCGCCGTCCCCGACCTCGGCATCGTCGTGTACGACAACCCGGTCTCCTTCGGCGGCAAGATCTCCCCGAAGGCCTACGCCCAGCTCGCCGCCATCCCTCAGGTGATCGCCGCGAAGTACCCCGTCCTCGGCCCGTCCTTCCTCGCGGATCTCGACGCCATGACGGGCCGGATGCGACTGCTGCCGGTCGAACGGGACTGGTACTACACCTGGCGCTGGGCGCCGGACGCGATGACCGCGTGCTGGAGCGGCAGCGCCTCCTGCGGGCCCGCTCCCGCGATCGCCCTGCGGGACGCCATCCGCGAGGGACGCGCCGAGGACGCCGAGGCCATCGCCCGTGGCTACCGCCATGCCGCGCAGACCTTCTTCCCCCAGGGCAGCTTCGAGTTGTTCTCCAAGTACAACGTGCAGCTGGAGAAGATCCGGATCGACGAGGCCGGCTACCTGCACGCCGGTCCGAGCC
Organism: Streptomyces sp. NPDC096132; assembly: GCF_044763345.1. Taxonomy (NCBI): domain Bacteria; kingdom Bacillati; phylum Actinomycetota; class Actinomycetes; order Kitasatosporales; family Streptomycetaceae; genus Streptomyces; species Streptomyces sp. NPDC096132. Next base: position 106,451 of record NZ_JBIWGA010000028.1, read on the forward strand.
GGCCGCCGTACGTGGAGTGCCCCGACGCGTACGCAGAGGGGGCCCGTGAGTCCGGCCGGCGACTGGCCGAGCTGCACCGCAAGTACGCCGCCGTCCCCACCGCCGCGCGATGACGGCCACGGCGCACGAGACCGTGGGGACACTGCCGCACCTCGTCGGCGGGTCGCACGAGGAGGGGCGCGGCAGCTTCGAGGTGCGCGATCCCGGCCGCCCCGGTGACGTGGTCGCCGTGGTCGCGGACGGCGGCGCGGCGGAAGTGGACCGAGCCGTCGCCGCGGCCCGTGCCGCGGGCCCCGGCTGGGCCGCCACCGCCGTCGCCGAGCGGATCGCCCGGATCGAGGCCGGGCTGGAGACGGTGACCGCCGCCGGAGACGACCTGGCGGAGACCCTGGCCCGCGAGAACGGCGCCCTGCGGCGCGAGGCCCGGCTGGACATCGACCGCAGCATCGCCCTGTTCCGCAGCATGCTCGGCCTCGCCCCGGCCCACCTCGAACCCGTCGTGCTCGACAGCCCGGCCGACCGTGTGACCATCCACAAGAAGCCGGTCGGCGTGGTGGGCGTCGTGGTGCCCTGGAACTCCCCCATGGTGCTCGCCGCGAGCAAGGTCGCTCCGGCCCTGGTCACCGGCAGCACCGTGGTGGTCAAACCGTCCCCGGAGGCGCCGGTGGCGCTGACCCGGGCGCTGGCGCTGCTGGCCCGGGCCCTGCCGGACGGCGTCGTCAACGTCGTCAACAGCACCGGCGACGCCGGCCCCGCGCTGACCGCCCACCCGGATGTCCGCAAGATCTCCTTCACGGGCAGCACCCAGGTCGGCCGGCAGGTCATGGCCGGCGCGGCGAGCAACCTGAAGCGGATCAGTCTGGAACTGGGGGGCAACGACCCGGCGGTGCTGCTCGACGACATCGACGTCGAGTCCGTGGTCGGACCACTGGCCGCGGGCGCGTTCACCCGCGCCGGGCAGATCTGCTTCGGCGTGAAGCGGGTCTACGTCGCCCGCTCACGGTACGACGAGCTCGTCGAGGCGCTGCACGCGCACCTGGCCGGTTTCACCGTCGGTCACGGCCTCACGGACGAGGTGTCCTTCGGCCCCGTCATCAACCAGGCCCAGGTAGTCCGGCTTCGGGAGCTGGTCGACCGTACCCGCGCGAGCGGGGCGAGCGTGGCCGAGCTGGGGTCGCTCACCGACGAGGCGGCCACGAGCGGTGGCGCCTACCTCCTGCCGACCCTGGTGACCGGCATCGGCCAAGACTCCGAACTGGTCGCCACCGAGCAGTTCGGGCCGGTGCTCCCGGTGCTCCCGTACGACACCGTGGACGAGGCGGTGGCGCTGGCCAACGACAGCGAGTTCGGGCTCGCGTCCTCGGTGTGGGCGACGGATGTCCGCCGCGCCAGCGAGGTGGCACTGCGGCTGGAGGCGGGATGCACCTTCGTCAACAGCCACAACCTGTGGTCGTTGTCGTTCGCGATGCCCTTCGGAGGCGTCAAGCAGAGCGGCATCGGCCGTGAGCGTACGGCCCTCGGGCTGCAGGAGTACGTGGAAGACCATGCGATCCGTTGGATCAAGCCGAGCGGTTCCTGAGCCGAGAAACAGGAGACGAGGACGTGACGACAGACGACGAGCTCGCCGAGTTCCGTCGGGGCATCGCCGAGCAGCGTGAGCCGCTGCCCCGCGGCAACAAGCAGACGCGGATGGTCATCCGGGGGGCCGACCTGAAGTGGTACACCCCACCCGGCCACAACCCCTCGCATCTCGCACCGGTGCTGGGCACCCCCATCCGCTCCTTCGAGCTGTTCATGCAGGAGCTGCCCCCCGGCATGGCCTCGGACATGCAGCAGCACCATCACGAGGCGGTGCACTGCATCCTGTCCGGCAGCGGGTACAGCGAGATCGGTGACCAGCGCTGGGAGTGGGAGGCGGGCGACTTCGTCTGTGTCCCACCGATGGAGTGGCACCGCCACTACAACGGCAGCGACGAGCATCCGGTCCGGATGCTGCTGGTGGAGAACTCCCGGCTGCTGGACGCCCTGGGGCTGAACTACCGGGCCTCGGAGGGTTTCATCACCTGGGCGGAGCTGGTGGAGCGGCAGCGCGGCAACACGGATCAGCAGGGGGCTTGACGCATCGCTCCGGATCCTGCGACCGGCGGGGTGCGTCCACAGCGCTCCGCCGCGGTCGCATCACCCCCCACCGGTCTCCCTGTGCCGATGGTGCTGCGCCCGGCCGGCACACGGCAGCGCGCGAGGCCCGCCACTGGAAGCCCGAACGATGTCTTGACGTCACAAGTCATCCGTGATTAATCTGAAAAAACTTTCGGAATACGAAAAAAGGAGCCGAGGTGAGTCAGACCACCGTCCAGAGCGGGGTCGAGACGGATCGCGCCTGGGTGTGCCTGTCGCACAGCCCCTTCATGACCCTTCCCGGCAACCAGGACGCGGGGCCCGACTACCGCGCCGCCGTCGAGGACGTGAAGAAGTTCATCGCCGACTTCGCACCCGACCTGGTGGTGATGTTCGCGCCCGACCACATGAACATGCTCATGGAGGTCCGGCCCCCGTTCACCGGCGTCCTGTCCGGCTCGACCCTGCCCGAGTTCGACATCCCGAGGATTCCGCTCACCGTCCACCCGCTCGCCGCCGAGGTCTACACCTCCGTCGTGCAGAACGGCGTCGACCTCGCGGTTGGCGAGGGGGTCAGTGTCGACCACGGCACGGGGCTGACATTGCTGCAGCTCTTCGACGAGCCGGGCGCGGTGCCGCTGCTGCCCGTCGTGGTGAACGCCATCGGCTTCCCGCTCTTCCCGGTCTCCCGGGCGGTACGTCTCGGAGAGGCCTTCGGACAGGCGCTCGCGGCACGCGAGGAGCGTGTCCTCTACATCGGCACCGGTGGCCTGAGCCACCACCCGCCGTTCCCCGAGCCCCAGCCCGGCGCCCGCCGGTTCGACCCCGAGCAGCGCGCGGCCTCGCTGGCCACGGCCCTGGACTATGTCGATCCGGAGTGGGACCAGGCGCTGCTGGCCGGCATGGCGGGGGGGCAGGCAGACCTGTTCGCCCGGGTCGAGCAGCCCGAGATCGACCCGCGGGGCGGCGGCGCCAACGAGATCCGCACCTGGGCCGCGGCCTGGGCGGCAGGCGGCTCCACACCGGCTACCCACACCTCGTACGAACTGGTCGAGAAGTGGATCACCGGGATGGGCGTGGCCTTCGGATCGGGCCGCCGGCCCGTGAGCAGCTGAGGCAGGAAAGGTGCCCCCCATGAATTCCGTCGTCAACGAGCTCGGCAAGGACACCGTCGAGCACACCCTCGAGCAGGTCGACCCGCGCGCCATGGCCCTGCAGTGGAGCATCGCGCAGTTCCTGTACCGGGAGGCCGACCTGCTCGACGAGCGCCGCTTCGACGAGTGGCTCACCCTGCTCCACGACAACGTCGAGTACCAGGTGCCGATCCGCCGCAACGTCCACTCCGGCGACCTCGCCCGCGAGAACACAAGGGGCGGCCAGGACGCGATGTGGTTCGACGACGACAAGCGCACCCTGACGATGCGGGTGACCCAGCTGAGCACCGGCGAGCACTGGGCCGAGGAGCCGGTCTCCCGGGTCTCGCACCTGGTCACCAACGTCCGCCCGGTCCTCGTGGCGGACGACCGGGTCGAGGTCACCAGCCGTTTCGTGGTCCAGCGCAACCGCGTCGACACCGAGAGCGACCTGTTCGTCGGGCGGCGCCACGACACGCTCGTACCCGCCGCGGGCTCGTGGCTGGTCCGCAAGCGGGTGGTGCTGGTCGACCAGAGCGTGCTCCTCGCCAAGAACCTGACGATCTTCCTGTAACGCATGCCGAGGCGCACCCGACGGGACGGGCCAGCGGCCGAGCAGAAATGAGAGCAACAACGATGACACCCGGTGAACGCAACGATCCTCTCGACCTCTCGACGCTGGTCGACGCCGAGCAGGGGATCATCAGCCGCAGGATCTTCGTCGACGACGACGTCTTCAAGGCCGAGCTCGCCCACCTGTTCCGGCGCGCCTGGCTGTTCGTCGGCCACGAGTCGCAGATCCCGGAGCCCGGGGACTTCTTCTCCTCACGGATGGGCACCGACTCGGTACTGCTGACCCGGGACACGGAGGGCGAGGTGCACGTCCTCCTCAACTCCTGCCGGCACCGGGGCATGAAGGTGTGCCGCTACGACTCCGGCAACACCCTGGACTTCACCTGCCCCTACCACGGCTGGTCCTACTCGGTCGACGGCGAGCTGGTGGACACCCCCGGGGACCTGTTCGGAGTGCCCCACCTGCGCAACGCCTACGGCGGCAAGCTCCGCCGCGAGGACTGGGGCCTGGTGCGGCCGGGACGGACCGAGAACTACCGCGGGCTGATCTTCGCCACCTGGGATCCCGACGCCCCCTCCTTCGAGGACTATGTCGGCAGCTTCCGCTTCTGGCTCAACAACCTCGCCGACAGCCTCGGCGGAATCGAGGCCGGCGCCGAGACGATCGCCGGGGTGCAGAAGTGGCGGGTGCCCGCCAACTGGAAGTTCGTGGCGGAGAACTTCCTCGGCGACTCCTACCACGCCGACACCACCCACGCGAGCGTCGAAGCGGTCGGTATCGGTCCCGCGGGGGCGGGCGGCACCCGGCACGGGACGGGGCCGGGCGCCCTGGCCGCCCGGCGGGCCACGTTCCAGCGCTCGGTCTCCTGGCCCGAGCTCGGCCACGGCGCCTGCGACTCGCCCGACGAGGACCGGCCCTCGCCGACGTTCGCCGACCACCCCGAACTGACCGAGTACTTCGCCGAGCTCTCCCGTTCGCGCCGCGAGACCCGGCTCGCCGCCGGTCACCCGGTCGGTGCGAACGGTCCCGCCACCATGTTCCCGAACATGTCCCTGCACGCACTGGGCTTCCCCAAGACCATCATGGTCGCCCATCCCGTCTCGGCCCACGAGACCGAGATCTGGCGGTGGTACGTCGTCGACAAGGACGCCCGCGGCGACGCCCGCGAGTGGCTGCGCCACTACTACCTGCGCTACTCCGGCCCGGGCGGGCTGACCGAGCAGGACGACCTGGAGAACTGGGACTACGCCACACAGGCCAGCCGCGGCACGCGCGCGAGCGAGCTGCCGTACAACTACGCCCAGGGCCTGGGCATGACCCGCCCCGCCTCTGTCGAGGGGGCGCTGGAGTCGACCCACTGGTCGACCGAGGAGAACGCGCGCAACTTCTACGCCCGTTGGGCCCGTCTGGTCCAGGGCGAGAGCTGGGAATCCCTGATGAAGCCGGCCGGCACGCGCCACCAGACCGAGGTGAACCATGGCTGAGATCCGACGCACCGCGATCGTCACGGGTGCCGGATCCGGCATCGGAGCCGCTGTGGCGACCCGTCTGACCGCCTCCGGCTACGAGGTGGTCGCACTCGACAGATCGTTCCCCGAAGCCACCTCCGGAAAGGCCCAGCACCGTGTGACGGGTGACATCTCCGATCCGGACACCGCGCGGGCGGCCCTCGACCGGGTGAGCGGCCCGGTGGACGCGATCGTCAACGCGGCGGCCATCCGTCCGACCGGTCCGGCCACCCAGGTCTCCGACGACGACTGGCGGCGCACCTTCGAGGTGAACGTCGTGGGGTCGGCGTCGTTGGTGAAGGCCGCCACGCAGCGGTTGCGCGACGACCACGCCTCCATCGTCAACGTCGCCTCCGGAGCGGCGTTCGGAAAGCCGAGCCTCGGCGCCTACGGAGCGACCAAGGCCGCGCTCGTGAGCTGGTCACGCACCCTCGCCACCGAGTTGGCGCCGCGCGGCATCCGGGTCAACGTGGTGGTGCCCGGCGCCACCGAGACGGGGATGCTGGTCGAGGCGAGAGCCACCGGGACCGGCACGGACAGCGCTCGGGCCGCGCGGAACCTGGGCGGCATGGTGCTGGACCCGGACACGGTGGCGGCGGCCGTCGAAGGTGTCATCGGTCTGCCCGCGGTCACCGGAGCCATCATCCCGATCGGCCTGCTGCCATGGGTGTGGTGAGGGTGCCCGAGCAGGTGGTGGTGGTCGGCGCATCGCTGGCCGGCGTCCGTGCCGTACAGGCCCTGCGCGAAGAAGGTCACACCGGGCGGATCGTGCTCGTGGGCGAGGAGCCGCATCTCCCCTACGACCGGCCGCCGTTGTCGAAGCGGATGCTCACGGAGAACTGGCCGGTCCAGCAGATCGCCCTGCTCGACCAGGAGGAGTGGGACGAGCTCGAGGTCGACGTCCGGCTCGGGAGCAGAGCCGTGGGGCTCGACGCGTCCGCCCACGAGGTGCGTCTCGCCGACGGCGAGGTCGTCGCCTACGACGGGCTGGTCATCGCCACCGGAGCCGGTGCGCGGACGCTTCCGGGGACACCCGTGCCGGCCCCTGGCGTGCACACGCTGCGCTCCCGCGACGACGCCCTCCGGCTGCGCACTGCGCTGCGCGGGTCCCGGAGCCTGGGCGTGATCGGCGGAGGCTTCATCGGCTCCGAGGTCGCCTACGGCGCGAGCGGCCTGGGCCTGGAGGTCACGGTGCTAGAACGGGGGGCCGGTCCGATGGCCGAGGTGCTCGGCCCGGACGTGGCCGAGGGCCTGGCGAAACTGCAGGCCGCCTACGGGATCGACCTGCGGACCGGGGTCGAGGTGACCCGGCTGGTGCCGCGCGACGCCTCCGGCTCCCGGGTCGAGGTGCACACCGCCGACGGGAACGTCCTCACCTTCGACGAGGTCCTGGTCAGCATCGGTTCGATGCCCCGCGTCGAGTGGCTGGAAGGCTCCTCGCTCCGGGTCGACCGCGGACTGCTGTGCGAGCCCACCCTGTTCGCGGGTGACGACATCGTCGCTGCCGGGGACGTGGTGCGCGTGGTGGACGCCGACGGCTCAGTCGGGCGCCGCGTGGAGCACTGGACCGACGCGTCCCAGCAGGGCGAGCTCGCCGCTGCCAACCTGTTGGCGGGCCGCGGGAACGCCGAACCCTACACGGCACTGCCCTACGTGTGGTCGGACCAGTTCGGGCTGCGGATCGAGGTCCTCGGCGACCCGGCCGGGGCGGACGAGGTGGTCGAGCTTCCCCTCGCCGATGGCCGCACGGCCGCCGGGAGCGGGAGCGGCGACCCCCGCCTGTACCGCTACCACCGGCGCGACGAGACTGTCGCGTACGTCGGCATCGATGTGCCCAAGGAGATCCTGGCGCTGCGCCGGGCCGCCCCGACCCCCTCCCACCTGACGCGGGTCCCCCAGGAAGTCAAGAGCAAGAGGTAGAGGTGACCTCATGAAGATCGAAGCCGACCAGTCCGCCTGTATGGCCTATGGCAACTGCGTGGCCGTCGCCCCCGATGTCTACGACCTCCCGGACCAGGTGGTCGAGGTGATCCTGCCCGAGCCCCCGCCGGAGCTCGAGGCGGCGGCCAGAAAGGGCGCCCGCCGGTGCCCGGCCAAGGCCCTGACGGTCTTGGACTGACTGACCGGCCCATGCGCCTTGTCCCTGCCCTGGAACGAGCCGCGGACCGGGCGTCAGGCCGATACCGGGACGGTATCGGCCCCACCGAATGGGACTTGGACAGGGCGGCCCTCGCGGGGGTTGGTTGGTCGTACGACCTACCGGCTTCCGGGCGGCTCGTCGTCGGGGCCTGCCCTCCCGGTCAACGGGGCCCGAGTCGCCGCGCCCGTCCGGAAGCAGAAGCAGACCTTAGGTCGAGATCGTTTCCCCCCACACTCCTGGCCACCGCGAGCACGCGTTCGACGCCGACGAGACCGGTGCCGACCGGCAGGTGACCAGGCCGGGCCGGCCACCTGATGCAGGAGACGGGCCACGGTGCGTCCGCGCTGCGGGACGGAGCCGATCGGACCCGGCGTGGACCGTGTCCGCGCCGAGCACGTCTCATACGCACACCATGGAGGTAATCACACATGACCACCACACCCGAGTCCTCCGAGGATGAGCCGACCACGGTACGCCCACTGGTCTGGGACCCGGAGGAGATCCAGAAGCGGGTCTCGCTCGTCGAGGCCGGAGACGGCGAGATCACTCTGGACGGCACGCTGCAGATGAAGCTGCTGGAGGCGGGTGACACCACCGCCGGCAGGTTGGCCGTGGGGATCGCGACCGTGCAGAAGGGCCGCAACTCGGGACTCCAGCACCGGCACCAGAAGCACGACGAGGGCTTCTACGTCCTGTCCGGCCGGGTGGAGTTCAGCGTCGAGAAGGAGACGCGGATCGTCGGCCCGGGCACTTTCATCATGGTCCCGCCCGGGGCACCGCACGGCTTCCACAACCCCTTCGACGAGGAGGCCGTGATGTTCTGCACCTTCTCGCCGAGCCTGTACGTCGGCCTGTTCCGCGAGATGGCCGAGATCATGCGCAAGGACCCCACCCAGCTGGGTCCGGTCCAGGAAGTGGCGAGGCGCTACTTCACCGAGTTCTCGGAGGAGTACGCGCGGCCTCCGATCGACTAGCGGCCGGCCGTCGCTGACGGCCGGAGCACCAGACACGGACCGCACCGACGCCGGTGGTGCGGTCCCGCCGGGACCTTGTGGGTCCCGGCGCGCAGGACCGCGCCGGCATTCACTCAGGGACAAGGAAGTTTCTCGTGAAGAACCAGCTTCGTGTGGGAATAGTAGGCGGCTCGCTCGTCGGCATGACCGCAGCGGTCCTGCTCCGGCGCCAGGGACACGCCGTGACCGTGTTCGAGCGATCTACGGGGACCTTGGACGAACGGGGTGCGGGCCTCGGCCTTCCGCACACCTTCCTCGACGAGCTCACGGAACTCGGGCTGTTCGACCCCGAGGCGCGCGGTCTGCGCAGCTCGGTCCGTCGGGTGTTCTCCGTCAACTCCGGGGATCTGCCGCTGGGCAGGGTCGTCGGCACCCAGCCCATGATCGTCGAGATGCAGCACTGGGGCCTGGTCTACCGGCAGATCTCCTCCCGGGCCCAGGACGTGGACATCCGTCGGGGCACGACCGTGTCGAAGGTGGTCCCGGGCGAGCGGACCTCCGCGGTCCACCTCCCCTCGGGCGCCGTCGAGGAGTTCGATCTCGTCATCGGCGCGGACGGCTACCGCTCCCGCGTCCGGGCCGATCTGTTCCCGGACGCGCGCCCCGTTTACAGCGGGTACCCGGTCTGGCGCGGGGTCGTGGACGAGGAGCGGATCGCCGACATCTCTCCGGTGGAGGACAGCTTCCAGAGCATCGGCACCAAGAACGGTGGCACGGCCATCTACCTGGTCCCCGGCCACAAGGGCGAGCACGCGAAGGGACGGCGCCGGCTCAACTGGGCCTGGTACGACGGCAACGCCCCGCTGGATGTCCTCGGTGCCGAGTACGACGACGAGGGCCGGGTCTCGAGCCTCCAGGCCGTCAGCGCGGGCGAGAAGATGCCGGACGCCATGCTGGAGTACCTGCGCTCAGCAGCCGCCACGTACCTTCCCCCGTGGCACCGCGACATCATCGTGAACACCCCCGACCCGGCCATGCAGGGCATCTGGGACCTGGAGCTGCCCCACTACGTGAACGGCACGGCCTGTCTGGCGGGCGACGCCGGCAGCATCGCCCGTCCGCACACGGCCAGCGGAGGCGTCAAGGGGATCACGGACGCGCTGGCGCTGGCACGCCTGGTCGCGGCGTCCGACACCCTCGACGAGGCACTCGCCGCCTACGACATCGAGCGACCCGCCGCCGGTGCCGCCCTGGTGAAGGTGGGCCAGGCCTTCGGCTCGCAGCAGGTCCTCAACGCGCCCGACTACAGCACCATGGACCAGAAGGGCTTCGAGGCCTGGATCGCCGAGGGCGCGAGTGCCATGCACTACGCCTTCCGGGAAGCGGCGAAGGCCTGAACGTCGAGGCCTTCGGCGGAGGTCGGGGAGCGGCGAGGATCCGGTTTCGGCTGTTCGTCGCCCGTCCGGGCTCCGCGCTGACCGACGGTCGCCCTACGGGGTGGTGGGGGCCGCGCCGGGGGGGGGGGGGGGCCCCCCCCCCCCCACCCCCACCCCCCCCCCCCCCCCCGGGAAAGGGGGCCCCGCCCGCTTATGCGACACATGAGACGGGGGAGAGAAAGGG
>NZ_JBIWGA010000029.1:0-111719 GCF_044763345.1 Streptomyces sp. NPDC096132
CACGATCCACGGCTGCGACTGACGTTTCCCCACGGCCAGACCAACGACCACCCCAGCCGAAAGTCACATGATCAACAACTTCTGTTAGGACCTCTTAGCGCCGTGAGATGTCTTTCACAGCACCGGAGCATCACCACGGATGCGCCGGAACGCGGTCGATCACCGCCCTCAGTTACCGCCTCGCATGCGGTAGTGAATCGCGCCCGCCGCGAGGACGATGAGCGCTGCCGGGATGTAATAGCGCGCGACGTCCCGGATTCCCCAGGTGAAGGACAGGGCGACGACCGTCATGGCCACCACTGCGGCGATTCCGTACGCCAGCGTGACGACAACCTTGGAACTCAACATCTCGCCTTCCAGGGGTACGCATACCCCGTGAAATAGTAGAAGTGGGTGTAGCCGAACGTCTTGCGGTATACCACCGTCGTCCGACTGTAGACACTGAGGCACTTACCGGATCGTTCCGCGTACCCCGCCACCAGGGCGATGGCGAGTGCCGCGGCCGACAAGGCGAGCAGGATCAGTGCGGTCGGCTGCCCGCCGGGGATGAACGCGACGACTCCGGCCGCGATGGCCAGGAATCCGGAGGCGTACGGCCCGTAGTAGGCGATCCTGCTGGTCCAGCGCTTGTTGAAGATCCACCTCGTGCTGTAGGAGCGTTTCATGTTGCTCTTGTTGCTCCAGCGTTTGAGAATCACCTTCCCCCAGGATCGGTAAAGCGTCCGCTTCTGGTAGCGGTATACCTTCTGGCCGTCCAGGTCGTAGTTGTTCAGTGGATTGGCGGCCGCGTACTCGTAGGCGTTTCGACTGCCTCCGAACACGGGGTCGGCCTGAAGGAAGCGTCCGGCAATGGGGTTGTACAGGCGTACACCCATGAGGATCTGCCGCGAGGGGGTGTCGGCGGACCGCTGTGCGGTACCGAGCCAGCCGTAGCCGGGCGCCGCGCCGCCCGTCCGCTGGTTGCCGTATTCGTCCGTGCTGAGCGCTGTCGGCGCGATCGAGTCGTCCAGCGGGACAGTCAGACTGATATCCCCGTGCAGGTCGGCGAGTTGGAGGACGACCGAGCCGGATGACGCGGTGGTGGCCGACATACCGCCGGACAGGCCGGTGACCATGCGGGCGATGGTGCCGTCGCCGGTATCAGTGATCCAGCGTGGACTGTCCGAGGAGCCGCCGTAGTGGTTGGTCTTCGCGCCTGTCCCGGTCCACTGCCCGGACGCTTGGGACTCCGTGGTCCAGCCCCGGAAGCGGCCCGCCGCATCCAGTGTCCAGGTCTGGCGGGTGTCACCCGCCGTCTGCTGCCGGACGAGGTCGTTGGTGTGGTAGTTGACCGTCGTTCCGTCGGGCAGAGAGGTGGTGCGGCCGAACGCGTCGTACGCGTACCCGGCGTCCACGATGCGGTTCGCACTGTCGTACGCGTGCGTCACCGTCGTGGCTCCGTCGGTGGTGCAGTCGGCGCCATTGCCTGCGGTGGCGGTCTTCAGCGCGGTCCGGTTGGTGCGCTGGTCGAAGGAGTACTCACGGCTGGTGCAGACGCTGTCATACGTGTCGTCGACCGCCGTCAGGCGTCCGATCGCGTCGTACGCGTAGGTCTGCGACTCGCCGGCGCCCGCTCCTCCCGAGTGCGTCGTCCACTCCTCGTGGACGGATTCGGTCACGATGTCCGTCAGCAGGATCACCCCGTCCGAGTCCCGTGTGTACACCCTCTCGTAAGGCAGGCCGGCCTTTCCTCCGGTCTGGGTCATGGTGTAGCCACCGGGCAGGGTCTCCTCGGCCACGGCGCCGTCCACGTCGTACACGGCCGTGAAGGTGCCCGCGACGGAGTCGGTCAGAGAGGTGGGCAGACCGCGGGGCTCCGCCGTGTGGTCGTAGGCGTACGTCGTCGTCGACGGTGCCGAGTCGGTGACCTTGACCGGGCGGTCGAACTCGTCGTACTCCGTGGTCGTGACGCCGTCGTCCGCGTCGGTGTAGGAGATCACCCGGCCGAGGGAGTCGTACTCCGTGTAGATCGTGCCGCCGTCTGCGGACATGGTGACGGAGGGCTTGCCGATGGCCTCGTCGTACGCGAACGAGGTGCCGGGGACCGCTGTTCCCGGACCGCCGTCGATCTGGGTGCTCTTCACCCGGCCCGCGCTGTCGTAGGTGACCGTGGTGACGCGGGTCTCGTCGCCCGAGGTCTCGGTCTTCTCCGTGACCTGGCCGTAGTAGCCGTACTCGGTGGAGACGTCGACGAGCTGGGCCGGGTTGTCGCCCCCGCCGGTGATGTCGCCGGCCGGGCCCGTCCAGCATTCCAGACCGACCCATTCGGGGCGTCCCTCACACCAGCCGTCGCCGTCGGCCGACCAGTACACGGTGATGCGGGATGTGGCGTCCTCGCCTGTCCCGCCCGGTGGTACGACGGCAGTGATCCGTCCCTGGGCGTCGTACTCCGTGGTCGTGACGAGATCGAGGCCGCCCGGATCCTCGATGGAGTGGACGGGCAGCCCCTGGACCCAGTCGTACTGCGTCTCGGTGAGCCGCTTCTCGCTCATGAGCGAGTAGTGGCCGCGGACGCGGGCACCGGTTACGGCCAGGGTGACCTGGTTCTTGATGCTCGCGCTGCCGTCGGAGGGGCGGCCCTCGTCGTACTCGTTGACCGTCCACGGCTGGGCCGAGACCGAGGTGCCCGCCTCGATCAGAACGGTGTCACCGTCCTTGAAGTCCTCGGTCAGGTCGACCCGGCGCAGCGGCTGGAACTGCTCGAGAAGACGGGTTCCGTCGCCGTTGTAGTACGAGAGGGTGGACAGCAGTCGCGCGCGTTCGGCGACGCTCAGGGCGCCGATACCGAGGTCGTCCAGTCGAGCCTGGTCCGCACCGGTGGCTCCGAGGGCGAGGGCGTGGTCTCCTGCGGAGAGTTCGCGCACGGTGTTGCCGAACCTGTCCGACTCGGTGGTCGTGATCCCACCCGCCTCGTCGATGCTGTTGACCTCCTCGCCGGAGGCGTCGAGGTAGTGCAGGACGGCCCGGCCGTATCCGTCGGCCGTCAGCTCCCCGCCCTGGTGGGAGGCGGGAGTCGAGTCGGCGGGGAAGAGAGCCGTGGCGTCGGTGGGGTGGTCGAGCTGGCCCCACTCCCTCACCGCCGAGGCGTTCATCGCGTGGGGTGCGCTGTCTCCGGAGAGAGGCACGTCGTAGACGACGGAGGTGACCGCGTCGCCGTCCGTCACGGTCGCGCTGCCCTGCTGCAGGGTGGCGCGGCTGACGGTGAGCAGCATCCCGTCCCCGCCCGCGGAACCGCCCGCGTCGCCGTATCCGAACGTCCACGGCAGCTGTCCCGGCGGGGTGATCTCGATGACGCGGCCGTCGGAGTCGTAGGCGTACGACGTCTTCAGCGACGGGGTGATCAGGGGGTTCCACGCTTCGCGCAGACGGCCGGACGCGTCGTAGGAGTACGCCTGGACGGTGCGGGCTGTGGCCGCGGTGTCACCCGTCTCCGTGGACCACAGGACGAGGCCCTTCACCTGTCCCACGAAGTCGCCGAAATCGGTGCCGGTGGCGGTCGTACTGTCCGCGTACGTGAACTGAAGGACCCGGCAACCGCGTGTCGACGGTGCCGTGGCACAGGTGTCGGCGTCGACGGCGCCGCCGGAGGCGACCAGCAGCCTGGGCCGGGCGAGGACCTTGCCGTCGACCGTGACCGCTTCGGAGACGATGTCCGTGGTGGAGTTCTGCACGCCGCTCTGCGCGGCGGAGGTGAGCTGCCAGGTTTCCGCGTCGGAGGCGACCTTGTCGAATGTGGAGACACCGCCGTCGGTGTCCGTCAGGGTGAATCCGGCCGCGAAGGTCCCGGTCAGGGTGATGGCCTCGGCTCCCGGCTCGGGTACCCAGCCGCCGGTGTCGGCCGCCTTGGCCGTGAAGTAGATGCTGGTCCCGTCGTCGAGAACGACGTCGAGCGACGTGTCGGAGGTCCTGCGAATGTGGGTGTATCCGGCGGATGCCACTTCGGCGACCACGCCGGACGTCCACTCCTCACCGAAGATCGCGACCTGCCCCTCCTGGGCTCCGGCGGCGGGTTGCCGGGACTTGGCCGTGCGGGAGGCCGACAGACCGAAGTAGGTTTCCTCGGTGCCGGCCAGGGTGAGGTCGCCGGTCAGCAGGTTGAGATGACCGGGGCCCACCTCGGTGGAGGCGGCAGTGTCCGCGTCGCGGTCGACCACCGCCGTGATGGGCTCGGTGCTCGCGGCGGCATCGGACGGGCCGGTGAAGTCGGCCTTGAGCTGGATGGTGCCGTCCGGGTCGACGGTGTCCGTGGCCTCCCAGACCGCGGCCTCGTTCGCTCCGTCGGTCAGCGGCAGCGGCCAGGCGGGGAGTGCCTCACCGCCCACCCGTACATGGCCGACGGGGACATCGGTCCAGTCGTCCTCCTCCGAGCGTCGCCACAGGAAGGTCACCGAGTCGTATGCGGCGGGGTCGGCGTCGGCGACCAGGGACAGGCGCCGTGCGGTGCGGGTGCCGTCCTCGGGGGACGAGAGGCCGCCGGGGCCCGCGTGGAAGGTGTACTCGACGGTCTCGGAACGGTGGTCCGCCGCGTCGACGGTTCGCACCTGGAGTGTGTGGGTGCCGTCCTCGTCCGGAGTGACCGTCAGGTCGACGGGGCTCGAGCCGTCGGTGTCCTTCTTCGTCCATTCGACACCGTCCAGGGACCACTCGAACCAGCGGTGGTCGGAACCGGAAGGGGGCGTGACGGTGAAGGTGCCCGGCTGTCCCGCTCCCTTGACCCATGCGCCGCTCGGGTAGTCGGCTGACGTCACGCCGGCCGGAGCGGAGGGCGCGGTCGCGTCCACGGTGAACGTGGCCCAGTCCGACCAGCCGGTGTTGTAGTGCGTGCCGTCGTAGGGACTGGTGCGGAATTTGTACGTCCTGCCGTCGGTGAGGACCCCGGCGGGCACGGTCACCGAGGCGGGCCGGCCCGAGGGGACGTAGGGCGAGACCAGGTACGTGCCGACCTGGGTGTCCGTGGCCGCGTCGCGGATCTCGAAGGTGCCGTCGACCTTGTCGCCGTCGGTGTCGGTGAAGGTGTCCTGAAGGGTGGGGGTCGTGCTGTCGACCGTCCAGACACCGTCCTCGACGAAGTACGGCGGACCGGCCTGCTGAGCGGTGCCGGTCCTGGGACGGTAGTTGTAGGTCACGGTCAGCTTCGGCGGGTTGGTCGCCGCGTTGGCCGAATTGACGCGCTTCCAGGCCAGGGATGTGCCCTCCGAGGCAGCTCGGACACCGAGGTGGGAGGTGGAGTTCTTGGCCGACGCCCACGCCTGCGCCAGCGTTGTCACGTCGGCGTTGATCCAGCCGTCTGCGGCGCAGGCGGAGTTTCCGGTCGTCTCGGTCGATGTCGCGTACTGGGTGTTCCAGGTGGGCTGTGCCGTCCAGCGGGACGACGTGGACGGCGCCGACGTCGACCAGACCTGCCAGGCTTGGGCGGCGCAGTCGGTGTTGCCCGAGTGGAAGTTGTACAGGCTCAGCCGGGCACTGGAGACCAGGGAGTCGGCGATCGGCTTGGTGTTCAAGGTGATGAAGGAGCGCGCTGTGCGCGCGGTGCCGTCGGAGTTGGTCGTTCCCGGGTTGCCGAAGTCCAGCTCTGTGTCCGCGGACCAGTCGACCGTCTCACCCTGCTGGACGTAGGTGTCGAAGACGTTCCCCAGGGATGATGTCGAGGGGTCGACGGTCACGGGGTACTTCGTGTCCTTGTCGGCGAGGAAGCCGGCGTCCGGGGTGACGACGAGGTCGACGCCGTCACCGTTCTTGACCACGCTCAGGTCGACAGGAGCCTTGCGGGTGTGTCCGCCGGACCTCTTGTCGACGGTCGCGTCCCACATCACCGGGGCAGGGGTCACGGCGCGCTTCTTCTTGCCCGATTTCTCGTCGGTGAAGAGCAGGCTGCCGTCCTTCAGTTGCCTGACCTTCAGGCCCTTGGTGTCCAGGGGCAGGGTGTAGGCATAGGTGCCGGAGCCGGTGTCAGGTCGTTCCGCGATCTCGACGAACTGCTCGAATCCGGTCCTGGTCGCCTCGACGACAAGGTCCGCGCCGGGGATCGCGTTCTCGTAGCGGGCGGTAGTGCCCTTCACCTTCGGCTGGGGCAGTCCGCCTTTCCACCGAAGGGTGATCTCCTCGTCGCCCGAGCCCAGGGTGATCAGGTCGCGTGCCCTGGCGTCCTCCGCCGCCGCCAGGGACTTCGCGACCGTGCCACCCTTGCCGGCGAGAACGAGGCCACTGGGGTGGGCCTTCGCCGCGATCGAACCGTCCGCGCGTTCCGTGAGATCCACGTCGACGTCGACCCACTTGTCGTCACGCTGGAACCGGATCGGGCCGGCGGAGAGTTCCGTCGTCAGGGAACCATCCTTGTTGACCCAGGTCGTGGAGGTCTCGGTGCGTTCGTCGAGTGCCTCGACGCGGTGTCCATACAGGCGGGCCGCCACCCGTGCGGACGGGATGTCGGCTGCCTGCTTCGGCCCCTTCTCGTTCTTCGTGGCAGCGGACTCGGCGATCGGCGTCCCCGCGGGCAATGCGACGACCTGCCCGCTGCCGCCGACGATCAGAGCGCTCTCGACGGCGAGCACGGCGGCCACGGCAAGGGCGATCCGGGGCAGGGTGCCGGCCGCGGGGCGGCCGGCACCCCACCCGGGTCTCCTGACAGGTGTACGTCTCCAACGCAAGAAGAGGCTCCTCACACGCAGGTTTCGGACTACTACGCCTGTAGAGTCGCGGCACCTCGCACAGGGAGGAAGTGAGATCTTCACCAATCCGCTGTGTGACGCCTGTTCCTGGAGCGCGTCCTGTCGACTGTCGGCCCGGGACGCGGTCGTGGCAGGATCGGCCCGTTGTGGTGGAGATGCGGTGCGAAGGGGACAGTGGCATGGCCGGGGCGGTGGCGCACAGGGGACCTGATCGACCGTTCACGGATTCGGTGGCCGTGCCGGCCGAGGTGGATCGGGAGCGGCTGGCGCAACGCCTGTGTCTGGTGGCGCTGGCCGCGGCCGCGGGCATCGTCTTCATCCGGATGGCGCGCGAACTGCAAGGCAGGCAGGTGCAGTCCGGGCTGCTCGCGGTGAGCTGGCTGCTGGCCGGTCTCCTCCTAGTGACGCTCCTCGGGCAGTACGCGAAGCGCCGTTCGCCGGGATACCGCTCTCTCCTGTTGGCAGGTCAGGTACTGCTGACCTATGTGCCCGTGCTGATCTTCGACGAGATCTGGCTCAGCGTGCTCGGCCTACTGGCCGGAGTCGTGCTGGTGGCGCTGCCCCGGCCGAACGGGTTGGTGGGGGCCGCCCTCGTCACGGCCACGGGCCCGCTGGCGGTCTTCGCGCTGCCCGTCAGCAACCGTACGGCGCTCGAGGTGGGCGTCAGGACCGTCGTGGTCGGCCTCGTGGTGTACGGGGTGGTGCGGCTGTCCTCGGTCGCCGCGCAGGCACACGCCCTGCGGGGGCAGTCGGCACGGCTCGCCGTGCACCGGGAGCGTGTGCGCATCGCCCGCGACCTGCACGATCTGCTCGGGTCCGCGTTGTCGGCCATAGCCACCAGGAGCGAGACGGCGGCTCGTGAACCGGACGATCCCGCCACGAGCCGTGAACACTTCCTCGACATCGCCGAACTGGCTCGGCGCGCCTTGGGCGAGGTGCGCGACATGGTGCGGGATCAGGTCTCCCTCGCGCTGGCGCAGGAACTCGAATCCGCTCGCACAGCCCTGGACACGGCAGCGATCCGGGTTCGGATCAGCCGGGAAGGCCCCAACCTTCCCCCGGACCTGGAGAACTGCCTCAGCGCCGTGCTGCGCGAGGGCGTGGCGAACGTGCTGCGCCACAGTCAGGCCAGAGCGTGCTCCATCACGGTTCGGTGCACGGACGACACGGCTGAGCTCACGGTCGAGAACGACGGTGTGGAGCCTCGCGGAGGCTCGCACGGCCACGGCGGCCTGGGAAACCTGGCGGCACGGGTGGCGGTGATGGGCGGAGCACTGCGGGCCTCGGTCTGCGGCGCGGAGGGTTTCCGGCTGCGCGTGGTGGTGCCGACGAACGAGGCGCGTCGAGGAAGTCACTGAGCTTTCGCCGCTCTGCCGGCCTTGTCCTGAGCCACGCTCAGATCCAGCCGCACCGCTCTGCGATACGTACGGCGTCCACCATCGTCCGTGCCTGCAGCTTGCCCATGACGTCCGAGAGCCGGCTACGCACCGTCCCCACGCTCAGCGACAGCAGGACGGCGATGTCCCGCGGGGCGAGACCCTCGGCGGTGGCCCGCAGGATCTCCGCCTCCCTTTCGGTCAACGGGCACTCCCCCAAGGCCCAGAAGTCCTCCGAGAGTTCGGGTTCGATGGCACGGCCACCGGCCGCCACCGTGCGCACGCCGTCGAGCAGTCTCTCGGGCGTCGTGGTCTTCAGGAGAAACCCGGTGACCCCCATGTCCAGCGCCCTGCGCAGATGTCCGGGGCCGTCCATGCCCGTGAGCAGGAGCGGGCGGCAGGTGGGAAGATGCGTGCGCAGCAGGGCGGCCGCGGCCAGACCGTCCAGGCCCGGCATGCCGATGTCGAGAACGGCCACATCCGGTGCGTGCTCCAGTGCTGCCCTGAGGACCTCTTCCCCTGAGCCGACGTGCGCTACGACGTCCACGTCGAAGGCGCTGTCGAGCAGGGAGACCAGCCCGGCACGTACCACGTGGAGGTCCTCCGCCACCAACACCTTGATCATGTTCGCAGCATCAGGCAGTCACGGCCTGTTCGCAAGCCGCGAGCAGGCTGGTCTCCCGCCCTCATGCACGCTCCTCGGCGCAGATGCCCGTCTCGATCCCGTCGTGGTGAGCCGACCGGGACCGTTCCCTCGAACGTCGCACCTCGCAGCCACACAAGCTAAGGCAGCCTGTACTCCGTGCGCTCGGGGTCGGGGCGAATGATGACTCCTTCGTCGGTGAGCTCGCGCAGGGCCCGTCGAGCCTCCTTTTCACCGGCCTGCGGTGTGGTCGGCTCGTGGCCGGCGACGCGTAGTGCCAAGGCTGCCCTTGAGGGATCCCACACACCCCCCAGGGCCCGCATCACCGCGGCCAAGGCTTCCTTGTGTGTCAGGGGCTTGCTCATCTTCTGCTTCCTTTCCGGAGCCTGCACCGGGACGGTGGTGGGGTTCCACGGCCGGGCGGTTGCTCGCCGGGCAGCGTACCTTCGGTGTGCGCGAGTGTCGGCGGACAGGGTCCGGTTCTCCTCTGTACGAGCCGGAAGTACCGCCGCAGCGCTGCCGCGTGCCTCCGTCGCCCACCGGACTCGAGGTGAGAGGTCTTGATGGGCGTATGCGCTGACAAGTGTGAAGATGGCAGCGCCGGGGACAGCAAGGGGCGTCAGGTGAGTGCGTGGACGTGTGAGGCTTGTGGTGGAGCAGTGCCCCAGGCCGAGGAGGAGACCACGGCCGCAGCGGTGCGCAGGCACGCACGCGAGACCGGGCATCCTCCGTCCAGTGTGCGCAGAGAGTCCTCCCACGGGATGACACAGCGGTGGCGTACGCCCGAAGACCGCGAAAGGGACCGGGAGCAGAAGCAGGAGTCCGCACGGCTCCGTCACCCCGCCCCGGCCGAACACGAACAGCCTGGACCCGGTACGACACGAGGCGCCTCACCTGACCGGGTGGCCGTCCGCGCCGGGGAATCGGGGCCCTCCAGGGTCATGCGCCGGGCTCTCGACACCCTCCGCGACAGCGTGATCCTTCAGTGCGTCGTCGCGGCGGTTCTCGTGCTCGCGCTGGGGGTGTTGGCGGTTGTGTCCACTGCTGAGACAGGAGACGCGTCGGCGTCCGGAGACGCGTCAGCGAGTTCGTCCTCCCCTGGGCAAAACCCTGTTCTCGACTCTCTCTCGCTGTCCGAACTCCCGGGCAGGACTTGGGGCGATGCCTGGGACGCGGTGGCGGACAGCCTGGACGACGGCGAGATCCGTGTCCTGGACCGTGTGACCGGTCTGCCGTTGAGCTTCGCGTACGACGGTGATCCGCGACGCGACCAGTGGACTGTGTGTGCCGCGGAGTTGACCAGCGGCTCACTCGATGAGCCGGGCTGGCTGGTGACCGTGGCAATAGCGAGTCCTCACGACGGCTGCCAAACGGGCTCTCACGAACCAGAAGCCACTCCGGAAGACCGATCCGGTGCGGGGGACGAAGTTCGAACGCCCGGGGTCGAGGACGACGTCACTCCCGCCACACTTGGAGCCCCGGACCGGGGCTCCAGGACGGGCGTCCGCCCCGGTTCCTGGTGCGGTGACCCTGGAGCCTACGGTTACACGGACGCCGGAACCCGTATGCAGTGTCGGTACGGTGCGGGCAACGACTACCGGTGGCGTCGCGCCGGCTGACGAGTGGATGGTTCTCCTGGCCGGTCGGCCGCAGACCGACGCTCGTCGCTTCCGCCCCTGGCAGGACCGGCATCGAAGCACTGGCAGCGACAACTGCTGATCCGCGAGGTCGTGGGGCCGCGAGAGCGAGTCCGTCCGACAACGAGCCGCCGCACGTCGATCTCCACGAGGTGACGTACGGCGGTACGACTGTGCCAACACCCGGTGCAGGCCGGGGGCATCCTGGGCGGAAGAATGCTGTTCAGCCAGGTGTGTCGTGGTTCCGGTGCGGCACGGCACCATGTGGAGGGGAGTAGACGTGACGTTGGCCATGTGCCCGTTGTGCAGCGACGACGAGGACATCGAGCTGGTCCGCGACCTTGAGGGCGGGCGTCGACTGGTCAGGCACCGGTGCGGTTACGCGTGGGAGCGTGGAGAGCCTGACGGCCTGAAGAAGCAGCGCCCGCGTGCCTTCGACGATCTCAGGGCCCGCTTCCCCAAGGCAGAGGACGTAGAGCCCGCTGTGTTGGAACGCGCAGATCGCCTCAAGGAGCGGTACCTCGCCACCAGACCCGGCTTCGACCCCGAGGTGGCGGCCTACTGGGAGAAGTACCAGCGGATCTTCTCGCCCGACGGGTTGCGTACGTGTGACCCCCGCCTCCTGAAGGACTTCGCCAATTCCGACGTCGGCGCCCACCCCGGCAACCAGTCCGTGTTCAACGCCGCGTGGAACTCCATGGGCGACGCGGCGGCCGCGGAATCGACGCGCCGGACGATCGAGTACCTTCTCCACGGGCCCGACGACGTTCCCTGCGAGGATCGGCTGCAAGAGCTCCTCGACGGCACGAAGTCGTTCGCCATGACCGGCTTCAAGGAGGCCCTTCTCACGCGGGTTCTCTGTGTGACGCAGCCCGGGCGGTTCCTGTCGATCCTCAAGTACACGACTGAGGCAGGCGGCAAGCGGGAGATCGCACGGAAGGTCTACGGGCTGGAGCTGCCGGCGCCGGAATCGGTGAACTGGACGCTCGGGCGCCTCATCTTCTGGAGCAACGACCTCTTGTACACACTTGTCGGTGCCGGGTTCGCCAATCAGCAGCACTCCGCGGCATTCCTGTGGTGGGCCAAGGACCAGCTCGACGAGTCCAACTAGACGCACGTCCGCCGACGCCGGCCCGCCGACGCGGTCCCAGCCGCAGCAGCTCGGTCCAGGCTTGGCACGACCGGCGCAGGGTACCCGGTTTCCGTCAGGAGTCCTGGAAGGTCACACCTCTACGGAACGCGGTTGAAGGTGTCTGGCCCGTGACGACCGCCGGACACCAGCCGCGCGCTGAAGGATCGGCGGAGGGGAGCGCAAGCGTGGACACGGGACCCGTTGTCGTCGGGGTCGGCGACCTCAGCGGTCAGGAGGGCGTCGTGCTGTACGCCGCCCGTGAGGCCGTGATGCGTTCAGCGCCCCTGCGCATCGCCCACGCCGTCACTCTGCCGAGCTCGTACGGGCGCAGCCACGCGAAGGAGACCGGAAGGGGCGTCATGAACCGGCGCGCTGTGCTGGTGGAGCGACTCGTGGAGACGGTCCGCTCCGCCTTCCCCTCGCTCGTCGTGGCCAGCGGTTTGACCTTTGACGATCCCGTGCGGCTCCTGGCGAAGCAGTCGGCTGAGGCAGTGCTTGTGGTGCTGGGCCGCGGAGGCAGGGGATTTCCGCGTCTGCCTCTCGGCTCGGTGAGTCTTCGTGTCGCCGGTCAGGCCCGGTGCCCGGTGTTGGTGTGGCGGCCAGGCGGAGCCGGTGGCGTCCAGGACGACCGCGTAGTCGTGGGTATCGACCGCGTGCACTACTCTCCCGAGGTCCTGGAGTTCGCGTTCGCCGAGGCCGATCGTCGATCGGCCCATCTACTGATCGCGCACGCCCTGCACCGGCCGACACCGTCGCCCCTCCCCCACACCGGCACGGCGGCGAGACGCCGGATACGGGAGGTCGAGGAGGCGGCCCGGAGCTTCCTCGACGAACGGATCGGCGAGGTCGGTGGGCGGTATCCGGGCGTGACAGTCGGATTGCGTCTCGGCTGGGGACGTCCGGCGCGGTGCCTTGTGGAGTCGTCCGAGGATGCCGCTCTCCTGGTGATGGGCTCTCGCAGGCGGTCCGGTCGACGTCGGCTCCTGCTCGGCTCGGTGAGCGCCGAAGTCCTGCACATGGCAGACGGTCCCGTCGCGGTCGTCCCCACGCGGTGAGATTCGGGCATGCTCCTCTGGCCAGGCGGACATGGCGGGCCAACGTTGATCATCCGTTTGCATGGCGTTCCCGGACGTACGGCCTGTGACTACGCCCCGGTCAACTTCTTCCCGCCAACCGCTGCGGCAGGGTTGTCGGTCAGCCACCGCCGGCACACGTTCCAGTGATTGTCCTTGCCGCCGGCGTCGTCGAACGTGACCACGGCCACCACGGGCCCGCTGCAGGTCGGGCTCGACGCGGAGTGCATGCTGCACTTGCGACTGCTGTCGGGCGAGACCTCGTCGATCGCCGTGATGACGGATTTCATGGGCGGCAGCCTACGAGGCTCCGCCGCAGGCGTACACGTCTCCGGCGACAGGCGCGGAGAGAAACCCGGGCGGCGACGCTCTGGCGCGTCACGGCACGGTGGCGGTGACGAGCCAGGTCGCCGAAGCGTACTCGACGCCCTGCGGTCCCTCATGCGCCTCGATGGTCTCCCGGAGGTCCGCCAGCGCTCTGTCCCGGTCCGGGCGGTCGAGGCCGTCGAGCATCCAGCCGAGGAGGCCGAGTACGAAGCGGTACGCACGGTCCGTGTCGGGGCCGAAGTACATGGGGCCCTGAAGGGATTCCACGCCCGGGCCGGTGAACCCGGCCCGAGCCAGCAGGGTGCGGGTGCGCTGCGGGTCGGCCAGGGAGAACGGTCCCGGGGCGTCGGGCGGAGGCGTCGGTAGGACCCGGCCCGCGGCCATGGCTTTCGTGAACGCCCCGAACCATTCGTTGCGCGGCGGCGCCTGCCACACCAGTTGCACGAAGCGGCCTCCGGGGCGCAGAGCCCGGGCGATGTTACGGAACGCGGCGACGGGGTCGCCGAAGAACATGGTTCCGGTCCTGCTGATCGCCACATCGAACGCTTCGGGGGTGAAGCGATGCGTCTGGGCATCGGCCTGGAGGAAGGCCGCGTTGTCCAGGTGTTCCTCTCCCGCCCGCAGGCGGGCCACCCGAAGCATCGACGCGGACAGGTCGACCCCGAGGGCCTCACCGGCGAGGGTGCGACGTGCCGCCTCACGCGTGGTCTCACCCGTACCGCAGCCGACGTCCAGAACCCGCTGTCCCGCGCCGACGGCCGACGCTTCCAGGAACCGTGTCCGATACGACCGCAAGGCCCGGTCGAACTGGTCCGCGTGCTCGGCCCAGTAGACGCCCTCGTCCCCGTCCCACGCTCGGGCCTGCTCGGCGTTGGCCGGGTCGACATCCAGCGCGCTGGTCATGGCCGTCACCGCCTGCCCTATACTCCCCATGGGACTATTTACCTGATTACACCCCAAGGTGGGTCATGTCAACAGAGACCCCTCTCACGACCACCTCGTACGCGATCCTCGGCCTGCTCGCCGTGCGCCCGTGGAGCACATACGAACTCACCCGGCAGATGGACCGGAGCCTGGGCCGTATCTGGCCTCGAGCACAGAGCAAGCTGTACGAGGAGCCCAAGAAGCTGGTCCGTCACGGACTGGCCCGCGCGTCCGCGGAGGGCGTCGGCCGACGGCCCCGCACGGTCTACAGCATCACCGCCGACGGCCGGCGCGCCCTGGCCGAGTGGCTCCGCCGCCCGGGCGCCGGCCCGGTACTGGAGTCCGAGCAGCTCCTGCAGGTCTTCTTCGCGGATTCGGGCACCACGTCCGACACCCTGGCCACCCTCGACGCCGCCCGCGCCTGGGCCGTCGAACGCAACGCGGACAACCTCACCACCGCCCGCGCCTACGCCGAGGGCCGGGCGCCGTTCCCCGAGCGCGCCGCGCAGACGATGGTCGTGGGTCGTTTCCTGACGGAGTACTACCGCCTCGTGGCCGCCTGGGCCGATTGGGCAACCGATGTCGTCGCGCGGTGGCCCGAACAGCCCCGCGACGCCGAAGCCGACCCGGTCGAGATGGCTGGGACACTGCGCCGGGCCGACTGGTCCAGCCAGGGGCCCGACGGGCTCAGCCGATGATGGCCACGGGCGCGTCCCACGCGTTCCGGTCCACGGTGATGGTGTAACCGCCGCGCTTCTCCTTGCTGTTGACCATGTACTGGTGTCCCCGGCTGTGGCCGGTGAACTGCTGGGAGCCCCACGGCCAGTCCGAGGTGGTCGTGTTCTTCTTGTCCCAGAGCGCGTACCAGAGGTTCCCCGGCAGGTCCTTCTTGTTGGACGCGGTGGCGATCGCCTTGGCACTGGAGCTGCTGAAGCCGTAATAGCCGGCGCGATACGTCTTCGCGCGCAGGGTCTTGGTGAAGGAGCGGACGTAGGTCAGCACGGCGTCGTTGCACGACTTGTCGGTGATGTCGTACGGCTCCATGTCGAGGTAGATCGGGCTGCCGGCCTTCATACGGAGGGCCGACGCCCTGGCCACGGCGTCCTTGGCGTCGCTCGCGCCGAGGGACGCGGCGGTGGACGCGGTGAGCCGTTCCGGGTTAGCGCTCTTCTGGCAGGGCGGCTGGGCTCCGACGTAGATCGGGATGAGCTTCCAGCCGAGCGAGTCGACGGACTTGACCCAGGACGCGGTGAGGTTGGGCTGGTTGCAGCCGCGGTTCTTGCCTCCGACGTACACGGCGGCGGCACCGTAGAAGCCGGTGTGCCAGGCTTTCATCGCCTTCAGCGACGGGGCCGTGCACGTGTCGAAGGCGCGTCCTTTGTACGTCTTCTGCGCGGGCCAGGTCGTGGCGGCCATCGAGGTCTGCGCCGCGATCCCGCCACCCGCGACCACTACGGCACCCGCCACGCCCCACGCGACGTAGCGGCCTTTCCTTGACAACCGATGGCTGGACATCCCCACCCCTTGATTCCATGTCCCGGGCGCGCCGGGTATGGCACACCGCAACCGGTACCGGCCCGCACTCCGGGAACTCATTTCCCTGATCACCGCAAGACTTTCCCGAGGCACGGCAAGATCTCAAACGAGAAGAGCCGCTTTGACCTCCCCTTGAGTAATCGGTGATCACTCTGTGTCCAGCGGACTCCCGGGGGCAGTGGATCCGGCGCGGCCTCCCCTCCCGTCCCAGACGCGGCGCACGGCCTACTGCTCCGGCTCCCCCGGTGAATCGTCCACACAACGGCACGCCCACAAAGTCCCAGGGACTCCGACCGGGAACTCCTCCATCGCCCATCACAGCGGCCGGACTCGATCAGGAGATCAACGGCTATCGCGCAGCCGGTGGAGGCCCCGAGGCCCCCGACCGACGCCGCCGCACACCCAGGCGGGTCCTCCACCACCTGCGCAGCAGGTCCCCGAGTTCCCCTAGGCACACGAGGAACGCGGCCGAAGCCCCGCACCGCACCGGCGAGGCGGATTGGTGCACGGCCTGGCCCAGAATCCACAGCAGAAGCGCGAGCGCCAGCCACCAGGCAGCCAGCGACACCGCGACCCGCCGCAGCCGGGGTCCGCCGGTCATGGGGCGACCTTCCTGGCTCGGCCGGTGGTGAAGGCCAGGTAGGTGGAGCCCGCCACTGCTACGACCGCCGCGATCGCGGTGGCCGCCAGAGTGATCGAAGGCGGTGCCTGGCACAGGCGGGGCAGCGCGTTGAGGGGCGCGACGGCGTAGAGGGAGAGCAGGGCCCAGCCGAGTGGGCGCGCGTCGGCCGGGAGCCGGTGTCGCAGTCGGTCCGGCACGTGTCCGGCCACCAGGGCCGCCCCCAACGGAAGCAGGGTGAGGGAGAAGAATGCGAGACCGGTCAGCTGCCAGACCATGGTGCGGGGGCTCCTGTCGTCGAGGGTTGCTCTGCGTGACGGACATCGGCCGACACTGCGCGCGGGCCGTCAGCGCCGTACTAGATCGTCGGCCGCACCGCATCCTCACACCGACCGCGGTGGACTGTCATTGCCGCCTTCCGGCAGTCTTCATCGGACATGGGTGCGGCATCGCAGCGCCGCTGCGACACCTCGTCGCCGACGCCTTCCGTCACCTTTGGGGAGTCAGCGCCGCTTGCGCCAGACATGAACTCCCCCTCCCTGCCACTCGACGAGCGGTGTGCCCCCGGCCTCCTCCCACTCCAGCGCGATGCCGATCCGGTGGACGACGGCGAGGACGTCCGCCACGCTCCGCGCCAGGGCCACCACCTGGCCCCTGACCGACACGGGACGCCCTCCGGTGCCGAGGGGCTCGTGGACGACGACGGGCGCCGTCCTTCCCCCTTCCCGCCCAGGGGGGCGAGGGCAGTCCCAGGGGCCGGGCCCCTGGGATCTCGACCGTCGCGACATGGGCGAATCGGGCACGTGTCGTTGGTCTTCCAAGTCCCTCGCCCCCAGCATGGATCGCATCACGGCAAGTTTTGCACAATGCAAAGCACGGGGCGAGAGGCAGTCAGGGGCCGATAAGGACCGGCTTCTCCACGGTGACCTGGTCGATCTCCGAGACCCTCACGGTGACCCGCATCGTCCACGTTCCCTCGGTCGGCAGGGTGAGGCTGTCGCTCCCCCAGTAGCCGCGCTCGTCCACGAGCCCCGCGTCCAGGGGACCCACGCCCTTCCCGGCCAGGATGAACTTCAGGCGCAGTTCGGGTACGGGGACGAGGCCGCCGTCGGCGCCATAGACGACCGCCTGAACCGCGTTGCGGCCGACACGACCCGGTTCCAGGACGATCTGCACCTTGCCCCTTCCCAAGGGGCCCAGGGTGGTGCTGCCGGTGTCGAAGGGGACCACGGAGAGGGTCTGGGTGGGCTGACCCGGTACAAGAGCCGCCAGGCCGGCCGATTCCTCGGCGGCCCGGCCGGTCGGGGTCCCGGTCAGCATCGTGGTGAGCACCAGGACCACCATGCCGGCCGCCAGCTCGGCCAGGACACAGCGACGCAGTCCGCACCGACGTGCCGCCTGCTCCGTCTCCGCACCGGGCGTGGAAGGGGCCGCTCCGGAGGAGCCGTCGGCCTGTCCTTCGCCCACCGCGACCGGCTCCCGCTCCAGCTCGGGTTCGGGCACGGTGAGCAGCCGCGCGGTCCAACGCCGTGACCGCGCGGCCACCGCCAGCACCACCAGCACCGTCCACACCTTGAAAGACAGCGTCCGGCCGTAGTCGGTGTGCAGCAGCGCGTCCCAGGAGCCCAGCCCGCGCCACGACTGGTAGACACCGGTCGCGGCGAGCACCGTCACCGAGACGAACGCCAGCCGGGAGAAACGGGCGACCGCGGCAGGCGGGAGCGGATCCTCGGCCGGCGCCCGGTACAGAGCCGTGAGCAGGGCGGCCAGCCCGCCCAGCCACACCGCCATGGCGAGCAGATGCAGTGCGGTGGAGACGATCGCGACCGGAACCTGGACGCCGACGGCGGCGTGCTCGGCCACGACCCAGGTCGCGGCCAGGGCAAGGGCGAGCAGGACGCCCGCCGCCCTCGTCGTACGCCGGTCGGCCCCCCGCCCGACCCTCTTGCTCCGCACGAGCACGGCCAGGACGAGGAGCAGCCCCAGCCGCGCCAGCAGAGCGGCGCCCGGCCTGCTGTCCATCGTGCCGCTCAGCAGCCGCGGGTCCAGTACCGCGTCCGGCCCCTCGCCGCTGTCGTACGGTCCGCGCAGCAGCAGCGAGGCCAGGGTGGCTAGCGTGATCACCCACCAGCCTGCCACGAACGGGCGGCGCACGACGCGCCGGGCGGTGTCCGTCGGCCAGCAGGCCAGGACGAACACGGCGATGCCGATGAGCAGTGCCAGTCCCGCGTAGGCGGCATGGCGCGCGGTGTCGTACGGCAGGCTGGTGGCCCTGGGCACGGACGGCGGACCGGCGACGACGGCCCGAGCCGGCGAGCGCTTGCCGACGGAGAAGGTGAAGGCCCCGGTGACGGGGTGACCGTCCGCGGACACCACACGCCAGGAAACGGTGTACGTACCCTGCCCCAGCCCGCTCGCAAGCGGCACACGGGCGGTGTTGCCCTGTCCGTCGGCGTGCTCCGGATCGCCGGCCGTCGCGGGCCTGTTGTCGGGGTCGAGGACGCGGACGGAGTTCTCGACGAGGGCGACGTCCTCGTCGAAGGTCACCGTGATCTGCCGTGGTGTGGTCTTCAGCACGGCGCCCTCGCGGGGATCACTGCTTTTGAGCACTGCGTGCGCGGAGGCGGGGGCCGCGCCGATGAAGAGGGCACCCACGAGTGCCGCCACCAGCACGAGGAGGGACAGGCCCGCGCGGCGGATACCGGGGGCCGACCGGCCCGAGGGAGCGAGAGGCGTCAGCGGGGCGGCTGTGGCGCCGACCCCCCTGGCAAACGGAGGCAACGACAAGTAGGAACTCCGGATACATGGGACCGGGCGGGCTTCGGCCTGCCCGGGGAAGGGACGAGGGGACCAAGGCGGTGAGGTTCACCGGTGGTCCCCTGCGGGGCAGTGCGCGTTCCGGGGGCCGGGACGGGACCGGCACGAGAGGATCCGGGTACGGCATCGCCCTCGGGATGGGGGACGCCGGAAGTACAGGACGCGCCAGCAGTCGGGCCTTGACCCGCCTCAGCCATCCGCCCACGGCCTCCATGGCCCGTCGTGTCATGTGGAGCGCCGACTTGGCGGCCTCCATGGCCGCATCGGCCCGGTGCAGCACCCAGGCCAGCAGGAGCGCGACGCCCACGTGAACGGCCGTCATCACGGCAGAAGCCTGATGCCAGGCGTGAGTGTCGGCCGAACCCGGCACCACGGGTCCGCTCAGCGACTCTGCCGTCGAGCCGGTGTGCGCGACGTGGGCGAACGGCTCCCCAGGGGCGCGGGCGAGTACCAGATGCAGTAGGCCCTGGACCGCCAGTGTGCATCCGGCCGTGACCAACGGGGAGAAGTGCCGTCGGGCCGCCGGCCACACGCAGACGAACTGCAGGACCAGCGCCGCGAGGAGTCGCCCGGACACGGTCGCGCCCCCGGCCGCCTGGTGCCCCAGCGCCGCCAGCACACTGCCCGCCAGGGCGAACGCCCCCGCACGGACACAGGCGCCCAGCGGATCGACCCGCTCTCCGCGCACCGAGGGCGGGAGGCCCGCGAGACCGACGCTTCGCACGACCCGTCTCCTCCCTCAGGTCCGGCTGCCGTTCTCGGGGGTACGGCGGCAGCGCCCTCGGCGTTCACCCCCCGCACCGCACCCTTGACATGTTTTGCATAATGCAAACGTATGGAAGGGGTAGTAATGCACGCCATCGAGACGACCGAGGACGAAACGGCGGCGGCCCAACGCGCACCGGGGGCCCGGGCCCCCGGACGAAGGCTTACGCGCCTGCGCTCCGCCTCCGGGAGCCTGCCGGTTCTGGCCGCCCTGACCGGCGCCGGGGCCGGTGTCGGCTCGATCGTCTTCCGCTGGTGCATCGGCGGGTTCACCCGTCTCTTCTCCGGCCACGACGACTACGCCGCCGCGCCCGGCTCCGCCAACCCCCACGTCCCGTGGCTGGGGCCGTTCTTCGTACTGCTCGCGCCCGTGCTCGGCGGCCTGCTCTACGGGCCGCTCGTCCACCGCTTCGCCAAAGAGGCCCGCGGACACGGGGTGCCCGAGGTGATGCTGGCCGTCGCCCAGCGAGGTGGACGGATCAGCCCCAAGGTCGCCGTGGTGAAGACCCTCGCCTCCGCCCTGACCATCGGCTCGGGCGGCTCGGTGGGCCGGGAGGGGCCGATCGTGCAGATCGGCTCGGCGCTCGGCTCGACCCTGGGCCGCGTGGCACGGGTGACCGAGGGACAGATGCGGCTCCTGGTCGCCTGCGGCGCGGCGGGCGGTATCGCCGCCACCTTCAACGCGCCGCTGGCCGGCGTCTTCTTCGCCATGGAACTGATCCTGGGCACGTTCACCGCGGAGGCGTTCGGCGCGACGGTACTGGCCAGCGTGACGGCGAGCGTCATCGGCCGTGCAGCCTTCGGTGATGTGGCCTTCCTGGCCCTGCCGGGATTCCATGTGGACCATCTCGCGCAGTACGGGTTGTTCGCCGTACTGGGCGTCCTGGCCGCTGCGGTGGGGGTGGGCTTCTCCCGCGTCCTCTACCTGATCGAAGACGCCTGCGACTGGCTGTGGCGCGGACCCGAGTGGCTGCGTCCGGCAGTCGGCGGCCTCGCGCTCGGCCTGGTGCTGCTCGCCCTGCCCGAGATGTACGGCGTCGGCTACCCGGTGCTGCAGAAGGCGACCGAGGGCGGCTACGCGGTCGGCTTCCTGCTGTTGCTGCTGGCGGGCAAGATGCTGGCGACGAGCCTGACGATCGGCATCGGCGGCTCGGGCGGCGTCTTCGCCCCCAGCCTGTTCATCGGCGCGATGCTGGGCGCCGCGTACGGCGCCGGCGCGCACGCCCTGCTGCCCGGCACGGCCGGCGCGGTCAGGGCCTACGCGCTGGTCGGCATGGGCGCCGTGTTCGCGGGTGCGGCCCGTGCACCGATCACCGCTGTGGTGATCCTCTTCGAGCTCACGGGCGAGTACTCGATCATCCTGCCGCTGATGCTGGCGATCGTGCTCGCCACGGCCACGAGCCGACTGCTGTCCCGCGACACCGTCTACACCCTCAAGCTGCGCCGCAGGGGCATCGACCTGGAGGGACCCGCGCCCGGCGCCCCGCTCGGCACCCAGCGGGTCGGCGCCGTCATGGAGCCGCTGCCCTCACCCTTGCCCTCGTCGACGCCGCTCACCGACGCCGCGGACCTGCTGGGCCTCTCTGGTCACGGCGCCCTGCCCGTCGTGGACGACACCGGGGCTTACGGGGGCGTGGTCACCGCCCAGGCCGTCGCCGAGGCACTCGCCGAGCAGCCTCAGACCGCGCCTACCCGGGTCGGGCAGCTGGCCCAGCGGCCGTCCCCCGTCACCACCGACCAGTTCGTGGGGCAGGCGCTGCACACACTGCTCTCAGCGGGAGGCACGGGAGTCCCGGTCCTCGACGACGCCCACGAGAAGCCCGTGGGCTGGCTCAGTCACCAGAACGTGCTTCGCGCCCTGCACTCGGGAGCCGTGTAGTCCGCCTCGTCGGGCCACAGCCGGGACGTGGGCCCTTTTTACTTAAATTGCACTATGCAAAAATAGGCCGAGGCAATCCCGATGGGCTCCATCAACCCCGGAGGCGACCATGACCACCGACCACGTCCGACGCGCATACTCGTTCGCCTGCCTCGACTGCGGGCACGGCTGGGAAGGTACGTACGACATCGACGTGACAGTGGACGAGCACTCCCGGATCACAGCCAAGTACCAGGTCGACGGCGAACGGGTGCCCTCCCCGCTCCAGTCACCCCAATGCCCGGCCTGCGAGGGCCACAAGATACGCATCATGCGCCCGGGGCGCGTCGCCTCGGCCCACCTGTACGAGACGTGAGCAACGGCGGCACGCGACCGTCAGCACCACCCACTCGACACCACGTAAACGTGACGCATGTCACTCCAGACTATGCAACATTTACTCACTGCAATGATTGATCGGCCCCGACCGCACGTACCTCCTGACGTACATCCGCACGCCACCACGTCCGGGAGGCACTCATGCCCTTCTCGCGCAACACGCTCGGCACGGTCTTCGTGGGCGGAGCCCTCGCCCTGACCCTCAGCGCCCTCGCCTACCCCTCCATGCTCGGGATCCAGACCACGGCCTCCGCCCCCGACCGGATCATCGCCAACACCCAGTTCGGCCCTCTGACCGAGGCGGACCGCGACTTCGTCGTCAAGGTCCGGGCGGCCGGCCTCTGGGAATACCCCTTGGGCGAGATCGCCATGGAGAAGGGCTCGACCCCGGAGATGAAGGAAGCCGGTGCGCACCTGATCGTCGGGCACGCGGGCCTGGACGAGATGTGCCGCAAGATCGCGCCGATGCTGAACATCACGCTGCCCAACCAGGCCAGCCCACAACAGCAGCAGTTCGTGGCGACCTCGCAGGCGGAGTCCGGCAGGCAGTTCGACAGCACCGCTGCCAACATCATGCGCGTCACGCACGGCCAGATCTTCCCGACCATCGCCAAGATCCGCGCGACCACCAGGAACAGCCTGGTCCGTCAGCTCGCCGACCTCGCCAACGACACCGTGCTGGACCACATCACCGTGCTGGAGAACACCGGCGTGATCAACAGCGAACAGGTCAACTTCCAGCAGAGCACCCCGCCCAAGCTCCCCAAGGACCAGCTCACCCCTCCCCCGCCCCAGCCCGGCGCCCCCATGGTCGTCCTCACCCCCCGCCCCGACCTCAACGTCAATACCGCGAACCCGACACCCAGCCCGACAGCCGGATGATCAACGGCTGCCGGCGCCCCCGCACCGACCGGCCGACGGGATGGACGACCGGTAGGAGCGCACGACCGCGGCGACCGTCACGGCGAGAAGAGCGACCACCCACCCGGCCAGGCCGAGCAGCGCACGCAGCGCTCCTCCCCCGTCGGCCACGACGCCGCGCGGAGGCACCCGCCCCCGTGGGTCATAGACGACGGCGAGAGCGTCGCCGGGGCGGGTGGCCTGCCCGCAACCTCGCCAGATACGCACCGACAGCGGCACACCGCGGTCGTCGGCCACGGAGCAGAGAAACCGGTTGCGCCCGCCCCGAGCGTCCGCACCGTCCTGTACGGACGTCACCTCCACCATCTGCACCCGCCCCTGCTCCGCCAGGACGACGCCGGCGGCGGCCTGCGGAGCCTGCGCCGCCAGGCCCACCGCGAGCACGGCGACGACGCCCACCAGCGCCCGGCCCGCCCGCACCACGATCAGATGGACAGCGAGGGCCAGCGCGCACACCAGGCCGACCGCGCCGTCGGCCAGCGCCGCACGTCCCGTCCACGCACCGACCATGGCCGTACCGACGATGCCCAGAACGGCCAGCGCGACCGCGAGCACCCCCTCCCCGACCAGCCAGCGAGGCGGCAGCCCGACGAACTCGGCAGGCCCCCACACGGTGGCACGCACATGTCCCGCCAGCCGCGACTCCACGGGGCACGACGGGCGACTCGACCGACGCATGGCCACCCGTCCTTCCGTCCCGCCCCGGACCAGTTCGGCTCCGTATCCCTTGCATTATGCAAAGCGAGCGGGAGCAGAGGGAACGCCGGGTACGTGCTCCGTGCTCGGTCCGGACCACACAGCCCAGAGCGGCACCGAGGTCAGGGGAGGATCACTCGTGGGCCATCACCGCGTCGGGCCCCCACCCGAGCGGATGCGGTTCGGCGTCGTCCGCGGCCGTCGGCGCGGGCGGTTCCCCGCCGGCCTCGTTGAAGGCCCCGAGGGCCTCGACGAGCGCCAGTCGCTGCGTCGGCCTGAGTCGCGCCACGATCGCGGCGATCTCCTCTCGGCGCCGGGCCGTGACCTCCTCGACGGTGCGCCGCCCCTCGTCGGTGAGCTGCAGCAGGGTCTCGCGGCGGTTGCCGGGGTTGGTCCGGCGGTCGGCGAGCCCGGCGGCGATGAGCCGGTCCACCATGCGCATGGCCGTCGACGGCGCCACCTGGAGCAGGTCGGCGAGGGCGACCAGCTTGGTGGCACCTCTGCTGGAGAGCACGACGAGCATGCGGAACTGCGCGAGGGTGACGCGCTCCTCGACCGCCGCCAGCGAGCGGGCGGAGACGGCCACCAGCAGCCGGGACGCGGTCAGCACCGCCCGGGTGACCTCGTCGACATCGTCCATGGCCCCGAGGGGGCTCGTGTGCTCCGGCATATGTCCTTTCTATCGTGCCGAAGCTCCTGGTCACTCACGCGTCGGGAACAGATTTTCCCTTCTCATGACCATGGAACCGCAGCAGAAGCATCGCCGCGTCGTCGTGCGGCGGCCCGGCCGTGTGCCGTACCAGGTCCTCCCTCACCGCCTCCAGGGCCAGCTGCGCGTCCGGCTCCTTGAGCAGGTAGGCCCGGTCTGCGAGCGGGTAGAACGCCCCGCCCTCGTCCCGCGCCTCGCTCACCCCGTCGGTGTACAGCAGGATCTGCTCACCCGGTTCGAAGTCCACCTGGTAGGGCTTGGGCCCCTCGGCCCCGTGGGCGCCCA
Source organism: Streptomyces sp. NPDC096132 (assembly GCF_044763345.1). NCBI lineage: Bacteria > Bacillati > Actinomycetota > Actinomycetes > Kitasatosporales > Streptomycetaceae > Streptomyces > Streptomyces sp. NPDC096132. Next base: position 24,425 of record NZ_JBIWGA010000029.1, read on the forward strand.
GGCCCAGCGGCAGCGCGTAGGCGAGCGGCTCGGGGAACTCCACCGCGCCGTCCCTGCGTACGACCATGGGAGGTGGGTGCCCGTAGTTCAGGAACACCGCCCCGCCGTCCCGCCCGATCTCGGCGAGAACGGCCGTGACGAACTTCTCCCCCTCGAGTTCCCGGGCCACGCTCCGCTCCAGCCGTTCCCCGAGCCCCATCAGATCGGGCTCGTCGTGGGCCGCCTCCCGGAAGGCGCCGAGCACCACGGCGGCCGTCTCCACCGCGGCCAGTCCCTTGCCCTGGACATCGCCCACGATGACCCGGATGCCGTGCGGCGAGGCGACCACCTCGTACAGGTCGCCACCGATGCGCGCCTCCGCGACGGCGGAGGTGTACGACACCGCCGCCTGCAGCGGGCCCGCGGTTCTCGGCACCGGGCGCAGCAGCACCCGCTGAGCCACCTCGGCGATGGAGCGCACGCTGGCCAGCTCGGCCTCCCGGCGTGAGCGCATCACGGCCGCGGCAATGCCCACCCCCGTGACACCGGCCACCGAAACCAGCGCGGTGAAGCCACGACGGCCTTCGAACAGGCCGTCGTAGATCCCGAGGGCGAGGCAGAGCACCAGAGCGAGTAAGCCGATCAGCGCGGTCCGCCGCCAGCCTCCCACCAGCCCCGCGAAGGCGGGCCCGAGCGAGACGAGCGGCAGGAACCCCACGCCCGGTCCGGCCACGACGTCCGCGACGGCAACCACGATCATCGCGGCCACCGGCATCCAGGCCAGGACCCCGGAACCGGAACGGGGCACCCGTCTGGTCGTGGCCATGGACGTCCTCCTGCGGTGTCGCGACTCCGGGGCAGCCTTCCCCCATCAGCAGGCAAAGGCACCCCTGCCGAGTTTAGACTATGCAAAAGTTGCCCCACTGAAGCGGCCTCCACACCAGCCCTCTACCCGATCGAGCCCCGAGCGGCGCCCGACGACCCTCATGGCAGGCGACGTTGCCCCACAGAGAGACCCGTTCCGTCAATCCACCCCTCCCCACCGGCTGGCGACGCCTGGCCGCCCGCACCCCCGTCTTCCTCTTCCGGGCCGGACTGGGCCCCGTCATGGGCGGGCGCTTCCTGCTCCTGCACCACGTGGGCCGCAGGACCGGCCTCGACCGCCAGGCGGTCCTGGAGGTCGTGGCGCACGAGGCGCCGAGCCGCTCATGGACCGTCGCCGCGGGCTTCGGTCCCGCCTCGGACTGGTTCCGCAACCTGCGCGCGCACCCGAAGACCGTCATACAGTCCGGCAACCGCCATCACGCCGTCACCGCGGTCTTCCTCTCTGCCGACGAAGGCTCGGACATCATGGCGGAGTACGCCCGGCGCCACCCTCGGGCGGCTCGCCGGCTGTGCGGATTCCTGGGCCTGCCCACCGACCGCGGCGAGTCGTCGTACCGCGAGGCGGGCCGAGCCATCCCGTTCGTCCGCCTCGAAGCGTTCGACCCGCAGCACCCACTCCGCTGACACACGGACACGGGACACGCGACACCCCCGTTGGACCATGGGGTGGCGATCTTATTTTGCACTGTGCAATGATCGAGTCCGGGGGAGTCGGCCGGCGGTCGTCCGCCGATTCGGCGCCCAGGAGTGAAGCTGGCACATTGGATGCGGCACGGGTCAGGCGTGCCGGCCGTCGGCAGACTTCCCCACTGCCCGGAAAGGGAGAGGTCGCACGCAGTGACTCCCCATGATCCTCTCGTCCCCGAGAGTGTCTGGCTGAAGTTCCTCACCGACACCGAGGAAGCGATCCGCAGATCCGCCCCGCGGGAGCCCTCGGCGCGCGAGCGCGCGGCCCACCGCGACGGCACCCTCCTGCCTGAGACCGATTCCATCGGCGACATCTGGCTGCCGGACGACCCATGGCCCGACCCTTCATGGCGGCACCTCGACGTCCGGGCGAGGACCCGACGGGTGCTGCGGATCCTGGGCGCTGTGGCCGCCTTCGTGGCACTGCTGGGACTCTTCTCCTGGCTGCCCGCCGAGGCCCCTGGGGCGTCGGGGGGACGCAACCGGCCGACGGCGGGTCAGTCCGAGAGCGCCACCGACGATCCGCCGACCGCCGACGGTCCGGCTACTCCGCCCCCCGTTCGCGGAACGAGCCCCGAGTAACCACCGCCTCCTGTGCGTTGCCGGGTTCCGGCAACGCACAGGAGCGCAGAGGTGCGCGTCAAGGACCTGCCATCGTCGCGTAAAGAACGTGTAGGGTTCCCCACGGTGTGCCGGGAAGTCTGGTCGGCGGTTCAGGGACAAGTCTCTTCACCGATCGGGGGTCCGGGTCATGGTGCTCGTCGTGGTGTTCGGGGTGGCGCTGCTCATCGCGGTACTGCTGTCAGGTCTGGCCGCCCGGACCGTCCTGTCCACCTCCTTCCTCTTCCTGGTCGGCGGCGCGCTCGTCAGCGACGGCTTCCTGGGACTGATCCACATCACCCCGGACAGCGAGATCGTGTCCGTCACGGCCGACCTGGCGCTGTTCGCGGTGCTGTTCACCGACGGCATGCACGTCTCGTTCCCGAAGCTGCGGGCCAACTGGCGCAGCCCGGCCCGTGCGCTCGGCCTCGGCATGCCGCTGGCGTTCGTGGGCATGGCGCTGATCACCCACTACCTGGTGGGCCTGGACTGGACGACGTCTTTCCTGGTCGGAGCGGTGCTCGCGCCGACCGATCCGGTGTTCGCCTCCGCCATCGTCAGTCGCAAGGAAGTCCCGGCGAAGCTGCGGCAGTTGCTGAATGTGGAGAGCGGCATCAACGACGGGCTGGCCCTGCCGGTCGTCCTGGTCCTGATCGCCGCGGCCGGGCCGACCACCGGGCACGCCGAGGCGTCGCTCGGAAAGATCGCCCTGGAACTCGCCCTCGGACTGGTCTTCGGCGTCGTCCTGCCGTTCGCGGTGATCGAGCTGGTGCGGTTCCGGCTGCTGGGCGCCGAGCCGAAGCTGCAACCGCTGCTGCCGCTGGCGATCGGCGTTATCCTCTACGCGGCCTGCCACCTGACGCACGCCAATCCCTACCTCGCCGCCTTCTCCGCGGGCGCCGTACTCACCGCGCGTTCCCTGGAGGCGAAGGAGTCGTTCGAGCCGCTGGGAGAGGCGCTGGCGGAGCTGGCCAAGTTCGCGGCACTGCTGGTCTTCGGTGCGCTGCTGACACCGCAGCTTTTCGGGGACCTGTCGTTCGGCGGGTACGTCGCCGTGGTCCTGGCGATCGTCCTCATCCGGCCGGCGTCGCTGCTGCTGTCGCTGCTCGGCACCCGCTTCACCCGCCAGGAGAAACTGGTCGCCGCCTGGTTCGGGCCCAAGGGGTTCGCCTCGGTCGTGTACGGGCTGCTGGTGCTCCAGGCGGGGATTCCGCAGGGCGAGGAGGCGTACACGCTCATCGCGGTGTGCATCGCGTTCTCGATCGTCGCGCACAGCTCGACGGACGTGCCGATCGCCCGCATGTTCGATGTCGAGGACCTGGCCGGTGTGTCCGGCGGCAACGACTCACCCCGGACCGCCCAGGGGGCCGACCGTGTCGGCGCGTGACCTCTCGGAGCCCTATCCGTGCGTCGGCGTGGACGACGACGCGCGGGGCGCGGCCCGGCTGCTGGTCGAGCGGCGGCTGCCCGCGCTGCTGGTCGTGGACCGTGCCGGGTGGCCGTACGCCGCGGTGGCGGGCCCGCAGCTGATCGGCCCGCTTCTGCCCGCCGAGGCGCTGACGGACCCGGAGTACGCCGCGGGATTCGACGACCGGGTCCTGGACGACGCGCTGGAGAGGCTCGCCAGGCTCACGGTGGCGCAGTGGCTGCCACGCCACCGGGTGCGACCACCGGCGGTCACCCTGGAGGCGAGAGTCACGCACGTCGCGGCTCTCGTGGCCCGCACCCACACCCCGCTGGTCGCCGTCGTCGAGCGCCATGGCGACGGCCGCCCCCGGCTGGTGGGGGCGGATACGGCGGCCCGTCTGTCGGAACGACTTGTCGGAGGAACGTGAACAACTGGCAGAGCTGGGCGGCGGTCGTCGTATTCGTGGCCACGTACGGCCTGATCATCAGCGAGAAGATCCACCGGGTCGGCGCCGCGCTGGGCGGTGCCGCGCTGATGCTGGCGATCGGCGCGACCGACGACTCGTCGGCCTTCTTCTCCGAGCACTCCGGCGTCGACTGGAACGTCATCTTCCTGCTCATGGGCATGATGATGATCGTCGGCGTGCTGAAGAAGACGGGCATGTTCGAGTACCTGGCCATCTGGGCGGTGAAGCGGGCACGGGCCAGGCCGTTCCGGGTCATGGTGATGCTCGTCGTGATCACCGCGCTCGCCTCGGCGCTCCTCGACAACGTGACCACGGTCCTGCTGGTCGCCCCCGTGACCCTCCTGGTCTGCGAGCGACTCGCGCTGCCCGCCGCGCCCTTCCTCATCGCCGAGGTGTTCGCGTCGAACATCGGTGGTACGGCGACCCTGGTCGGTGATCCGCCGAACATCATCATCGCCAGCCGTGCCGGGCTGTCCTTCAACGACTTCCTCGTCCACCTCGCCCCGCTGTCGGCGGTTCTGGTGGTGGTTCTCCTCGCCCTGTGCCGCTTCCTGTTCCGCGCGTCCTTCGTCTACGACGAGACACGCGCCGAGGAGATCATGGCGCTGGAGGAGAAGGAAGCCATCAGCGACCCCCGGCTGCTGGTCCAGGGGCTCGCGGTACTGGCCCTGGTAGTGGCCGGGTTCGTGCTGCATCCGGTGCTGCACTACGCGCCCAGCGTCGTCGCCCTGCTCGGCGCCGGCCTGCTGATCGCTGTCTCCTCCGCGGAGACGCGTGACGTTCTGGGTGAGGTCGAGTGGCCCACGCTGGCGTTCTTCGCGGGGCTGTTCATCATGATCGGCGGCCTGATCGAGACGGGCGTGATCGGCGAGATCTCCCGCTCGCTCGCCGACGCCATCGGCGACAACGAACTCGGCGGCTCCATGCTGCTGCTGGGCGCCTCGGCCGTGCTGTCCGGCATCGTGGACAACATCCCCTACGTCGCCACCATGGCCCCGATCACCTCCGACCTCGTGCACAGCATGGGCGGCGACCCCGACCACGTCATGTGGTGGGCGCTGGCCATCGGCGCGGACCTCGGCGGCAACGCCACCGCGATCGGCGCCAGCGCCAACGTCGTCGTCCTCGGTATCGCCGAACGCAACCGCCAGCCCATCTCCTTCTGGCAGTTCACCAAGTACGGCCTCGTGGTCACCGTCGTCACGGTGGCGCTGTCGGCCGGGTACGTGTGGCTGCGCTACTTCGCGTCGGCCTGAAGCGGAAACGGTGTCGGATGCGCCGGCATGGCGCGGCACATCCGACAGGAAACAGAAAGGGTGACTCGTGTTCGACTTGCTGTGGCTGTGCGGCTGGTCGCTGCTTGCTCTGCCGCTCGCCCTCGCTTCATGGCGAGGCTGGGCTCCTCGATGGGTGCGGCTACGCCTCAGCCCTGCGGGAGTCCGCGTCCGGGGCGTCGCACTGCTGGTGCTCTGGGCGAGCGGGATGGTCACGCCGGTGATCCGGCTGAGCGGCCTGGACGACGAGGAGTCGGCGTTCCTGGCGTCTCCCGCGCAGTTCGGGCTGATGATGTTCGCCGCCGGTCTGATGTGCGGCTCGCAACTCGCCGAGCGTTTCGCTTCCCGGCAGCCGCAGCGGGACACACCGCGCTAGGTTCGCGTCAACGCGACGGCTCCTGCTCCGGCGATGTACGACGCCGAGCGCAGCAGCCTTTCCCGCCGGCTGGGAACCCGTCACGTGCGCCCTCGACCCGGCGTTCGGATACGAAGCGGTCAGGCCTCGCGTCTGCTGTTCGAACTCCTGGGGGCGGCGGCCAGCGCAGCCCCCGGCGAAGGCGCTCCCGGACCTGCGAAGGTCCAGGCGCTCAGTCGTGCTCGCGCAAGAACCGGTTCTGGTAGGCATGCGCCCTGCGGCGGGAGTCCCGCAGGCCACGAGTGGCGGCCGTCTCGATGCGGAGGCTCTCCACGCTCTCCGCCATCCGGCGCCGGTCCCGACGGACCAGCACCGTCGTGCAGACGGCCACGACCAGGGCAGCCACGGCGAGCGGCACGAGAAACGGCGTCACAGCTGCTCCTCTCTCTCGGTACAAGACCTGTGCTCACCGCAGCGTGGGCGGGTGAGCACGGGTGGTGTACCGGTCGCTGAAGTCCATTGGACGTCCGGGTCCGGCAGCGGTGTTGCTTCCAGTTCCGGTGGCCGCACCTTCCGGTGTCCGGCATCGGAACCGTGCTTCCCTGAACCAATCTTCCTCGACGGCCACCGGTCCGCGCACTGCCGCCCACCGGCAGTCTTCACAAGGGTCCGCATGCCGGATGCCGTCAGGACGCCGTCGACGAGGCGTCAGGAAACGGGGCGCGGCACGCACGAACGGGTTACCTCGCGGGACGGGCGGTCACTGCAGCGGCGTATCGCGCCGACCAAGCACGTGGATAACCTGCATCAGTGCCCGTTTCCGAACCGGCTTTCTGGGCCGTTGGGCGGGGCTGGGCTGATCGAGTGGCCGGGGTCAGCGGGCCGCTGAGCGAGCGGCGTTGTCCCGGGTGTGGCGTGCTGTTGGGGCCGGATGCCGCACCCCGGGCTGTGTACTGCTCGGGGTTGTGTCGTTCAAGGCAGTGGCGCCGGGTGCAGCGGTTACGGCGGCGAGTGACGGCATTGGAGCACGGTGAGGGGCGGCGGATCTGCCCGGAGTGCGGGGTGGGCCGGGTTGGTGGGGTGGATCACCGCGGCGACGCGGTGTACTGCTCGCCCGGCTGCCGCAAGAGGGCTTGGCGCCATCGGAGGGATGCGTTCGCCGAGCCGTCCGGGTGACGCTTGAGTGAACGGTCAACAGGCCCCATTTTTCATATGGCTCGCCCACTTTCCGCCAGTTCTCGCCATTGTCGGAGGATGATCTGGCGGATGCGACACCGGTGTTGGCAGGACCGGGGTGTTCTCACCGGCGGTCCGGTCCACCGGGCTCCGGCCGCGAGGGGTGGTGGCCACGATGGCGGCCGTCACGAACAAGGTCGGAAGCGTCAGCAGGCAGCGGTATGAACAGATCGTGGCCGAGCTGCGGGATGTGGTGCTGCAGCAGACGAAGGGGCAGTTCCAAATTGGGGACCGGGCCTTGGAGATCGAGCCGATGCGCCCACATGGCGGGCAGCAGGAGACGGCCCCGGCGAGGACCTGCTGACGGTGCGTGAGGCGCTGTTCATGCTGGCGGAGGACATCGGTCTGAGTTATGCCGCGGTGGCGAGCCGGCGCTGGACGGCCTCGCGGTTCCCCGGGAACCGCCGCCGAGATGACGTCTCCTACACCGTCCACCGAACTCTGGCGCACATCGCGGACGAGACCGAGCGGTTCGACGCGCTGGAGCACCCGCCGCTGGACGAGTCTACCGTCCGTCGCTGGTGGACTCCGGATGCGGCCAAGCGGCGGGTCGGGCACCAAGTGACCACGCAGGAGAAGGTCAACGCCATCCACATCCTGGCCCGCGATGAGGAGGTAGCGGGCAAGGGGACCACGGACATGTTGCGCCGCCCGGACGTCGCCTTCCGTGCCATGAGCGACGACACGGCCAGGCACCAGGTCAATCACGCCCAGGTCGAGCACAGCCGCCATGCCCGCGAGCACTTCGAGCGGACCAGTCCCATCGGCATCTGATCGATGACGACGCACCGTCGTGCATGCGAACGTGGCACGGGTGCGCGGTGTTTTGACTGAACTAGATCCGGAGTTTTCGCAGGTCAGATGCGGTTCTGCTAGGTTCCCGCCATGGTTGATCCAACCGGTCCCGGGAGGGACCTGGCGAGCTTTGTCCTGCCTGAAATCGGCCGGTTAGTCGAGACCGGAGATCCGTGGAAGCCATACGTGCTGGTTGACCCGGCCGGGACTGCCGTGGAGCCGGTGGCGGCTTACGTTGCGGAGCTCCACGCTGCGTCGAAGCCGCCAACGACAATCCGCTCGTACGGCATGGATCTGCTTCGGTGGTACCGCTTCCTGTGGGCCTTGGATGTGCCCTGGAACCAGGCAACCAGGATCGAGGCCCGGGACTTCTCCCTCTGGTTTCAGCTCGCCGACAAACCGGTACGCGTGCACTGGCGGCACCAGCGCAAGGGCATCCCGGCGGACACCGTGCCCACTCAGCGAGGATCGCGTCGGGCGGCACCAGGGACGCCGAACCCCGTCACTGGCAGGCCCGCGCCGAGCCAGAAGTACGCAGCCTCCACTCGAGCCCACTGCGAGACGGTGCTGCGGACCTTCTACGACTTCCACCTCGAAGAAGGCACCGGGCCGATCGTCAATCCCTTCCCGCTGGACCGCTCCCGCCGCGCTAGCCGGGCTCATGCCCACCACAACCCGATGGCCCCCTTCCGTCCCGAGCGGCAGGGCCGCTACCGGTCGAAAGTCCCCAAGCGCATCCCGCGGCGGATCCCGACGAGCTGTTCAACGCACTGTTCGCCACGCTGAAGTACAACCGCGACCGGGCCCTGCTCGCCTGCTGGGTCTCCACCGGTGCCCGCGCCGAGGAACTGCTCACCAGCCGAGAGAAAGACGCCCTGCCCGGCCAGCAGCTCATCGGCGTGACGCGCAAGGGAACCGGCGCCTACCAGCAGCTTCCCGCCTCCACCGACGCGTTCGTCTGGCTGCGGCGGGCCAGGAGGAGGCCTGGTGCAAGGGGGCACCCCGCGGCCGCAACCACACCTTGTGGTGGACCCTGCGGCGTCCGTGGCGGCACCTGAACTACCACGCCGTCCGGGCCATGCTGAACCGCGCCAACGACCTGCTCGGGTCGAACTGGACCCTGCACGACCTCCGGCACACCGCGGCCTACCGGATGGCCCGCGACCCGCAGATGTCGCTGACCGACGTGCAGTGGGTCCTCGGCCACGCTCATCTATCCACCACGGAGATCTACCTGAACCCTCGGGAATTGCATCAGACGGGCGAGAACTCGCAGGTCGCGTGGTCACGACGGGAAACGGGAGGACTCTGCAACCTCTACGCACCCCGAGATCGCCATTGTCTGGGCGGACTCCGCCTACGCGGGGAAGCTGGTGGACTGGGCGAAGAAGTACCTCGACATCACCATCAAAACGGTGCGGCGCCCGCCGGACGCCAAGGGCTTCGTCGTCCTGCCGCGCAGGTGGGTGGTGGAGCGCTCCTGGTCGTGGATCACGAGGGCCCGCCGTCACTGCCGCGACCACGAACACCTCCCCGAGGTCAGTGAATCGCTGATCACATGGGCTGCGATCACCCTCATGACCCGCCGCCTCACCCGCCGCAAGGCCAAGCCCGCCGACCGGCGCGATGTCACCCCGTACTACCTCGCGCAGGCAGCCTGAGATGCGCGAGGATTTCCGGATCAGGGGTGAACACCGCCGCGCGGTGGTCGTTCTCGCAGGTGTCGCATTCTTCTTCCTGACCATGCTGGGCTTGCGCGCGGGCCGCTTGTCGCCGGCTATTGATCCCACGGCCACAGAAAACGGGACGCCCAGTCCGGATCAAGTCAAATCACTCTAAAGATACATAAAATATGACTTAGATCATCCACCGGGCTAATGTGCCGAATCAGGCAAAGGTATAGCCGCTTGCGTTCCATCGACCTTGTAGGGACGGATGCCCCGCAGGTAGCTGGAGAACGCCGAGGCGCGTTTTCAGGAGAGGAGCGGTTCCGTGGCTGAACGCCGCGACTGGGACCAGATGGGTGCGGCGAGCGGGCTGCTCGCGACGGTCATGTTCGTGATCGCATTCATCATGTTCATGAGCACCGATCCCACAGGGGACACGCCGTACCCGTCGATCGAGAACGCACAGACGGTGAATGACTTCTTCTCCCAGAACCCGAACCAGATCAGGTTGCAGGTGCTGTTCACCACCTTGGGGATCGCTCTGTTCCTCTGGTTCTTGGGGTCCTTGTGGCGGGTCCTGAGCGAAGCCGAGGGTCAGTCGGCGCGGGGCTCTGTGATCGCGTTGGTCGGGGCGGGTGCCGGTTCGGTGCTGATGCTGGTAGGCCTTGCTCTGACGTACTCGGTGCTACTGACGACGAGTCCGGCGCAGGCGAACGCCGCACCCGCCCTCTTCACCTGTTCGGCTGTGCTGTTCGCGCTCGGCGGCGGAGTGCTCTCGCTGTTCTTCTTCGCGGTGGGCAAGGTGATCCTGCACACCGGGGCGATGAGCCGCTGGCTGGGATGGCTGGCGCTGCTGACCGCGGTGCTGTCCGTACTGGCGTTCACCAGCCCGTTCTGGCTGAGTGGAGTACTCAACCCCGCCACCGGGGCACTCGGGCTGTGGACCTGGTGGACCGCCTTCGTGGTGTGGCTTCTGCTCGCCAGCCTCGTCCTCACCTTCCGTGAATACCGCCGCCCCGAGGAGCCCGCGAAGTCGGGGCCCGTCCCGACCAGGCCCACGACGGAAGGGGCAGGGGCATGAGACGGTTCCTGCATGCTCTCTGGCGTGTCCTCAAGCCGCTGCTCGAGGTGGTCGTGGCGGTGGCTGTGCTGGCGGTGCTCATCATCGTGCCGCTGGTGAAGGGCGCCACGCCCCAGATCGCGAACAGCCTCAGCGGGTTCGCCGAAAGCCCCCTGGCCAACACCGGGCCCCTCACGGGGGATCTGAACGCGATCCCCACAGAGGTCGCGTGCATGAAGAGCTACGCCGCCGACCCGGCCAACAGCATGGTGAACTACCCGCCCGTGATCGGGGCCCCCGAGCACACCGACTCGATCCACAGCGGCGTATACCCGTGCGCGACGTGGACCGGTGACTCCAAGGGGCCCAACCAGGTCTTCATGTACAAGTCCGAGACCAACTACCCTGGTGGCATCGTCTTCGTCACCTTCGGCGGACCCAACGACGCCTACCTCATCGGCGGAAGCAGCGGACTGGAGGTCTACGCGCCCGGACCGTACGTGTCCAAGTTCAACCCCTCGACCGGCAAGGAGATCTGGCGCCGACCACTGCTGAACATCAACATCAACGGCCAGTTCAACCCCGCCCCGAGCATGGCGGTCGGCAAGAGCGGCGTCTACGCGGCATTCGGCCCGCACGTCTACCGCCTCGACCCCGGTACGGGCGCAATCCTCGCCCATGAAGAGGTGCGGATGCTCGACGGCCCGCAGAAAGACGCCAACTTCGACGGGTTCCACATCCTGCCCGACGACCGGGGCCACATCCTGCTCAAGAGCCAGAACCGTGCGGCCGGATGCAATACCTACGGCAACTACGCCCTGTCTTCCTGCCCCGGAGCCACCGCAGCGAACCCGAAGACGACCATGGCTGTCCTCGACCCGGAGACGCTCGCGGTCGTCAACGAGATCAAACTGAGCCAGGCCGTCGTGGCCCGCCCGATCGTGACGACCTGGCAGAACAACATCTACAGCTACATCGCCGGAACCGAGACCATCATCCGAGTCCGCTGGGACGAGCAGGCCCGAAAGCTCACCGAAGACAAAGAGTGGGCACCCAAGTACCTGCTCAAGGGCCAGGGCGCCGGTGACGCCCCCGCCGTTATCGGCAAGTGGATCATCGCCAACGCCAACGCCGCGCCATCGAAAACCGTGCCCATCTGCGCGTTCGCGGTCAGCCAGGACGATCCCAACGACTCCAGCCGCCTGTGCCCGTGGGGCGAGAAGCTGCCGGCCCGTGGAGCGAGCCTGAGCACGTCCGCAGCCGCATTCTCCACCGACCCCGAAAACAGCCTGCTGTTCATGCAGGACTGGCTCGTCCCGGGCATCTGGGCCGTCCACCTCGACCAGGCGACCGGCAAGATGACCGTCAAATGGCAGCGGGACGACATCACCATGGGCGACTACTTCGCCACGATCGGACCGACCGACCAGCGGGTCCTCCTGACACAGAACGTCCTCGACAACACCCCCGCCAAGGCGTTCGCCGAGGACTCCAACTACGAGGAAACACTGATGTGGCTGGAAGAGAAGACCGGAAAGACTCTCGCCCAGAGCGAGGCCCATCCCGCCACGACCACAGGAAGCCTCATCAACATCGGATACGGCGGCCGCGTGTACATGATGGGCACCCAAGGCTCCCTTTACATCTTCCAGGTCGCACCCTGCACGGGCGGCGTGTACATCCCGAAGTCGATCGGCGGCTCGACATGCCCCAGTGCCTCGTCACCGTCACCGTCAGACGCTGGCTAGCCTGCGAAGGATGAACGACGCCGAGCCGGCGGGGCGCCGTACTCCCGGCGCGACCAGGAGACTGCTGAGGACGGTCCGCTCCGATCCCCGCCACATGCCGGAACGCATGGCTGTGTTCGCCGTCGAACTCCTCGGCCCGGCAGCGGCGGAGTGGGTTGCCCAGCAGCAGTCCACGTCGGCACGTGAGGCAAACGCCGACGATCTGGAGGAGCGGGTGGTACGCCGTGGGGTGCGCACAGCCGTGGTTGAGGGGTCGTTCCTGGGAGGCCCGCTCATGGTGCTGCTGCCGCTTGCGTTCTGCGGCGCACTGCTCGCACAGCTCCGCATGGTGCTTGAACTGGCCGCCCTGTCCGGACGCGACCCCAGAGATCAGGCGGTGGTGGCGGACATTCTGGTGATCCAGGGTGTCTATCCGACCATCGGACAAGCCGAGTCGGCGTTGAGGAACACGAAACCCGGCAGCGGGGCCGACGCATCTCGCAGCAGCTGGCTCAGTACGGTCAGGCGGCAGGCGTATCTCATCGGCCTGCTCGCTCCGGAGGACCAACCGCGCGGAAAGATCGGAAAAGCCGCGCTGTGGGCGGGCGTGGGAGCGCTGGTCGCCATCGGCATGGTGCTGCCGCTCGTCTGGGTCCCGGCGAGCGGGGAGATGTACCGACGCGCGACCCACCGACTTGCCGCACGTACCGCACGCCACTTCGCCCCGCATGAGACATCGGACGCGCAGAAGCCGGCGCAGCAGGCCATCCTGCGGCCGGGGCTTCTCCTGGTGGCGCTTCGTACCCTGGTCGCCTGCTTCCTGCCGGCTCTCTTTGCCTGGATTGCCCTGGCCGCCGATGTCCGCATCGTCGGCAGCCACGGGATCACGGTGCTGGTCGTGATCTTTGCCGTCGCTGTGGTGGCCGCCGTGCTGTGGTACGTCCGCCGACTCTGAGCATCGCCTTCGACCAGAAGTCCACCAATTGCCGAACGGATCACCGGTTCAGACACGGCTCTCATCTTGACTCTGAAGCTCCTGTAGATCGTCAAGTGGCTGGAAATGTCGAAGGTGCGCTGGTGAGGTGGCGGTAGTGGGCGACCATCAACAGCGAAACGCACCCGTCGGCGCCGGCGAACGGCGCGAACAATTCGAGGGGCGTGGGGAACTCCAGCGCTGTGGCGAATCGCAGGACCGTTGCCCCAGAGCGCCGTCATGTCAGATCGCCCGCACCGGTGGTGTCAACCGCTTGACGATCTAGGACAGCTGACCTACGTTGATGGCTCTAGGTCGACTGTCCTACGACGTGAGGAGATCACTGTGACTGCTGCGGCGACCCGCGAGCAGATCGTCGCGGCAGCCGACCGGCTCTTCTACCATCACGGCTACGAGCACACCTCGTTCGCGGACATCGCCAGAGCCGTCGGCCTGTCGCGGGGCAACTTCTATTACCACTTCAAGTCCAAGGACGCGATCCTGGACGCGGTGATCGAAGCCCGCCTCGCCGACACCCGGCGGATGCTGGAGCAGTGGGAGGCCGAAGCGTCCACCCCGGCCGGCCGGATCATGCGGTACATCGAGATCGTGTCGACCAACCGCGCCGACATTCAGGACTACGGCTGCCCCGTGGGCACCTTGACCACGGAGCTGGCCAAGCTGGACCACGCCATGCTCGGCCAGGCCGGCCGTCCGTTCGCCTTGTTCCGCACCTGGCTCCGCGAGCAGTTCGCGCTGCTCGGGGCAGCCGAGCAGGCCGACGAGCTGGCGATGCGCGTGCTCGCCTTCAGCCAAGGCGTCGCCGTCATGGCCAACGCCTTCCGCGACGAGGGATTCATCCAGCGTGAAGTCGACCGTATGCGCAACTGGCTGCACACCTACGAGAAATGAGAGATCGCATGTTCGTGGTCCTGCTTCGGTTCTCCGACAACAAGGCCGCCGCCGGGCAGCACATGGCCGGCCACCAGGAGTGGATCAAGCGCGGTCTGGACGACGGGGTCTTCCTGCTGGTCGGCAGCATCCAGCCGGGCCTCGGCGGCGCGGTCCTCGCCCACGACACCTCGCACGAACTGCTGCAGAAGCGCGTCGACGAGGACCCGTTCGTCGCACAGGACGTCGTCAGGGCGGAGATCATCGAGATCGCGCCCGGGATGGCGAACGAGCGGCTGAGTTTCCTGCTGTGACGGCGCCTTTCCTCGGCCCCGATGGCGAGCCGCGCTGCCCTTGGAGTCGAGCCGCCCCCGAGTTCCTCGCCTACCACGACACCGAATGGGGCTTTCCCGTCGGCGACGACCGTCGCCTGTTCGAGAAGCTGAGCCTGGAGGGCTTCCAGTCCGGACTGAGCTGGCGCACGATCCTCGCCAAGCGCGAGAACTTCCGAGCCGCCTTTGCGGGCTTCGAGGTCCCGGCCGTCGCCCGATTCGACCGGAGCGACGTCCAGCGACTCCTGGGCGACGCGGGCATCGTCCGGCACCGCGGCAAGATCGAGGCAGTGATCAACAACGCCCGACGGGTGGAGGAACTGGTCGAACGCGAGGGATCACTGGCGGCATTCGTGTGGCGTTACGAACCCGACGCAGGCGACCTGGCCGAGCCGCAAACCCTGTCGACATCCCCAGCTTCGGTCGCGTTGTCGAAGGACCTGAAGAAGCGCGGCTGGAAGTTCGTCGGGCCGACGACGGTGTTCGCGTTCATGCAAGCCATGGGGCTGATCAACGACCACGCCCGGGAATGCACGATCAGGCTCCAGGCCCAGCGTATCCGTGAGGAATTCGACCGCCCAGGACCAGCCGCCCGTGGGACTGGTCCCGCCGGAGTTCAGCGGTAGCGGTCTGGCAGCGAGCTCGATCAACTCGCGGATGAGCTCGGCAAGCAGGGCGAAGACGCGGAAGACGAGCCGACCGCCGGGCATGGTGGTGTCCAGGCGGTCGTGCAGCGGGCAGGAGCCGACCCCCCGGCGCCGGGACTCGCCGCACATGTTCACCAGGTCCTTGGGCAAGTGGCCGTAGCGGTCGAGCGCGGGCATCACCAGGGTGTCGCCGGACTGCAGGAAGCCGTGACACGCCTTGAGTTCTTGGCGCAGGTCGTCCTTACGGGACTTCGTGTCGGCGAAGACGCGCCGGCACCCCGCCGCGGTGAGGCACCGACAACCTCGGTTCCATCGATCCCGAGGTCGGTTCAGGAGCCGACCAGTTCGGCCGCGCCGAACGAGACGTCGAAGCGGTCGCACCAGATGCTGACACTGGAGTAGCGAGACGGTTCCACGCCATCGGGCACGGGGTAGTTCTGGCTGCCCCTGTTTCCCTTGAGCCTGCCGAGACTGACGTGCTCCCCGTCGTCGAAGACGTGCCAGCCGGCCTGTCCCTCCTTCACCGGCGCGTCGGTCAGCCACACCCTCAGGTCCGGTCCGTTGCTCGTGTCGAGGTTCTCCAGCCGGACGACATGGGAGCCGTCGGCCAGCCGGATCAGCTTCACCGTGCCGGACGTGGCGTGTTCGTGGCTGACCAGCTCGCCGCTGGCCACCGTCTGCGGCCCGGGGGCCGGGGAGACGGTGACGGAAGGCTTCGCACGGGGAGTTCCGGACGTCTGCACCGTGCCGGGCAATGCCTCTTTCACTGTCTCGTTCTGCCACAGCTTCCACGGCTGGAACCAGTACAGCCCGAATCCCGCCCCCGCGACGACCACTGCCAGGGCAGCGCTGATCAGCCGTCCGCGCCGTGCCTTCCGAGTCCGCCGCATTCCTCTTCGCCTTCCGGGAGATCGTTCCGTCACCGTCTCATTCAACGCGGTGGGCGGGCGTCGTGGAGCCCCCGAGCGATGACGAAACCCTTACGTCGCCACGGCGAGACCGGTCGGGCCCTGTTCCGTCTGCCCGGCATCGCCCACGAGCGGCTCGGACAGCCGGGCCGCCGCGTCCGAGGCGCCGTCGGCGGCCAGCAGTTCGTTCAGCACCTGGAGGGCGCCGCTGATGCGGAGCACGGTCTGCTGGAGGTCTGCCTGCCTGGCCTCCAGGTCGGCGAGCATCCGCTGGCCTTCGCGGTATTCGGCCTCCAGTTCGGAGACGCGCTTTTCGATCTCTGCTCTCATAACGGTCGCCTTTCACAGGGGTGCGTGGTCATGCCTGAGCCAGGGGCTGGACAACCCAGTCGCCGAACGTGGCCGTTGGTGCGACGTGCGTGAGGGCGTAGTGCTTGTCCGTGTCCGCCTTCCGATTGTCGGCATAGAGGTACTCCGCAAGACGGGGGTTGAAGAGCGTGACCTTCAACTCCCCTGCGGCGAGTCTCTTCAGCACGGCCAGCTCGGCTTCGCCGATGGTGACCGATCCGACGGTCAGTTCCGTGGCGGTGACCCGCGCGGCGTAGATGTCCCGGTATGTGTCGTCAGCCAGGTCGCCGTGTTTGAAGTGAAACCCGTACCGTCCAGCCTCGATCCGATGCTGGAAATAGCCGCGATGCATGAACCTGATGTTGAAGGACACCGCGGGAAGAGTCGCCGGTCCGGTGTCGTCCTGGTACAGCTCCAGGAAGACGTACTTGTTGTCCTCGTCCGGCTCGATCCTCTCCCGGCGCAGCTGCAGGTGGTTGTCCTCGGCGCTGACGGTCAGTCTGGACGTGGGCTTGTTGGGGCCGATGCCGACGTTGCCGGACCCGCCGATGGTGAGCCGGCTGGCCTGGCTGGTGACGAAGGTCAGCGGGCTGGTGGTCGCGGTACCCACGACCATGCCCGGAGCCGCGCCGTACACACCCGTGTCGTGGGCCACGACCTGCCCGTCGACCGACTTGCTCCGCACGGCCAGCTTGGCACCGGCGGTGCTCACCACGTCGACGACCCGGCCCCACCCGTCGACGTTCGCAGGCGTGTTGGTCCCGATGCCCAGATGGCCGGCGGCGGTGACGCTGAGCCGGGGCGCCACAGAGGTGACCAGGGTCAGCGGGCTGGCGGACACGGTGGCCACGGCCATGCCCGCCGCCGCGCCGAACGCGCCCCCCTGGTGCGCCACCACGCGCCCCTCGATGTTCTGCGTCCGCACCGACAGCCGGGTCTTCGTGGCGCCCATCACGTCGACGACCCGGTCCCACGCGTCGGTGTTGTCCAGGACGGTGGTGCCGATGCCGACGTCGCCGTCCGGGGAGACAAAGAGCCTCGTCGTGCCGTCCTCGGGGTCGTCGGGGCCGTGGGTCCTGACGTGCAGGCCCACTCCCGCGACCGGCCGCCGGTCGTACTCCAGGGAGTAGCCCTCGTCGGCGCTCTCCGACCCGGCCCGCAGCCGGATCCCGCTCCGATGGCCGTCACCGCCGACCTTGAACGTCAGGTGCCGGTCCCGCGGTCCGTAGTCGCCGATCTCCAGGTCGCTGCCGGGGGCGGTGGTACCGATGCCGAGCGCGCCCGCGACCGAGAGGGTGGAGCGTTGCGCCGCGGTGAGGTCCACCAAGACTTGGTCGTTCGCGACCGCGAGCCGGGCGAGCAGCACCGTGTGGTCGTCCAGATCGCGCGGGGCGTCGTCCGGGGCGACCGCGGTGGTGCCGTCCGGAGCCACCACCACGATCCTGGGGCTCTCGTCCCAGCGCCGCGCTCCCGCCCCGCCGGGCGCCTCGTCGGGCGTCAGGTCCGTCGCGGTCTCCCGGTGGGCCAGGTGCACCTCGATGCCCTGCTGGTCGTCGAAGTCCTCGTCGAGCTCCAGGGTCGTGCCGGCCGCCAGGACGAGGTGGCGGCCCAGCGCGTCCACCGCCATGCCGGCGGCCACGGTGATCCGGCGTTCGGCGTCCGAGGTCACCGTCAGACCGGTGGCGACACCGGTGAACCGCAGCAGTCGGCTCTGCCGGCGCTCGCGGTCGAGGTGGAACTTCTGTTCGTCGATGAAGTCCTGTTCCTGCAGGAACTGCCCGTCGGATCACCGATGCCCACGACACCGCCGGCTCCCCCTTCCCCTGGGCCCGGCTCGGCACCCCCGCCCTCCTGCGGTACGCGCGGGGCTGGGAGCGGGCCGGTCAGTGGACGGTCGGCGGACGCCGCTTCGTCGCCCTGCGCAGCCTCCCCGGCTGCCGGCTTCGCCCGAACGGGGCAACGCGCATCGCCAGCAGCAGCGCCGAACCCGCGAAGAGGACCGCGGTGATCAGCAGCCAGCGGGACAGGAAGCCCTCCGGGGACAGCCCCGTCCCCAGGCGGTAGCGCCGGTCCACCCGACCGCTGATCAGTGGGAACCACACGAGCAGGAGCAGGCCCGACAGGGCCGCCGGGACGCGGACGTACATCGTCCACCCCCGGCGGCCGACCGCGCCGAGTCCGCCCGCGACCGCCCGGTCCGCCGCCGCGTACAGGGGCAGCAACACGAGGTCGTGCAGCAGCGCGGCCCCCACGATCCACAGGGCGACACCGAGCCAGTCATCGGCGAGGAGGCGTACCCCCGCGTAGGCGGCGAGGGCGAACGACGCGGCGAGCAGAAGCAGTTGAAAGGGACTGCCGACCGGGATCCGGGGCGTGCGCATCACAGGTCTCCGAAGGTCAGGCGGGCCACCCACTTCGTGTTCAGCACACCCGGCGCGGCGGGCACGATCACCCGGGCCGGGTAGCCGTGGTCGGGGGACAGGTCCTCGCCGTTGACGTACAGGGCGAGCAGGGAGCGCGGGTCGGCGACCTGGTTGGCGCGCAGGGCGGCGCGGCGGAAGGCACCGTGCCGCTGGAGGGACTCCACGAACACGTCCGGCGGGTCGTCCTCGAAGCCGACGAGCGCGGCGAGGTCCCGCAGCCGCACCCCGCGCCACCACTGGTCGGACGTCGACCAGCCCTCGACGCAGGCGATGGGCAACGCCGAGCTGTACAGGGGGAGTCCGACGAGCTGGGCGCGGCTGAGACGGAGAGTTCCGGAGCGTCCGGTGACGACCAGCCGCCAGACGTCGGCACTCGTCTCCGCCGGGGCGATGCGGGCATACGCGGCCGTCTTGTTGATCTGGAAGCCGTTGGGTCCGCTGCCCGGGTCGGCCCAGCCGTGCGGCGCGAGCAG
Source organism: Streptomyces sp. NPDC096132 (assembly GCF_044763345.1). NCBI lineage: Bacteria > Bacillati > Actinomycetota > Actinomycetes > Kitasatosporales > Streptomycetaceae > Streptomyces > Streptomyces sp. NPDC096132. The sequence goes on from NZ_JBIWGA010000029.1 coordinate 43,559, forward strand.
CGCGGTGCGACGCAGGGCGTCGAAGTTCTGCCCCGCCGTCGTGACGAACAGCAGCAGCGAGCCGCCCCCGACGAACCACAGCGCGCCCCGCCGGGAGACAGTCGGCTCGTCGGGACGCGGGGGCACCAGATCGTTCCGTTCCTCTCGGAGTCCTCGCAGGTTGCGCAGCGCCGTCGGCATCTTGAGCAGCGCGTGGGCCACGAAGGCCGCGAAGAACACCCACGCGCCGTAGAAGTGCAGCGGGTAGAACGAGCCCGGGAAGACGTAGTCGAGCTGGACGTTCAGGACGCCGGTCACGAACTCGAACAGCCCGCCGCCGACCAGCAGCAACAGCGAGATCCGCTCCAGCGCGTGGGCGAGCGAGCGGGCCGGCGGCAGCGCGAACAGCCTCGGCACCACCGACCACAGCTTGGCCAGCAGGACGGGGATCAGGGTGATGCCCAGGGTGACGTGGACGCCCTGGTTGAACCGGTACAGCCAGGGCGGGTCCGTCGGCCAGGCGAAGAGGTAGAAGCCGAGGACCCCCTTGTCCGGCGTCTTGTCGTTCACCGGCGACAGATCCGGGTTGTACGCGGCGTACGACACCAGGCCCGTCACGAACAGCGCGGTGACGCCGACGAGCAGGACGACGCCCAGTACGGACGTGAACCAGGGGCCACGCAGCGGGCTGCGCCAGAAACGGGGGGATGTGGGGAGCCGCGGGTCGTCTCGCATGAACCGACCGTAGGCCGGAACACCCCCCGGAACGGCTCCTTGACCTGTGACGAAACGCTGACGTCCGGCCCGGACGGCGGTGCGGGGACATCCGCCCGGCCTAGCGTTCCGGTGTGCCCGACACAGTGCCCTCCACCGAGCCGCGCGCCCCGCGCTCCGGCGGTCCCTCGCGCGATCTCCGCCGTGACCTGTACGCCGCCGCAACCGCCGCTCTGCTGGTGACTGCGGCCGCCCTGATCGGACGCCACATCCAGGACACCGATCACACGCTCCGAGTCGGCTGGCCGCCGCTGCTGGCGTCCTGGGGACCGCACCTGGGCCCCGGCACCCCGACGGCCGTACTCGTCGCGGCCGCTGTCGCGGCGTACGGCCCGGCCCTGGCGGCCCGTCTCTCCTGGCGAGCCCTGATCCCGGCGGCCTGGGCCACGGCCCTGGCCTGGACCTTCTCCCTCGCCCTGGTCGACGGCTGGCAGCGCGGCATCGCCGTACGCCTCACCACCCGCCACGAGTACCTCCAGGTCATCGGCCGCTTCGACGACATCCCGGCCGCGCTGCGGGACTTCACCCACCACATCCTGCTCCACTCCCCCGACAACTGGCCCGCCCATGTCGCGGGGCATCCCCCGGCCGCCACCCTCACCTTCGTCCTGCTCGACCGGATCGGGCTGCGGGGCGGCGGCTGGGCCGGCACCTGGTGCATCACCGTGGGCGCGACGGCGTGCGTGGCGGTACTGGTCACCGTCCGCGCCCTGGCCGGCGAGCACCTGGCCCGGCGCGCGGCCCCCTTCCTGGTCCTGGCACCGGCGGCGGTGTGGATGGGCACCTCGGCGGACGCGTACTTCGCGGCGGTGGCCGCCTGGGCGGTGGCGGTGCTCGCGCTCGCCGTCACCCGGGGTTCCCTGGCCTCCGCCGGGGCAGCGGGGCTGCTTTTCGGCCTGACCTGCTACCTCTCCTACGGCCTCACATTGGTCGCGTTGATCGCCGCGGCGGTGCTGTGGCTGGGGCGGCGCGGTGTGCGGGAGCGGCCGGCTCTGGTGGTGGCACTGCTCGCCGGAGTGGCCGTCGTGCCGGCGATGTTCACGCTCGCCGGGTTCGACTGGTGGGAGGCGTACCGGCTGCTGGTCACCCGTTACCGGCAGGGCGCGGGCGGCGTACGCCCGTACGGCTACTGGGTGTGGGCCAATCTCGCCTGCACCGTGCTGATCACGGGTCTGGCGACGGCGGCGGGGCTGCGGCGCACGGGGTCCGTCCTGCTGCGGCGTGGCCCGGCGGAGGGTGGCACTCTCCGCCTCGCGCTCCTCGTGACCGCCGCTCTGCTCGCTCTGCTGGTCGCCGACGTCTCGGGCATGAGCAAGGCGGAGACGGAACGCATCTGGCTCCCCTTCGCGATGTGGCTCCTCCCCTCCTGCGCCTTTCTCACCCACCCCCGCGCGTGGCTCGCCGCCCAGGCAATGCTCGCGCTCCTCCTCAACCATCTGCTGCGCACCGGGTGGTGAGACCGGTCCAGGAGACGGAAAGTGAGGGTATGGGCATCGACGTGACGGCCGAGCGGGTGGTCCCGCTGCCGCCGGAGAGGGTGGCCGGGTACGCCATGAACTGGCGGCACGATGCCGAGTGGACCCAGGGCATCCGCACCGCCGAGCTGACCCGGGAGGCGGACGGAGGCGGCTTCGGCGTCGGCGCCGAGGTGACCCGTACCGCGTACTTCCTCGGCCGCCGCATCGACTATGTGCTGCGGGTGGCCGCCCATGAGCCGCCCCGGCTGCTGGACATGGTCTCAGTGGCGGGCCCGATGCCCATGCACGTCACCTACGCCTTCGAGCCCCACCCGCGCGGCACCCTGGCCCGCATCCGTGTCCGGGGCGGCGAGGGCGGCTTCTACCGGCTTGCGGCACCGCTGCTGGCCCGACAGGTCCGCGGCAGCCTGGTCAAGGACCTGCGCGACCTGGAAGCGCGACTTGTGGAACAGGTGTGACCTGCTGCGATGGGATACGACGCGGGGCAGGTTTCGGCGGGTCCGGGACCTGCGCACCTCTCGATCGCCTCGTGCAGCCGCGCGTGCCCGCTCGGTGTTGAGCCGCCCGTCCGCTCTCCTACGATCCGCCGACACGCGCACCATCGCGAGCCCCGTGCCCTCCACGGCCGACGTGACGGACAGGATCTGCGGCAATGCCTGGAGCGGCACGGCCCGTACCAGGCAGGAGTGGCCTCGGGCAGCCCGTCGCGCACCTTGGCGCCGCTCAGGGCGAGTAGATGCACGACCACGTCCCGGCCACCGGATCAGGATGTTCGCCATGCTCCGCGCCCCAGGAGGGAAGAGAGGGCGTGGCCGGTCCAAATTCCGCTTCGTGTCACCCGCACCGTACAGACCCGTTCCAGGCGGGGAGCCGCCCCGTTCATAGCGGGCTGCCCGTAACCTCGGCTGCCCGCATCTGCTCGTACGCGTCCCTCCACCCCGGTCGCTCGTACTCCCGCACGAGAAAAGTCCCTACGGGCAGCGTACGTGGTGCCCGCAGGCTGCGCCCGAGTCCGGAGGTGAACCGGCTGACCCCGCCGCGGGTTGACCCGACGCCGGGCAGGCCGTTGCTTTCCGGACGGACCGACCGCGGCACGATGTGCGGCTCGTACCCGCAGGAAGGGGATCTGCGGAATCCGTTCAAGGACGTCACCCGGAGTGGCCGAGGTCCTGCCGGGCGAGGGCTGCCGGACGCCCCTCCGCGGGTGGCCGGCGCCATCGGGCTCGTCGGTATCCGCCTCTCCTGCGATCTGATGCGGGAGCGCGGCACCTGCGGTGACCGGCTCCAGCTTCCCGTACGCCCAGTTGCCGGAACCGGACCGGACGTGGGCAGGGCGGATCGCCATCCGCCCGCTCACGATCCGCCTGCGCCACGGAAAACCGGCCTGGCGGGAGCAGGTCGGGCAGAACCTCTCCTGTTGGTGGGAGGTCGTGCAGCCGCGTCGACGTCGACTCCGGCCCGATCGGCCCCGTGCCGTCGTGCACGCCCTGGATGGATTGATCACGAGCGCTGTTGACACGTACGGGTCATTGTTTCGGGCACGGTCGCCCGAGGACCACGGAAGCGTCATGGCGGTCCCCGGCGACAACCGAAGGTGGGCTCAATCGCCGGACGACTGCCCTCGGCGTGGACCCTGGGGAGACATCGCGGCCTCGGCCTCCGCTCTGGCATCGCTCACCGCGGCGGCGGCCTGCTTCCCGGCCTCGTCGGCGGCCGCCGCGGCGTCGAGTGAAACCGTCGAGCCTGCGTCGAGTTCCGGAACCCGGCCTGCCCGCGAGGTGTCGTCGGCGTCGACGGTGCCCTCTCCCTGGGGTCGCTCGGGTTGCGGAGAGGCCACCGTCGACTGATCACCAAACGCACGGGTGACGGTCCGAACCGCCTCGGTCAGCTCCCCCGGGATCACCCAGAACGTGTTGTTGTCACTGCTCGCCAGGTGCGGGAGCGTCTCCAGGTACTTGTAGGCCAGGACCTTCGGGTCGGCGTTGTTGCGATGGACGGCCTGGAAGACGAGCTCCACCGCCTTCGCCTCGCCGTCCGCCCTCAGGATCATGGCTTGTTGCGTGCCCTGTGCCTCCAGGATGTCCTTCTGCTTCGTGCCTTCCGCGGTGAGGATCTTGGCCTGCCGCTCCCCTTCGGCGTGCAGGATGGCCGCGCGCTTGTCGCGCTCGGCCCGCATCTGCTTCTCCATCGCCTCCTTGATGGTGTGCGGTGGATCGATGGCCTTGATCTCGACACGGTTGACGCGGATGCCCCACTTGCCGGTGGCGTCGTCGAGGACGGCGCGGAGCCGGGAGTTGATCTCCTCGCGCGAGGTGAGCGTCTCCTCCAGGTCCATGCTGCCGATGACGTTGCGCAGCGTGGTCACGGTGAGCTGGTCGATCGCCTGCAGGTAGTCGGCGACCTCGTAGGCCGCCGCCCGCGGGTCCGTGATCTGGTAGTAGAGCACGGTGTCGATGTTCACCACGAGATTGTCCTCGGTGATCACGGGCCTGGGGTCGGAGGAATAGACCTGCTCGCGCACGTCGAGTTTGGTGTTGACGCGGTCCGCCACCGGCAGAACCAGGTTCAGGCCGGGCTGCAGCGTCCGGCGGTACCGGCCGAACCGCTCGATGTTGTAGCGGCGCGCCTGCGGAACGATCCGCACGGCGGAGGCCACGAGGAAGACAACAACGATGGCCGCCACAAGAATGGGGATGACAACTGGATCCACAGTGCCTCCGTCGCTATGTGTTCAGCCGTTCACGGAAGGAGTTCACGGGGGTAGACGATGGCCGTGGCGCCCTCGATCTCCATGACGTCCACCAGCGCTCCCGCCGGGATGACCAGACTCTCGTCGAGGGCTCGGGCGGACCACTCCTCGCCGGAGAGTCTGATCAGACCGCGGGTCGCCGTGACCTCCTGCATGACCTCGGCCCGCTTGCCGATCAGCGCGTCACTGCCCTCGCGGGTGAGGGGCTGCTGTTCCATGTGCCGCAGCGCGACAGGACGGACGAGGACGAGACCCGCTGCCGCCGCCAGTGCGAGAGCCACGAACTGGCCGAGAAGACCGACGCCGACGCCCGCGACCACAGCGGCGACCAACGCTGCGCCCGCCAGCAACCCGAAGACCAGTGTCAGGGTGAAGAACTCCGCGACACCCAGCGCCGCGGCAGTGAGCAGCCATACGAACCACGGCATCGAATCGCCCTCCTCTTGGGGCCCTCTTTACCAAGCTACCTCCCGTGACGCCGAGCGGAACAGACAGGCGAGCCCCAGTCCGCGGAAGGCCGAACGGCTGCCGTGATCACGCAGGTCGTGAAGACGATCAGGGACCACGCGGCCGTCGAGGCCACGACAACGGAACAGCCGGGGCGGTGACGCAGGGAGCGGCACCCGCACGTGCCTCCCTCACGTAGGCGTCGTACAGCAGGTCGCACCAAGCCCCGGGACGAGGAGGGTGTCCGCCTGGACGAACCCCTCCATGGCCCCGGCGAAGGCCCGCGGCATCGGCGAGACGAGGCGTCCGGCCGCGGGACGACCGTCAGTCCGCGCGACGGCGTCCACAGCGGGGACTCCCTGGTACTCCCCGCCGTCCACAACCCGCGACGCACATGGCACGTCAGAACAGCCGCCGCCACCAGGGGAGGGGCTGCACCAGACGTCCCTGGGTGCCCCACCTTGGGTGATCAAGCGCGGGGGCGGGGCGGGCCGAATGCATCGTGCCCACCGCCTGTGAGTCCAGGGAAGGCAGGGACGAGTGGTAGTCGATCACAGGCAGCCCGTCCGGCGGAAGTCGTGGCGGAGCCGAGGGGGCACACGACCGTCGGTCGGTAACACCCGGACCGGACCGCCTCACCACATCGAGGCAGACAGACGTGTCGTGCTCCCCTGCGACCGAACCACTGGTGCTTACTTGAGGGCATGCTCAGCGGAGTTCGCGCCCTTGTCCTACCCGTCTCACAGCGCCGCTCGCTGGACGAGCTGACGCAGGACCTGGACCTGTCCTCGGGGGACACCAGGTCCAAGCGCTCGGCCTTCTGGACGATGCTGACGCTGTCGTCACTCATCGCGGCCGCCGGGGTCCTGACGGATTCGACCGCCACTGTGATCGGTGCGATGATCATCGCACCGCTGTCCACGCCGATCATGGGCATCGCTCTGGGCTCGGTGCAACGCCGGCGGATCGGAGCGGTCAGGGTCGTCCTGGCCGCCTGCGCGGTGGTGATCGCGGTCGGCGTGCTCTTCACCCTGGTGCTCCCCGACAACTACGACCTGCTCTCCAACAGCCAGATCTCATCACGGACGTCACCGGGACTGATGGACCTGGTCGCCGCCCTGGCCACCGGCTTCGCCGGCGCGGTGGCGCTCGCCCGCCGAGACGTCGCCGCCGTACTGCCCGGGGTCGCGATCGCCATCTCCCTCGTCCCCCCACTGGTCGTGGCCGGAGTCTGTCTGGGGCAACTGGCGGGATCACTCGCCCTGGGAGCGCTGCTCCTGTTCGTGTCCAACTTCTTCGCCCTGGTCTTCGGCGGCATGACGATCTTCGCCGCCCTCGGCTACGGCACTCAGGCCGACAAGGCCGCCGAACGGCCCACGCGCCGTACCTATGCCGCCATGGGCCTGCTGTTCGTAGTCGTGTTCGTACCGCTGGCGGTCAACACCGCGCTCACGCTCCTGATCAACTCCTGGACCAACCAGGCCAAGAGCACGGCGGAACAGTGGCTCGACGACACTCCGGGGGCGTCCGTCACCAGTATCGACATGGCATCCCGGACGATGTACATCCATGTCCGCGCGCCTGGAGACCTCCCGCCGGTGAAAGCTCTGCTCGCCCGTCTGGAGGGACGGATCCCGGACGGCATCCCGATCGTCGTGGACACCGCCCGGGGCCGGCGCATCGACGCCGGAAAGGTCGGCGGCTGAGCGTCGTACGACACTCGGGGCCACCCCGGCGGGAGCACCGCCGACGTACCGAGCGCTTCGGCCGACCCGCCGCGGCCGGTCCGCCGTTGACGCGGACTCACTTGCCCTGGTGGTCGGCCAGACCACCGTACGCAGGGCATGACTCGGGCCCTCATGTTTCCCGGACGCCCCCGCCCCAGGCGCCGACGCTCATCAGCTCCCGTGCCGCAAGAGCGCCGACCGAGATGAGCAGGCCAGGGATCCGGACCGACACGGGGATCGACGTCGATGTTCTGAAGGGGGTGCCGCCCCCTGCCGCATGCGGGCAGTTCAGGCTCGCCGCCACAGACTTCCAGGGCAACGCCGGTGTCGCCGATCGGCGTCACGGCTCCACCAGATCGGCGGCGAGTTCGGTTCGCCAGTGGACGGACATCCGCTGGTGAAGGATCTTGGCCGCCGCGACGGGGATCGGCAGCTGTATGAACGCCCGTAGTGCCTGAGTCGCGTTCTCCCGTACGGCCCAAGCGCTGAGGTCCTGCTGGGTGAGGGGTCCGGGATCCCTGCGCCACGCGGGCTGCACCATCTGGCGGGCCGCCCAGGTCTCCGCGGCCAGCGTGCGCATCCGCACGTCCAGAGGATCGTCGTGGGTGAGCGGGACGGTCTCGCCGCGGCGGATGCGCTCCAGGGCCGCCGCCACCTCCTCGTACGTGTCGACGCGCGTCTCCGCTGCCAGCCGGACCAACTGTGCCGCGACCGCTCCGCGCAGCCGGTCCGGCGGAGTGCGTTCGACGAGCTCCGCCAGGTCGAATCCCCGTACCCGGGGCGCGGGTCGGCACTCGTACTCACGGAAGTCGTCCAGGACCGGCAGCAGCAGGGCGCTGGTCAGCTCCGTGGCCGTGTCGTCCTCGGGGCGGTAGGTGATGCCAAAGTCCTCCGCCAGATCACTCAGGAGGCGGGCGTACGCCGCAGTGGATCCTGGCCAGGGCTCCACGCCGTGGCGTCGGGCCGTCTGTCCGCCGGGCATCTGGACGTAGTCCTCGCGCGGCGACCGGACACGGCGTGCGGCTTCCGGGCGCTCTGCCCCGTCCGCGGTGACGGTGACACACGCCTCCGGCCCGCGCTTGGTCAGAGCCACGGCGCGGGTGCCGACGGACAGCAGCCGCAGCACCTCCGGCCGGCTGAACTGGGCGGCGCCGGTCTCCTGCGTGGCATAGGCCCACCCGCCGACGGCGCCTACCCGCACCAGCGGCCGGTACGCCGCCCAGGGTGAGTCCGCCATCTGTCGCGCTCGCTGCCGGTTGCGCGGCCGGACCGTGGCGGGGACGGCGTCCAGCCGACACAACAGCTCGGCCGGGGGGACGCCCTCCACGAAGACCACGTCCGGCTGGTCCGGAGGCGGTTGCGGGTGGATGTGGGCGATACGGACGAAGGCGACGATGCCGGTTGCTCCTCCGTACGCCGGTCCGGTGGGAGCGATGTCGGGTGCGGCAGCGGCAGGAGGCCCTTGTTCCGGTTCGGCGGCCGCGGCGGCCAGGGCCAGTGGGGACACCGGGTCCGGGATGACGGACACCTCGTCCTCCCAGAGCAGCACGCCGTCCACGGCCAGGGGCACGCGGCCGTTGAACATACGGCTGTTCTCCAGGGCGTCCGCGAAGTCGGCCAGCACGTGCCGGAGCGACGGCCATGGAGTGAAGGAAGGGGCGTCCTCGTCGAAGTAGCGGCCCACGCGACCGCGGTTCGGTCCGGCGCGGCAGGTGAGAAACAGCCCGTCGGAAGACTGCCAGCCGATGCCCAGCGTGATCAGCAGCCACTCCCGGCGCCAGAAGACCGCCAGCTCCTCTTCCTCGTCCTCCGCCTCGGCCATACCGGCGCCGACATCGCGCAGGAACGTCGTGCTCCTCACGATGTCGGCGACGCCGGAGGGCGGCCCGTAGTACGCCAGTACCGGAGCTCCCTCCTGCAGTTCCACTCCGTCGTGACAGCGCAGCGACGCCACCAGGTCGGCAGGGAAGTCGACCTGGAGCGCGCGCTCGGCGGCTTCGATCTCCTCCATGGATGCCGGAGGGCGCAGCCGGGCGTGGCTGAGGGGAGCGTGCCGGGCCAGCCAGAGGTCGATGCGGGCCCAGGACTCTTCGACGGCGGGGATGCTCATGGCACCGGACCCTACGGCTCGCCACTGACAAGCCGTCGGGCGCGAACTCGCCCAGTGTCGCCCAAGTCCTTCCATACCCGCACCGGATTGTCAGAGGTGCCTGGCACACTGCGGAGCCATGTCCTCGAACGATCGTTTTCGTACCACAACCCCTCGCGCGCTGCGCGACCCCGTCACCCTGAGCACCCGCCTGGAGGCCGTCCCCACGGAACCGCGCACGCGTCCCCTCAACGAGTGGGTGGAGAAGCTGCGCGAGAGACTCGGCGACGGTGAGTCCGTGCCGTGGTTCGACCCCGCCTCCGGCGGGGTCGAGGCCCGCAGCCTCTTCCTGCTGGAGGCACCGGGCCAGAAGTCCGTCGGCGAGGAGGCCGGGCTGCGCCGGACGGGCAGCGGCATCATCTCCGTCGACAACGACGACCAGACGGCACAGAACTGCTGGACGCTCCGCTCGGAGGCCGGTCTGCCGTACCGGGAGTCCCTGCACTGGAACATCGTGCCGTGGTATCTGGGCAGCGCCGATCGCATCGCCGCGCCCGGACAGACGGAGATACAGCGCGCGGCGCCCTTCCTGCACGAGGTGATCTCGCTGCTCCCCGCCCTGGAAGTGGTCGTGCCGATGGGCCGCAAGGCGCAGGCCGGCTGGGCTGCGTACCAGGCGCGGTACGCGCCCCAAGTGCACACGCTTCCCACCTGGCATCCCAGCCCTCGGGTGTTCGCCTCCAGGCCGGCTGCCCGCGACGAGATCCTGGAGGTGCTGCGCCGGGCGGCGAAGCTGCTGGGCACCGCCTGATCGTCGGGGCGGCGCAGCCCCTCCTGGCCGCGCCGCCCGCCATGTCATGTCCCGGGTGTCAGGTCAGGGGCGAGCTCCCTTCCTTCCCGCGTTCGTCGCGCCCGCCGTCGTCTGCGGAAGGCGAGGACTCCCCCGCTCGCCACCCCGACTACCGCCGCCACGAGAACGGCTGTCGCGGTGGTGGGGTCGAGCCCCGCCACGGTGTCCGACCTGTCCGCGGCGCCGGGTGTCGGCAGGCCGAGGCCGGCGCACTCGGACGGCGGCTCGGCCGACCCGGCCCCGTCCACCGCCTCGAACTGGAACGCACTGGACTGAGTGTCACCGTCCGCGGCGGTGATCCGGTAGCTGAGGGTGATCACCCCCGTGGGCAACGGGGTGACCGCTGCGCAGGCGGTGCCGCCACCGGTCACGATCGGCTGCCCGACCGCGAGAGCCGTACCGTCCGGGCCGACCAGACCGATCTCGGGCGCGACGCCCGACTTCAGGTCGCTGAACGTCAGGGCCACGACATCGGTCCCGGCGACGACCCTGGCGCCCGGCGCCGGGGTGGCGTCCTTCAGCGCGGTGTGGGCGTGGGCCGGCGCGCCGCCGCAGAGCAGCAGAGCACCCGCGCAGCCGAGCGTGCCCGCCGCCCTCAGAAGTCGAAGTCCGCGCATGTGATCCGGTTGTCCATCGCTTCGGTGGGGTGGACGACGACGGCGACCGCGCCCTCTTCCGTCTTGCGGGAGTTGTTCACGGTCGTCATGCCCTTCCCGGACTTGTCGGCGGTGAACATCAGGTGGATCTCGTTCGGGGGCGTGGTGGCGCCGCCCTTCTCGAACTGGAAGTGCTCCCCGCCGTTCTCCGCCGAGCAGTGCTGGGCGTGCAGGTGGGCCATGTAGGAGGCACCGGGTTCGAGACCGGTCAAGGACACGGTCACGGTGGTGCCCTTCGAGCCCTGTGCCAGCCAGGCGGTGCCCTCGACGTCGTCCATGCCGGGCGGGCGGGTGTCGAGCAGCTTGAAGGCGCCCTTCACCACCGTTGCTCCGGGGATCTTGTCGGCCGGAGTGGCGGAGGGATCCCCCATCGCCATGTCGGACATACCGTCCATGCCGTCCATGCCGTGGGCGGAGGACGAGGGCGAGGATCCGGTCTTCGCGGAGGCTTGGTCGGACGACGCGCCGCCGCAGCCCGACAACAGGAGGGCGGTGGTGGCCAGCAGGGCGCCGGCCACGGCGAGGCGAGGTCGCCGGTGGGCGGACAGGGGCGGCCTCGGACCACTGGACGCGGGCACGGAGATGTCATGAAGCATGAGTGGAAACTCCCGATCGGTGGACGGGCCACGGTCCCTCGCGCGGACGCGGCTGCGTCGACGGCCGTCGAGCAGACACGCGTCGGGCAGAGGAGACACATGGACCGGAGCGAACGGGCCGACACCGCGAACGGGCATGTCGGCCACGCGTCTGCCCCGGCCCTGTCCCGTCCCGCGAGCGGAAGGGAAATCAGCCGAAGGGCAGACGGAGAACTACGGATCCGATGCCCGGCGGCGGCCCTCTGCGCACCACCGCATGTCTCAACAGGGCGGGGCTGCTTCGCGATGTCTCCGCCCAGTCCTCGCATGCCCACGGCGTGGGCGCCCGGAGTTCCAGTGCGGGGTGGGCGAGCACACCACAGATCCGCCGCAGCGGCGTGAAGAGCAGGGCGGCGAGGGCCCGGCTCACCTGATGGGCCGCTGCCTCGCCCCGCCAGAGCCACGTTCCGCACACCAGCGCGGCCAGTAGATGCGCCAGGACCATCCCGACGGAGCCCTGTCCGACGACGGTCGCGTCGATCATCGAGCCGACGGACGTGCCCGCCGTCCCGGGATGATGCATGACCGGACCGGAAGCCGAATGGCCCATGTCCATGACCAGCCCGGAACGCGAGAACATCCGCGCGTCCATGACCGGCACATGACCGGCCGTCCCCACACCGCCGGGCCCTCGGGTGAGTGCGTGGGCCAGGTCGAACACCACGTGCAGCAGCGCTTGAGCGGCGACGGTGACCCCGACCACAACGGCTGCACGACGCTCCCGGGCGGTCAGCCACCAGCCCTGGGCAGCCGTCAGGGCGAGCCCCGAGCCGACCGCCCACCACGGCAGGACGTCACCGGACATCAGCGCGTGTCCCAGCGCCGTGGTCGCCACACAAACGGCCGCGAAGACACCGGACCGCAGCAGGCGCAGGACACCGGGGCTCTCCACACGCCATACCGAGCGGCCTCCCCGGCGCGCTGCGCCGCGGTGGCACGTGCGGTACATCCGGCAACTCCTCGAACAGATGGGCTTCTGGTTCCATACGAACGAGACTCAGGTCCCGTTCACGCCGGTTCGACACACCGGGAATCGTCCGTGTGTACGTCTACGAGGCAGAGTTGTACGCTGCAAAGGTGGTTGGGGACAAGTATTTCTTCGAGCAGTACGAGCTGGACACCGCTCGGATCCAGCTCCGTCGATCAGGTCAGCCGGTCCATGTGGAACCGCGCGCCCTGGACCTGTTGTGTCATCTCGTCCGGCACCGGGACCGGGTGGTGCCGAAGAACGAACTGCTGGACGAGGTGTGGGGGGACCGCTTCGTCAGCGAGGCCGCCCTCACCACGGCGCTGCGGACCGCGCGTCTGGCCGTCGGCGACACCGGCAGTGCGCAGCGGGTGATCCGCACCGCGCACCGGCGCGGCTACCAGTTCATTGCACCGGTGACGGCCGGCGAGCCCGACTCGGACCGAGGACCCGTGGTGGTGGGCACCACGGCCGACGGTCCCGGCGACGCCGCCCATCAGACGATCCGGTTCTGCCGGGCCGACGACGGCGCGCGCATCGCGTACGCCTCCGTGGGTTCGGGCCCGCCCTTGCTCAAGGCGGCCAATTGGATGACCCATCTCGACCTCGAGTGGACGACCCCGCTGTGGTCGCACTGGCTCAGCGGCCTCGCGCGCGGGCGCCGGCTGATCCGCTACGACGAACGGGGCTGCGGCCTCTCCGACTGGGTGGTTCCGGGATTCTCGTTCGACCGCTGGGTGGACGACCTCGAAACCGTGGTGGAGGCGGCGGGGCTCGACCGTTTTCCGCTGCTCGGCGTGTCGCAGGGTGGTGCGGTGGCGGTCGCCTACGCCGTACGCCATCCGGAACGGGTCAGCCGGCTGATCCTCGCCGGGGCCTACGCCCAAGGACGACAGGTCCGGGCGCAGGGTGAGGACGAGGCGCAGGAGGCGGCTCTCGACCTGGATCTGGCACGGGTGGGGTGGTTGCACCAGGACCCCAGATTCCTCCGGGTCTTCGCCTCCCAGTTCCTGCCCGAGGGCACACCGGCGGACTGGGAGGCGTTCACCGCGTTCCAACGCCAGACGACCTCGCCCGCCAACGGGGTGCGCTTCCTGGAGGAGTTCGCCCGTATCGACGTGACCGACATCGCCCATCGGGTGACCTGCCCGACGTTGATCGTCCACTCCCGCGACGACGAGCGTGTTCCGATGTCACAGGCCAGTGAGCTGGCCGCGCTCATTCCCGACAGCCGGCTTGTCCTGCTCAAGAGCCGCAACCACCTCCTCACGGCCTTCGAGCCGGCCTGGGACGAGTTCCTCGCCCACGTCGACGCCTTCCTGGCCGAGTGATCCCGAACGGTCCGCTGAGGGCGACGCCCTCATGTCCCCCTCAGGAAAGCCTCAGACCTCCGTCAAGCATCGGCCCGGTGGCCGGCCCGATGCTTGAGAGGTGCCGGGCGGACCGGAAGCGGCAAGAGCCCGCGACGGCCCGGCGCTCACCTCAGACACGGGACACGAAAGAGAAGGACGGACCATGCGCATCACCAACACCAGGATGTCCGGCACGACGCGGACTCGTCGGGGGCTGGCGCTGCTGATCGCCTCGGGAGCCGGGCTCGGCTCCCTGCTGCTGGGCACGGTTCCCGCACAGGCGAACGACACCACCAAGCAGGTCTCGGCCGACGGCCAGTCGGTCGTGTTCGCCACGAGCGACAGCAGCCGCAACGTCAGCGGCAGCGTCGAGTTCACCGTGAACGCGGACGGCAACTGGCAGATCACGGGAACCGGGCACAACTCCAACCTCCTGGTCCGCACGATCCACTGGACCTGCGACCTGACCTGGGACGCGGCGGAGGTCTCGCACGCGACCGGGAAGAAGGCCGTGCCCGGCAAGAAGACCCGCACCGTCAGCTCGGCCGCGTACGACCCGGACATCCAGGCGGACTTCGCCGACATCGCCGACCACGGCAGGGCCGACTGCGACATCGTGATCGGCTGACCGGAACGGCCTGGCAAGGCCGCCGGACACGATGAGATGACGAGGGCCGCCCGGTCTCACACCGGGCGGCCCTTCGCGCGTGCCGGACGACGGCGGCGGGAGCTGCTCTCCAGGCTAGTGCCGCATCAGGCAACGTTCGCCCTGTCCACGATGTCGCGTAGGCGTTCGTCGGCGGCGTGCTTGTTCCGCCAGATGATGTAGCGGCGGATCATGCTGCCCTGCGCCTTGTGGCTGGCATGGTCGGTGCCGTCCAGAGCGAAGTAGCGCAGGGCGGTGAACTGGGCCTCGATCCGGTCCAGCCAGGAACTGTTGGTCGGCGTGTAGGCGAACTCAACGTTGTTGGCCGCGGCCCAGCCGCCGACCCGGGTGTCCTTCTTTGTGGTCAGGTGCGGGAAGAAGTTGTCGAGCACGATCGCGAGCCGGATGTCCCGTGGGTAGAGGCTGCGCAGGTAGCGGCAGAACTCCAGGAACCTCGTCCGGTTCTTCTTCGGTTTGATGTGCCCGTAGAGCTTGTCCTGGGCCAGGTCGTAGGCGGCGAACAGGTGCCTGACCCCGTGCAGGCGGGTGTAGGTCGCCCGTCGGCGCGGTCTCGGTTCCCGGCCGGGGTCCTTGTGCTTCCCGCCGCGCTCGGCCCACTGCCGCCCGGGGTGGGGCTGGAGGTTGAGCGGCCCGAACTCGTCGAGGCATAAGACGACATCGGGTTCGCCGTCCTCGGGTATGACCTCGCCGTCGGCGATTGCGTAGAGGTGCTCGACGCGGGCCTTCTTGGCGGCGTAGTCGGGGTCGCGGGAGGTCTTCCAGGTCTTTATGCGTTGAAAGGACACGCCCTCCTCGCGGAGCAGGACCCGAAGGCCCTCGTGGCTGATGTCGTCGCCCCCCTCGGCGACCAGGAAGTCGGCCGGCTTGGCCAGGCTCCAGGTCGAGAACGGCAGGCCGTGCTCGGCCGGCTGGACTTGGCGATCTTCTTGATCTCCCGGCGCTCTGGGAGGCTGAAGGTTCTCGGCCTCCCGCCCCTGTACTTCGGGTAGAGCGCCTCGAAGCCGTCGGCGTTGAAGTTGTGGATCACGTCCCGGACACGGTCCGCGCTGGTGAACGTCACCTCGGCGATCTTCAACACGGGCATGCCCTGCGCGGATAAAGCACCATCTGGGCCCGCCGCCAGGTCACCACCGACCCGGTGCCCCTGCGGATGATCCGCAGCAGCCGCTGCCCCTCGTCGTCATCGATCTCGCGGACCCCTACTCGTTCTGCCACCAGGGCAGCCTGCCAAGACCGCACCACCGCGTCGCGGATGCCGCACTACGCGCGTGTCGCGTGCATCTCCTGAAACAACTCGAACTCACCGTCGGGGGCGGCGCTGAATCCCTGCCAGCGGAACGAGGTCCGCGTGACATCGGTGAATGTCCACCGCGAGCGCCTGCCCTCGGAGTTGTTTCCCTCCTGGATCATCCCACCGGCACCGTCAGACCGACCGATCTGGGAGAAGTACGAAGGAAGCTTCGGTGAGATCCACGTAATCTGCCACAGCCCGGTCGTGACGTCATACATGCGGATGGTGGTGCCGGGGTACCGGTCGTGGAACTCCGGGCAGAAGAGCACATCCTGCACCGCCCGCCCGCCGAGGACCCAGCCGAAACGCCACTCGCCCGCCGCCCTGCGCCATTGACCGTCACCAAAGCGGTACCGGTTGCTGATGTTCCACGTTCCGACCAGTCGGCCGTACAGCATCATCGCCTCGGCGTGGTCCGGGTCAGGGCCGTCTGCCGAGAGCAGCTCCAGCATCGAGTCACGAGACGGCACAGCCATCAGGATCTCAACCTCCTGCTAATGGAACGCGGTTGACCGGCCAGAGGATAGCCCTCCCCTCTGACAGGGCGAACGTTGCCTGATGCGGCACTAGTCGGCGAGGAAGGTGTCGAGATGGGAGAGGAAGGTGGGCCAGGCGGGGTCGGCAGCGGTGAACAGGTGGTTGCGGCTTTCGAGAAGGATCAGCCGGCTGTCGGGGATCAGAGCGGCCAGTTCAAGGGCCTGGGAGACCGGGACGCGCGCGTCGTCGCGGGAGTGGATGATCAGCGTGGGGCAGGTCACGCGATGGGCTATGTGGGAGACGTCGATACGGGCGAACTCCTCAATGAAACGTAGCCCGTTGGCCGGCGAGGTCGTCTGCCGTTGGTAGGCGGCGAACGCGTCCCACTCCGTGGGCGTGGAGTCGGCGAGGAACTGCGAGGCGAAGTAGCGCAGGAAGCTGCTGTCCTGGGAACGCCATCCGGCGCGGGCGATGTTCAGGTCCACTTCCGCGGCGTCGCGCTCGGCGTCGCTCCGGGCCCGGATCAGCTGTCCCCGGGCGTAGGCCGCGGTGAGCACCAGACGGCTGACCCGCTCGGGATGACGCGCGGCGTAGGCGACCGCCACGGCGCCGCCCTGTGACACCCCGAGGAGGGGGAAGCTGTCGAGGCCGACGGCACCGACCACGGAGTCGAGGTCGTCGACCAGGTCGTCGAGGGTGAAGCCGGCCAGCTCCCATTCGGAGAGGCCACAGCCCCTCTCGTCGTAGCGGATGAGCTGTCGGCCGCGGGTGAGCCCGTCGAACCAGTGAGCCCACATCGGGGTGGTCCGGTCGAGGTCGAGGTGGGTCATCCAGTTGGCGGTCTTCACCAGAGGCGGACCGTCGCCGGTGGTGGCGTAGGCGATGCGGGTGCCGTCGACGGACCGGCAGAACCGGATGACCTCGTGGTCCGCCTCCGTCGCCGCCGTGCCCGACACGGCGACGGGCGCGGCGGACGGAGCGGCGGAGGCGACCGTGGCCTGCCCGACGAACTGGTAACCGCGCCGTCGCACCGTGCGGATGAGGTCCTGCCGTGCGCCGGTGTCACCGATCGCCTGGCGGGCGGTGCGCAGGCAGGTGGCGAGTGCAGCCTCGCTGACGGTGCGGCCGCGCCCCATGAGGTCGATGAGCTCCGGCGTGGGCACGACGCGGTCGCGGTGCCGGACAAGATGGCAGAGCAGATCCACCGCTTGGGGCTCGACGCGGACCTGCTGCCCGTCATGGCTGAGCCGACGGCGATCCGTGTCCAACTCGTACTGTCCGAAGAGATAAACCGCGCCGTCCACACCACAGACTGTATATCCGGCGTCTGTCCGCACGGGAGCAGGGCGCGCGGTTCAAATCGCCTGTGCGCCAGCGCTGTTGGGGTACAAACACCACCCGGCCATCACCGCACCGACTCACGCTCCCGCAACCGGCGCCGCAGGATCTTGCCGGAAGCCGCCTTCGGCACCGCCTCGATGAACTCGACCCGGCGGACCCTCTTGTACGGAGCGACCTGGCCCTCGACGTAGGCCATCACCTCGTCGGAGGTGACCGACGCCCCGGGGGCCGACACCACGAAAGCCTTGG
This sequence comes from Streptomyces sp. NPDC096132, assembly GCF_044763345.1. Classification (NCBI taxonomy): domain Bacteria; kingdom Bacillati; phylum Actinomycetota; class Actinomycetes; order Kitasatosporales; family Streptomycetaceae; genus Streptomyces; species Streptomyces sp. NPDC096132. The sequence goes on from NZ_JBIWGA010000029.1 coordinate 61,287, forward strand.
GGACTTCGTTGCCGTCCTCGTCGCTGACGCCGATCACCGCGGCGTCGGCGATGCCTGGGTGGTTCACCAGAAGCGCCTCGATCTCGGCCGGCGCCACCTGATAACCCTTGTACTTGATCAGTTCCTTGACCCGGTCGACGATGAACCAGTTGCCGTCCTCGTCTACCCGGCCGATGTCACCGGTGTGCAGCCAGCCGTCGGCGTCGATCAACGCGTCGGTCTCCTCCGGTCGGCCGAAGTACCCCTTCATCACCTGCGGACCCCGGATCCACACCTCACCCGGTTCGCCGACCGCCACATCCAGCCCCGAGATCGGGTCGACCAGTCGCGCCTGGGTCGACGGCAGCAGGTGCCCCACGCAGGCGACGGGCTCGTCGAGGTTGCCGTCGGCATGGAGGTGCGAGGCAGGGGACAACTCGGTCATGCCGTACGCCTGCCCCACCTCCACTCCCAGCCGGGCCACCACCGCCGACTGAACTCCGGCGTCGAGCGGCGCCGCGGCGCAGATGACACGCCGCAGATGCGACAGGTCCAGGTTCCCGACCGCGGGGTGCTTGGCCAGCGCCAGCATCACCGGTGGGGCCACGTACGCGTGGGTGATCCGGTCGCGCTCCAGGCTCGTCAGGAACGCGTCCAGGTCGAACCGCGCGTGCACGTACACCGTCGCACCGCGGTGGAGCGCGTTGTTCACCAACGCGGTCAGCCCGAAGATGTGGAAGAACGGCAGGATCGCGATGACGCGGTCGTTCTCCTCGATCCGGTGCAGGGCGTTCATCTGCACGAGGTTGGTGCACAGGTTGCGATGGGTCAGCATCACGCCCTTGGGCACACCCGTCGTGCCGCTCGAGTAAGGCAGCACGGCGACGTCTGTGGCCGGATCGATCTCGAAGGCAGGCACAACGCCGTCACCGGTCATCAGTCCCAGCACCGAAGGATGGCCGGCGGCCGCGTCGCAGACCAGGATGTCGATCTCCCGGCCGGTCTGGCGCCGGACCAGTTCGACCGCGTCCCGCGCGGTCTCGATCAGGGCCGACACGCTCACCATCAGACGTGCCTCTGCATCGATCAGCTGCTTGGCGATCTCGGCGGGCAGGGCCAGCGGTGACAGCGTGGTCACCGTCCCGCCCGCGGCGGTGGTGGCGTAGAGCACCACCGGGAACAGGATCGTGTTCGGCGAGTGGAGCGCCACCACATCCCCCTTGCCGATGCCCGCGGCGGCGAAGCCCGCGGCGAGCCTGCGGACCAGGGCCGTCAACTCGCCATAGGTGAGCGTCCGTCCGCTGGAGGCGTCCACCAGGGCCGGCCGGCTTCCGCGTCGGGCGGCCTCGCCGAGCACCCACTCATGGAGGGGACGATCGACTGGGGCGACGTCCGGGTACTTGCTCTGATAGATCATCACATCTCCGTATAGCTCGACACGTTGTGTGGGCTGGGCCTGGCCGTGGCGCCCGGCCATGCGCGTGGGCCTCGGAAGCGAACGGCCGGCCGAGCGACCACCTCCTCCCCCAGGTCGCGTTCGTCGGCCCGCGGGCGTCGAGTGATCACCCGTCCCTGTCCCCCATGTGCCCCGCCCAGCCTGCCCGAACGGCCTTGCAGGTCCGTCGCGGCGCACAGGCCTCCATCGTCGGGCACACCGCCAGGCCTGCGCTTGGTGGACTTCTGAGGGTTCTCTGAGGAGTCATGAGGGCAACCGCACCCGGAATGGGCCGGTGGATTCCGAGCGGTTCGAGGCCGCTCTTCTTCTCGTTCTGCATTCCGGATGCGCGGGCGCGCGACTCTGCCGTGGCGAACAGAATCACACACGTGAGCGCCGCTGGCGGCGGTGCCTTCACGAACCCGTCGGGGCTGCGCCAGCTGCGGCATGGGTGCCCGGCACGTGGGCCGTCCGTAACGGCGCGTTCGGTTTCCGGAAGGAAGGCGCCGCAGGCAGGAGGTGACGCTCCGTCGGACTCGCCATATGAATGGTCTTGGGACAGTGCGTATTTTCTACTAACTTGTAGAGGAATCGGACATCGCTGAGTGTGGGCGGGCCGGGCGAGTGCGGCGTCGCCGCGCCGCGGGAGCACCCGGTCGCCGCAACACCCTCGCACCACTGCCATCCCGAGGTGACACTTGCGCCTGAGAAAGCTCCGCACAAGGAAGGTCACGAGGGCTGCCGTCGTAGCCCTCATCTGTTCCGCCACCTGCCTGCTCGACGCCTCTCTCGCGGCGGCCGCCGACGGTGATCCCGCGACACTCTCCGCCGATCCGCTGGCCACCTGGCAGACCAACGGCATCGTCTGGTCGCTGGCTTCCGCGAACGGTGTCGTCTACGTCGGCGGCACCTTCGACTCGGTCCGCCCGCCGGGCGCGGCACCTGGTCAACGAGAGGTGGCACGCCGCAACTTCGCCGCGTTCGACGCCAGGACCGGCAAGCTGCTGCCCTGTGCCCCTTCGTTCACCGGATACAGCCACACCGTGCGGGCCATGAAGGCCTCGCCGGACGGTCGCGTGCTGTACGTGGGCGGCTCCTTCGACAGCGTCGGATCCCAGCGCGTGGCCAACGTGGCCGCCCTCGACACGGCTGGCTGTTCCGTGCGCAAGGGGTTTCATCCGGCCGTGTCCGCCACGGTCCGGGCCATCGAGACCACCGACGGCGTGGTCTACCTGGGTGGTGACCTCGGCCGCGTCGACGGTCAGATCAGAAACCGAGTCGCCGCCGTCAGTCCCGAGGGCACGCTGCTGCCCTTCAGGGCGGACCTCGACCGTCCGGTGCGCGCCCTGTCTGCCGCGTCCTCGCACGGCAGGCTCTTCGTCGGAGGCGACTTCGAATCTGTCAACGGGCAGGCCGCCCGCTCGCTGGTCGCACTCAGCCCCACCAGCGGCGCGACGGTGCTCACCTTTCCGGGCTGGTTCCCGCCCCAGTCGTCGGTGAAGACGATCGCCCAGGACAGGACCCGCTTCTTCGTAGGCGCTGAGGGGCACGGGCCGGGCATCTACGACGGCCGGATCGCGGGCCGGATCGCCAGCGGCAGCATGGTGTGGAACGACACCTGTCGGGGCGCCACCCAGTCCGTCGTGCCCTACAAGGGCGTGCTGTACAGCGCGTCGCACGCGCACGACTGCAACGAGACGCCCGGCGGGTTCCCCGAGCGGGCGGACCGGCAGCACCTGCTGGCCCAGTCGGTCGAGAACCGCAGGATCCTGCACTGGTTCCCCGACACCGACGGCGGGCTGGGCGAGGAAGTGGGGCCCCGTGCCCTGGTCGTGGCGGGGGGTGTCCTGTGGGTGGGAGGTGAGTTCACCAGGGTCAACGAGGAACCGCAGCAGGGTCTCACCCGCTTCGGGAGCCGCGACACCGGAGCGCCGAAGGTGCCGGCCCTCTCACTGTCCTCGGCCGCGCCCGGCAAGGTCACGCTCGCCTGGCGCGCCACATGGGACCGGGACGACGCGTCGCTGACGTACCGGATCTACCGGGACGGGAAGCTCGTCGCACGGCAGACGAAGCGGTCCACCTACTGGGACCTTCCGAAGATGACCTACACCGACTCGGTGAGCTCCGGCACGCGTCACCGGTACAGCATCGACGTATCGGACGGGACGAACACCTCGCGCAGGTCTCCCTCCCTGACCGTGACCGTGCCGAAGAGAGCCACGACGAGCGCGGCGACCGCGCCGGAGAACGCCACCAGGCGGGTGCCGGGCGGAGGAGACGGCGAGACACCCCGTCCGAGGCCCACCATGGAGCCGGTGACCGGCCACACCGTGACCACGCCGTCGCAGGCCACTCGGTAAGCGGCTGGTGACATGCGCCGGATTCGCGTCCGGCGGCCACGAAAGGGGTGCGGCTCGTGCCGTATGGCCAATCCCTCCCGGTATCGATCAAGCCCTGTCGGCTGTGCCGGCTGGAGGAGAGGGGCGAAGTGACAGGGTGGTGCGGGCCCGGGCGTGTGGCCAGGGCGATCGCGGCGGCCGTGGTGGCCGCGTCCGTGTGCGCGGCGTGCGGAAGTGACGCACCTACGCCTGCGGAGCGAGAAGAGTGTGTGCTTCCGCCCCGTGTGCTGACGGTCGAAGACCTGCCCGCCGGGTCCTCGGTGATCGCCTGTGCCGCCGTCGGACGCCTCGTCACCCACGCCGGTACCGGCGTGACCGTCCCCGAACCCGGTATGAAAGCCGCCGTCGACGCCCTGACGGTGAACGGATCGGCACACGGCTTCACCCTGGAGGTCGACGCCGATGGCAGGATCTCCTACGACCTGACCGACACCGCGGCCGAAAAGCCCGCCCACGCGGCCGCTGCCCCGGCCCGTGCCGGCGGGGCGTGTGATGACGGCGCCTACGCCACCGCCGGCCGCAAGAAGTACGGCACGTACCAGTGGTTCCTCGGCGACGGCCCCCTGCCCGGCAACCTCTCCCGCGCCGACGCCCGCCGGGCGTTCGAGGAAGCCATCGCCACCATCACCACGAGCCGCAACGACTGCGGACTCGCCGACAAGGTCAGTGCGAAGGCGAGGTACGTGTCCCGGACCAGCCGCAGGGCCGGCATCGACCGCAAGGGCCACTGCACCGCACGCGACGGGCTGAGCGTCTGGGACGCCGGGGACCTTGGCGGCGATGTCGTCGCCCTGACCTGCTCGTGGAGCCGTCGGGTCACCGGGCGTCCGGACGCGCTGCGCGAGGCCGACGTCCGCTTCAACGTCGACGACTACGTCTTCACGAACAACCCCTCCGCCGACTGCACCGACGCGTACGACATCCGCAGCGTCGCCACACACGAGGCCGGCCACGTCTTCGGCCTGGCCCACGTCGGCCCGGGACACGAGGGCCTCACCATGTACCCGACGTCGTTCCTCTGCTCCACGAGCGCAAGGACTCTCGGCCGGGGAGACGTCCTCGGATTGCGTGCCCTGTACTGACCGGCCTGCGAAGAGGGCGCGGCTCAGGTGCTGCGGAGCCGGTCAGGCCGTACCGCTCGCACGGTCGTCCCGCTCGGTTCTCCGGCCGACCGCTCCGTGCCCGAGTGCGGGGCGCTGCCCGGGGTGAGCGTCTCGCCCTGGACGATCCGGGGAGCGTGACCTGCTTCCGTGCCCTCTCCCTCGTCCTTCGCGGCACGTGCCTCCGCCTTGAGGATGCGGGCGGACTTGCCCGCCGAGCGGGCCAGGTCGGGCAGCCTCTTCACGCAGAGGATGGCGATGACGACGACAAGGATGACAGCGAGTTCGCTCAGTCCGAACATGGGGTCCTGTTCTGTTTGTCCTGTGACGGTGGTGAGACATGTATCGGCGCTGAGCGCAGGAGCGGGTCCTCGGCGGCGCGCCGACGCACATGCGGCAGCGTCCCGCGGTCGAGCAGCGCCTGCTGCCAGACCAGGCGAGCCCGTTCCGCGTGGCCTCTACGCAGGACGGGCCGCCGCGTTGCCGTCCCGCGATGCAACTCGAGGGCGACGAGAGCCATCAGAGTGCCCGCCGCCGCGACGAGCTCCGGGTATCAAGCCCGCCGTGACGAGCGAGTGCTGCATGGTGCTTGTCACCGCGGCGAGTTGGAGCACGGTGCCCAGCGCCAGCTGGATCGCGGCGGAGATGAGTGGGGTCAGAACCACGAGCGCGGGCAGCGCGCCGTCACCCGAGCCGTGTCCGGGCTCAGCTGCAGCCCGTACGGCGAGGTAGGCGCCGCACTCCCCTGCGGCCGCCGTGATCGTGTCGGCAGCCTTGAACGCCCCGGTGCTCCCCAGCGCCCGGTCCGCCACCGCCTCGAAGTCCGCGAGGTCCTCGGCCGCGCGGGAGGAGCGGGTCGCGCATCGCCCGGGCGACTCAGACGTTCACCCCGAAGTCGGAGGCGATGCCGGCCAGTCCGGAGGCGTAGCCCTGACCGACGGCACGAAACTTCCACTCCTGGCTGTTGCGGTAGAGCTCGTCGAAGATCATCGCGGTCTCGGTCGAGGCGTCCTCGGACAGGTCGTAGCGCGCGAGTTCCCGGCCGTTTGCCTGGTTGACGACCCGGATGAACGCGTTGCGCACCTGACCGAAGCTCTGGCCGCGGTTCTCGGCGTCGTGAATGGAGACCGGGAAGACGATCTTGTCGATCTCGGCGGGCACCCCGGCCAGGTCCACCTTCACCGACTCGTCGTCGCCCTCGCCCTCGCCCGTGAGGTTGTCGCCGGTGTGCTCCACGGACCCGTCGGGGCTGCGCAGGTTGTTGTAGAAGACGAAGTGCTGGTCGGACGGCACCTTGCCGGTGGCATCGAGGAGCAGGGCGGAGGCGTCGAGGTCGTAGTCGGTGCCGGTGGTCGTGCGGACGTCCCAGCCCAGTCCGACCAGGACCGCGGTCAGACCGGGCGCCTCCTTGCTCAGCGATACGTTGCCGCCCTTGGACAGGGAAACTCCCACTGCGTACTCCTCCTCGGCCTGTGCGATCCCGCCCGTGTCCCGGACCGGGATCATGAATCTACACCACTGTAGAGAGAGTGGACCTGGCTTCTGCAATCCTGAGGAGGCACTCCGGTCATCGCTACGATGTCCAGCCGGGGAACCGGCGGCGACGGAGAGGAGACAGGGCGTGACGGATCACCGGCAGCGTCCCCGGCGGCGGGGGCAGGGCGAACTGGAGGTGCTGGTCCTGTCGGCGCTGCGGGAGGCGGAAGGCCCCGCGACGGCCGGTTGGGTGCAGGAGCGCCTGGGCGGCGGTCTCGCCTACACGACGGTGATCACGATCCTGACCAGGCTGTTGGCCAAGGGGGCGGTCACCCGCGAGCGTGCGGGGCGGTCCTTCGCCTGGACGCCCGCGTCGGACGAGGCCGGTCTGGCCGCGCACCGGATGCGTCGGGTGCTGGATGCCGAGCGGGACCGCGCGGCCGTGCTGGCCAGCTTCGTCACCGGCCTGGGCCCTGACGACGAACGGCTGCTGCGCGAACTGCTCGCCGAGCCTGGCGACGGAGGGGAAGACTGACGCCTCATGGGGGTCTTCGTCTTTCTGCCGCTCGTCCTGCCGCTCACGGCCTGGCCGGTGGCGCGGCTGGCCGAACAGCACCTTCACCCGCGCACCGCGACCCGGCTGCTGACCGTCGTGGCCGCCGTGATGGCGGTGTGCAGCACGGTGTGCTTGGGGCTGCTCATGGTCGTGGGCACCGCCCAACTCCCCGGCAACCCGCTCCCCGACGGCTGGTCGGACCCGGAGGTGCGCGAGGCCGTCCCCTACGACGGGATCGCCGGCCGGCTCGCCATCCCCGCGCTGTGCGTGGTTGCCGCGGTCTGCGGCCGGACCCTCTGGCGGCACAGCCGGGTCCACCGCCGCGCCCACCGGGCGCTCGCCGGGCTGCCCGGCACGGAGGTCGCGGTCCTGCCCGACGAGACCCCGTACGCGTACGCCCTGTCCGGCAACCGCGGTCTAGGTGACCGCAACCATCGTGACGGCTTCCGTCGGAACCGGATCGTGGTGACCACCGGCCTGCTGGACCACCTCGAACCCGCCGAGCGGCGCGCCCTGTTCGCTCATGAGCGCGCCCACCTCGCCGCCCGCCACCACCGTCACCTGCTCGCGGTCCAACTCGCCGCTCAGGCCAACCCGTTCCTCCGCCCGCTGAGTTCGGTCGTGGCCTACACCACCGAGCGCTGGGCGGACGAGGACGCGGCCCAGGCGGTTGGCAGCCGCCGTACCGTGGCCCGGGCGATCGGCAAGGCCGCTCTTGTCTCCCGGGGCACACCGGCGCCCACGCTCGCCGGGTTCGCGGCGGCGCCGGGGCCGGTGCCGCGCCGGGTGAGGGCCCTGCTCGGCCCCGCTCCGGCGGTACGGGACTGGCCTTCGGTCTTCACCACTGTGGGTCTCGCGGTATGGGGTGCCGCCGCGGGGACGGCCGTGTCGGCGATGTCGTCGGCGAACTCCGCCGTGACCATGCTGCTCATCCTGCGCGCCGCCACACCCCTCTGAACCGGCCGGCCGGCTGTCAGGTGTGGTCGACCAGCGCGGCCGGTCCGGCAGCCGGTCCCCACGAAGGCGAGGATCGCGAGCAGGCAGACGAGGAGCACCAGCCGGCTGGTCAGGATGCTCGCCAGAGCGAGTCGCGCCCTTCGCCGTCAAGTCGGCGACCACGGGCGCGCGTGACATGTTCGTCAGGGATGGAGAGCAGCGCGCACAGGCCGTCGACCGGGCGCTCTCGGCGCTGCTCACGACCGGCTCCCCCGAGGTGTTCGTGCTGGTGTGGTTCCAGGAGGGGTTGGTACACCGCGTCGTGGGACGCTGAGCGTCGTGCCGGAGCGGCGCACAGCGCATCCCGCCCGGCACGACGCCTGCGGCCCGTCAGAGGTCGAACTCGTGCGGCGGCAGGTCGAGGGTGAAGCAGGCTTCCCGTACGACGGCCTGCTCGGTCTTGTCGAAGTCGCCGTCGGCGCCGCCGATGACGATGCCGATCTGGATGACGGCCCGCGCCTCGGCCGGCTTCTTCTTCGCCTTGGCGATCTCCTGCAGCACGCTGACCTTGCCGAAGTCGAAGTCGGCCGTCAGCTTGTTCAGGTTGTCGTCGAAGCGCCGCTGAAGGTCTGTGGCGTCGAAGTTCTGCAGCACCTCGTTGGTGGCGATCAACTGGGCGACGCGGTGCCGCTCGGAGGGATCGATGGTGCCGTCGGCGGCGGCGACCAGGGCGCACATCGCCATGCTCGCGTCGCGGAAGGCACCGCTCTTGAGGTCGTTCTTCTTCGCCACGAGCTGCGTCTGCATCGTCGACGCGGACTCCTTGATGCGGTCCCACAGGGCCATGAGAACTCCAGAAGGTCGAGCTGGATCGATATCTCTACATCAACGTAGAAACTAGCCGCTGAGCGGAAAGGTTCCGCCGTGTTCCGTCAGTCCTCGCCCTCGTCTTCCTCGTCGCCCTCGAAAAAGTCCCCGACCTCGTCGACGACTTCGGCCGCCACCATGCCGCCCACAACACCTACGGCGAGGCTGGCCGCGCCTGCCGCGACGACGGTGCCCATGCCGGGGCCGGATCGGCGCCCGTCGTCGTGATGCCCGTCGTGCTCGTGGCCGCCGCCCTGCCCGTAGTGGCTCTCGTGGCCGTACGAGCTGAAGGAGCCGTGCGAGCCGTATGAAGCCCGATGTTCGACCAACTGCCGCATCCAGCCGTCGACCTCCGCGGTCCAGTCGCGTACGTCGTGATGGCCGACGGTGAAGCGGGTGAGCGCGTCCTGGCCCTCCGAGAGGAAGCCGCCCCGCTTGTCGGCCTCCAGGACGACCTCCACGCTGCCGGGGTTCGCGAGGAAGGTCACCTCGATCTCGTTGACCTGGTGGGCGTACCGCGGGGCCGGGGTGAGCTCGATCTCCTGGTAGAAGGGGAGCTGCTGGCCGGTGCCCCCGATCCGGCCGTACTCCAGGTCGGCCGACTTGAAGCCGAAGCCCAGCTGGCCGAAGGCTTCCAAGATCGCTTCCTGGGCGGGCAGCGGGGACACGGTGAGCCGGTCGAGGTCGCCCTTGCCCTTGGCGCCGGCCACAGCGAGTTCCGTCCGCACGCCGAGGACAATGCCAAGCGGCTGCCCGTACAGCTCGCTGATCGGGGTCTCCCAGGGCAGCGCCACGCCGAACGCGACACTGCGGTCCTCACCCGCCGCCAGCCGGAAGCCACCCCCGACGGTGAACCGGTCGAACACGACGACCCCCTCACCCTCCCCGTCCTCGCGCTCGGCCTCGACCCTCGCCACCAGCTCCAGGGTGAGGTGCTCGACGTCGAAGTCGGCGTGTCCGCCTCTGAGGTGGACCTGCCCCGAGAGACTCCCGCCCGGCAGGACCGCGCCCGGGTCCAGGACCGTGTCCACGGTGGGGCCGCCCACGCCGAGCGAGCCGAGCAGTCGTTTGAACACCATCGTGGCGTCCACTCCTTAACGTGCGTGCGTTACCTGAGGGTTCGGGAACAAGCCGAGGAAGCCGCCCGTTCCCTCTACAGACACGTAGAAGCATAGAGTCGCCGAGACCGGTCCACTCCGCGTCCTGGCGGCCGCAGCGGGAAAGTCCGAAAAGCGTCGCCCATCGGGACCAGTCGGGGACTCGAGAGGGGCCTTTCGACCCCGCGGTCGTCGTGGCCGCGAGTGGGCCACCCAGCCCACCTTGTCTCAGGGCCGCCAACACGCTAATTCCACGGCTCCACCACATTGCGCGCATGCCGGCGGCTAGGATCCCGCGCGGGTGAGCCGGGAAGTCTGGTCGGCGCCGTAGCCGCCATGCCCGAGGATTCCCATGAACAGCGCCACCCACTGCGTCGCACTCGGTACGGCCACCGTCATCGTCCTGCCACTCGTCCTTGCGGTGTTCCTCGGGTGGACTCCGCCCCTGCCGCGCCGGGACTCCGGTTCGCCGCGACTTCTCGCCGCGGTGGTGGCGGCAGGGTACGGGGCCGTGGTCAGCGAGGCGCTGCCACGCCTGGCCGGAGCGGCTCGGGACGTGGTCGTCGTGGGTTCGTGTGTCGCCGTTACTCTGGCGGTTGTCGCCTTCGCGCTCGGCATCGCCTATGACCGCACCTCTCAACGGAGTCGATCAGGGGACGAGGCGGCGGTCCGCCGACCATGACGGCCGCCCTGCCCGCACGGCTCTGCCCGTGGAGGCGCCGGACGCGCGCCATGGCGCACCACCACCTCGTCCCCTTTCGGGTTTCGGTCAGGAGCGTCGTGCGCGGGTGGTGGCGTAGACCGCCCCGGCGCCGATGGCGACCGCCAGAGCCGCACCGCCGGCGATGAGGCCGACCGGGGCGCTCGAACCCGTCTCCGCGAGCGGCGGGGTGCTGCCACTGGGCGAGGGCTCGGGAGTCGCGGGCGGCGTGGACTCGAGCGGCGGCACGTCCGACGTCGTGGTCGGGGTGGTGGCGGACGGCTCCGGGGTGGTGGGCGGAGTCGTCTCCTCGGCGGGAGGTGTGCTGTCGGCCGGGTCGGTCGGGGTGCCGGGCGTGGTCGGTGTGGTCGGCGTGTTCTCGGAGGGGGTCGGGCCGGGCGTGCCGGGTTCATCGGGGGTGCAGGGCTTGTCGCCGCCGTTCCAGGCGGCGATGAGATGGTAGGGCGTGACCACACCGTCGGGCTCGTAGGGAACCGGGCCGTGCCCTTCCTCCGACTTGCCGTCGTAGATGACGTCGTCGCCGTAGAGGTCTATCTGTCCGTAGCAGTCGGGCGTCTTCACGCTCAGCTTCTGCCAGGTCCGCTTGGCGTCCTTGGAGTCGGCGACATCCGCGGCGGTCAGGTAGACCGTGGCCTTGTCCACGAGTGTCTGATGGCCGGAGGTGTACCAGCTGGACCCTTCGGTGGTGTATTCGGCGAGGGAGACCGGGTATCTGCACCCGTCGCCGACCGTCTGACCGGGTGCGAGGCGCACCTCGACGGCGCCGGGAGCGGTGTCCCAGAGGTGGAACCCGCCCTGCGAGGTCCAGTCGGCCCCCACGCGGTTTCCGTCGGCGTCGACGATGCGGTACTGGACGGTGGCGGACTGGCAGCCGGTCGTTGTCGTGGCGCCGGCCGCGGTTGCCGTGAGCACGGGCAGGGCAGCCGTGGTGAAAGCGGTTGCGGCGAGCGCGGCCAGAGTCCTGTGGTGTTGTGGACGTGACAAGTTTGCCTCGGGGATTTCGAGTGGGTGGGGGGTGGCCAGGTGCTCGTGGCGCCAGGACAGGCATGGTGGTGGCAGGCTGCTGGCGCCACTCGCGTCACTTCGCTCACTTCAGGCACGGCGAAGCGAGCTGAATTCTTGCCACTGTTCACAACTCCCGTCAATTCTTCACGGGTTCACCACAGGATGTGTTGTTCACGAGTCGCCGTCGTGGTCGGAGGCGTCCCTCCCGGGCGTGGCCCGTGGCCGTCGATGTGCCGGGCTCAGTCGACGGGCTGCAGCGGGCGGGACGGCCAGTTCAGGAGCCGGGCTCCCAGTGCGGCGGTCTGGAGGGTGTAGCGCTCGTCGGGGAGCGCGGGGTCGTAGCCGGTCAGGGTGCGGATGCGGGCAAGGCGGTACGTCACGGCCCTGACGCTGAGGCCGAGGCGTCGTGCGGTGACGGTGTGGGCGCAGCCGCTGTCGAAGTAGGCGGTGAGGGTGTGCAGGAGGGGGCCCGGTCCGCCGCGCGCCTGTTCCAGGCCGCCGAGCACGGTGGCCACGAGGTCCGTGATGGCGGCCCGGTCCCGGCCCAGGACCTGGAACACCAGCAGGTCGGCGGCGTGGATCACACGCCGGGGCAGGGCGAGCCGATCGGCGAGTTCCAGGGTTTCGAGGGCCTCGCGAAAGGAGCGGACGACGCCGTTCGCACCCGGTCGTGGACGGCTGACGGCGATCAGGGGATGCCGGGCCGCCGACCTCGTGACCGCTTCGGCGAAGTCCTCGCAGGCGGCCGGGCCGCTTCCGCCGGCCACGCAGACCAGCAGCCCGTCCTTCGCCGTGACCAGGCAGGCGGGCTCGTACCGGCGGGCGGACATGGCCTCGTCCACGTAACGGGTGGCGGGGTCAACGGCGGTGAACGGGGTCTTGGCGCGGGCCACGGCGACGCGGTGCGGCCCGGTGAGCTGGAACCCGACGCGGTGGGCCTGCTCCGCCATGCGGCCGAGGTCGCCCGGGCCGCGCAGCAACTCGTCGATGAAAGCGTGGCGTGTCTCCTCCTCGCGGCGGATCGCCGCGCGGTGGGCGGATTCGTAGCCCTCGGTAAGGGCGACGGCCACGTCGCGCACGAGCCGCACCACGTGCGCGGGTGTGGCCGGAGCCTCCGGCCCCGCGGCCGGCCGGGAGGTCTGGCACCGCACCCCGAGATGGGCGTCGATGACTTCGTGCAGCGGCGTGCCGGACTCGGCGGCATGTGCCCCGGTCGCGCGCAGCCGGGTGCGGTCTTCATCGTCGAGACCGCCTCCTCGGGACAGGGCCAGGACCAGCACCCGCTCGTACGGCTGCCCGTCTGCCGCTTCGCGTGTGGGGGGTTCGCTGCTGTCGGTCATCGCGGGCCCTCCGGATTGTCCGCTCCCTGACGTGTGATTTTACCGTCGCTTTGCCGTGGGTCGGCAAGGAGGGACGCCTCCAGTTGTCCACCGGTGACCAGCTGATCTCGGGGTTTGCGCAGGTCAGCCGGGTATGACGTCTTCAGTGTCACGAGCATCGACAACCGACCGGGAGTTCCTGTGCGCGCACGCGACCTCGCCCAGCCCTGTGCATCCATCGGCATCGGTGATTCCCTCGCCCTGGCCGCGGACCTGCTGGTGGGGCAGCGGCTGTCCGGGCTGCTGGTCGTCGACGCCCAGGCGCGTCCGGTGGCCGTGCTGCGTGCGGAGCATCTGATCCGCGCGTGCCTGCCGCGCTACCTCGAACAGGACCCGCTGCTGGTCAGGGTGATCGACGAACCGCACGCCGACCGCCTGTGCGTCGCCCCGCCCGAGCGGCTGGTCGCCGACTGCCTCCCACCGGGCCGTGCTCGCCAGTTCTCCGTCGCCCACGACTGCACCGTCCTGGAGGTGGCCGAGCTGATGGCCCGGACCGGCTGTCCCGTGGTCGCCGTGCAGGAACGGAGCACCCACGGTGCTTCCCGGTACGTCGGGGCGGTCACCGCCGCCCGGCTGCTGGCACACCTGCGGCAGGACGCCCACGCGTGAGGAGTCCGCGCACCGCGAAGCGAGACACGACGATGAGCCCCGCACCCGGCCGCGCCCGCACCGTTCTCGGACGGCTTTCCGTGCCCGAACGCAAGGCCGTCGCGGATGCCCTGCGCACCGAGACTGTCGGTGGCATGCTGCTCCTGGCCGCCGCGACCGCCGCCCTCGTCTGGGCGAACTCTCCGCTGCGGCAGTCGTATCAGGCGGTACGCGACAGCCACTTCGGCATCCCCGCCTGGGGACTGGACCTGTCCGTCGCCCACTGGACGGCCGACGGCCTGCTGGCCGTGTTCTTCTTCGTCGCCGGGGCCGAGCTCAAGCGGGAACTCGTCGCCGGTGACCTGCGCAGTCCGGCCACCGCCGTCCTTCCGGTGGTGGCCGCCGCGTGCGGCATGGCCGTTCCCGCCCTCGTCTACGGGGCCGTCGCGAGCGCGGGCGGCGGCACCTGGAACGGCTGGGCCGTGCCCATGGCCACCGACATAGCCTTCGCGCTCGGCGTCCTGGCAGTGATCAACACCCACCTCCCGTCGGCACTGCGCGCGTTCCTGCTCACTCTGGCCGTCGTGGACGACCTCGGCGCGATCCTGGTCATCGCCGTGTTCTACACCGTCGGCCTCAACCTCGCCGCCCTGGCGGGAGCAGCCCTGGGGCTGGGCGTCTTCTACTGGCTCCACCAGCGTAAACGCGTCCACGGCTGGTACTGGTACCTGCCGCTTGCCCTGACCGTCTGGGCTCTCACCCACGCCGGTGGCCTGCACGCCACCGTCACGGGCGTCGCGATGGGCCTCATGCTCCGCACCGGTCACGATCACCGGCCGGAGAAGGGAACGCTCGAACACATCATCCATCTCGCCCGCCCCGTGTCCGCCGGGCTGGCCGTCCCCCTCTTCGCCCTGTTCGCGGCCGGCGTCACCGTCTCCGCCGACAGTCTGCGAGCCGTCCTCGACCGTCCGGAACCCCTCGGCATCGCTCTGGGTCTACTCCTCGGCAAGACCCTGGGCATCTTCTGCGGGACCTACCTTGCCGTCCGCTTCACCCGTGCCCGCCTCAACCCGGCCCTCGCCTGGGCCGACATCCTGGCCCTGTCCGTCCTGGCCGGCATCGGCTTCACCGTCTCCCTCCTGCTGAGCGAACTCGCCTACCCGGAGCCCGCCCAAGCGGACACCGTCAAGACCGCCGTGCTCCTCGGCTCCCTCGCCGCCTCCGTCCTCGCTGCCGTGCTGCTCAGGATCCGCAACGCGAGATACCGGGCCTTGTACAAGCAGGAGACCCGTGGCCTTTCAGGCGACGAACCCGAACGGGAACGACTCGGCGGTGCGTCGGCCGGTACCGCAGCCTCCGGCCACCCGCCGGGCTGAGCATCGCCCGGCCGATACGACGAAGGCACCCTCCGCGTGGCCCAGGATGGGCCACCCGTACCGCCCGGCCGGGCACGCCAGGACCACATGAAGCGCAACTGTCGGGATTCGCCGGCGTCGCACCGGTACATTCACCGGCAATCAGCTGAAAGGCCGTACATATGCGTTGGTCCCTCACAGCCCTGGAGGAGGTGCTCGGCACCTCGGGCCCGGATCTGGTGGTCGCCGTCGCGAACGCCTCGCATCGGCAGGCGCGGGAATGTGCCGAGTCGGTGCTGGCCATGGATCTCTGCCCGCCGCAGACCTGTGATCGTCTCCAGGTCTGGCCCCTCTTCAATTCCAGGATGTCCAGCTTCCAGACGCCGACGCCTGGACTGAAACCTGCGGTCGACTCCTCGCCCTTGTGGACGAACGTCCCCTCCTTGGGGGGCCTGAACCCCATGGTCGCGGCAGATCCGCGGCACGCTGAGAGCTCGCTCTTCTCGCGGGGCGTCGCCCGCGCTCTGCTGTACTGTCACGGGCTCGTGCTGGAAGACCCGCTGGCAGTGGCCTGCGCGATCTACACCTCCTGCGCTGCTGAAGACGAGGGGCTTGCCCGGAGGATGCTCGGTGCCGCAGCGAGATCGACCGTGGAGATCTCACAGTTGGTCGACGACGGGATCGTCGTTCCCTACTGGCGTCCCTCGCAGGACCACCGCATGCTGGGCGAGATCCGGGCGCACCTGCTGGGCCGTGTCTCCGCCATGGGTGGTGCCGGAGAGTTCGAGGACGAGGCATGGGACGTACTCGAGGCGGTGTATGTCGACGGACTCCATGCCTCGCTGCAAGAGGTCTGGCGGCGCATCAGAAAGGGCGACCGCGCTCCCGATCTGACGCTTGTGGAGGTGGCAGTCAGGAAAGCCGGCCCTGAAGCGGTGTCCACGTTTCTGGACGTCATGCAGAAATGGCGCCCCCAAGTCTCCTTCGACAACGTCGTCGACATCGTCTCTTGCACTCTTGACGATGTGATCGCCATGGGCGGTGAGATCGACATCTACGCCCCGGCCGCACTCTTCACGCGCTTCCTCCTGGCGACGAATCCGGCCCCCCAGGACGTCGATGCCGCCCGTGTCCGGGAACTGGCACGCACCGATGTACCTGGCCTGGACACATTGACGTGGAACGACATCGCAGCGATGCGCAGGGACGAGGAAGCCTTCGCCCTCTGGCGAGCCCGGCTGAACAACGGGCTGCAGGAGGCAGCCAGGCTCCGCGCCCAGGGGCTGAGGGCGGACACGCGCCGATGCCTCAGCGAAGCACTGCTCGAGGGGCGCGCGGCCCTGCAGCGAGCGCAGCGATCGTCCGCCTTCATGCAGCGCTTGGGCCGTTCCTCCGTGACCTTCGCACTCGGGGCTGTCGGCGGTGTCGTCGCCGGCGTTCCCGGAGGTGCCGTCGGTGCCACCGCGGGAGCCCTGGGAGCGGGGCTGTCCGGAGCCCTGCCCACGCTGTTCTCCGGCGACGAGCGGGCGTCAGCGTGGCTGACGCGCCACTACGTAATGTTCGAACGGCCCATTGCCGGTTGAAGCGCGTCGTAGACCTGTGCCACGAGTGCACGGCCCGCCGGTCCATACGTCTTCACCCTCGTGCGGCGGTGCTCCTGTTGTGAAACACCGACCACACCGCGTCTGCCGTGCGTCAAGGTCGACGCGAAAAGGCGTCAGTAACGCATCAGAGGGCGGCAGTTCCATGTCCTAATTCCCTAGCCTCGTCCTCATGCAACGGCGCATCCCACGAGAACGGGCGAAGTCGGTCTCCTCACAGGAACCGGGCGGCCTGGGAGCCGCTCACAGAACCGCCCGGGACGAACGGTGGCGCGGCGACATGTGCTCGGCGTACCTGGGGTTGGCGGCGTTCCGGACGATGCTCCTGGCCATCGACGCGGGTGCGGGGACCGTCACCGTCGTGCGGGCGCTCCTGTGGCTGGGGCTCGGCGGGGCCGTTCACGGTCCTGGTCCCTCCGAGGGTGGTGGCGGGAGAGGGGTGGTTGGCCTTCCGTTCGGCTGTGGCGGGAACGCCTGGTACGCACCGATCGGCTGGTCGCCGTGCGTTGGTCGGGTGCGGGCCCGCGGCGGTTGATCCTCCGTGACGTGTACGGAGCCCAGGTCGAGGTGGATCCGGATGTGCTCGTGGCCAATGCGCCGCTCTGGCGGCTGGTGGACGCGGGCGTCCGTAGTTCCCTGGCGCAGGGGAGCCTCCGACGTGGAGCGTCCGCCTTGGCGCAGATGTCCCGGCGGTTCGACGAGGAGACCGCCAGGGCGGTCTTCCGGGGTTCGGGCCTCCCCGCGGACGGCGATCAGCCCTGAGGCGATCGGGCCGGTTGGCAGCTCATCACCCGACCGCCCCTATCCCGAAGCAGTGGCCGAGCGACCGGGGTCTGCGGTCGGCTGACCGGGCACCGCTTTCAGGGTGAGCACCATGGTGAGGCCGCCGCCGGGGGTGTCCTCGGCGTCGAGGGTGCCGCCCATCGCCTCGGCGAAGCCGCGTGCGACGGCGAGACCGAGGCCGACTCCCGTGCCGCGTGGGGCGTCGCCGTACCGCTGGAAGGGAGCGAAGATGCGGTCCTTGGCCTCGTCGGGGACGCCCGGCCCGCGATCCACCACGCGGATCTCCACCCGGTCGGCGATGGCGCTGGCCGACACCAGCACCGGCTTGCCGTCGGGGCTGTACTTGACCGCGTTCTCCACAACGTTGGCGACCGACCGCTCCAGCAGTCCTGGGTCGGCGGCGACCATGGGCAGGGTCTCGGGGATGTCCAGTTCCACACCCTCCTCGGGATCTGGTATGCCGTCCAGTGCCATGGGCACCACCTCGTCCAGGTCGGTCTCCCGGATCAGCGGGGTGACGGTGCCGGTCTGGATGCGGGACATGTCGAGGAGGTTGCCCACGAGGTGGTCGAGGCGGTCGGCGCCTTCCTCGATGCCGGCCAGGAGTTCGGCCTGATCCTCCTCGGACCAGGCCACGTCGTCCGAGCGGAGTGAGGAGACGGACGCCTTGATCCCGGCGAGCGGAGTGCGCAGGTCGTGGCTGACGGCGGCCAGCAGCGCGGTGCGGATGCGGTTGCCCTCGGCGAGTTCCTTGGCCTGGTCGGCCTGGTGCTGCAGCCGCTGGCGGTCCAGGACCACGGCGGCCTGGGCGGCGAAGGCCGCGAGCACCCGCCGGTCCTCGGCCGGCAGGACGCGGCCGGACAGGGCCAGTGCCAGGTGGTCGCCGGCCGGCATGTCGACGTCGGCGTCCTCGGGGCGCCGCAGGGGCCGGGTGCTCCCCACACGGGCGGTGATCGTCCACGGGCTGACGTCGTTCTCCCGTTCCATGAGGGCGACCGTGTCCATGGTGAAGGTCTCGCGGACGCGTTCCAGCAGCGCCTCCAGGCTGGTCTCGCCGCGCAGGACGCTGCCCGCGAGGAAGGAGAGGATCTCCGACTCGGCGCGCAGTCGGGCGGCCTGGTGGGTGCGTCTGGCCGCCAGGTCGACGACCGAGGCCACCGACACCGCGACGGCGAAGAAGACCGCGATGGCGACGATGTTCTCCGGGTCGGCGATGGTCCAGGTGTGCACCGGCGGGGTGAAGTACCAGTTGAGCAGCACCGAGCCGACCGCTGCCGAGGCCAGCGCCGGGAGGAGGCCGCCGAGCAGGGCCGCTCCGACCGTCAGGGCCAGGAAGATCAGCACGTTGTTCGTGAGGTCCGGGCCCGTGTCGACATGGGTGAGCGCGTAGGTGAGCAGGAGGGGGCCGAGCACGCCGACCAGCCAGCCCCAGATGATGCGCGAGCGGCCCAGACGGCCGCCGCGTGCGAGGGGCAGCCCGCGCCCCTTGGCGACCTCCTCGTGGGTGACGATGTGGACGTCCAGGTCGGGACCCGACTCGCGGGCCACGATGGCGCTCACCCCGGGGCCGAACACGTACTGCCAGGTACGGCGGCGGCTGGCGCCGAGGACTATCTGGGTCGCGTTCACTCCGCGCGCGAAGTCCAGGAGCGCGGCTGGGATGTCGTCCCCCACGACATGGTGGAAGGTGCCGCCGAGGTCCTCGACGAGGGTGCGCTGGACGGCCAGTTCCTTGGGTGAGGCCGAGGTCAGCCCGTCGCTGCGGGCGATGTAGACGGCCAGCACCTCGCCGCCGGCGCCCTTCTCCGCGAGCCGCGCCGCCCGGCGGATCAGTGTGCGTCCCTCCGGGCCGCCGGTCAGGCCGACCACGATCCGCTCCCGCGAGCCCCAGATCGCCGACACGCGGTGCTCGCTGCGGTACTGCTTCAGGTAGGCGTCGACCCGGTCGGCCACCCACAGCAGAGCCAGCTCCCGCAGGGCGGTCAGGTTGCCGGGGCGGAAGTAGTTCGACAGGGCCGCGTCGATCTTGTCGGGCTGGTAGACGTTGCCGTGCGCCATACGGCGGCGCAACGCCTCGGGGGACATGTCGACCAGCTCGATCTGGTCCGCCCGCCGTACCACCTCGTCGGGGACGGTCTCCTGCTGCCGTACGCCGGTGATCGACTCGACGACGTCTCCCAGGGACTCCAGGTGCTGGATGTTGACGGTCGAGACCACGTCGATTCCGGCGGCCAGCAGCTCCTCGACGTCCTGCCACCGCTTGGCGTTGCGGGAGCCGGGGATGTTCGTGTGGGCCAGCTCGTCCACCAGCGCGACGTCCGGACGGCGGGTGATGACCGCGTCGACGTCCATCTCGGTGAAGACGGTGCCGCGGTAGGAGATCTCGCGGCGCGGCACCTGCTCCAGGCCGTGCAGCATCACCTCCGTGCGCGGCCTGTCGTGGTGCTCCACGAAGGCGACCACGCAGTCGGTACCTCGTTCGACGCGGCGGTGGGCCTCGGACAGCATCGCGTACGTCTTGCCGACACCCGGCGCCGCGCCGAGGTAGATCCGAAGCCTGCCGCGTGCCATGGCTCTCTCACTCCTCGAAGCGGTAGCCCATGCCGGGCTCGGTGATGAGGTGACGCGGATGGGAGGGGTCCGCTTCCAGTTTGTGCCGCAGCTGGGCCATGTAGACACGGAGGTAGTGGGTCTTGGCGTGGCTGGCGGGGCCCCACACCTCCTGGAGCAGTTGCCGCTGGGTGATCAGCCGCCCGGGGTTGCGCAGCAGCGTCTCCAGGATGTGCCACTCGGTCGGGGTCAGGCGCACCTGCCCGCCGTCACGGGTGGCCTTCTTCGCCGACAGGTCGACGGTGAACGCCTCGGTACGGACGACCATGGGACTGCCGTCGCCCAGTGGCGCGGTCTCCAGGTGGCGCAGGGCCACCCGCAGCCGCGCCAGGAGTTCCTCCATGCTGAACGGCTTCGTGATGTAGTCGTCGGCGCCGGTGTCGAGCGCCTCGATCTTCTCGCCCTCGGCCCGGCGGGCGGAGACCACCAGGATCGGCACCCGGCTCCAGCCGCGCAGCCCCCGGACCACGTCGAGGCCGTCGATGTCCGGCAGGCCCAGGTCCAGCAGGACCACGTCGGGCGGCCGGGCGGCGGCCACCCGCAGGGCGGTCGCCCCGTCGGCTGCGGCGTCCACCTCGTACCTACGGGCCCTGAGGTTGATCACAAGAGCTCTGAGGAGCTGGGGATCGTCGTCCACGACCAGCACCCGTGTCATTGCCGTGCCGCCTTCCTTGGGGAGCGGGAGCTGAGCCGGGCGGGGGCCCCTTGGTCTCAGCTCTTCTCGGCCAGTGCCCTGAGCGCGATGTTGAGTTCGAGGACGTTGACGCGTGGCTGGTCGAGGAAGCCGAGCGTGCGGCCCCGGGTCTGGTTCTCGACCAGCTTCTGGACCTGGGCGACGGTCAGCCCGTTCGCCCTGGCCACCCGGTTGACCTGGATGTCCGCGTACCGCGGTGAGATGTCCGGGTCGATGGCGGAGGCGGAGCCGGTGACCGCGTCCTTGGGCACCTCGGACTCGGGTACGCCGTTGAAGGCGGCGACCTGCTCCTTGGCCGCCTTGACGGCCGCGACCAGTCCGGGGTCGCTCGCGCCGAGTTGGCCGGAGCCGGTGGCCAGCGGGTCGTAGCCGCTGTGGGACGGACGGCCCTGGAACCACTTCGGGTCGGGCTTGTCGGTGCCCTGGATGTTCCAGCTCTGGCCGATCAGCTTCGAGCCGACCTCCTTGCCGTCGACCTCGACCATCGAGCCGTTGGCCTTGTCATGGAACAGGGCCTGCCCGATGCCGGTGACCAGCAGGGGGTAGAGGAGGCCGGTCACGACGGTGAGGACGAGGAGCATACGCAGGGCCGCCCACAGCATCCGTGCGGTGTTCGTAACGGAGTTGTTCATGTCCTTCATCCGATCCCGGGGATCAGCGAGATGAGCAGGTCGATGAGCTTGATGCCGATGAACGGGGCGATCAGTCCGCCCAGGCCGTAGATGCCGAGGTTGCGGCGCAGCATCCTGTCCGCGCTCATCGGGCGGTACCGCACGCCGCGCAGGGCGAGCGGGACCAGGGCGATGATGATCAGCGCGTTGAAGACGACGGCGGACAGGATCGCCGACTCGGGCGAGGCCAGGCCCATGATGTTGAGCCTGTCCAGCGACGGATGGGCGACGGCGAACATCGCCGGGATGATCGCGAAGTACTTCGCGACGTCGTTGGCGATGGAGAACGTGGTCAAGGCGCCCCGGGTGATGAGGAGTTGCTTGCCGATCTCGACGATCTCGATGAGCTTGGTCGGGTTGGAGTCGAGGTCGACCATGTTGCCGGCCTCCTTGGCGGCCGACGTACCCGTGTTCATCGCGACACCGACGTCGGCCTGCGCGAGCGCGGGCGCGTCGTTGGTTCCGTCGCCGGTCATCGCGACAAGCTTGCCGCCCGCCTGTTCCCGCTTGATGAGGGCCATCTTGTCCTCGGGGGTGGCCTCGGCGAGGAAGTCGTCGACGCCGGCCTCCTCGGCGATGGCCTTCGCGGTCAGCGGGTTGTCACCCGTGATCATGATCGTCTTGATGCCCATCCGGCGCAGTTCGTCGAACCGCTCCCGCATGCCCTCCTTGACCACGTCCTTGAGATGGATCACCCCGAGTACACGTGCCCCGCGGTCGTCCTCGACGGCCACGAGCAGCGGGGTACCGCCGGCCTCGGAGATCCGGTCCGTCAACCGGGAGGCGTCTTGGGCGACTTCGCCACCCTGCTCCCGCACCCATGTGACGACCGATCCCGCGGCACCTTTGCGGATCTTCCTGCCGTCGACGTCCACGCCGGACATGCGGGTCTGGGCGGTGAAGGAGATCCACTCGGCGTGCGTCAGCTCGCCCTGGTGGCGTTCGCGCAGCCCGTACTTCTCCTTCGCCAGGACGACGATGGAGCGGCCCTCGGGCGTCTCGTCGGCCAGCGACGACAGCTGGGCGGCGTCGGCGACCTCGGCCTCGGTCGTCCCGCGTACCGGCACGAACTCGGACGCCTGCCGGTTGCCGAGGGTGATGGTGCCGGTCTTGTCGAGCAGCAGGGTGGAGACGTCTCCGGCCGCTTCGACCGCCCTGCCGGACATGGCGAGGACGTTGCGCTGCACGAGTCGGTCCATGCCCGCGATGCCGATCGCGGACAGCAGCGCGCCGATCGTGGTCGGGATCAGGCAGACCAGGAGCGCGGTGAGCACGATCATCGAGGTCTGCTGGTCCGCGCCCGCGTAGATGGCGAACGGTTTCAGGGTGACGACCGCGAGCAGGAAGACGATGGTGAGGGACGCGAGCAGGATGTTCAGCGCGATCTCGTTGGGGGTCTTCTGCCGGGCGGCGCCCTCGACGAGGTTGATCATCCGGTCGATGAAGGTCTCGCCCGGCTTCGTGGTGATCTTGATGACGATCCGGTCGGAAAGGACCTTTGTCCCGCCGGTGACGGCGCTGCGGTCGCCGCCGGACTCCCGGATGACCGGTGCGGACTCTCCGGTGATGGCGGACTCGTCGACCGACGCGACGCCCTCGACGACGTCACCGTCGCCGGGGATGATGTCGCCGGCCTCGCAGACGACCAGGTCGCCGATGGTCAGGTCCGTCCCCGGCACCTGCTCCTCGGACGTACCGTCCTTCAGCAGCCGTCGTGCCACGGTGTCGGTCTTGGCCTTGCGCAGGGTGTCGGCCTGCGCCTTGCCGCGGCCCTCGGCGACGGCCTCCGCCAGGTTGGCGAAGACGACCGTCAGCCACAGCCAGGCGGCGATGGTCCAGCCGAACCAGTCACCGGGGTTCTTGACGGCCAGCACGGTGGTGACGACGGAGCCGATGAGCACGACGAACATCACGGGCGACGTGACCATCACCCGCGGATCGAGCTTGCGGCAGGCGTCCGGCAGCGACCTGAGCAGCTGCTTCGGGTCGAACAGGCCCGCACCGACACGGCCATGGTCCTGGTGACCGGTCGGGACGTCGCTGTGCGGCGCCCGGGTGGGAGCGGCCGTGGGCATCGGGTCCTCTTGCTTCTCGATACGAGTGGTCATGCCGCCAGCCCCTCGGCGAGCGGGCCCAGCGCGAGGGCCGGGAAGAACGTCAGACCGGTGATGATCAGGATCGCGCCGACCAGCAGACCGGTGAACAGCGGCTTCTCGGTGCGCAGGGTGCCCGCCGTGGCGGGGATCGGCTTCTGCTCGGCGAGCGAGCCCGCCAGCGCGAGCACGAACACCATGGGCAGGAACCGGCCCAGCACCATGCACAGCCCCAAGGTGGTGTTGAAGAAGTCCGTGTTGGCGCCGAAGCCGGCGAACGCGGAGCCGTTGTTGTTGGACGCCGAGGTGTAGGCGTACAGGACCTCGGAGAATCCGTGCGCCCCGATGTTGGTCATGGCGTCCTTGCCGTCCGGCAGGGCCATGGCCACCGCGGTGCCGATCAGCACCAGAGCCGGGGTGACGAGGATGTAGCAGGCGGCCAGCTTGATCTCACGGGTGCCGATCTTCTTCCCCAGGTACTCGGGCGTGCGGCCGACCATCAGACCGGCGATGAAGACGGCGATGACCGCCATGATGAGCATGCCGTAGAGGCCGGAGCCGACACCGCCGGGCGCGATCTCTCCCAGCATCATGCCGAGCAGCAGCACACCGCCGGACAACCCGCTGAAGGAGTCGTGGAAGGAGTTGACCGAGCCGGTCGAGGTCATCGTGGTCGACACGGCGAACAGCGACGACGGTCCTTCCCCGAACCGCTGTTCCTTGCCCTCCATCGCCCCGCCCGCCAACTGCGAGGCGGTGCCGGGGTGGGCGTACTCGATCCACGTCACCGCCACGACACCGGCGAACCAGATGACGCCCATGGCCGCGACGACGGCATAGCCCTGCCTGACGTTGCCGACCATCCTGCCGAAGGTGCGCGGCAGCGAGAACGGGATCACCAGCAGCAGGAAGATCTCCAGCAGGTTGGTGAAGCCGCCCGGGTTCTCGAACGGGTGGGCGCTGTTGGCGTTGAAGAAGCCGCCACCGTTGGTGCCCAGGTCCTTGATGGCCTCCTGCGAGGCGACCGCGCCGGGGCTGATGGCCTGCCTGTCACCGGTGAGTGTGGTGATCGTGTGGATGTCGCCGAAGTTCTGGATGGCGCCGGCGGCGATCAGCAGCACGGCGGCGGCCACCGAGACCGGGATCAGGATGCGGACGGTGCCCCGTACCAGGTCTGCCCAGAAGTTGCCCAGGTCCCCGGTCCGGGACCGGGCGAAGCCGCGCACCAGCGCCACGGCGACAGCGATGCCGACCGCCGCCGAGACGAAGTTCTGCACAGCCAGCCCGGCGGTCTGGGTGACGTGGCTCATCGCCACTTCGCCC
Organism: Streptomyces sp. NPDC096132; assembly: GCF_044763345.1. NCBI lineage: Bacteria > Bacillati > Actinomycetota > Actinomycetes > Kitasatosporales > Streptomycetaceae > Streptomyces > Streptomyces sp. NPDC096132. Next base: position 85,958 of record NZ_JBIWGA010000029.1, read on the forward strand.
GAGTACGACTGCCAGTTGGTGTTGGACACGAAGGAAGCGGCGGTGTTGAACGCCTGGTCCGGACTGATCGGCTTGAAACCGAGCGACAGCGGCAGCTTGTCCTGCACCCGCTGCAGCACGTACAGGAACACCACGCTCACCGCGGAGAAGGCGAGCACGCCGCGCAGGTACGCGGGCCAGCGCATCTCCACGTCCGGGTCGGCGCCGACCGAGCGGTAGATCCACCGCTCGACGCGCAGATGCTTCCTGGAGGAGTAGACGGCGGCCATGTAGTCGCCGAGAGGACGGTGCACGAGAGCAAGCGCGCCGATCAGCGCGGTCACCAGGAGCACGTCAGCAAGTACCGGGCTCATGTCGCGGCTCAGAACCTCTCCGGGAAGATCAGGGCGAGGACGAGATAGCCCAGCAGGGCGACGGCCACGACCAGTCCGATGACGTTCTCGGCGGTCACAGCTTCGCCACCCCCTTGGCGATGAGGACCACCAGCGCGAACACCGCGACCGTGGTGAGGACGAAGGCCACGTCGGCCATCGCAGTCTCCTGGGTGAGGTTCGGGTAAGAACGGACCTCTAGAGGAAATCCCCTTCTCCACGTGGAGGCGACCGCCCTTGACGCTCCTCTTACGGCCGTCGGCCCAGCCTTGACGGATCTCTGACGCGGAGCGGCCTCAGGGCCGAAGGAAGTCGCGGATGCGCGCGGCGATGGCCGGCCAGTCGTCGCCGAACCAGACGAAGTGACTGTCCGCGAGACTCTCCAGGAGCTCCGCTCGGCGCAGAACGGCGGCCAGCGACCGGGCATGGGCGAACGGTACGGCGCCGTCGTGGCCGCTGGCGATCACCAGGCCGGGCTGTTCGACTTCGGTCGCCAGACGCCCGAGGTCGGGGCCGGCCCTGAGGTCGTGAAGGTCGTTGAGGAATCCGTGCCCCGAGCGCATCCGCGTGAACAGGGCGATCGCTGTCTCCCGGTGCTCGGGCCGCAGGCCCGCCACCACCTTCCGGACCGGAAGGACCGTGAGGTCGCGCAACAGCATCCGAAGCGCCGCATCCGGCGCGTGTCGTACGAGCGCGTGCACCAGTGCCCAGGTCGCGGGCTCCGTACGGGGTGCGAAGACGGCGTGCGCGCCCAGGTACGTGCGGTGGCCGGGCCAGGGCACCGGTCCCACGGCGCTCTGCAGGATCAGCCGCTCCACCAGATCAGGGTGTCGTGCGGCCATCGCGACCGCCGTGGGGCCCCCGCCCGAGGTGCCGACCACCGCTGTGACCCGCGTGACGCCGAGCTGCCCGCAGAGCGCGGCCGTGACGTCGGCGAAGCCCGTCGCCGAACCGCCGGTGGTCACGGGCGTACCGCCGTATCCGGGCCGCGACGGCACCAGCAGAGAGCAGCCCGCACCACTGAACACGTCCTCACCCAGGGCCAGTCCGGCTCGCATGTGTGCGCCGTGAAAGATTACGACGGTGTCCGACCCGCGACGCTCAAGGCGGAATTCCAGCGGTCCGTGCCCCGTCGCGACGACCTGCGTAGGGAGCTCGCTCTCGGAGACCTCGCGGGTTGGGACTCGCCTCACGACAACTCCCCGATGCGACGGACACCGCCAGTACACCACGCCGCACATGCTCCCTCTGCCGAGCCCGCGGGCAAGGTGTGCGACCGGGATCTTGACGAGCCCTTGACCAGCCGTGCGGAACAGGGCGACAGGAGGACAGTGGCGAGAACGCGGGAGTGCTGATGCGGTCGCGGCCGTCGCCGCTGACCGCGGATCCGGCTCGCTCGGTCGTCGTGGTCTTCGCCTTCGTGATCCTCTGCTCCGAAGGCGGCCCGGATCGGTAAGTCGGTCGACTACCCCAGTGTCGCTGGTCTTGCGGCGGCGGACCACGAATGCGGCACCGGCGTCGCCCGGACGTGGCCCCGGCAGGCGCGTGTCACACTCCTGCCGGTCCCCGGCGCGCGTAACGCAGCACCCGCAGGACGAAGGCGGGTGTGAGAAGCCATTCCGGGCGCCGGATGAGGCCGGCGACCTCGGTGAAACGGACACAGACCGCGGCGTCGTGCTGGGCGGCGACGCTGACGTGTTCGACGTACCGGTTGAGGAGGTCCGTGCCTGGGGGCTTCTCCCCGGTGGTGCCCTCGTACATGAAGTCGCCTCCGGCGGCGATGGACCAGGCGACGGCCACCGGTCTGGCCGCGGCGCGGAAGAACCGGCGGGTGAAGGTCCGGTCGAGTGCGGGGTACCGGTCCAGGCAGGCGCCGAGGGCCGCCGCCTGCTGTGCCGCAGTGCTCATCCCCTGCCCGTAGATCGGGTCGGGGCTGCACACGGCGTCGCCGATCATCACCCAGCCGAGGGGGAAGCGACGCATCTTCTCGACGTGCCTGCGCTGGTTCGCGGTGAACCGGTGGGTAACCGGTTCACCCAGGGGTTGCGAGGCGGCCATGACATCGGCGATGACCGGTGAGTCCAGGGAGCGGGCGAAGGCGAGTCTGCCGGCCTCATCGGCCGGGGGCACCTCGCCGTTGATGCCAACCAGGCCGACGATCCACCGATCCCCCTCCCATGGCAGCACCATGGCCAAGCGTTTGGTGGCGGGGTCACCGATCACCGCGGCCGCCTTCCAGTCGCGTGCGGGCAGCGCGTCACGGCGGTACACGCGGCTGGCGTAGTGGGTGTTGACGGTGACGCGGGACACGGGTGGCTCCGCGTACCCGAGCTCCTTCAACCAGGCGAGGCTCTTGGCCTGGCGCCCAGTGGCGTCGACGAGCAGGTCGCAGGACAGGGTGGAGCCGTCGGCGAGACGGACACCAGCGACGCGCCGACCGGTGGCGTTGGTGTCGAGGCCCGTGCCGGTGGTGCGTTCCCGAACGGTGACCTGGGGCAGCGCCGTCACGCGTCGGCGAACGGTCGCCTCCAGGAAGGGACGGGACATCACCGGGCCCCGCATCCGGCTCACCGGCCGGACCAGCGTGCCGCCGCTCTGGTACCAGTAGAAGTCGCGGCAGACGTCGAACTCGGTGGCGCCGCCCGCGTAGAGCTCCTCTCCGATGCCGGGAAACCATGCCTCCAGCAGCCGGGCGCCGGCGTGGAGCAGGAGATGGGGCTGACGGCCCTGCGGGACATGGGCGCGCCAGTCGGCGCCGTCGGGCAGTGGGTCGCGGTCGATCAGGACGACGTCGCGGCATCGCTCCGACAGCACGCGGGCGGCGCACAGGCCCGCCATGCTCGCGCCGACGACCACCGCCGTCCCTGTCACCCTGTGTGGTTCTCGTGCTCTCATGGAAGCCTCCCGTGAGGCCGTCCTGAGCTTTCAGTCTCCCACCGCGGGCGTGTGGGCCCCTGCGGGACGGGGCCGTGGTCGCGCCTGCGTGCCACTCCGGGAGGTCCGAGGGCGGGAGGGACCCGGCAGGGCTTGTCAGCCAGTGTCCACGCCGCCGACTGCACAGTGGGTGCGAAGACGACGTGAGCACCGAGGTACGTACGTGGTCGGGCCAGGGCGCCGGCCCCACTGCGCTCTGCAGGAGCAGCCGCTCCACCGGAGCAGGGTGTCGTGCGGCGGCCACCACAACCGCCGTGGGACCCCCTCAGGAGATCCCGACCGTGTGCCGGGCAGTCTGGTCGGCGTGAAGGGGATCACTCTCTCTTCCGATCCGGGGCAGCCGTCATGGTGCTCGTGGTGGAGTTCGGCGCCGCGCTGTTGGTGGCGGTCATGGCCGACCCGGCGCTGTTCGCGATGCTGTCCACCGATGTTCGGGTGGGCAATCGTCGGACGTACCGAGGCCCCCGCCAAGACGCGGCAGCTGCGTCGACGCCCCACCCACTTGCCGTACGGTTGCGTCACGACGGGCTGGTGGTCGTCACATCTCGTCGTCGGGCCACCCGAGCAGCCGGGCGCCGATCACCGCGGTCTGCAGGGTGTAGCGGTGGACAGGATCGCCCGGGTCAGCGCCGGTGAGCTTGCGGATGCGCTCAAGACGGTAGGTGAAGGCCCGCACGCTCAGGTTCAGTCGCCGGGCCGCCTCGGCGGCGACGCAGCCGGCGTCGAAGTACGCCGTCAGCGTCTCGACGAGGGGCCGGGCACCGCCCCGCGCGGTCAGCAGCGGACCCAGGGTGTTGTCGACCAGGTCGGCCATGGCCTGCCGGTCGCGGGTCAGGACCGGGTAGACGAGGAGGTCGGCGGCACGCAGCACCGGTTCGCGGATCTGCAGCCGGTCCGCCAGGTCGAGGGCGTTGAGGGCCTCCTCGTAGGAGTGGACGACGCCCCCGGCACCCGGATGCGGGCGGCTGATGGCGACCTGCCCGCCCTCGGTGGCCGCGTACGCCTGCTTGGCGAAGAACGCCAGTACGTCGTCCTGGTCGCCCGGCGCGATACAGATCAGCCGGCCGTCCTTGGTGGTGAGCAGGATGCGCCGCTCGCCGAACCTGCCCACCACGGCGCTCTCCACCTGCCGGGTGGCCGGGTCGGTCTCCTCGACGGGCTTGCGGCCCTGCGCGACGGCAACCGCGTGGGCGCGGGAGAGGAGCAGACCGAAACGTTCGGCCCGTTCGGACAGGCGGCCGAGGTCGCTGCGGCCGTAGAGCAGGTCATCGATGAACTCCCGCCGCATCGCCTCCTCCTGCCGTACGGCGAGTTGCTGGGCCCGTTCGTGACCTTCGGCGAAGGCGTCGATCGCCTGCTCGACGGCGGCGAGCGCGCGATGACCCGCCGCGGCGGAGAGGACCGGCCAGATGTCCCGGGCCACGGCCAGGTGCCTGCGCACGACGGCCCGGAGCCCGAAGCCGGCCTCGGCGGCGCGCTCCCCCTGCGTCCGCAAGGACTCCAGCTCGTCCCGGGTGAGGCGGCGACCCGTCGCGCACACCTCGGTCAGTGTCTCGGCGTACCCCTCCAGATACTCGTCGGGGACCTCCCGCCCTGTCACGCGTCCTCCCGTGTTCTTGGCACTCTGCCGACGCGTCTTTGACGCGGGCTGAACAAGACTGGCAGATGCGCGGCGGATCACGGGAGCGGCAGCGGACGAGCGCAGTGCCCGGGTGCGTCTCGTGCGGTGTGCTGTTGATCCACCAGAGCACTGCCCACCCGCGCCGCCTAGGATGAACCGCACAGGCCGAACCTGGGCGCTCGTCAGGCGCCCCCCGCACGCGAGTCGCCGGAGAAGACGCTCACGCCGAGAGAAGGGGTCAGCCATGGGTGCGCCACGCCTCAGCAGTACGCCGCTGCCGGGCATCGGGGTCCGCTACGACCTGACGACCCGGGAGAGCCGACGCCTGTCGGTGGTCGCGCACCGGGACGGGCAGCGGACGATCAGCGCGTACAGCAAGGACGATCCGGACGCGTGCGCCCTGTCGGTGCGGCTGACCGCGGAGGAGGCGGCCACGCTCATCGACGCGCTGATGCCGACCCATCACACGCCGAACCTGCTGTCCACCACGGACCTGGGGCTCGTGGCCGAGCGGATCGAACTGACAGGGATCTCGCGCTGGAACGGACGCCTGCTGGGCGAGACGCGGATGCGTACCGAGACCGGCGTCTCCATCGTGGCCGTGCTGCGCCGCGCCGAGGCGATCCCCTCGCCCACGCCCGACTTCCGGCTGGCCGGGGGCGACACGCTCATCGTCATCGGGACCCGCGAGGGCGTGGAGGCGGCCGCCGCGATACTCGGGCGGGAGTGACCCGCCATGCACTCCTCCGCCGTCTTCCTGATCGAGTTCGGCTGCATCATCCTGGGCCTCGGGCTGCTCGGCCGGTTCGCCGGGCGCTTCCGGTTCTCGCCGATACCGCTGTACCTGCTGGCCGGGCTCGCGTTCGGCGAGGGCGGGCTGTTGCCACTGGGCTCCAGCGAGGACTTCGTGGCCGTCGGCGCCGAGATCGGCGTCATCCTGCTGCTGCTCATGCTGGGCCTGGAGTACACCGCCAGCGATCTGGTCTCCAACCTGAAGACCCACTACCCGGCCGGTCTCGTCGACGCCCTCCTCAACGCCCTGCCCGGTGCGGCGACGGCCCTCCTGCTGGGCTGGGGGCCGGTCGCGGCCGTCGTCCTGGCCGGTGTCACCTGGGTGTCCTCCTCGGGCGTGATCGCCAAGATCCTCGGTGACCTGGGACGCCTGGGCAACCGGGAGACCCCGGCCATCCTGAGCATCCTGGTCCTGGAGGACCTCTCCATGGCGGTCTACCTGCCCATCGTCACCGCCCTGCTGGCCGGAGCGGGCCTGGCGGCGGGCAGCGTCACGCTCGCCGTCGCGCTCGGCGCGGCCGTCCTCGTGCTGGTCCTCGCGGTCCGCTACGGCCGCCACATCTCCCGCTTCGTCTCCAGCGACGACCCCGAGAAGCTGCTGCTCGTGGTGCTGGGCCTGACCCTGGTGATCGCCGGGCTGGCCCAGAGGCTGAACGTGTCCGCCGCCGTCGGTGCCTTCCTCGTCGGCATCGCCCTGTCCGGCGAGGTCGCCGACGGTGCCCACAGTCTGCTGGCACCGCTGCGGGACCTGTTCGCGGCGGTGTTCTTCGTCTTCTTCGGCCTGCACACCGACCCCGCCAGCATTCCGCCCGTCCTGCTGCCCGCCCTCGCCCTGGCCGCGGTCACGGCCGCCACGAAGATCGCCACCGGCTACTGGGCAGCAAGGCAGGCCGGTATCGCCTCCAAGGGGCGCTGGCGGGCCGGCGGGACCCTGGTCGCCCGCGGCGAGTTCTCCATCGTGATCGCCGGGCTCGCCGTCACCGCTGGAATCGAACCGGCCCTCGGCCCGCTGGCCACCGCGTACGTCCTGATCCTCGTCATCCTCGGCCCACTGACCGCCCGCTATACGGAACCCCTGGCCACCCGCCTGCTGAGCCGGCTCCGCCCGCGGGTGACCGCGGTTCCCCCGGACAGCACGCCCGACGGGACGCGGGACACGTACGAGACCCTGGACGACGCCGACACCGTCGGACACGCGTGACACCGGCACATCGTGGTCCGGTTCACGCTCAGAAGGTCCTTCCGCCCCACCGTAGGTCGGCCTGCCTCCATTCCTCCTCCCATTGGCGCATACGCCGACGGTCAAGGACGCCACGGCCGACGGCTGCGGCCCCCAGGACGGCCGACGTCGCAATGGACGCGGCGAGGACGCCCGTCGCCGTTGCCTGCAGCACTCCGGCCGAAGGGGACGGCGGCCGAGCCGTGAGCCGGCCCTGCGTGTCCGTCCAGACCATGATCCGGGTGCCGGCCCGCAGGCCGGGCTTGACCCGGGTCCGGTCCGTACGGGGTGCACCGTCGGGGCCGGTCCAGCGCACGCCGACCCACACGGGAGCGGTGCTCACCCGGCTGCTCGACCGGGGCTCGGCATTCTCCAGGAGGACGGCGGAGACCCTCTGCCGCTCAGTCCGCTGCCGCTCCAGGTGCTCCGCTGACGCGGTCCCCGCCCACACCCCCGCCAGCGCGGCGGCGACCACCGCGCACAGCCACAGGACGAGCACGAGCCAGGCTTCGACGACGTCGGTGGGCCGCTTGAGCGGATTGCGTCGCCACCGCCACCATCGCACCCTCGTACCAGGTGTTCTCGCCATCGACCGACACCCCCTGCGCCGAGAGAACCGACGGCTTCTTCTTCCAGTGTGCCTGCTCGGCTGTCGGGGGAGCGCGCCCGTCGCTACCCTCGCTGATGTGGCTGCCCGCTCGTACGGGCAGCCCGACCGATGCCAAGGGTGGCCATGGGCAGGTGGGTCAGGCCAGAGCCGAGACCGCCGACAGTGTGGAGGCGATCAGGGACACCAGGCCCGGCACTCCTCCGCACTTCTCCTTGATCTTCCCCAGCAGACTCTTGGCCACGGCTCGGCCTTCAGGGCTATCCAGGGGCTGCTCGGTCACTGTGTCCAGGAAGCCGACGCACAGGTCGTAGTCCCTGATGCTGCCCCGTTCGTTGTCCATACCCTGCCGGATCCGGCCCAGCAGTGCGGCTATGTCCTGTAACTCGTTGCGGCCGGTGCCCGAGTTGTCCTGGGTCTGGTTCGACTGGTAGGCGCCCGGCTGGTTCTGCACGTTCTGCATGGATCCGTTGTTCTGGATGCCCGAGTTGGTGCCTGAGGGCTGCTGCGGTTCCTTGCGGCTGAACATCACTTCGCTCCTCCTGCCGACTGCTGGGAGCCCACCGCTCCCGGCTGGTTCTGCACGTTGCTCATCTCGCCGGTGTTGATGACGCCGCTGTTGAGAACCACTGTGACGCGCTCCCGGTAGGCGCCGGTGTCGACGTCGTGTCCGACCAGGAAGCCGTCGACCGAGGCGAGGACCCGGCCCTGCATCATCTCGATGTAGCGGCGGGCGTCGTCGTACTGGAGCATGTCGTCCATGTGCCGGGTCGAGTACGCCTCCCGCAGGCTCACCGGCCCCGTGCCGGGATCCTGTTCGGGCTCCTGGTCGCCGGCCCTGGCCCGTTTGAACAACCGGACCACGAACCAGCCGGTGTCCACGGCGGCGAGATAGGCGGTACGCCGTTGCCAGGCCCACCCCGACGTCGACGCCTTCTTCTCCGCCTCGCGCAGGACCGGGTGGACCGGGTTGACCACGTGGGGGCGGACGACGACCCGGAGGTAGTGGTTCTCGTAGGCGAAGCCGACGAACAGCGAGGCAACCAACTCGCCGTCCCAGGAGGTCATCCGCGCGCACAGGAACCGCCGGGCGACCTTCGGCGCCCGCTGGGCGTCCGCGGCCCGCACCCCGTCGTGGGCCAGGGCGACCAGCCCCTCCCACCGGTCGGGTGTCAGCGTCTCCCAGCGCTCGGCGGAGATCGCCGCGCCCCCGAACACCTCCTGCACGCTGTCGGGATGGAAGTCGCGCAGCAGGGCGATGGGACGTTGCAGCTCACGGGCCACATGCGCGTGCAGGTCGTCCGGGGTGAACTCGACCACCCCGGCGCCCGTGTGGGCGCCGGTCAGCAGGTCCGCCACACTCGGCGGGATCCTCGGGGAACCGCTGTCGCCTTCGTCGCCCGCGTCGTCGTCCCGCGGCCTGGCGGGCATCACGTCGATACCGATCTGGGTCTCGAACCAGACCTTGCCGGCGCCGACGAAGTGGTGGCGCGCCCCCGAGCCGCGCACCTGGTTCCGGTACGGCACGACCTCCCCGTACGACGCGTCGCGGATCCGCTCCACCGCGTCCTGGAACCGGCGCGGCACCTGGGCTCCCCACGCCTCGCCCCCGTCATCGTCGAACACCGCGCGCAGGCGCCGCCGGGCAAGCATCCGGTCGATCCAGAAAGCGGCCCACAGTCCGGACAGGGCGACCAGCGGGGCGAGGTAGGCGACCGGCGTCCACGCACACAGCCCCGCGGCCCCGCAGGCCAGGGTCATGAGGATGCGACGCAGCCACAGCAGCCGCTGGGCCTGTGCGCACGCCATCAGCACTGCCTCCAGGTCGAATCCGTACGACGGTGTCGGCCGCCCGTCCGTCACCACACGGCGGCGCACCCAGCGCACGTACTCGTGGCCGACCACCACCCTCGGCTGCTTGGGTGCGGTCGGCTCGTCGTCGGTGAGGAGTCTCGCCATCGCGGTCTTCTCCCCGGAGAGGGCTTCCTTGGCCGCCTTCTCCAAGCGCCGCTGCCGCACCTTCCTGGGAGTGAGCCTCTCGCGCATCTGTCTGGCCTGCTTCCGCCGCCACTTTTCGAGGTGGTCGGCGAACTCCCGGGCCCTGTCCGGTCGCAGATGTGCGGCCGCGCAGAGTAATCGTGTGGGTTCGGTCGTCCCGGACGGGCCGCTGCCGGCCCGTCCGTCGCCATTCGTTGCCTGCCGCGGCACCGCCGGAACCTTGAGCAACGCCCCAGCACTGTCCGCGGATCTTATGGACTCCGTGTCCATGCGCCCCCGTCCCTCGGCAGGACGAACGATCGTGCCGCACCCGGCCGGGTTCTGCATACCCCACCGCTGCACCTTCCCGGACACCGGCCTGCGGGGATCTGTCGTCGCCCGGCATCAAGAAGGCATCAAGACTGCCGGAGCACGGCAATGCGCAGGCAGGCATGCCCAGTTCAAGATGGCGGTGACAGAGGCAGGGGATTCGGGGATCGCTTCGGGGGTGAGGACATGGGACACGTCGTCGGCACTGCAGTGCGGTTCCCCACCGTCCTTCTCACCTCCGCTCTGGTGGTCTTGCTCGCCTTCTGGCTGCTGGTCCTGCTGGGCCGAGCCGGCGTGCGCGACTTCGACGCCGACGCCCCGTCGTTGGCCCGATCTCTGAACGGGATGCCGGTCGCCGTCGCGGCCAGTGTCGCGATCCCCGGCGCCTGGCTGGTCAGCCTCAGCGGAATGGTGCTCGTCGCCCTGGCCGGCCTGACGGGACCTGGTGGGGCCGTGGCCCGTGTCGTGCTGCTCGTGGTGTCCGTGCTCGCCGCCTGGGCCGTGGCCCGAAGGTGCGCGGCTCCGCTTTCCAGACTGTTCCTCGACCGCGCCGGGCCGCACCGGCGGGCCGCGGCAAGCGGTGCGCCGTACGACCCCGGCAGTCCCCGCACCTGCGGCTGAGCCGTCCGCATACCTCATCGCGCCGCACCCGCTCTCGCGTCCGGCGCGCCTGCCCGCAGCCGAGCGGGCCGTCCCGCCTCGCTGTCGAGGCGTCAACTCCGCGCAGACTTCAAGGATTTCGTATGGATGCCATCACCGTGGGCTTCGGTGTGCTCATCGTCGCCTGCCTGCTCGTCGTGATCGCCGTGCTGTTCGTCGTCTCCCGGCTGTTCCGCAAGGTGGAGCAGGGCAAGGCCCTGATCGTCTCCAAGCTGCGGAAGGTCGACGTGACCTTCACCGGGCAGGTCGTGCTGCCCGTGCTGCACAAGGCCGAGGTGATGGACATCTCGGTGAAGACGATCGAGATCACCCGGGCCGGCAAGGAGGGGCTGATCTGCCGGGACAACATCCGCGCCGACATCCGGATCTCGTTCTTCGTGAAGGTGAACAAGACCGTCGAGGACGTCATCAAGGTCGCCCAGGCCGTCGGCACGGCGCGGGCGAGCGACCAGAGAACGCTGCAGGAGCTGTTCCACGCGAAGTTCTCCGAGGCGCTGAAGACGGTCGGCAAGCAGATGGACTTCACCGACCTCTACACCAAGCGCGAGGAGCTGCGGTACCAGATCATCGAGCTGATCGGCGTCGACCTCAACGGCTACCACCTGGAGGACGCGGCGATCGACTACCTGGAGCAGACGCCCCTGACGCAGCTCGACCCGGCCAACGTCCTGGACGCGCAGGGCATCCGGAAGATCACCGAGCTGACGGCCGTGGAGCATGTTCGCACCAACGAGGCCCAGCGCACCGAGGAGAAGGAGATCACCCGGCAGAACGTCGACGCCCGGGAGGCCATCCTGGAGCTGGAGCGCCGGCAGGCGGACGCCGAGATCAAGCAGCGGCGGGAAATCGAGACCGTACGGGCGCGTGAGGAGGCGGAGACGGCCCGGGTGGTGGAGGAGGAGCGGCTGCGGGCGCAGTCGGCGTTCCTCAAGACCGAGGAGCAGCTCGGGGTGCAGCGGGAGAACCAGGCCCGTGAGGTCGCCGTCGCGCAGAAGAACCGTGAGCGGGTCATCGCCATCGAGAACGAGCGTATCGAGAAGGACCGGCTCCTCGAGGTCATCGCCCGGGAGCGCGAGACCCAGCTGACGCAGATCGCCGCCTCGAAGGAGGTCGAGGGCGAGAAGCGGGAGATCGCCGAGGTCACCCGGGAGCGGGTCGCGGTGGACCGTACGGTCGCCGAGCAGGAGGAGGCCATCAAGAAGCTGCGTGCGGTCGAGGAGGCCGAGCGCGGTCGGCAGGCTGTGATCATCGCCGCCGAGGCGGAGGCGCAGGAGAAGCTGGTCAAGGACATCAAGGCCGCGGAGGCCGCCGAGCAGGCCGCCGTCCACCGCGCAGCCGAGGAACTCACCCTCGCCGAGGCCCGGTTGAAGAGCGCCGAACTCGACGCCCAGGCCAAGCTGCGGATCGCCGAGGGCGTCCAGGCCGAGGCCGCCGCAGAAGGGCTCGCGGCCGTCCGGGTCCGGGACAAGGAGGCCGAGGTTATCGAGAAGGCTGGCCGGGCTGAGGCCGAGGCGGCCCAGGCGCGGATGCGGGCCGAGGCGGAGGGCGCCCGGGCGAAGGCGCTCGCCGAGGCCGAGGGCATCGGGGAGAAGCTGAAGGCGGAGGCGGCCGGTCTGACGGAGAAGGCGGCGGCGATGGCCGCGCTCGACGAGGCGTCCCGCGGCCACGAGGAGTACCGCCTGCGGCTCCAGGCGGAGAAGGAGATCCGGCTGGCCGGACTCGACGTGCAGAAGCACGTCGCCGAGGCACAGGCCACGGTGCTCGCCACGGGTCTGGAGAACGCCGACATCAACATCGTCGGCGGGGAGTCCGTCTTCTTCGACCGCCTTGTCTCCTCGATCGCGCTCGGCAGGAGCGTCGACGGGTTCGTCCAGCACTCCGAGACCGCCCAGGCGCTCGCGCGGCCCTGGCTGGACGGTACGTCGAGCTTCACCGACGACCTCGGCCGCGTCCTCGGATCGGTCTCCACGGCCGACGTGCAGAACCTGACCGTCTCCGCCCTGCTGATGAAGCTGATGCAGACGGGCGGAGCCGACTCCGGCGCTCTGGAGCAGCTGCTCAGCAGGGCCGGCGAACTGGGCGTCGCCGACACCTCGCTCGCCGCGCTGAACGGCAGCGCCAGGGTCTGACAGGCCGCGGTCCGGAGCTGCCGCACAGGGGACGGCAGCTCCGGACCGCATTTTCTCCTTCCGACTTCCTGAGAGGGATCCCATGACCACCGGCCTGGACACCGGCACGTACGAGGTGCTGCGCGACCGCCTCACCGCGCAGGCCGCGGAACTCGCCCGCCGCGCCGAGGAGCTGAACGCCCGCCGCACCGAGGAGTTCGGCTCCACGCGGCTGGAACTCGCCGGCACCGAGCGGCTGCGCACCGAGCAGACTTGCGTACCTCGGGACATCGTGTCCGTGGGCCACGTCCTGCTCTTCGGCCACAACGTATTCCTCGGCCGGGGGCCGGAGACGACCGTGGGTGACATCTTCGCGCTGCACGACCGGGACCTGAACCGGCTGCCCGACGACGCCGTGCCCGGCCTGCTGGACGACCCCGCCTTCGTCCGTGAGTTCACCGCCCTCTACCGCTACTACCGGCAGGCCCACCTCCTCCAGCTCCGCCGTGTCGACGGCAGGCTGCTGGCCGTCTTCCAGACCGGCGAGCAGGCCGGCGACATCCGCGTCCTGCGCTGGGCCGTGACCGACGACGGCCAGGTGTCCTTCCTGGACGGGCGGGGCGAGCGCGACCACGTCTTCCCGTCCGCCCACGACTTCGCGTGGACGCCGACGTCCCGTGAGGACCATGTCCTCGGCCGCCACCCGCACGTCTCCGTCGAGGGCGAGGTCTTCGTCGAGACCGTCGGCGGCACCCTCACCGTCAAGGTCGAGAACAACACGGAGACCGGCGAGGGCGTCCACTCCGAGCCCGTCGACGAGCCCCTGCAGTCCCTCGCCGACGCGGACATCGCGTACGCGCGCGTGGGCGCCCTGATCCTGCTGCGTATCCGCCCCTACAACGAGGACACCGACCGCCACCTGGTGTTCAACACGCTCAGCAGGTCGGTCGTCCGCATGGACGGCATCGGGCAGGGGTGCCGCCGGCTGCCGGAGGACCAGGGCATCGTCTTTCCCGGCGGCTACTGCCTGGCCGCAGGCACGCACAAGACGTTCGAAGGTGTCGACTCCAAGGGGCTGGAGTTCGAGCGGGCGGTCCGCTCGCCCAACGGCGAGGACGTGCTGTTCGCCTTCCACGCGCGCGTGGAGGGACGCAGCCTGCTGCTGCCGTACAACATGATCAGCAAGGAGGTCGCCACCCCGCTGTCCTGCCACGGCTGGGCCCTGTTCGACGACGGCGCGCTCGTCGTCCTGCGTGCCGACAGCGACGAGCCGCAACGCGTGCACCCCGTCCAGCTGTGGGACTCCCCGTACGTCTCCGACACCCATGCCGCCGCCAGGCCCGTCGGTACCGGCCCGCTCGCCCGCGTCGGCAACGCCGACCTCGTGCGCGGCATCTCCGACTGCCTGTCCATCACGCGCGCCGTCACCGAGACCACCCCGACGAGGGAGATGTACGAGGCTCTGGCCGCCGCGTGCGTCCGGGCGGGGGACTCCTACCATTGGCTGGGCGAGCCCGCACTCGGCGATCTGCACGAGCCGCTCACCCAGGTGCGCGCCACCGCGGAGCAGGTCCTGGCCGAGTTCGAGACCGTCCAGGCCCTCACCCGCCAGGCCGCGGAGACGCTGGCGGAGGCGGCGGCGAGGGTCGACGCAGTCGTACGACGTCTGCGGGGCGAAGCACCCCGCAGCACCGCCGCCTGGGTCACCGGACTGACCGAACTGAGGCACGCCCAGGGGCACCTGCTCACCCTCAAGGACATGCGGTACGCCGACGCCTCCCGCATCGACGAACTCGCCGCCGACGCCGCGGCCGACCTCGCCACCTTCGGGCAGCGGGCCGTCGCCCACCTCGCCCGCGAGGACGCCTTCATCGGCCACCAGACCGACATCGAGCAGCTCGTCGCCGACGCGGAGGCGATCACCACCGTCGCCGAGACCGCTCCCGTCGCCGCCCGCCTCGACGAACTCGCCGACGGACTGCGCACGGTCACCGAGGTCGTCACCGGTCTCGACATCGGCGACGCCACCGTCCGTACGTCCATCCTGGAGCGCATCGCCGGGGTCCTCGGCGGCGTCAACCGGGCCCGCGCCCTCCTCGACGGCGGTCGCCGCGTGCTCCTGGACCGTGAGGGACGGGCCGAGTTCGCCGCCGAGTTCGCCCTGCTGGGTCAGGCGGTCACCGGCGCGCTCGCCGTCGCGGACAGCCCCGAGGCGTGCGAGGAGCAGCTCGCCCGCGTCCTCGTACAGGTGGAGAACCTGGAGTCCCGGTTCGCGGAGTTCGACGACTTTCTCGGCGACCTCGCCGACAAACGCGACGAGGTCCACGAGGCGTTCTCCGCCCGCAGGCAGACCCTCGCCGACGCCCGCGCCCGCCGCGCCGAACGCCTCTCCGAGTCGGCGTCCCGAATCCTGCGGACCGTCGCCCGCCGCGGAGGCACGCTCGCCGACGCGGACGCCGTCACCACGTACTTCACCTCCGACCCCCTCGTCGTGAAGGTCCGCCGCATCGCCGACGAGCTGCGCGAACTCGGCGACCAAGTCAGGGCGGAGAATCTCGACGCCCGCCTCAAGGCCGCCCGTCAGGAGGCCCTGAGGTCCTTGCGCGACCGTACCGACCTGTACACCGACGACGGTCGCACCCTGCGTCTGGGCACCCACCGCTTCGCCGTCAACAGCCAGCCCCTCGACCTCACCCTCGTCCCGCATGGCGACGGTCTTGCCTTCGCCCTCACCGGCACCGACTACCGCTCCCCCGTGACCGATCCCGACTTCGCCGCGACCCGCCCGTACTGGGACCGGAACCTGCTGTCGGAGTCGCCGGAGGTCTACCGCGCGGAGCACCTCGCCGCCCGGCTACTGCACGACCATGGTCCGACGGCACTCGCGGACGCCGACCTGCCCGCCCTGGTCCGGCAGGCTGCGGAGGCCGCCTACGACGAGGGGTACGAGCGCGGTGTCCACGACCACGACGCGGTCCTGATCCTCACCGCCCTCCTGCGTCTGTACGAGAACGTGGGACCACTGCGTCACGAGCCCGCGGCTCGTGCCACCGCCCAGCTGTTCTGGGCCCACGGCACGACCGCCGAGGCCCGGCAGGACTGGCGGCGGCGCGCCGTCTCGCTCGCCCGCGCCCGGGACACGTTCGGCGTGACTCCCGCGATCGACGACCTGCGGGCCGAGCTGGCGGAGACGATCGGCACGGAAGCAGCGGCCGCCTATCTCTTCGAGGAGCTGACGAGCGGCCCCGACGGCTTCGTCATCAGCACCAGTGCCCGCACGCTGCTCGACAAGTTCCACCACACGGTCGGCGCGTCGGCCTACGACGACGACCTCGCCGCACTCGGCGACCTGGCCGCACGCAGGCAGCTCGTCGAGGCGTGGCTCTCCTCGTACACCGCCGCGACCGGCACGGACATCACCCCCGGCGACCTGGCCGAAGCGGTGGCCGCCGAACTCTGCCCCGGCCTGACCCGCTATGAATCCGACGCGCCGCTGACCGAGACGGTCGCAGGACTGCTCGGCGCTCATCCCCGCATCACCGACCGGTCCCTGCCCCTCCGTATCGACGAGTTCCTCGCACGCACCCACGCGTTCCGCACGCACGACGTTCCCGGTCACCACGCCTACCAGCGCCGCCGCGCAGAGTTGGTGGCCGCCGAGCAGAAGCGGCTCCACCTGGACGAGTACCGGCCGCGGATCATGTCCGCGTTCGTCCGCAGCAGGCTCATCGACGAGGTCTACCTCCCGTTGATCGGCGACAGCCTCGCCAAGCAGCTCGGTACCACCGGTGAGAGCAGGCGCACCGACACAGGCGGCCTGCTGCTGCTCATCTCCCCACCCGGCTACGGCAAGACGACCCTCATGGAGTACGTCGCCGACCGCCTCGGCATCCTCCTCGTCAAGGTCAATGGACCCGCCCTCGGCAGCACCGTCACCTCCCTCGACCCGGCCGAGGCTCCGAACGCCGCGGCCCGCCAGGAGATCGAGAAGATCAATTTCGCGCTGGAGGCAGGCACCAACACCCTCCTGTACCTGGACGACATCCAGCACACCTCTCCCGAGCTGCTGCAGAAGTTCATTCCGCTGTGCGACACCACTCGCCGCATCGAGGGCGTCCGGAACGGCGAGCCCCGCACCTACGACCTGCGCGGCAAGCGCTTCGCCGTCTGCATGGCCGGCAACCCCTACACCGAGTCCGGCGGCCGCTTCCGCATCCCCGACATGCTCGCCAACCGCGCCGACGTCTGGAACCTCGGCGACGTCCTCACCGGCAAGCAGGACGCCTTCGCGCTCAGCTTCATCGAGAACGCCCTCACCGCGAACCCGGTCCTGGCCCCGCTCGCGGGCCGCGACCGGACGGACCTGGACCTGATGATCGGGCTCGCCCAGGGCGATTCCACGGCCCGGGCCGACCGGCTCATCCACCCGTACGCGCCGGTCGAGCTGGAACGTATCCTGGCCGTCCTACGCCACTTGCTCAGAGCCCGGGACACGGTGCTGGCGGTCAACAGCGCCTACATCACGTCGCCGGCCCAGTCGGACACCACGCGAACGGAACCGCCCTTCCAGCTCCAGGGCTCCTACCGCAACATGAACAAGATCGCCCAACGCGTCCAGCCGGTCATGAACGACGCCGAACTGGCCGCGTTGATCGACGACCACTACACGGCCGAGGCCCAGACCCTCACCACCGGCGCGGAGGCCAACCTGCTGAAGCTGGCCGAACTACGCGGCACCCTCACGTCCGAGCAGGCCAGCCGCTGGGCCGACATCAAGACCGCCCACGTCCGCGCGCAGACGCTCGGCGGCCCGGAGGAGGACCAGCTCACCCGGGCGATCGCCGCCCTCGGACTCCTCGCGGACAGGATCGCCGCCGTGGAGTCCGCCATCGACCGCGCCGCCGACCCCCGCCATCTCATGGCCAACCCAACGGCCCGACACGCGGCCCGGCCGGGCGACGAGTGACGAACGTCCGACCTGAGCCGGTGCCACCACGGGAGCGGTGCCCCTGGCTGATTGCCGCGTCTCCCCTCAAGCGGTGTCCGGTGCTCCCGCCGCCCCGAGGAGTTCGTGCAGAAGATGCGAGGCCGTGATCACGCCCAGCAGTTGGGTGCCCCCTTCCCCATGACTTCCCTTCGCCGCCGTCACCGCCACGAGCGGGCTGCGCAGCCGCGCCATCAGCGCTGCCACCTCCAGCGCGGTGTCGTCCGGACCGGCGATGGGTGGCGGGGCTGCCTCGTGGGGCAGGCAGTCTCCGACCCGGCGGCCTGCCAGGGCCCGGCAGAGACGGTCGGCGTGCTTCTCGTCGACCACCGCCGCGAGTGTCGGGTCCTCGACGACATAGGAGGGCACGAGCACCTTGATCATCTGCGAGGCGGGAAGGACCGCCTTCGGCTCGCCCCGCTCGTCCACCACGAGCAGGCCCGGCAGCTTGTGCTCGGCCATCAGCCAGGCAGCCTCCAGGGCGTCGCTGTCGACGCTCACCGTTTCGTACTCGACCGCCAGGTCACGGGCGCGCATGGCGGACTCCTCGTCTGCTGGGAAGATTGCTGTACCCACCGTCTTACGTCATCGGTGAGCGAGCCAGCTCATTGACGCGAAACATACGCGGCGGCACCGGAAGAACCAGCGCGAGGGGGAGAACAGGCCAAGGCCCGGCCGGCGGGACGCCATCAGGGCTCCACACCGATGCCCTGGTCACGGGCCTGCGCGGACGCGGCGCTCCGCCGGAACCGGTCACCGAGCTGCGACCCGGCGATGAGCCCGGCCGCGAAGAGCAACAGACCGGCCTCCGCCACGGGCAGGAGGAACATCGCGTCCCCTCCGACCAGCCCGCCCCACCGTCCCAGCGGGACGATCAGCCCGCCGAGCCACATAACCAGGAGGGCCACGCCCCGGACACGGATGCCCCAGGAAGTCGTACGGCTGCGGACCCGCCGGGGCGCCCAGCCCCGCAGCGAAGCGATCGACAGAGGCAGCACGAAGGCGGACCAACCGACCACCCACACCCACAGGAACACGTCCAACACTCCCTCTTCGCAGCGGCTCGGAGACACCGCCGGCATTCATCCCCAGAGGCCCGGGCGGTCGGCAACAGCCCGGGCTCACACCCTTGCCCGTACCAACGTCAGCCGGTGATCTCAATCTTGCCGTTCGCCTCGGCGGACGCCGCGGCCTCGGACTGCGCACCGCCGGCCCGCTGCGTGATGGTCTTCAGCAGCTCGGCAAGGTCGACGCCAGTGGTGGAGCTCAGCAGCTCGACGCCCTGGGCGACGTTGTCGGCGACCGTGCGGGACAGCTGCGAGGCGCCGTCGGTGGAGATGACGGTCATCTTGTCCACAGCGCTGAGCGGCTCGGATGCCTTGGCGACGACCTGCGGGAGGACCTCGACGAGCATCTGCAGCACCGCCGCGTCACCGTACTGCGCGAACGCGTCGGCCTTCTTCCGCATGGCCTCGGCCTCGGCGGCGCCCTTCGCGCCGATCGCGGCGGCCTCCGCCTCACCCTCGATACGCACCGCTGCGGCGAGCGCCGCGCGCTGGGCCTTCTCGCCCTCACCGGTCAGCCGGGCCCGCTCGGCAGCCGCCTCGGCCTCCTTGACCAGCGCGATGCGGCGGGCCTCGGCCTCCTGCTCGGCCTGGTAGCGGGCGGCGTCGGCGGGCTTGCGCACCTTGGTGTCCAGCTCGCGGTCGGTCAGCGCGGCCTGGCGCTCGGCGACCTTCTCCTGCTCGGCGAGCACCTCCTGGCGCCGGGCCGCCTCGGCCAGCGGGCCGGCCGCAGCGGCACGGGCGGCGGCCTCGTCGGTCTCGGCCTTGATCTCCGCCTGCTTCAGCGCGAAGGTCCGCTGCGCGACGGCGATCTCCTCCTCCGCCTTCAGCCGGGCCTGCTCGGCCGCCCGCCGAGCAACGGCCTCGGCGATGTCGGCCTCCTGCTTGGCGCGGGCGGCCTCGGGACGTCCGAGGTCCTCCAGGTAGGAGCCCTCGGTGGTGATGTCCTGGATCTGGAACGCGTCCAGCACGAGACCCTGCCCGGACAGGCTCGCCTCGGCCTCCTCAGCGACCTGGCCCGCGAAGGCGGCGCGGTCACGGATGATGTCCTCGACCGACATTCGGCCGACGATGGCACGCAGGGCACCGGAAAGCACTTCCTGGGTAAAGCCGACGATGCCGTCCTGCTGCATCAGGAACCGTTGCGCGGCGGCCCGGATCGAGTCCTCGGTGCCGCCCACCTTGACGATCGCGACACCCTCGAGGTGAGCCTTCACGCCGCGCAGGGTGACCGCGCCGCGCACCGCGACCGGGATGTGCCGTGAGGACAGGTCGAGGGTGAACTTCTGCTGCACGAACGGAACGACGAACACACCGCCGCCGACCACGACCTTCTGCCCGCTGTTGTCGGTGAAGACCCGGCCGGTCTCCGGGTCGGTGGCCTGCTTGCCGCGGCGACCGGTGACGATGAACGCCTCACTCGGGCCGGCCACCTTGTAACGGGTGATGACGACCAGGCCGAGCAGGACGAGGAGTACGACGACTCCCACCACGGCGAAGACGACTGGACTCATGGCGAATTCCCCTCAGCCCTCCCAGGGGACGGCGGATCGATACGGGTTACTGGTGAAGGAACGTGCTGGAACAGACACCGGCAGGGGTGCGACGGGAGCGGCAGCGGGCTGCGGTTTCGTCAGCACTCCACGGGGCGTACGGACACCGCTGTCCGGGACAGAGTGCCCTCCACCCAGACCTCGGCCCCCCGGGCCACCGGCGCCTGACTCTTCGCGGCGAGTTTCACCGGCTGACCGGCCAGGTGAACCAGCACCTCGCCGTAGCCGTCGGCCGGAATCGCCGTGACCACGGATCCCGGGGCGCCGATCAGATCGTCGTCGCGCGGAGCCGCACCGGACCGGTCACGCAACAGCACTCGGCTCAGGTGGTACGCGAGCCAGCCTGTGGCGATGCCGGACGGCGTGCCGATCGCGGTCGCCCCGACCGCGCCCACACCCGTGGTGCCCATGGCGATGGCCCCGGAGAAGCCGAGCATGGACACGAACCCGGCGATGACCGGAAGCGAGAGCAGTCCGTCGAAGAGACCGTCCAGGACGCCGACGCCGTCGAAGAGTCCTTCGAGGACGCCGTCGAACACGAGGGACAGCGCGAGGAGCACGACTCCCCCGATGCCGAGACCAAGAAACCAGCCCACCTGCTCACACCGCCTCTCCTCCTCGTCACCGTGCCGGTGCGTGCATGTTCACATGCACGGGCACTTCTCGGCATTTCCCGTTCCCGGCAATCTTTACGTTCTCTTGATGCCGGACTCTGTAGATCACATCTCTTGCCCCGCCCCTCCGTTCACCGGGGCGGGGCGCCGTGCGTCCTTGACCAACACTGCGGCAGGCCACGGCTCTGCACGCTGCGGCTCCATCAGCGCTACGAGGCCGATCCCATCTCCGCGCTGAAGGCCACCGGGTCGTTGTCGAACCCGCGGACCATGTCGTGGAACTCCCACGCCCCGGAACCGTCCCTGGTGAACTCCGCCACCGTCCCGGCCGTGGATCCGGCGATCTGCGCGAAGTCGTCCTTCAGCAGCTCCGTGTACCCCTCGACGACCAGAACTCCGGCGTTGGACAGGTCCCCGAAGGTCTTGGGCCCGCTGTTCTGGTGGATCGCCACGCCCACGACCACGCGCGCGAAGGAGGGGGCGAGGCGGTCGAGCTCCAGAGTCATCGCCTCGACATAGCCCAAGCCCTGGCCGGTCTGGCTGTGCCGGCTCATGTTGATGGTGCCGTCCGGCGAACGGCTGTCGTAATGGACGATGTAGACCGGCCGCCCGTACGGCGCATCCGCCGCGTACGTCGCCGCAATGATGTCGAGGTGATGAGGCGGCTGACGCAAGGGACTCGGGTCCCACTTCAGCCGTACCTCGACCTTCCCCAGCCCCTTGCTGCCGCTGCTCACCGTGCTGCTGCCTCTCCCGCTGCCGAGCCATCACGGGCTGTCCCCGCATGTCAAGTATGGTTCCTTGTCGCCCCGTTGATGCCTCCGCGCTCCAGGTCGGCTGCCGTCGGCATTCGGACACATGCAGTGGACGGTGGGGGACCGGCTGTTCGAGCGGCGCAGAGCACACGCGGCACGAACCAGGGGCCGGTAGTTGTAGTCGACCACCTGCCCGGCCTGAGCGGTGAGAACGCCGGTCCGGCTTCCGTCGCCGTCAAGAAGCCGCGAGGTTCGAACACGGTTGTGCTCCCCCGGCCCGCTTAGGGTCGTCGGCGCCGCCTCGTTCGTACGACTGTCTGGAGGCCCGGCGTGCCCGAAGCCGCACACGACGCCGATCCCGGTTCCGTACCGGCCCTGCCGAGGCCCGCCCCGGTCGTCGGGCGGCGCACCGTGTTGTTCGTCGGCGGCGCCCCGGTGACCGCAGTCGTGGTCGCCTACGACGACTCCGAGGGCTGGTACGACCACGTCACCTCGAAGGTCCTCAACGGCTCCAGGGACTCCACCCTCGGCCGGCCCGTCCGCCGCGGGCGGCTACGCGGACCGCTGCGGACCCGGCACCCGGCAGCCGCTGCCGGTCATCTCCCCCTACAGCAGGGGGAACCCGGTCGACCACACCGCAACCGAGCAGGCGTCGATCACGAAGTTCATCGAGAACAACCGGGGCACCGGCCGTATCTGTGACGCCTCCTTCGACCAGCAGGCGGGCAGCCTGAGGGGCCTGTTCGACTTCAAGCACCCCAACAACAAGCAGGTGCTGCTGAACGCGGACGGCTCGGTCAAGTCCGTGAAGCCGATCCCGCACCACCACTCGGGCCGAGAACGTCACCGACGCGAGCTCCACCTCGCCGACCCTGCCGATCACCGTCGGCTCCGGTCTGCTGACCGCCGGCACGATGACCACCGTGTTCGCGCTGCGCCGCCGCAGGGCGCGTGCGGGGACGCCGACGGCGGCCGTGTAGGTGCCGGCCTCTCTCCGAGGAGCCCCGACGGTCCCGGCCAGGTACAGGCCGGGACCGTCTTGTGTTGCTCGCCCTACTCGTCGGCGATCCAGTGCTCGAATGCCGCCAGGTGCCGCTCGGAGGCGGCGAGCAGGTTGGTGTACACCTGGTGCGCGTCCGGGGCGGTGAGTCCGGACAGCGCCTTGGTCAGCACGGCGATGTCGTCGGTCTCGACCATGCGGCCTGCACCCGGCTGCTGAAGCAGAGCGAGGACAGCCTGGCCGGAGCCCTGGCAGCAGCCTTCTGAGCGGCCGTCAGGGTGCCCCGCTCGGCTGGGGCGGCTCCGTTGCAGGTTGCGTCGTACTGCCGGATGCCGTCCGTGGGGCCGCCTTGGTGGCGGGCCTGGTGCTGAGCGTCCGTCGGCACACTCTGGGCCGTGGTCCGCGCGGCCACCGACGCGGCACCGCCCGTGCCCGCGGTCGCCGGGCCGACGGCCAGCACTCCGCCGATGGCGAGCACGCCGGCGGTGACTGCCGTGGCGATCTTGATGTTGCGCTTCATGCCGAACCTCCTTCGGGTCCGCAGGAGTGTCCTTGCGTTCCTGCACCGTCACCGTCGCGCCGGACCCTGCAGTCGCCGTGCGCTGCGTGTGGAGACGGGATGGAGACGACCGCCGGGCGGGTTGGGGCTGTTCGGCCCCTCCCGGGAGCGGGCGCGCGGCACGTAGACGTGGGACATGACCGCCACCGTGCTCGTCGTCGAGGACGAGAAGGAGATCCGCGAGTTGCTCCGCCGCTACCTGGAGCGCGCCGGGTACGGGGTGCTGACGACCGCGTCGGGTGCCGAGGCCGTACGGCTGCTCGGTGAGCCGGGGATCGATCTGGCGCTGCTGGATCTCGGGCTGCCGGACGTGGACGGGGACGAGGTGCTGCGCGAGGCTCGTGAGCGCGGGCGGGTGCCGGTGGTGGTGCTGACCGCGCGTACGACCGTCGAGGACCGCATCCACGGACTGCGGCTTCGCGCCGACGACTACAAGCCGTTCAGCCCCACCGAGGTGGTGCTCAGGGTGGGCGCGGTGCTGCAGCGGTCACGGGGGACGGCGACGGGCGCGGCACCGGTTCTGTCTTACGGCGAGGGGCGACTGCGGATAGACGAGGCCCGGCACGAGGTGGTGCTGGACGGGGTGCCGGTGGAGCTGACGCCCACCGAGTGGGGTCTGCTGACCACGCTCGCGTCGGTGCCGGGCCGGGTGTACTCGCGCTATGAGCTGGTCAACCGGGTCCGCGGCTATGAGTTCGCCGGCTACGAGCGGACGATCGACTCGCATGTGAAGAATCTGCGGCACAAGTTCGGGGTCGTCGGCCCCGAACTCGTGGAGACGGTGCTGGGCATGGGCTATCGGCTGGGGTGGTCTCGTGACCCCTGAGCCGCGTTCGCCACGCGGCGGCGTGTGGCCGCCCGGCGGGCTCGGCCCGCTCGGGCGACGCGGCGGAGTCGGCCCGGGTGTCCCTGCACCTGGCCGAGGTGGATCTGACCGCTCTGGCCGAGGCAGCCGCGGCCGAGCGGGAGCCCGAACTGCGCACCGCCGGACTGACCGTGCGCACTGTCCCAAGCCCCGTTCCCCTGATGGTCCGCGCGGACGCGGACCGGCTGCATCATGCCCTGGGCAATCTGCTCAGCAACACCGCCCGCCACTGCCGTCCCGCCGACACCGTCACTGTCACCACGTCTGCCACGCCTTCCGAAGCGCGCGTGGAGGTGGCGGACACCGGCCCCGGCATTCCCACCGACGAGCCGCCGCATGTCTTCGACCGTCTGTGGCGCGGCGCCCGCGCTCGCGCCACGGGCGGCAGCGGCATCGGTCTGACCGTCGTCAAGGAGCTGGTCACCGCCCACGGCGGCACAGTCACCGCGGCCTCCGAGCCGGGCGGCGGAACGCGGATGACGCTCCGGCTGCCCAGGCCCGCACCGCAGGGATCACGACTCGGTCCGGGCTCCGTCACCGAGCCGCGAGTTGCCTCCCGGGGCAAATACCCCCAGGGGTATTTGACGCTCACCTCGGGACCGCCGTACTCTCACCAGAGAGATACCCCCGGGGGTAATTGAGGAGGCAACGAAGTGGCTCGTGAAGTGGCACAGGAAGCGTTCGCGGCGGCCTGGGCCGACGGCGCACTCGTCATCGACGTACGGGAGGCGGACGAGTACGCGGCCGGGCACGTCCCCGGCGCGCGCCTGATGCCGCTGCGCACCGTGCCCGTCCGGTGCGGTGAACTTCCCGCCGACCGGCCAGTGTTCGTGATCTGCGCCAGTGGCGACCGCAGCAGGACCGCCGCCGACTGGATGACCTCCCGCGGCGTCGACGCCTACTCCGTGGCGGGCGGCACCGGCGCCTGGGCCCGCGGCGGGCGTCCCGTCGCGGCCGGTTCCCACGAGCACGCCGCCTGACCCCCGGTCCGCCCCCGCACACGCTGCCAGCTGGAAAGGAGTACCACCTTGGCCGCCATCCCTTCCCCCACCGACGCCCCGATCTCCGGTCGCCACCGCGTCGCCGTCATCGGCGGCGGCAGTGCCGGCGTCAGCGTCGCCGCCCGCCTGCGCCGCGCCGGCGTGACCGACATCACCCTGATCGAACCCTCCGACACCCACTGGTACCAGCCGCTGTGGACCCTCGTCGGAGGCGGCCAGGCCCCCCTGCGCTCGACCCACCGTCCCGAGGGGTCCGTAATCCCCGACGGCGTGCGCTGGATCCGCCAACGCGCCCTGGCCGTCGACCCCAAGGCCCGCACGGTGACCCTGTCCGGCGGCACGAACTCACCTACGAGCACCTGGTCATGGCGCCGGGTCTCCAGCTCGACTGGGACGGTGTGCCGGGCCTGGCCGAGGCCGTCGGGCACGACGGGGTGAGCAGCAACTACGCGCCCGAGTACGCCCCGCGCACCTGGGAGCTGATCCGGCGGACGCGCTCGGGCACGGCCGTCTTCACCCATCCGGCGACCCCGCTGAAGTGCGGTGGCGCACCGCAGAAGATCGCCTACCTGGCCGCCGACCACTGGCGCCGGCAAAGGGTCCTCGACGACATCCGGATCGTCCTCGTCGTCCCCGATCCGGCGCTGTTCAAAGTGCCCGCCTGGTCGCGGGTGCTGGAGAAGGTGGCAGGCCGGTACGGCATCGAGGTGCGGCTGCGCTCGGAGATGACCGCCGTCGACGGGGACGG
>NZ_JBIWGA010000030.1:0-105762 GCF_044763345.1 Streptomyces sp. NPDC096132
TGGCCGACCAACTCGACACCGCCGTCGAACAACAGGGCAAGGGCGACCTCGCCGCACTCCTGGCCGGAGGCGACACCTGGACCGTCCTCGGCTGAGCCGCCGAAGGCGACCCCAAGAGGCGAGGCCCGGGACCGTTCAGCACATGGGTCCCGGGCCTTGTCGCAGGTCCAGCCTTACTTACCTCTGCACCAGTACCTTACTTTGAAGTGGGTACTTTCGCTGAGTTAGCGCCACTCTTAGGGTTAGTGGAGACCCGCAACCCCCACTAGGAGTTCCTGAGCCATGAGCATCGTCGTCACCGGAGCCACCGGACACCTCGGCCGCCACGTCGTGGAGCAGCTGCTGGAGAAGGTCCCGGCGGACCAGATCACGGCGGTCGTGCGCGACGAGGCCAAGGCCGCCGACTTCGCCGCCCGCGGCGTGAAGATAGCGATCGCCGACTACAACGCCCCCGAGACCTTCGACGGCCTGTTCGCGGCCGGCGACAAGGTGCTGCTGATCTCGGGCAACGAGTTCGACAAGGGCCGGCCGGGGCAGCACCAGGTCGTCATCGACGCCGCGAAGGCGGCCGGAGTCGCGCTGCTGGCGTACACCAGCGCGCCGGGCACGCTGCAGGCCGCGCTGGCCGACGACCACCGCGCCACCGAGCAGGCGCTGACCTCGTCCGGCGTGCCGTACGCGCTGCTGCGCAACGGCTGGTACCACGAGAACTACACCGAGCAGCTCGCGCCGGTCCTGGAGCACAACGCCGTCGTCGCGGCCGCCGGTGAGGGCCGGGTGTCCTCCGCCTCCCGCGCCGACTACGCGGCCGCCGCGGTCGCCGTGCTGACCGGCGAGGGCCACGAGAACAAGACGTACGAGCTGGGCGGCGACGAGGCGTGGAGCTTCGCGGAGTACGCGGCCGAGCTGAGCAAGCAGACCGGCAAGGAGATCGCCTACAACTCCGTGCCCGCCGAGGTGCTCGTCGGCATCCTGACCGGCGCGGGGCTGCCCGAGCCGTTCGCCGCGATCCTCGCCGGTGTCGACGCGTCGATCGAGAAGGGCGAGCTGGTCGTCTCCAGTGGCGACCTGTCCCGGCTGGCGGGCCGCCCGACCACCCCGCTCGCGGAGGCGATCACGGCCGCGCTCAAGGGCTGACACCCTTCCAGAGGTCCCCGGACGACCCCACCCCCGGCTGTCATGACCGTATGCCGATACGGGCATGACAGCCGGGGGTGCTCGGCGTTACCTTCGTGCACGCGTGCGTGGACGCGTACGAGGACGTGAGAAGGAGGGGCGCCCGTGGCCGGGTCGTCGAGGGGTGAGGGCCGGATAGGCCTGCTGAACGGCTTCGCGGCGTACGGGATGTGGGGGCTCGTCCCCCTGTTCTGGCCCCTGCTCAAGCCCGCCGGGGCGGTGGAGATCCTCGCCCACCGCATGGTGTGGTCCCTCGCCTTCGTCGCCGCGGCCCTGGCCGTCATCCGGCGCTGGGCGTGGGCCGGGGAGCTGCTGCGGCAGCCGCGCCGGCTCGGGCTGGTGGTGATCGCGGCGGCCGTCATCACCGTGAACTGGGGCGTCTACATCTGGGCCGTGAACTCCGGGCACGTGGTGGAGGCCTCGCTCGGGTACTTCATCAACCCCCTCGTCACCATCGCGATCGGCGTGCTGATCCTGAAGGAGCGGCTGCGGCCCGTGCAGTGGGCGGCCGTCGGCGTCGGTGTCGCCGCGGTGCTCGTGCTGACCATCGGGTACGGCCGTCCGCCGTGGATCTCCCTCTGTCTCGCCTTCTCCTTCGCCATCTACGGCCTGGTGAAGAAGAAGGTCAACCTCGGCGGGGTGGAGTCGCTCACCGCCGAGACCGCGGTCCAGTTCCTGCCCGCGCTGGGCTATCTGCTGTGGCTGTCGGCGCACGGCGACTCCACCTTCACCACCGAGGGCACCGGCCACGCGGCCCTGCTCGCCTCGACCGGCATCGTCACCGCGCTGCCCCTGGTCTGCTTCGGTGCGGCGGCGATCCGGGTGCCGCTGTCCACGCTGGGGCTGCTGCAGTATCTGGCGCCGGTCTTCCAGTTCCTGCTGGGCGTTGTGTACTTCGGCGAGGAGATGCCGGCCGAGCGGTGGGCCGGGTTCGGGCTGGTGTGGTTGGCGCTGGTGCTGCTGACCGCCGATGCGTGGCGCTCCGCGCGTCGGCCGAAGGGGGGCGTCGAGGTACGACAGGTCACTCAGGCGCCGTCCGCTGCGGTGGACGCCTGACCTGGGGGCTCCGCCCCCAGACCCCCGTTCGGCCCTGAACGGGCCTCGTCCTCAAACTCCCCCAGAGGGGGCACCCCCAGACGGGCTGATGTTGCAGGGCTCGGCCCAGATGCTCGGCTGAGTGTCAGTGGCTGCTGGTTAAGTGGGCCGTATGACTGAGACACCCGCGCCCGTTCACTGGAAGCTCGTCATCGATGCCGCCGATCCGCATGCGCAGGCCGACTTCTGGGCCGGGGCGCTGCACTACGCGGTGGAGGACAACAGCGCGCTCATCGAGCAGCTGCTGGCGGCCGGTGCGCTGCCGGGGGCGGCGACCGTGGAGTTCCACGGCCGGCCCGCCTTCCGGGACCTGATCGCCGTACGGCATCCGGAGGATCCGTACGACACGGGCAGCGGGACCGGGCTGGGGCGGCGGCTGCTGTTCCAGCGGGTCCCGGAGGCGAAGACCGTCAAGAACCGGCTCCATCTGGATCTGCACCCCGGGGCGGGACAGCGAGCCGCCGAGGTCGAGCGGCTGACGGCGCTGGGGGCGAGTGTCCTGCGGGAGGTGAAGGAACCGTCCGGGGAGTGGGTGGTGATGGCGGACCCGGAGGGGAACGAGTTCTGCGTGCACTAGGGCCTGTCGTTTGGACCCGGCCCCAGGGGGCGCCGAAGAGGGTCCCGGTGTCCGGTATGTGAATCCGCTGTCCAGTTACCGCTCTTGACGTGCCGTCAGCGGGCAGTTCACCATCCTGGGACCCCATTCACTGTGGAATCGCTGTGATCCGGCGGTTCCCGAGGAATTCGGAGCCCCCCACATGAAGCTCCTCTTTTCCCGGCGTACGGCCGCCGTCGGCGCCGCTTCGATTGTCATGCTCCTGACTGGAGGATCCATAGCGGGCGCGGCGCCCGCGCCCGGGTCCGCCGCGCTCGCCGCCGCTCCGGACATCCCGGTGGCGAACGTCAAGGCCCATCTGGCCCAGCTGCAGTCCATCGCCACCGCCAACGGCGGCAACCGCGCCCACGGCCGGACCGGCTACAAGGCCTCGCTCGACTATGTGAAGGCCAAGCTGGACGCCGCCGGATACACCACCACCATCCAGCAGTTCACCTCCTCCGGCCGCACCGGCTACAACCTGATCGCCGACTGGCCCGGCGGAGACACCAACCAGGTCGTCATGGCCGGATCCCACCTCGACAGCGTCACGTCCGGGGCGGGCATCAACGACAACGGCTCCGGTTCGGCGGCCGTCCTGGAGACCGCCCTCGCCGTGGCCCGGGCGAGCTACCAGCCCACCAAGCACCTGCGGTTCGCCTGGTGGGGCGCCGAGGAGCTGGGCCTGGTCGGATCGCGGTACTACGTCAACAACCTCTCCTCGGCGAACCGCTCCCGCATCAGCGGGTACCTCAACTTCGACATGATCGGCTCGCCGAACCCCGGCTACTTCGTCTACGACGACGACCCGACCATCGAGAAGACCTTCAAGGACTACTTCGCCGGGCTCGGCGTCGCGACGGAGATCGAGACCGAGGGCGACGGCCGCTCCGACCACGCGCCCTTCAAGAACGTGGGCGTTCCGGTGGGCGGCCTGTTCAGCGGTGCCGACTACGTCAAGACGGCGGCGCAGGCGGCCAAGTGGGGCGGCACGGCCGGGCAGGCCTTCGACCGCTGCTACCACTCCTCCTGCGACACCACCGCCAACATCAACGACACGGCCCTGGACCGCAACGCGGACGCCGCTGCGTACGCGGTGTGGACGTTGTCCTCCTGACCCCGGCCCTGCAGGCCCGCCCTACAGGCCCGCCTTGCGGGCCCGTTCGGCGAGCCGGACCATACGGGCGCGGGCCGACTCCAGCTGCTCGACGTCGTCGGCGGCCGGTCCGACCTCGGTGGTCAGCTCCGTCCACAGGCCGAGGAGCTCGGTCCCCAGGTTCAGACCCTGCAGGGGATCGCGTACGGCACGCCAGGCCGCGGCCGCGCTCTGGACGTTGCCGTACGCGGCCTCTCCGTCCCGGGCGCGGCGGCGGATCCGGGCCAGGTCGAGGGAGACGTGGAAGGCGCGGAGCGGGTCGCCCGCCAAGTAGGCGATGTACGCGCTGAGTTCACGGAGCCGGAGCACCTCGGGGTGCTCCGGCCCCAGCGTTCCCGAGGCCTCCAGCACGGTCCGCTCGGCAAGTCCGGCGGCCACGTCGATCCGGCCCGACCGCACGGCCTCATTGATCTGCGCCATCGGCTCCCCGAGGAGGGCGGGACCTCCGCCGTCGCCGGGGAGGGTGCGGGGGTCGTCCCCGAGGACCGCCTCCGCCACGGCGTCGAAACCCCGGGCGGGGGTGGGCTTGGGGTCGGCGTCGGAGCCGGGGTTGACGTCGGCGTCGGCGTCGGCCTGCGGATCGGGGGCGTGGGTGAGGAGAGGCTTGAGCGCCGGCTCGGGGGCCGGGGCGCGGTGGTCGGTGGCGGGCTCCGGGGCCGCGGTCGGCTCGGGCTCCGGGTGCCCGTCCATCGTCGGGGGCGGGCCGAAGACTCCCGTGGGGGCTACGGCCGTGCCGGGGGCCGGGGCCGAGGTCTGCGCCGGGGGCACGGACGGGAGATGGGTGTCGTCCCACGAGATGTCGTGCTGCGGGATGTCGTCCCGCGGTTCCGGTGCGTGCACCTGCCGTAGGACGTGGGTGGGCTTGTCCCGCCGCTCCGTCGGCGGGGTCGGCGTGTTGCGCAGGGGCTCGGCCGTGAAGTGGCTGGAGCCGTCGGGGTCGACGCGGAGGGGGACGACATAGCCGATGCGTTCGTCGTGGACCGTGGCGAGGACGGAATGTCCGGTGGCGAGGGCGATGCGATGGAGGTGACCCAGGACGGCGTGCTGGATCTCCTCGCCGTCGGTCGCCGTGACCGGTACACCGCCTATGGTCGCGGGTCCGCCCGCACGGACGTGGACGTCGAGCGGTGCGACCACGGCGGCCGGCCGCCCGGCGTGGTTCTGTTCCCGCTTCTTCTCGCGGCTGAGTCGAGACATCGGTTCCTCACTCGGATGCGTCGTCACGCTCCGGTCGTCCAGGTGCGCGTACGCGTACACGTACTGTTGAGTTTCTCCGCTCGCTCCCGGCCGCGGCGTCACCACGACGTCACAGCATCGTTCCAGGAACCCACGCCCGGCGTCCCGGGGGCGCCCCGGAGGACGGCGAACAGGAGGAGGGCCACGGCCATGCGGACGACGGGGACGACGGAGACGACGGAGGGTCAGCGGGGGTCGGGGCCGGGCGGGTCGGGGCAGCGGGGTCCGGAGATCTGGCTCCGCGGGCCGGTTCCCGTACCGGAGCCGGTACCGGGACCGTACGCGTCCGCCGCCACCGCCGCTCCCCGGCGCTTCTCCTGGCTGGCCACCCACGGCGGGGCCGGCGCCTCCACGCTCGCGGCGGTCTACGGCGGCCACGACTGCGGACGGGGCTGGCCCGCCCCCGGCGATCCCCCGTCCGTCCTGCTCGTGGCGCGTACCCACGCGGCCGGGCTGGAGTCCGCCCTGCGGGCCCTGGAGGTCTTCCGGCGCGGGGAGGCCCCGCCGGGGCTCGACCTGGACGCGGTGGTCCTGGTCGCGGACGCGCCGGGGCGGCTGCCGCGGCCGCTGGTGCAGCGGATGCGGGTCATCGAGTCGGTCATCGACGTCTACCGCGTCCCGTGGGTGCCCGAGTGGCGCCTCGGCGAGCTGGGCGGGGGGCCGCCCCGGGAGACGGAGGCACTGGTCCGGCTGACGGGGGTGAGACGCTGAGCGGGGTGACGCCGGGGGCGCCGCCGTCCGCGGTGGAGATCGCCTCGGCCGTACGGCAGGGGCGGCTGCGGGCCGTGGACGTGGTCACGGAGGCACTGCGGCGGATCGCGCGGGTCGACCCGTCCCTGAGCGCCTTCGCCGAGGTGTGGGAGGGCGAGGCGGTCGAACGCGCGCGTGCGGTGGATGTGCGGGTCGGCGCGGGTGAGCGGCTGCCGCTGGCCGGGGTGCCGATCGGGGTCAAGGGGCGGCACGGGCTGCGGGCGGCGGGGCCGTTGCTGGCCGCGGGGTGCGTGCCCGTGGGGATGACGGCGGTGCCTGGGCCCGGGACACCCTGGCAGACCTGGGGCCTCGGCGCGCACGGCCGGACCGTCAACCCCTGGCGGGCCGACCGCACACCGGGCGGGTCCTCGGCCGGGTCCGCGGCGGCGGTGGCGGCCGGGCTGGTGCCGCTGGCCACCGGCAGCGACGGCGCGGGCTCGATACGGATCCCGGCGGCCTGGTGCGGGGTGATCGGTCTGAAGGCGACGAACGGACGGCTGCCGTCCCCCGACCGTACGGGTCTCGCCGCACCCGGGGTGCTCGTGCGGTGCGCGGCGGACGCGGAGGCGTACTGGCGGGCGATGACGGGCACGGGGGCCGCGGAAGCGGTGCGTTCTGCGACGGCCGCGGGAGCGGAGCTGTCGACGACGGCCGAGGAAACGGCGCGTCCGACGACGGCCGCGGAAACGGCGCGTCCCACGGCGGCCGAGGAAACGGCGCGTCCCACGGCGGCCGAGAAAGCGGTGCGCTTCCCCGTCACCGCCCTCTTCTCCCCCGGCCTCGGCTTCGCCTCCTCCGTCCCCGATCCCGAGCCCCTGGCCCTCGCTCGGGCCGCCGTCGGGCGCCTCGCCGGCGCCGGGGTCGTACGGCTGCTGCCGGGCGACCCGCCGCTGCGGCTGGAGGATCCCGCACCCGCCTGGCTCGCGCTGCGGGGGCGGGCGGTGGCCGACCCGGGTGAGGCGGGGCGGATCCGGGAGGTGAACGATCGGCGGCTGGCCGCTCTCTTCGCCCGGGCCGACCTGCTGCTGACGCCGACCACACCGAACGCGGCGCACGGTCACGAGGGCCCCGGGAAGCGCTACTCGACCGCGCTGACCTGGGCGTTCAACCTGAGTGGGCATCCGGCGGTCAGCCTTCCGGCGGGGGTCGGCGTCGATGGCTGTCCGGTGGGGGTCCAGGTCGTCGCCGCGCGGGGGCGGGAGGAACTGCTGCTGGTGGTGGCGCGGGCGGCCGAGACCACTCTTCCCGGAAATCATTGCGTGCGCATATAGTGCAGGAGCGCGTTATCGCCGCACGCCGACTGTCTGGGGGATCCATGGACCGCCGTTTTCTGTTCGTACTGGGCAGCAGCCGTACGGAGGGCAACACGGAGGCGCTGGCCCGCCGGGCCGCCGAGCAACTGGGCCCCGGTGTCGAGCAGACGTGGATCAGCCTGGCCGAGTATCCGCTGCCCGAGTTCGAGGACCTGCGGCACGACAGCGACCACGTCCGGCCCACGGAGGGGAACCTCGCGCTGCTGCTCGACGCGACCCTGGCCGCGACGGACGTCGTCATCGCCTCGCCGCTGTACTGGTACTCGGTCTCCACCCACGTCAAGCGCTATCTGGACCACTGGTCGGGCTGGCTGCGCACCCCCGGCGTCGACTTCAAGGCGACGATGGCCGGGCGCACGCTCTGGGGCGTGACCGTGCTCGCCGACCCGGAGCCCTCCGTCGCCGATCCGCTGATCGGCACGCTCAACAACTCGGCCGCGTATCTGGGGATGTACTTCGGCGGGGTCCTGCTCGGCAACGGCAGCAAGCCCGGTGACGTACTCGGCGACACGGAGGCGCTGGCGGGTGCGAAGTCGTTCTTCGCGCGGGAGGCACCGCTCGCCCGCTACTTCCACGAGGCCGTCTGAGCGCGGGTCAGGCCGTGATGTCCTTCACCGTGAACCGCGCCCAGGCCGCCGAGCCGAACACCGCCGCGTACAGGGCCTGGAGGCCGAGGTTCTTCACCAGGTCGTCCCAGTAGACCGGGTCGCGGACCAGGTCGGCGAAGGACAGCCAGTAGTGGGAGAAGAGGTACGGCTGGATCGCGTGGAGCTGGGGGATCTGGTCGAGGATCTGGACCGTGATCAGCAGGCCCACGGTGGTCGCCATCGCCGCGATGCCGCTGCTGGTCAGCGTGGAGACGAACAGGCCCAGCGCCGCCACGCCGACCAGTGACGCGGCGACGACCAGGGCGATCAGCAGGGCCCGGCCCAGACCGTCGGCGAAGCTGATCGTCGTACCGGAGATGGTGGTGAGGTCCCCCAGGGGGAACAGCACTGCTCCGACGGTCAGCGCCGAGACCGCCACGACGAGGGTGGCCACCAGGCAGAAGGTGAGCACGGTCGCGTACTTGGTGAGGAGGAGACGGGTGCGGCCGGCGGGGGCGACGAGGAGGTAGCGCAGGGTGCCGGCGTTCGCCTCGCCGGCGATCGCGTCGCCCGCGACGACGCCGATCGCCATCGGCAGGAAGAACGGCAGGGTCGCGGCCAGCGCGGTGAAGACCAGGAACAGGCCGTTGTTGGTGACCTGGGCGATGAAGGCCGGGCCGCCCTCGCCTCCGCCGCCGGGTCCGCCGGGCGAGCTGTCGCCGGTCTCGATCTTCACGGTGATGCCGACCAGGATCGGCACGGCCGCCAGGACGCCCAGCAGGGCGAGGGTGCGCCAGCGGCGGAAGGTGATGAGGAGTTCGCTGCGGAGGAGACCGAGGGTCCACAGCGGGCCGGGGGCGCGTGAGGCGGTTGCCGGTGCCTCCGGTACGGCGTCGGCTTCAGCCTGCGACATCGAACCCCTCCCCCGTGAGTGCCACGAACGCGTCCTCCAGGGAGGCCCGTTCGACGGTGAAGCCGCGGACGCGGACGCCGGCCGTCACCAGGGCGGCGTTCACCTCGGCGAGATCGCGCTCCGGGGGCTCGGCGGCGACCCGGTCCTCTCCGACGGTCACGTCCGCCGCGCCCTGTTCCTTCAGCACCCGCTCCGCCTCGGCGGTGTCCGGCGTGGTCACCACCAGCCGGCCGCGCGCGCCCGCCGCGAGCTCGGCCACCGCGCCCTGTGTGATCAGCCGGCCCTGCGCCATCACCGCGGCGTGGGTGCACACCTGCTCGATCTCGTCGAGGAGATGGGAGGAGAGGAACACGGTGGTGCCGTCCGAGGCCAGCTCCCGCACCAGGGAGCGGATCTCCCGCATGCCCTGCGGGTCGAGGCCGTTGGTCGGCTCGTCGAGGACGAGGAGCCGGCGCGGCTGGAGCAGGGCGGCGGCGAGGCCCAGCCGCTGCTTCATGCCGAGCGAGTACGCCTTCGCCTTCTTGCCGGCCGCGGCCGTCAGCCCGACCCGCTCCAGCGCCGCGGCGACACGGGTGCGCCGGGTGCGGGGGTCGGCGGTCGGGTCGGCGGCGTCGTAGCGCAGGAGGTTGTCGCGGCCGGAGAGGAAGCCGTACAGGGCAGGCCCTTCGATCAGCGCGCCGACCTGCGGAAGCACTCTGCGCGCGGCCCGGGGCACGGGCTGCCCCAGGACGCGCGCGGTGCCGGACGTGGGCTCGATCAGGCCCATCAGCATGCGGATCGTGGTGGTCTTGCCGGAGCCGTTCGGGCCGAGGAAGCCGAAGACGCTGCCCGCCGGGACGGTGAGGTCCAGGCGGTCCACGGCGAGCTGGCCGCCGCGGTAGCGCTTGGTGAGGGCGTGGGTGTGGATGACGGGTTCGTCGGTCATGGGCTCCCCCTTCATCCACCGTCCACCGGCTCCGTAGGTACTTACTTCGCCGAGTCCGCCGCCTTCACCAGGGCGTCCTTGGTGACGGCGCCGACGTAGACCTTGCCGTCGTCGGTGACCAGGGCGTTGATCAGGCGGGTGGAGAAGACGGTACCGGAGCCGAACTTGCCGCTCACCTTGTCGCCGAAGGAGCCGAGGAAGCCGCTCAGCGCGCCGCCGGCGTCCGAGCCGAGTTCGGAGTTGAGCTCGGAGTCCGAGGGGACGCCCTTGCCGCCGGTCTCCAGGACGGCGACGGAGGTCCAGCCCTCGCCGAGGACGTCGAAGCCCTCGGCCTCCTCGGCGGGGGTGAGGCCGTCGAGGCCTTCGAGGTCCTTGGCGAGGTCCTCGTCGGACGCGCCCGGCTTGCCGGAGTGCTCCGACGTCGCCCCGGCGTCGTCGGCCTCGGTGACCTTCGCGCCCTTGGGCGGGGTGAAGTCGAAGGTGGAGGCGGCCGGCTTGGCGAAGGTCACCTGGGTGAAGCCCGCGTCCACGACGGCGGCGCCGCCGCTCGCCGGGGTCAGCGTGAACTTCAGCGGCAGCCCGGTCTTCGCGTCCACCGCCACGCTGATCGCGCCGACCGTGGAACCGGACTGCTTCGGCTTGATCTGCAGCTTGTAGGCGTCGCGGCCCGCCACGTGCACGGTGCCGTCGACGGTGACGGACGTGGTGTCGTCGACCGCCTTGAGGGCGTCCTCGGTGAGGTCCTTGGGCGTGGCCGGTACGGGGGTCCGAGCCCCGTCCTTCGCGCTCTCGTCGGTGGTGGAGTGGTAGACCTCGTTGGAGGCGCTGTCGTAGCCCCAGACGTCCTTGCCGTTGTGGATGAGGCTGTACTCGGCGGCGTTCTCCAGCAGGGAGAGCTTCTGCCGGTCGGGGCCGTCGGCGGCGACGCGCAGGGTGTGGGTGCCGGAGGCGAGTTCGGTGAGCTTGGCCGAGGGGTCGGCGGACGATCCGTCACCGCCGTTGCCCGCGGCCCCGGAGAGCAGTCCGCTCTCCAGCCCGCCGAGGTCGGGCAGGCCCAGGTCGGTGCTGATCTTCACGGTGCCGGACAGCTGCTGCACGTCCGAAGCGGCGATCTTGTCGAGGAGCTGCTGGGCGGTGATCTTCGGCAGGTCCGGGTCGCCGGAGTCGGCGAGCGCCGGGACCAGGCCGATCGTCGCCGCGGCGACGCCGATCACGGTCACCGGGACGACGTACCGCACGGCCTTGCGCCGCCCGACGCGCAGGTCGTCCGTCTCCTCGGCGGTCATGCTGTCGTCGGATGCGTTCGGTGCCATGTGTGCCTTACCTCCGTCGTCGGCGGCGGCTGGTCATCTCACGTTGAACGTCCCCACCCCGTGCCGCCATTCTCACCCGAATCGGTGAGGAGTGGTGTTTTCCGTGATTCCCATCTGACCAAATGCCCCATGAGGAAGCGTCAACCCATGGACTCAACTCCGCGTACACCTGCGGTATGACACGGAGGACGACGGGGTCCCCCGACCCGTAGGGGTCGCCGCCCCGAGCGTGGCCGGCGACCGCGGGAGCGGGGGTGAGGTCGGCGTCGGCGGGTCAGCCGGCTCGGTGGACCACCGCGTCGCAGAGTCCCATGAGGGCCACCTTCGCGTCGCACTCCGTGAGCGGTGCCAGCGCGGCCCGTGCCTCCTCGGCGTAGCGCACCGTGTCGCGGCGGGCCTGCTCCAGCGCCGGGTGGGCGCGCAGGGCCGCGACCGCCTCGGCGAGCTTGGCGTCGTCGCTCAGGTCGGAGTCGAGGAGCTCGCACAGCGCGATGTCCTCGGGCAGCTTCTGCTGGGCCGCGCGCTCGCGCAGCCGCAGCACCGGAAGGGTGGGGACGCCCTCGCGCAGGTCCGTGCCCGGTGTCTTGCCCGACTCGTGGGAGTCGGAGGCGATGTCGAGGACGTCGTCGGCGAGCTGGAAGGCGACGCCGAGCCGCTCCCCGTACTGGGTCAGTACGTCCACCACCGTCTCGTCGGCGCCCGACATCATCGCGCCGAAGCGGCAGGACACCGCCACGAGGGAGCCGGTCTTGCCGCCGAGCACGTCGAGGTAGTGGTCGACCGGGTCACGGCCGTCGACCGGGCCCGCCGTCTCCAGGATCTGGCCGGTGACCAGCCGCTCGAACGCCTCCGCCTGCACCCGCACCGCCTCGGGGCCGAGGTCGGCCAGGATGTGCGAGGCGCGCGCGAAGAGGAAGTCGCCGGTGAGGACGGCGAGCGAGTTGCCCCAGTGGGCGTTCGCGCTGGGCACCCCGCGCCGCACCGCGGCCTCGTCCATCACGTCGTCGTGGTACAGAGTGGCCAGATGGGTGAGCTCGACCACGACGGCCGAGGGGACGATCCCCGGCGCGTACGGGTCACCGAACCGCGCCGCGAGCATCACGAGCAGCGGCCGGAACCGCTTCCCGCCGGCCCGCAGCAGGTGCTGGGCCGCCTCGGTGATGAACGGCACCTCACTCTTGGTGGCCTCGAGCAAGCCTTCCTCGACAGCCGCCAGTCCGGCCTGGACATCGGCTTCGAGAGCCTGGTCCCGCACGTTCAGCCCAAACGGCTCGACGACGGTCACGAGGGGTCTCCTGTCTGCTGGTGTCTACAAGCGACTACGCGGTTTGTCGATAGGTCTCTGCGCTCACTCAAGTCAGCGTATCCGGTCATGTTTCGATCACCGCGAGCCCCCACGGTGACAGCCCGGACAGGCCCTATGAGAAGGGGCACCCCTTAAGCCGCCATCTGGGTTTATTGCCCGATTCACCCCTCTTGTGATCGCTGGTGAGTTGGCTCACTCGCCCGGCCCAACCGCCCCCCTTCCGGTTCCCCTTCGCGGCGCCCCGACACCTCGTGCCGCTCAAGCGAGTTGACACTTTGCAGCAACAAAGGATCAAGCACCTCATAGAGCACAGATCAAGGTCAATAGGGGTGAACTGTGAATCCGCCACTTGTTCCGGACATGTGCTCTCGCATACGTTCCCGGCCTGTCGGGCGGACGCCGAATCCTGCCACCGCCCGGACACCCACCGAGAAGACCACGGCAGGAGCGGGGGAACCAGGTAAGTCGCCGCACCCGATGCGCCCGGCCATGTCTCTGGACATGTACCGGACACAACGGGACGGCTCGGGGTGAAGTCGTGTCCGCGAGGACACGGCCGGGCAGCTCCCGCCCGAACCCGACAGCTCACCTCGCAGGCGACGGAGAGGAACTTCGCCATGCCCGCTCAGCCCCGCCGCTCCCGCCGCCTCGCCCGCACGCTCGCCGTCGCCGCCACCGGCGTCACCGTGCTCGCCCTCCCGCTCTTCGGCGCGACCGCCGCCTCCGCGGCCACCCCGACCGTGACCACCGCCACCAGCCTCGGCTACGCCAACAACCTCGACGGCTGGATCCGCGCGTCGCTCCAGGTCATGGCGCAGCACGGGATCCCGGGCACCTACAACGGCATCTACCGCAACGTGATGCGGGAGTCCTCGGGCAACCCGTCCGCCGTCAACCTCTGGGACTCCAACGCGGCCGCCGGCACCCCGTCCAAGGGCCTGCTGCAGGTGATCGACCCGACCTTCAACGCGTACCACGTGTCCGGCACGTCGTGGGACCCCTACGAGCCGGTCGCGAACATCACCGCCGCCTGCAACTACGCGGCCGCGCGCTACGGCTCGATCGACAACGTGTTCGGCGCGTACTGAGCCGAGCCGCTACGGATAACGTGTTCGGCGCGTACTGAGCCGAGCCGCTACGGATAGAGACGTTCGAGGACGACGGCCACGCCGTCGTCCTCGTTCGGCGTCGTCACCTCGTCGGCCACCGCCTTCAGCTCCGGGTGGGCATTGGCCATCGCGACACCGCGGCCGGCCCAGTCGAACATCGGGATGTCGTTGGGCATGTCCCCGAAGGCCAGGGTGTCCTCGGGCCGCAGGCCCAGATGCTCGGCGGCCAGGGCCAGCCCCGTCGCCTTGGTGATCCCGCACGGCTGCAGCTCCACCGTGCCCGGCCCCGACATGGTGACGGTGGCGAGCGAGCCGACCACCGAACGGGCCGTCGCCGCCAGTTCGTCGTCGGACAGGCTGGGATGGCGCAGCAGCACCTTGCTGATCGGCTCGCACCACAGGTCGTCGCGCCGCTCCACGCGCAGGGCGGGCAGGGTCGGGTGCGGCATCCGGTAGCCCGGCTCGATCAGCGTCAGCCCGTCGACGCCGTCCTGGTCGACGGCCGCGTACACCTGCCCGACCTCGGCCTCGATCTTGCCCAGCGCGGTCTCCGCGAGTTCCCGGTCCAGGGTGACCGACCACAGCAGACGGTTCGCGCCGGCGTCGTACAACTGCGCGCCCTGTCCGCACACCGCGAGCCCCCTGCTGTGCAGGCGGTCGAGCAACGGGCGTACGCGGGGCGCGGGGCGGCCGGTCACCACCAGGTGGCGCGCCCCGGCGGCCGCCACCCGCGCGAGCGCGTCGAGCGACCGGTCGGAGAACGTGTCGTCGCCGCGCAGCAGCGTTCCGTCCAGGTCGGTGGCGATGAGGGAGTACGCGGTGCGCTCGGCGTATGCGATGGGTGCGGCCATGATCAGAGAATACGGATCCCGCACCCGCCGGACTCGACCTGAACCGGACCAGGACGGAGTCCGGCCCTCTTGTGTCAACTCCCCTTCTTTTGTTGACCGATCGCTGTTGATGCCCGGGATGGAGGGGATCGGCCGGGCGAGAAATGGCGAGAGTGGCGAGAAATGGCTTTCCACCGCATCGCCGGGTAGCGACCGGTTAAAGGCCTCTGTACCGGTTGGCAACAACATGCTTCGCTACCTACCGTGCGCCCGGTCTGGAGCGGTACCGTCCATGTGTCCAGGGGGGACTTGATCGGGGGGTCAGGTTGAGCAGTGGGCGTATCCGTGTGCTGAGGCCGGAGGATCTCGGCGAGGGGGAACGGGAGCGGTGGCGCGCGCTGCGCGCCATGTCGACCGCGCCGCGCAACCCCTTCATGGAACCGGAGTTCACCGACGCCGTGGGCCGCGTGCGGTCACGCGCGCGTGTGGCGGTGGTGTACGAGGGGCGCGAGCCGGTCGGCTTCCTGCCCCATGAGCGCGGCGGGCTCGGCCAGGGCCAGGCCCTCGCGTACGGCGTCTCGGACGCGCAGGGCGCCGTACTGGCGCCGGGCCTCGGGCTGAACGTCGACGAACTGATGCGGGGTTCTTCCCTGTCCAGCTTCGCCTTCGACAACCTCGAGGCGGAACAGGGGCTGTTCGTGCCGCACGCGGCCGCGGAGTACACCTCCTACGTCATCGACGTGGAGAAGGGCTACGAGACGTACGAGTCCGTCCTGCGGGCCCAGTCGCCGAAGTTCCTGAAGACGACCCTCGCCAAGGAGCGCAGGCTCGGCCGCCAGGTCGGCGAGCTGCGGTTCGTGTTCGACGAACGCGACCCGGCCGCGCTGCGCACCCTCATGGCGTGGAAGTCGGCGCAGTACCGCAGGACCGGGCGCCGGGACCGGTTCGCGCAGGACTGGATCACCCGTCTCGTGCACACGCTGCACGAGACGCGCGCGCCGGAGTGCTCCGGCACACTGTCCGTCCTCTACGCCGGCGGCGAGCCGATCGCCGCCCACTTCGGGCTGCGGTCGGCGACCGTCCTGGCCTGCTGGTTCCCGTCGTACGACACGGAGTTCTCGAAGTACTCGCCGGGTCTGGTGCTGCATCTGCGGATGGCCGAGGCGGCCGCCGCCGAGGGGATCGGCCTGCTCGACCTGGGGCGGGGGGCGGCCGAGTACAAGGACTCGCTGAAGACGGGGGAGATTCCCGTGTACGAGGGAGCGTGGACGCGTCCGGGGGTGGGCGCCGCGCTCCACTGGCTCAGCCGTGAGCCGTCCCGCCGCGCGCACCACTTCGTACGCGGCCGGCCGAGGCTCGCGGCCCTGGCCGCACGGACCTTGAAGGGCGCGGGGCGGCTGCGCCGTTCCTGACAGCCAACACGACCGGGACGGGCCACACGGCCGCGACGGCCACACAGCCGGGACGGCCGGACAGTCGGGACGGCCGGACAGTCGGGACGGCCGGACAGTCGGGACGGCTGGACAGTCGGGACGGCCGGACAGTCGGGACGGCCACACGGCCTGGACGGGCCGGACGGCCGGGACGGGCCGGACGGCCGGGACGGGCCGGACGGCCTGGACGGGCCAGACGGTCATGACACAAGGGGGGTTCATGTTCCGCGCGACACGTGCACAACAGGAGATCCAGGAGTTCCTCGGCATCAGACCGGTGCAGATCGCCGAGCTGGAGCTGGACGACGGGGGCGGGCCGAAACCCGGACCGGGCAGCCCGCCCGTCACGCACGGCGAGGTGTTCGTGCTGGTGAGGAGGGGTGGCCGGCCGGTGGGGACGCTTCTCGGGCACATACCCGAGGGCGCCGATCCGAGGACGGTCCTCGTCGGCCTGACGGCCCGCCTGGCGGCGGCACCCGCTCCCGCGGCGGCCGTGCCGGGCGTGGTGCCGGCCACCGTCGTCATCGCCACCCGGGAACGCTCCGAACAGCTCGCCCACGCCCTCGACTCCCTCCTCGCCCAGGACCACCCGGACTTCGAGATCGTCGTCGTCGACAACGCGCCGGTGACGGACGCGACCCGGGAGCTGGTCGAGCGCAAGTACGCCGAGCGCGTGCGGTACGTGACCGAGCCGGTGCCCGGTCTCGCCGTCGCGCACAACACGGGTGTCGCGGCCGCGCACGGCGAGGTGATCGCGTTCACCGACGACGACGTCGTGGCCGACCCGCGCTGGCTCACCGAACTCACCACGCCCTTCGCCGCCGACCCCGGCCTCGGCTGCGCCACCGGCCTGATCCTGCCGGCCCGGCTGCGCACCCCGGCCCAGGTCCTGCTGGAGAGCCACGGCGGCTTCGCGAAGGGCTTCGCGCCCCGCACGTACGACCCCGCCGACCCGCCCGCCGGCGAGCCGCTGTTCCCGTTCACCGCGGGCCGTTTCGGCTCCGGCGCCAACATGGCCTTCCGTACGGACGCCCTGCGCGCGGTCGGCGGCTTCGACCCGGCGACCGGCGCGGGCACGCTCGCGCGGGGCGGCGACGACCTCTACGGGTTCGTCCGCGTCCTCGCCGCGGGTCACCGGCTGCACTACACGCCGTACGCCCTGGTCTGGCACCACCACCGGGAGACCTGGCGCGACCTGGAGACCCAGGCGTACGGCTACGGCGCCGGCCTCACCGCCTACCTCACCGCGATCCTCGTCAACCGCCCCGGCCTGCTCCCGGCGTTCCTGGCCCGGCTGCCCCGGGGTCTGGCGTACGCGCGGACGCTGACCGCGAGCCGGGAGGCACTGACGACCGGGGCCGGCCCGGCTGGGACGGCAGCAGAAGGCGCGCCCGGTGGGCACGACGACCGCACGCATACCTGGCCCGGCCGGCTGTCCCGGCTCCAGCGGCGCGGCATGCTGTACGGCCCGGTCGGCTATCTGCGGGCCCGGCGCGCGCTGCGGGGGGCGGCGCGATGACGGCGGGGGCGCACAGAGACGGGCCCTGCACGGCCGCCATCCCGGTGTTCCTGTACCACGCCGTGATGGAGGAACCGCCGGACTGGATCGCCGAGTTCACCGTCAGTCCGAAGCAGTTCGGCGAGCATCTGGACGCCGTCGTCGACAGCGGCCGTACGCCCGTCACGATCAGCGCGCTCGCCGACCACCTCGCGGGCCGGGCGCCGCTGCCGCCCCGGCCGGTGCTGCTCACCTTCGACGACGGGTTCGCCGACCTGCCCGGTCCGACCGCCGAGGCGCTGGCCGGGCGCGGGCTGCCCGCCACGGCCTACCTCACCACCGGCGCCATCACGGCGGGCGGGCGGAGTCTGCTGCCGCCCGCGCCGATGATGACGCTGGAGCAGGCGGCGGGGCTGGAGCAGTACGGCATGGAGGTCGGCAGCCACACCGTCACCCACGCCCAGCTGGACACCCTCGCGCCCCGGGCGCTCGCGCGGGAACTGCGGGCGTCCCGCGCGGTGCTGGAGGACGCCCTCGGTCACCGCGTCCGCCATCTCGCCTATCCGCACGGCTACAACAGCGGCCGGGTGCGGCGGATGGCGGCCGCCGCCGGGTACGAGACGGCCACCGCCGTACGCCACGCGCTCAGTTCGGACCGCGACGAGCACTACCGCATCGCCCGGCTCATCGTGCGGCGGAGCCACACCGTCGCCGATGTCGAGGGCTGGCTGGCGGGACGCGGGGCGCG
The DNA here is from genome assembly GCF_044763345.1 of Streptomyces sp. NPDC096132. Lineage (NCBI taxonomy): Bacteria > Bacillati > Actinomycetota > Actinomycetes > Kitasatosporales > Streptomycetaceae > Streptomyces > Streptomyces sp. NPDC096132. Next base: position 17,984 of record NZ_JBIWGA010000030.1, read on the forward strand.
AGTGGCCCCGTACCGGGACGGGGCGAGGACGGTGGGCTGGCGGTGGTACCGGTGCGCCCGCGCCGTCGTACGAGGGCCGGTCTTCGCCGGCTGAGGCGCCGCCCCGGGGTCCCGCTGAGGTCCCTGAAGATCCCGTTGAAGATCGATCTGACTGTTTTGATGTGAAAAACAGACGTAATTCCTATAGTTGGCCTGGGGGAGGGAGCCTCGGCATGCAGCAACATGTGTCCGTACCGAGCACAGAGAGCAGCGTGCAGCCCCCTCCCGGCCTCGCCACCGGCGGTGACCGCGGGCCGTGGCGTCTCCCGCGCCGTGCGCCCGACGCCGGGCTGCTGACGCTGCTGCTGGCCAGCGGGCTGTGGGGGTACTCCCTGCCCCGCATCGGCTTCCGGGAGATGGGCGACTACGGCCTGCTGGACAAGCTCCCGGTCGCCTACTACCTGTCGCTGCTGGTCCTCACCGCGGGCTTCGTCCTCAGTCTGCGGCGCGCGGGCACCGCGCCCTGGTGGCCGGCCGCGCACTGTGCCGCGCTGCTGTTCGCGCTCAAGGCGCCACCGGCGATCCTCTACGACGCGATCCGCTACCCGTGGGCCTCCAAGCACGACGCCATCGTCGACACGCTGCTCGCCAACGGTGAGCTGCGGCCGGGCGCGGCACTGTCGGGCAACATGTCGGCGTACGACCAGTGGCCGGGCTTCTTCACGCTCAACGCGGGGCTGGTGCGCGCCTTCGGCGTGGAGAGCGCCGCCGCGTACGCGAACTGGGCGCCGATCGTCGTCGGTCTGCTGATGATGCCGGTGCTCGTGCTGATCTACCGCACGTTCTGCGAGGACTGGCGGCTGATCTGGACCGCCGTGTGGATCTTCCAGCTCGCCAACTGGGTGGGCCAGGACTACTTCGCCCCGCAGGCCCTCGCGTACCTGCTGCATCTGACGGTCCTCGCGGTGGTGCTGCGGCACTTCGTGCGGCCCGGTTCCGCCGGACGGCTGCGCGACCGCACCTTCCTCGACCCGGTGGCCGCTCCCGTGCCGCCGCCGACGGGGAACCGGCAGCGCGCGATCTGCGTGGTGATCCTCGCCCCGCTGATCGCCGCCATCAACGCCACGCACCAGCTCACCCCGGTGATGCTCACCATCTGTCTGCTCGCGCTCAGCTTCACCCGCCGCTACCGCAACTACGGGCTGCTGATCGTCGCCGCGCTGCTGATGCTCACCTGGGACCTGACCATGGGGCGGCCGCTGTTCGTCGAGACGCTCGCCACGATCAGGAAGTCGATCGGCGAGCTGACGCAGAACTCCCGCGCGGGCTACGCCGGCCAGCTCACCGGGCCCGGACCCGAACTCGCGGGCACCGCCAACGTGGTGATGGTGCTCCTGGTCGCCGTGCTCGCCGGGACCGCCGTCGTGCTGCGGCGCCGGCTGACCCGCAGCGCGCTGCCGCTGCTGCTGGTGTCCGTCGCCCCGGTACCGCTGTTCGCCGTCAACGACTACGGCGGCGAGATGCTCTTCCGGGTGTACCTGTTCGCCCTGCCCGGTGCGGCCTTCTTCGCCGCCGCCACGCTGGTGCCCGCGGTCGCGGGAAGCCTTCGCACCAAGGCGCGGGCACGGTGGCGCAAGACCTCGGCGTTCGTCCTGCCGGCCGTGCTGCTCGTACTGCTGGCCGGCTTCCTGCCGTCGTACTACGGCAAGGAGCGGATGTTCTACACGCCGCCCGAGGAGACGGCGCTGGTCACCAGAACCCTCGACCACGCCCCCGACGGCTCGCTGATCCTCGCCACCAGCGGCTCCTTCCCGCAGGCGCTCCACCGCTACGACCGGCTCGACCACTGGTTCTTCGCCGAACAGCCGCTGGCCGAGAACGAGAAGATGCTGAAGGACCCGGTCTCCTACCTCGCCGACGGCATCCCGCGGGGCGCCAGGGCGTACGTCGTCCTCACCCGCACGCAGGACATCTACGCCGCCGGGGAGGGCCTGCTGCCTGCCGGCGGCTTCGAGACCCTGCGGTCGAAGCTGTCCGCCTCACCGCTCTTCAGGACCGTCGAGAGCCATCCGTACGGCGTCGTCCTGGAGTACCGGCCGGCCGCCCGATGACTGACCACGATCCATGACCCCAAGGTGATCGAAGTGACGAGCACAGACTCCGCGGACATCGGCAACACCGGCGACCTCGCCGACCCCGGCAGCGGGGACACCGAGGGGACCAAGGGCATCCGGGTCACCTCGACGCGGCTCAGAGTCCTGGTCGGGGCCTCGGGCTGGCTGGCGCTGGCCGCCACCGCCGTGCCCGGGCCCTCTCCGCTGCGCTGGATCCCGGTGCTGCTGTTCGTCCTGTTCGGCCCGGGCTGCGCGGCGCTGTACCCGCAGCCGGGCGGGCTGGCCTCCGGGGCCCGGCTGGAGGCGGTCGCGCTCGCCGCGCCGATCAGCCTCTCGCTCGGCGTGCTCGCCGCCACCTCGCTGTTCCTGGTGGAGGGCTTCTCGATGATCGCCTTCCTCGTCTCGCTCGCCGCCTTCACCACGGTCACTGCGGCCCTGCCGGGCCTGCCGCTGCCCGCCGCGCGGCGCGGCGCGGTCGAACCCGCACGGCGCAGGTCCTCCGGCGGTAGCGGCACATGACCGGAAGGCACCGGCGGCACGGGGCACGCGGGCCGTCCGGGTCGCAGGGGGCAAGGGACAGCGGGACATGGGACAGCGAAGCAAGGAACAGCGAAGCAAGGAACAGCGAAGCAAGGAACAGCGAAGCAAGGGACAGCGGGGCAAGGGACAGCGGGGCAAGGGACATTCGGGTCGACCTGGGGAGCGGTGTGCGGGGCCGGACGGGGAGCGGCGTGCGGGGTGTGATCGGCAGCGGTACGGGGGGTGACATGGGGGGCGCGAGGCGTTCGTACACGGCCGTCGTCCTGGTGGCGGTGGCCGCGCTGCTCGCCGGGCTCGGCATCTGGGCCAGCCGCCCCGACGACCGTGAGTCCGCGGGGGACCCCCTGCCGGACAACGCGGCCTCGGGCGCGCTGCCCACCGGCGCCTGCGCCCCCACCGACACACTGGTCCCGCCCTGCGGCGCCTGGTGGGGCGCCGCCGTGCCGTACGCCGCGAACGGCTCCCTCAAGGACGCCGTGCTCGGCTTCGAGAAGCGGATCGGGCGCAGGCTCGACCTCGTCTACAACTACCACGACATGTCGGGTACGAAGCTCGACGGCGAACTCCTCACCCCCGATGAACAGGACCTCGGCCGGGACAGACTGCTCATGCTCGCCTGGGAGTCCACCGTCTGGACCGAACCGCACCACGAGAACTGGACCGAGACCCAGCTCGGCTGGAAGAACATCGCCTCGGGGAAGTACGACGAGAAGATCCTCGATCCGCAGATCCGCCGCATCAAGGCCTACGGCAAACGCGTCTTCCTGTCCTTCGACCAGGAGACCGACGCCCGTATCAAGGAAGGCGCCGGCACCCCGGAGGAGTTCGTCGCCGCGTACCGCCATCTGCGCGACCGTTTCCGGGAACTGGGCGCCGACAACGTCGTCTGGGTGTGGACCGTCTCCGGCTACCTCGGCAGCGCGAAGGACATGAAGGCGCTGTACCCCGGGGACGAGTACGTCGACTGGATCGCCATGGACCAGTACAACTACTACCAGTGCCACGGCACCAGCGACTGGAAGGACTTCCTGCGCAGCCAGCGGCCCAGCTACGAATGGCTGCGCGAGAACGTCACCGACGACAAGCCGGTCATGCTCGCGGAGTACGCCACCGCACCCGACGCGGACAACCCGGTGCGCCAGCGCGACTGGTACACCCAGATCCCCGCCGCCGTGAAGAAGCTCCCCGAGGTGAAGGCGCTGGTCCACTGGAACCGGCCGACCTCCGACGAGGCCGCGTGCGATCTGACCGTCAACGACGGCCAGGGTCTGGAGGGCTACCGGGAGGCGGGGAAGAACGGCTACTTCCATCAGCCCGTCCCGCCCCGCTGACGCGGACGGGAGCGGCTGTCAGGAGCGGCTGTCAGGGGTGGCGGGCCCGGCGTACGCCGACGGTTCAGGGGTGGCGGGCCCGGCGTACGCCGACGGTTCAGGGGTGGCGGGCCCGCACGGCTCTGACGGTTCAGGGGTGGCGGGCCCGCACGGCTCTCCCGTGCAACGACAGGAACACGACGGCGAGGACGAGGACGGCGAGCAGGGGCAGGCACACCGGCGCGAGTTCCTGCCGCCACACCCAGCCGCCCAGCGCGAGGAGATACAGCACTCCCCAGCGCCCCGGCCACGTCAACCGCCCGCCCACGCGCGCGAGCAGCAGCCACAGCGGTACGAGACAGAGCAGATGCGCGACCGACGGCACCCACCGCAGCAGCAGTTCGGGCTCGGCCGGCCCCAGCCCTTCCGCGAGGAAACCGGCCGCCCGCGTGTACACCTCCTCGCCGACCGGCTGCGGCTCCCAGCCGAAGGCCACGGGGACGGCGTGCAGGGCGAGCAGCACGGACGCCAGCGCCGCTCCCGGCAGCCGCACATCGCGCGCGGCACGCAGCGTCACCGAGCCGACGAACACCACGAGCAGCACCCCGCCCGCCACGAGCGCCGCGGGCGGCAGCGCCGCCAGCATGTGACGCCCGGTCAGTACGTCCTCGTAGGGTCCGTCGAGCCAGGGCAGTCCGTGCAGTGCCGTCCAGAAGACCGCGGTGGCCACGCCGAGCAGCCCCCACAGGGCGCCTGAGATCCACCGCTCCCGGGGCCCGGCCGCCCCCGACCTGTCCCTCCCGCCCCGCCGGGGCGCCCTCTGCTCGCTCTCCGCGCCGCCCTGTCCCGCGCCGGACGGCTGCGGCCGCGCGATCAGCGCCAGGGTGTCCGCCTGCAGCGCCTCCCGTTCGTATCCGGGACGCCCGATGAACAGGGTGACCGTGTCCTCGTCGACACTCTCCCGCTCGTACGCCGCCCGGAGCGCCCAGGTCGTGCCGTAGCCGGCGGTGGCGTTCAGCCGCGCCAGGCGGGTGCCCTGGGCGGCCGGGGCGGCGGAGGACCGGCCGGCGGGCAGGCTGTCGCCCCGGCGCAGCGCGGCACGCAGGCCCACGACCGAGACTGCGGCGATCAGCGTCATGCTGATCAGCACCGCCCAGCCGGCACCCGCGATCCCGGTCGGCGCGAACAGCACGGCCGCGCTGCCCAGCACCAGCGTGCACATCGCGCCCTGGAGCGCGGCGAGCACCCCGGTGCGGCCCTGCACCCGCAGCACCCCGATGTACAGCTCGACCACGACCCGGGGCAGCGCCCCGGCTGCCAGCAGCCGCAGCACGGTGGTGCCGTGCTCGGCGTAGTCCTCGTGGAACGGCGTGAGGATCTGCGGGGCGAACACCACCAGCACCAGCACGACCGGCACCAGCAGCAGGGTCATCCGGCGCAGCGCCCCGCGGACGCCGTCGGCGAGCTGACGCGGGTCGTGCGAGGCGTGGGCGGTGAGGGAGGAGGCCATGTTGATGGCCATGAACTCCATCGTGCCGCCGACGGTGTACGCGACGTAGAAGTAGCCGTTCTCCGCCGCGCTGAAGCGGATCGCGACCATCACCGGCAGCAGGTTGATCATCGCCAGGCTGAACAGCGCGCCCAGTGAGTCCCCGGCCAGGAAGCGGCCCATCTCCCGCAGTTTCGGTGGCTCCAGGTCGCGGTCGGCGGCGGCCTGTCGCGGGATGAGCCTGCGGAAGATCAGCCACCCCAGCGGCAGCGTGGAGAACGCGATCGCCGCCGCCCAGGACACGAAGATGCCCAGCACCGGCAGTGCGGTCGCGAAGACGACCAGCAGGATCAGCTTGCCGACCGAGAACACCGCGTTGCCGACCGGCACCCAGCCCGACCTGCGCAGTCCGGTGAGCACCCCGTCCTGGAGGGTGAGCAGCGCCCACGCCACGCACGCGACGACGAACGCCGCGCCCGCCGCCGGCGTGCCCAGGGGCGCGTAGGACGCCCCCCACAGGTCGAGTGTGAACAGGAAGCCGGCGGCGGCGATGGCGACGACCACCGAACTCGCCGCGTACGCCCGCCACACCAGCGATCCGGTCGCCCGTCCCGCGCGCGGGACGAAGCGGACGACGGCGCCGATCATCGTGGTCGCCGTGATGCTGGCGAGCAGCCGCATCGCGGCGATCGCCGCCGAGCCCTGGCCGACGGCCTCCTCCGAGTAGTAGCGGGCGGCTACCAGCCAGAAGCCCAGGCCCAGCACCGCGGAGACGCCGGTGCTGAGCATCAGGAAGTAGGCGTTCTTGAACAGCGAGTCGCTGCCGTGGCCGCCGTCGGCCGGGGCCGGCCGGTTCGTCTCCTTTCCGGCGGGCGGTGCCGGGCGCTCGGGCACCTGGATCTCGGCCTGCGTCTCAGCCACGGGTCGGTCCCAGCCCTCCCGGTACCTCGGCCGGCCGCACCTTGGCGTCGTCCAGCGCCTCGATGATCCGCCGGGCCCGCAGCGGGTCCACGGGCAGCGCGTGCCGCGCGAACCAGCGGGCCCCGGCCGGGTCGGGCGACGGGTCGGTGAACCCGTCCCCCGCGTAGTCGTCCAGCGGCGGGTCGTACAGGTATCCGACGACGATGCCCCGCCGCGCGAGCGCCGCCCTCGCGGCGTCCCGGTCGGCCACGAACAGGGGCACCCGGAAGAGGGGTTGGGCGAGGACCGGTCCGGCCTTGCTGTGCGGTCTCGCCCACGGCGTGGACAGCAGCAGCTCCGTACCGGCCCGGTACGCGGCCAGCACCCCGTCCAGGCGGTCCAGCCTGCGCCCGATGCGCCCCAGCCGCAGCGGACCGGACCGCAACCGGTAGTCGTGCATGTCGACCCGCACCCAGGAGTCGTGCGCGCCCAGGTCCGGCGCCGCGGCCACGGCCCGGGCCAGCTCCTGTGGACGCAGCGGCATCCGGATCTCCTCGCGCTCCATCAGCCCGAGCAGCCGCATGGTGGCCCAGGCCGCCCGCCGCAGCCTGAGCCCGCGCACGGTGGCCTCCGCGTACGGCCGGGCCGTGTAGGCGAGTTCCGCCGTGAGCCTGCTGGGCAGCAGCAGGTCCTCGCAGGTCTTCTCCAGTGCGTCGCGCAGCCCCGGGTCGGCGAAGGACAGGAAACCCCCGGCCTTGGCGCCGACGTGCTTGGAAAGGCTGAAAACGGAGGCGTCCCCCCAGGCCCCGACCGGTCTTCCGCCCACCGCGCTGCCGATCGCGTGGGCCCCGTCCTCGAACAACGGGATGCCCAGCGCGTCGCACTTCTCCCGCAGCGTCGGCGCGTCGTCCGGGTTGCCGTACAGATTCGTCGTGAGCACGGCGGACAGCGAGCCCCACACCTCGTCGGGCACGGCGTCGACGTCGATCGACGCGTCCAGCGGGTTCAACGGCGCCTGCACGGGCCTCAGCCCGGCCGCGAGCACCACGAAGAAGATGACGTCGTCGTTGACCGGCGACATCAGCACCCTGCCGCCGGGCGGGCACCAGTGACGCAAGGCCACGAACAGCCCGAATCTGCACGACGGTACATACACGCATTCCCGGCCGAGTCTGCCGCGCATGGTCTCCTCCAGCCGCTTCGGCCGTGAACCATGCCGCGCCGACCCGAGGCCGGCCTCCCCTTTGGCCATCCGCCCCCCAGGTGTGCCGTGGGAAAGCCCCCTCCCCGAGGCCTTCCAGCACCCGCTCAGAGTGTCCCCTTTCGCACCGCTCCGTCAAGATTGCGGACCCGCCCGGGGGCGACTTCCAGTAAGCAAGCGGAAGCGGAGAGCTTCCGTCGGGGGCCCCGCGGGTCTCGCCCCATGCCTCCCGGCCGAGGTCGGCCGTAACGTGTGGCGCGGCTCCCCGCACCCGCGGAGCCCACGCGAGCACGACATGGCGAGCACGAAAGAGAGGCAGTACCCGATGCCCCCCTTCGACTTCCCCGAGGGCGACCCCTTCGGTCCGCACAACCTTCCCTACGGCGTGTTCTCCCTCTCCGGCTCGGCGGAACGGACCGTCGGTGTGCGGCTCGGCGACCACGTCCTGGACGCGGGCGCGGCGGCCCGCGCGCTCGGCTCGCCGCACGCCCCCCTGCTCGCCCGACCGACCCTGAACCCTCTGTTGGCGGCGGGCCCCACCACCTGGTCGGAGGTCCGGCGCACCCTGACGGAGGGGGTCACCGGCCCGGCGCACCGCGCCGCCCTCGAACCGCTCTTCCACCCTCTCTCCGCGGTGACCCTGCACCTGCCCTTCGAGGTCGCGGACTACGTCGACTTCTACGCCTCCGAGAACCACGCACGGAACGTCGGACAGATCTTCCGCCCCGACGCGGCGGACTCCCTCACCCCGAACTGGAAGCACCTGCCGATCGGTTACCACGGCCGGTCGGGCACGGTGGTCGTCTCCGGCACGGACGTCGTGCGCCCGTCGGGCCAGCGCAAGGGCCCCGCCGATCCCGCACCGGTGTTCGGCCCGTCCGTCCGCCTCGACATCGAGGCCGAGGTCGGCTTCGTGGTGGGCGTGCCGTCGGTGATGGGAGAGCCGGTGGACGCGGGCGCCTTCCGGGACCATGTGTTCGGCCTCTGCCTGCTCAACGACTGGTCCGCCCGGGACCTCCAGGCCTGGGAGTACGTCCCCCTCGGCCCGTTCCTCGGCAAGTCCTTCGCCACCTCGGTGTCGGCCTGGATCACCCCGCTGGAGGCGCTGGAGGAGGCGCGCGTGGCCCCGCCGCGGCGCACGCACCCCCTGCTGCCCTACCTGGACGACGCGGACCGGGAACCCGCCGGCTACGACCTGCGCATCTCGATCGCGATCAACGGCCACGTCGTGTCCGAACCCCCCTTCTCCACCATGTACTGGACCGCCGCCCAGCAGCTCGCCCACATGACGGTGAACGGCGCCTCCCTGCGCACCGGCGACCTGTACGGCTCGGGCACGGTCAGCGGCCCGGCCGAGCAGCAGCGCGGCTCCCTGCTGGAACTGACCTGGAACGGCCGCGACGCCCTGGAACTCCCCGAAGGCAAGCGCACCTTCCTGGAGGACGGCGACGAGGTGACCCTGTCGGCGTGGGCTCCGGGCCCGGGCGGCCTCCGGGTGGGCCTGGGGGAGGTGAGCGGGCGGATCGTGGCGGGGTGACGGCCTGCTCCCGACAGGCTGACTCCGGCGGTCACCGCCGTCATACTGGCGGCGGGCACGGTCCTCGTGCCGGGCCCGCCGCACGTCCGTCGCACCACCGGCCGAACCTCCGCCCGCGGAGCCGGGCCCCACGCGACCCGTTGCGTCCCCCGCCCGTCCTCGCCGACCAGGATCCGGAGCCCATGGCATGACCGATGGCATGACCGTCTGCCTGGTCCTGTTGAGCGCCGTCGCGCTGACGGCCGCCGTGCCGGCCCCGCGTGCGCTGACCCGGGCCGAGTGGCCCGAGCGGGAGCCGGTGGTGGCGCTGTGGGTGTGGCAGTGCCTGGTCGCCACGGTCCTGCTGTGCTGTCTGTCGGCGCTGGTGCTCGGCGCCGCGGCCGTCTTCCACACAGTCCGCGCCCAGGTCTTCGCCCCCGCGCCGCCCGGGGTGACCGAGGCGTACGACCTCTCCGCCGCGCCGCCCTGGGCGGCGGCGCTCACCCTGCTGCTGGCCTGCGGGGCCGCCTGGACCACCGCGATGCTGGCCCGTGAACTCGTCGAGGCGCGCCGACGCCGCGGCCAGGCCCGCGCCCACCTGCGGGAACGCGCCCCCGACCTGCCCGCGGGCCTGCCGTCCGCCCGCGGCCCGCTGCTGGTGCTGGAGGACGAGTACCCCGACGCCTGGTGGATGCCCGGCAACCCACCCCAGCTGATCGTCACCACCGGCGCCCTGCACCGCCTCACCTCCCACCAGTTGGACGCCGTCCTCACCCACGAGCGCGGCCACGCCCGCGCCCACCACGACTGGCTGCTGCACCTCTCGACCGCCCTGGCCACCGGATTCCCCCGCATTCCGCTCTTCTCCCATTTCTGCGACCAGACGCACCGCCTGGTCGAACTCGCCGCCGACGACACCGCCTCCCGTCGCTGCGGTCACCTGACCACCGCCCTGGCCCTGATCGAGCTGAACCAGCACCGAGGCGTCCTGTCCTGCGCCTCCAGCAACCGCCTCCTCGGCGAACGCGTCGACCGGCTCCTGGAGCCGCCGCCCCGGCTCGGCCGCAGACACCGCGCGCTGACGACGGCCGTGGCGGGGCTGGTGCCCCTGCTGCCCCTGCTGATCGCCTTCGCGCCGGGCCTCAACGCCCTGGCGTGACCCGGGCGCGGCAGTGGCAGATCTTGCCGCTCCCCCAGAGAAACACCAGGTCAGCGCGCCATCTGACGCCTTGAAGACTGGCGCAACACTTCCGCAACACCACTATCCCTACCGGATAGGTATGGTCCGTCCATGCCGCCCAACGACCGCGTCCGCGACCACGCCGGACAAGGCGCGACCACCGTCGCCGCCCACCGCGCGCGGCGCCGGCTGCGTGCCGACCAGGCGCGGCAGCTCGCCGATCTGCTCCGCCGCCAGCTGCTGACCGGCGGCTTCCCGGCGGGCACGCTCCCTCACGAGTCGACCCTCGCCACCGAGTACCAGGCCTCCCGCAACACCGTGCGCCAGGCGCTCGACCTGCTGCGCGCCGAAGGCCTGGTCGAGCGCCTCCCCGGCGTGGGCACGGTCGTCGTCGCCGAGAAGTACCCGCACGGCCTGGACCGGCTGATGGGTCTCGCGGAAACCCTGCACGAACACGGTCGCGTCACCAACGAGGTCCGCACCATGGGCCCCGTCCCCGCGCCCGCCCCGGTCGCCGACCGCCTCCGGGTGTCCCCGGGCGCCGATGTGCTGTACATCGAACGCCTGCGCCGCCTCAACGGCCTCCCCCTCTCCCTCGACCTCACCTACATCCCGCTCGACATCGGCACCGCCCTGCTCGGCGCCGACCTGGAGAACACCGACGTCTTCCGCCTCCTGGAAGCCATCACCGGCCAGCGTCTCGGCCACGCCGAGATCACCCTGGAGGCGGTGAACGCCGACGCCAACTCCGCCGCCGTACTGGAGGCTCCGCGCGGCGCCGCCGTCCTGATGCTGGAACGCCTCACGCACCTCGCCGACGGCCGGCCGGTCGACATGGAGTTCATCCGCTTCCGCGGCGACCGCATCGCGATGAGCGGCCTGCTGCACCGCTCCCTCTGACTCCCCTTCCTGTCCTCTCCGCGCCCTTACCCCTTCATCGTTCGGCACGCCCTCACCGGTTCACTGCCGCGCCGGATTTCTCAGAAAATCTCGGTACTTATCTGGAGACAGCCATGCCCTTGGCGCCCCAGCGGGCCGATGTGCCCGTGACCATCGACGAGTCGAAGTGCATCGACGGCTGCACGCTCTGTGTGGACATGTGCCCGCTGGACTCCCTCGCCATCGACGAGAGCAGCGGCAAGGCGTACATGCACGTCGACGAGTGCTGGTACTGCGGCCCGTGCGCGGCCCGCTGTCCCACCGGAGCCGTCACGGTCAACATGCCCTACCTCCTCCGGTGAAAGGCCCGAACTCCCATGAAGTCCACAGCGCCGGCCGCGTCGGCCGCCCTCCTTCTCCTCCCGCTCACCGCCTGCGGCGGCAGCGCCGAGGCCGGTGACGGCTCCACGGTCACCGTCACCGTCGGCTACCAGTCGAAGACGATCAACACCGTCACCGCCGGCACCCTGCTGCGGTCCCTCGGCTACTTCGAGAAGCAGCTCAACGCCCTCCACGACGGCCACACGTACAAGGTCGACTGGCAGGACTACGCCACCGGCGCCCCCATCACCGCCCAGATGACCGCCGGGAAGATCGACATCGGCTCGATGGGCGACTTCCCGCTCCTCATCAACGCGGCCCGCGGCAAGCAGCTCGGCAAGCCCACCCATCTGGTCTCGGTCACCGGCTACAACCTCCGCGGCGGCCTCAACACCATCGTCACCGCGCCCGACTCCAAGCTGACCTCCCTCGCGGACCTCAAGGGCAAGAAGGTCTCCACCAGCGTGGGCTCCGCCGCCGACGGCACCCTCGTACGGGCCGGAATCGACCCGAACAAGGGCATCGAGAAGCTCAACCAGCAGCCGGCGGTGGGTGCGTCCGCCCTCTCCGCGGGCAGCGCGGACGCCCTCTCGCAGTTCGTGGCCTGGCCGGGCCTGCTCGCCTACCAGGGCAAGGCGAAGGCCCTGTACGACGGCGCCCAGCTGGACCTGCCCACCTTCCACGGCGTCACCGCCCGCGAGGACTTCGCGAAGAAGCGCCCGGCCGTCCTGGAGGCGTTCCTCAAGTCCCAGGCGGAGGCCACCACGTACCTCAACGAGCACCCCGTCGCCGCCGCCGAGAGCGTCGCGAAGGCCACCGGACTGCCCGCCGAGGTCGTCTACCTCTACAACGGCACCCACGGCATCTCCACCTTCGACCCGGCCGTCAAGCCGGAGCTGGTGTCCGCGCTGAAGGAGGACGTGTCCGTCCTGAAGGCGGCGAAGCTGACCGGGGACGTCGACGTGGACTCCTTCGTCGACGACCGGTACGCGAAGAAGGCGCTCGGCTCGTCGTACGCCGAGCAGCTCGCCGCGAAGCCCCCGGCGGCCGCGAGCGAGGTGTGGCCCAAGGGCGCCGAGGCGACCCAGACCTTCAAGACGCCCGCCGAGCTGCTGGCGTACGTCGCCGGACACAGGGACGGCATCCGCGCCGCCTATGTCCCCGACGCCACCACCGGCACCCTCTGGTTCGCCGACAAGGCGGTCTGGGTGGCCGACGGCAAGGATCTGCTGCCGTTCGTCGCACCGGCGACCGCGCAGGCCTACGTCGACGCCCACGACGGTGCCCGTGTCGTCCCGTACGCCGACGCGCTGGGGCAGGCGTCGTGACCCGGTATGTGCTGCGGGCGGCCTCGGTGGCGGCCGCCCTCGGCCTGTGGCAGCTGCTGACCAGCCTGGACGTCGACCTCTGGCTGCGCTTCTCGCAGTTCCCGACCGTCACCGACGTCGCCCACGCCTTCGCCGACCGGCTGACCGGCGCCGACTACTGGACCGACCTCACCGACAGCCTCACCCGTATCCTCACCGGCTTCCTGCTGGCCGCCGTCCTCGGTGTGGCCACCGGCGTGCTCGTGGCGCGCTCGCGGCTCGCCGAGGACCTGCTCGGCCCGCTCCTCGAGGTCGTCCGGCCCATCCCCGCCATCGCGCTCGTCCCCGTCGCGATCCTCCTCTTCCCCTCCAACGAACAGGGCATCGTCTTCATCACCTTCACCGCCGCCTTCTTCCCCGTGCTGGTCTCCACCCGGCACGCGGTCCGCGCGCTGACCCCGGTCTGGGAGGAGGCGGTGCGCACCATGGGCGGCGGCCGGTGGCGCATCCTCGGCTCGGTCGTCCTGCCGGGCGCGCTGCCCGGCATCTTCGGCGGCCTGTCCGTCGGCATCGGCGTGTCGTGGATCTGTGTGATCTCCGCCGAGATGATCTCCGGCCAGTACGGCGTCGGCTACCGCACCTGGCAGGACTACACGATCGTCAACTACCCGGGCGTGTTCGTCGGCATGGTCACGATCGGCGTGCTCGGCTGGCTCACCTCCACGGCCGTGGAACTCCTCGGCCGCCGCCTCACCCGCTGGCTCCCCCGCACCTCGTACGTGCCCGGGATCCGGCCCCCGCGGCAGCCGCGCGGCACCGTCACCCCCGTACCCACCGGGTCCCGGACCGAGAAGGACGTACCCCATGACCAGCTCGTCTGACGTCCGCCCCGTCTCCCGCCCGGTCTCCCGCGCCGGGGCGGCACTCGCCCTGCGCGACGTCACCCTCGGCCGGCCCGGCGCGCCCGTCCTGGACGGCGTCGACCTCGACATCGCCCCCGGCGAGATCCTCACCGTCGTGGGCCCGTCCGGCTGCGGCAAGTCGACGCTGCTGCGCACCCTGGCCGGGCTGCTGTCCCCGCTCGGCGGCCAGGTCACCCAGGACGCGCGCCCGCTGACCGGCCCCGCCGCGGACCGGGCGCTGGTCTTCCAGGAGGACGCCCTGCTGCCCTGGCGCACCCTGCGCGCCAACGTCGAACTCCCGCTGGCCATCCGTGGCGTGCCGCGCGCCGAGCGCCGTGCGCAGGCCGCGTCCTGGCTGACCCGGGTGGGACTCGCCGAACACACCCGCCAGTTGCCGCACCGCGTCTCCGGCGGACAGCGCCAGCGTGCGCAGTTGGCCCGCGCGCTGGCGGGTGCGCCCCGCGCCGTCCTCATGGACGAACCGTTCGGCGCGCTCGACGCCCAGACCCGCGCCGGCATGCAGGACCTGCTGGTGGAGGTGCTGCACGGCACGGGCGCGACCGTCGTCTTCGTCACCCACGACGTGGACGAGGCCCTGTTCCTCGGCGACCGCGTGGCCCTCCTCGGCGCGGGCCGCCTCCTCTCCGTACGGGACGTGCCACGCCCGCGGGACCGCGCCAACCACGACGATCCGGCGCGCGTGGCACTGCGCCGCGAGGTCCTCTCCTCGCCGAGCGACTGATCCTCCCTGAGCACCCGCCCGGCGCCGAGCACCTGCCCCGCGCCGAGCATCTGATCCGCGCCGAGCAACCGACGCATCCGAAGCCTCTGAAGCATCCGAAAGGCACCCCGGTGGACACCCCTCTGCAGATCCCCGCGCTCACCGACGCCGAAGAGCTGACCTGCGACGTCCTCGTCATCGGCGGCGGCACCGCCGGCACCATGGCCGCCCTGACCGCCGCCGAGCACGGCGCGGACGTCCTGCTCCTGGAGAAGGCCCACGTCCGCCACTCCGGCGCGCTGGCCATGGGCATGGACGGCGTCAACAACGCGGTCATCCCCGGCCGTGCCGAGCCCGACGACTACGTCGCCGAGATCACGCGGGCCAACGACGGCATCGTCGACCAGTCCACCGTCCGCCAGACCGCGACCCGCGGCTTCGCCATGGTGCAGCGGCTGGAGTCCTACGGCGTGAAGTTCGAGAAGGACGAGCACGGCGAGTACGCGGTCCGCCAGGTCCACCGCTCCGGCTCCTATGTGCTGCCGATGCCGGAGGGCAAGGACGTCAAGAAGGTCCTCTACCGGCAGCTGCGGCGGCGCGAGATGCGGGAGCGGATCCGTATCGAGAACCGGGTGATGCCGGTGCGGGTGCTCACCGCGGAGGGGCGGGCCGTGGGGGCGGTCGGCTTCAACACGCGTACCGGCGCGTTCGTCACCGTCCGCGCGGGCGCGGTGATCCTCGCGACCGGCGCCTGCGGCCGCCTCGGCCTGCCCGCCTCCGGCTACCTCTACGGCACCTACGAGAACCCCACCAACGCGGGCGACGGCTACGCCATGGCCTACCACGCGGGCGCCGAGCTCACCGGCATCGAGTGCTTCCAGATCAACCCGCTGATCAAGGACTACAACGGTCCCGCCTGCGCCTACGTCGCCAACCCCTTCGGCGGCTACCAGGTCAACCGGCACGGCGAACGCTTCGTCGACTCCGACTACTGGTCGGGCCAGATGATGGCCGAGTTCGCGGCGGAGGTCGCGAGCGACCGCGGCCCGGTGTACCTGAAGCTGAGCCACCTCCCGGCGGAGTCGATCTCCGCCCTGGAGTCGATCCTGCACTCCACGGAGCGTCCGACACGCGGGACCTTCCACTCCGGCCGGGGCCACGACTACCGCACCCACGACATCGAGATGCACATCTCCGAGATCGGCCTGTGCGGCGGCCATTCGGCCTCGGGCGTACGGGTCGACGACCACGCCCGTACGACCGTCCCCCGGCTGTACGCCGCCGGGGACCTGGCCTGCGTCCCGCACAACTACATGATCGGCGCGTTCGTCTTCGGAGAGCTCGCCGGCGCCGACGCGGCCCGGTACACGCCCTACGAAGGGGAGTTGCCCGCCGAGCAGCTGCGGGAGGCGCACGAGCTGGTCTACCGCCCGCTGCGCCACCCGGACGGCCCGCCGCAGCCCCAGGTCGAGTACAAGCTGCGCCGCTTCGTGAACGACTACGTGGCCCCACCGAAGTCGGGCGCGCGGCTGTCGCTGGCCCTGGAGGCGTTCGAGCGGATGCACGACGACATCGCGGAGATGGGCGCGCGCACCCCGCACGAACTGATGCGCTGCGCCGAGGTCACGTTCATCCGCGACTGCGCGGAGATGGCCGCGCGTGCCTCCCTGGCCCGCACGGAGTCCCGCTGGGGCCTCTACCACGACCGCCTCGACCATCCGGAGCGCGACGACGCCTCCTGGTTCCACCATCTCGATCTGCACAAGTCCCCCTCTGGTGCGATGGAGTTCACGGCCCGGCCCGTGGCCCCCTATCTGGTTCCGGTCGACGGGTTCACTCCGGTCGGTGGCCCCTCCCGGTGGCTCGGCGAGGTGCACGCCGAGCAGGTGGCCACGGCCGGCTCCCGGGACGTGGCCCCGGTGGCGGCAGGGCCGACGTCCGCCCGGGCCGCCGAGTCCGTGGACCGCGGCGACCCGCACGGAGCGGCCTCACCCCGGCTCCTCGGCCTGCTGGCGCTGGCCGACGAGGAGCCCGAACTGGGCGCCTTGGAGCCCTACTTGACCGACAGCGATCCCGCCGTGCGGCGGACGGCCGTCTCGGTCCTCACCGAGACCGCGCCGCCCGGCACGGGGCAGGCGCTGGCCGGTGCCCTGGGTGACGCCGACGGCGAGGTCCGCGCCGCCGCAGCCGCCTCACTGCGCGAGCTGGTCGAGACGCTCCCGCCCGAGCCGACCCTGCGCGACGCCCTCACCGGCGCGCTCGACGAGCCCGACCCCGTGGTCCGCGCCGCCGCCCTCGATGTGCTGCGGGCACTGCGGCTGGGCGACGCCGAGCTGTTCGCCGGCGCCCTGGACGACCCGGACGTCGCCGTCCGCATCGAGGCCGTCCGCGCCCTGGTCTCGGTGGACGCGGTCGCCCCGCTGGCCCGGGCCGCGGACGACCCTTCCCGGGAGGTCCGCGTCACGGTGGCCAAGGCGCTGGCGGGGGTGGGCACGACCTCCCTCCCGGCGGTGGCCCACGAGCTGCTCACCAGCACCCTGGACCGGCTCACCGAGGACACCGACGCCCTGGTCCGGGGCGCCGCCTACGCCGCGCTGAGCACCACCGGCTGCCCGGCCGCGCCGGCCGCCCGGGCCGTGGCCGCCCTGGCCGACCCGGCCTGGCAGGTGAGGTCCGGCGCCGCGACGGCCCTGTCCGCAGCCGCGCCCCAGGTGGCGGTGCCCGCCCTGGCCAAGGCCCTCGGAGACCCGAACGCCGACGTACGCAAGGCCACCGTCCTGTCCCTGACCCACCACCGCCACACCGAGGACGCCCAAGCGGCCCTGGCCACGGCCACATCGGACTCGGACGCGGACGTCCGGGCGTACGCGGCACGGGCGTTGTGAGACTGCCACCGCCCACGTGACCATGGGGGCCACCGCCCACGTGACCATGGGGGCCACCGCCCCGTGCCCCCGTGGGGGCCACCGCCCCCGTGACCCGTGGAGGGCCACTGCCCTCCTGGCCCGTGGGCGCCACCGCAGGCCGGCCCGTTCAGGACCGGCGTCGCGGTCGGCTATATCCAGTCGTCCGGCTCCGGCTCCGCGTCCATCTCCGGCCAGTGGTCGTCCTCGGCGGCGGGCCGGCCCTCAGCGCCGGGCTCAGCGCCGGCCTCCGGAGTCGAGCCCGGCGCACCGCCCAGTTCCGCCAGTGCCGCGACGACGCCCTCGCCGTAGGTCGCGAGTTTCTTCTCGCCGACCCCGTTGATGCCGCCCAACTGCCGCACCGACGTGGGCCACATGGTGACGATCTCCCTGAGGGTGGCGTCGTGGAAGATGACGTACGCCGGGACGCCCTGCTCGCGGGCCTGCTCGGCGCGCCAGGCGCGCAGGGCCTCGAAGGCGGGCAGCAGCTGCTCGGGCAGTTCGGCGGCAGCAGCCTTGGGCTTGGCCTTGCCGGAGGAGGACGCCCCCGACGAGCCCGACGCCTTCGGTGTCACCGGCTTCTTCGGCTCCTTGCGCAGCGGCACCTCCCGCTCGCGCCGCAGCACCGTGCCACTGGCCTCGGTCAGCACCAGAGTGCCGTACTCACCCTCGACCGCGAGCAGTCCCTGTGCCAGCAGCTGCCGGACGACACCCCGCCATTCGCCCTCGGCGAGGTCCTGGCCGATGCCGAAGACGGACAGCTGGTCGTGGTCGAACTGGATGACCTTGCCCGTGCGCTTGCCCAGCAGGATGTCGACGATCTGCACCGCGCCGAACTTCTGTCCGCGCTCCCGCTGGAGCCGCACCACCGTCGACAGCACCTTCTGGGCGGCGATCGTGCCGTCCCAGGTCTCCGGCGGGGTGAGGCAGGTGTCGCAGTTGCCGCAGCCCGCCGGGTCCGGCTCCTGGCCGAAGTAGGCGAGGAGCTGGCCGCGACGGCACCGGGCGGTCTCGCACAGCGCGAGCATCGAGTCCAGGTGGGCGCCGGCCCGGCGGCGGAACGCCTCGTCGCCCTCGCCGGACTGGATCAGCTTGCGCTGCTGTATGACGTCGTTGAGGCCGTAGGCCATCCAGGCGGTCGACGGAAGGCCGTCACGGCCGGCGCGGCCCGTCTCCTGGTAGTAGCCCTCGATCGACTTGGGCAGGTCGAGGTGGGCGACGAAACGGACGTCCGGCTTGTCGATGCCCATGCCGAAGGCGATGGTCGCGCAGACCACCAGGCCTTCCTCGCGCAGGAACCGGGACTGGTGCGCCGCACGGGTGCCCGCGTCCAGGCCCGCGTGGTACGGGACCGCCTCGACGCCGTTACGGGAGAGGAACTCGGCGGTCTTCTCGACCGAGTTGCGCGAGAGGCAGTACACGATGCCCGCGTCGCCCGCGTGCTCCTCGCGCAGAAAGCTCAGCAGCTGTTTCTTGGGGTCGGCCTTCGGCACGATCCGGTACTGGATGTTGGGCCGGTCGAAGCTCGCCACGAAGTGCCGGGCGGCCGGCATGTTCAGCCGCTGGGTGAGCTCCTCGTGCGTGGCGCGGGTGGCCGTGGCCGTGAGCGCGATGCGGGGGACGTCCGGCCAGCGCTCTCCGAGCAGGGAGAGGGACAGGTAGTCCGGGCGGAAGTCGTGGCCCCACTGGGACACGCAGTGCGCCTCGTCGATGGCGAAGACCGAGATCTTGCCGCGGGAGAGCAGATCGAGCGTGGAGTCCAGGCGCAGCCGCTCCGGCGCCAGGTACAGCAGGTCCAGCTCGCCCGCGATGAACTCGGCCTCGACCATGCGCCGCTCGCCGAAGTCCTGCGTGGAGTTCATGAACCCGGCGCGCACGCCGAGCGCCCGGAGCGCGTCCACCTGGTCCTGCATGAGCGCGATCAGCGGGGAGACGACCACTCCCGTACCGGGTCTGACCAGGGCCGGGATCTGGTAGCAGAGCGACTTGCCGCCGCCGGTCGGCATGAGGACGACCGCGTCCCCTCCGGCCACCACATGCTCGATGACCGCTTCCTGCTCGCCCCGGAAGGCCTCGTACCCGAAGACCCGGTGCAGCGCTGCCAGTGCCTCGCTGTCCGTCCGCCCCGGTGCCCCGGTGATCCCTGTCATCTCGCTGATCCCACCCGTCCCGCCCATCGCCTCGTCCCCCGTACGTCGTCCCTCGACCACTGCCTCCACGATAGGGGTCCGGACTGACAGCGCCGGAGTTATCCACAGGCCCGTTCGGGTCACCCTGTGTATAACTCCCGTCGCCCGAAGACGGCGGTGGGCCCGGTCCTCTCCCAGGGACCGGGCCCATCGCGTGTGCACCGCTCAGGTCAGCGCACGAACACCCCGGCCTGGTTCGCCAGGTCCAGGAAGTACTGCGGTGCCACACCGAGCACCAGTGTGACCGCGACGCCCACGCCGATCGCCGCCATCGTCAGCGGCGACGGGACGGCGACGGTCGGGCCCTCGGGCTTCGGCTCGCTGAAGAACATCAGCACGATCACGCGGATGTAGAAGAACGCGGCGATCGCCGAGGAGATCACACCGACCACGACCAGCGGCGCGGCCCCGCCCTCGGCGGCCGCCTTGAACACGGCGAACTTCCCGGCGAACCCGGAGGTCAGCGGGATACCGGCGAAGGCCAGCAGGAACACCGCGAACACGGCCGCCACCAGCGGTGAGCGCCGGCCGAGCCCCGCCCACTTGGACAGGTGCGTCGCCTCGCCGCCCGCGTCGCGGACGAGCGTGACCACCGCGAACGCGCCGATCGTCACGAAGGAGTACGCGGCCAGGTAGAAGAGGACGGACGAGACGCCGTCGGGGGTGGTCGCGATGACACCCGCGAGGATGAATCCGGCGTGCGCGATCGACGAGTACGCCAGCAGCCTCTTGATGTCGGTCTGGGTGATCGCGACGATCGCTCCGCCCAGCATGGTGATGATCGCGACGCCCCACATGACCGGCCGCCAGTCCCAGCGCAGGCCGGGCAGGACGACGTAGAGGACGCGCAGCAGGGCGCCGAAGGCGGCCACCTTGGTCGCCGCGGCCATGAAGCCGGTGACCGGCGTGGGCGCGCCCTGGTAGACGTCGGGCGTCCACATGTGGAACGGCACCGCGCCCACCTTGAACAGCAGGCCCATGACGATCATCGCGGTGCCGATGAGCAGCAGCGCGTCGTTGCCCATGGTGTCGGCGAGCGCCGGGTTGACGTTCTTCACGGTGCCGTCGACGACCTGCGAGATCGTCGCGTACGACACGGAGCCGGCGTACCCGTACAGCAGGGCGATGCCGAAGAGGGTGAACGCGGAGGCGAACGCGCCGAGCAGGAAGTACTTGACCGCGGCCTCCTGCGACATGAGCCGCTTGCGGCGGGCCAGGGCGCACAGCAGGTACAGCGGGAGCGAGAAGACTTCCAGGGCGATGAAGAGGGTCAGCAGGTCGTTGGCCGACGGGAAGACCAGCATGCCGGCGACCGCGAACAGCAGCAGCGGGAAGACCTCGGTGGTGGTGAAACCGGCCTTGACCGCGGCTTTCTCGCTGTCGCTGCCGGGTACGGAGGCCGCCTGGGCGGCGAAGGAGTCGACCCGGTTGCCGTGCGCCTCGGGGTCGAGGCGGCGTTCGGCGAAGGTGAACAGGCCGACGAGGGCGGCCAGCAGGATCGTGCCCTGCAGGAAGAGGGCCGGTCCGTCGACCGCGATCGCGCCCATCGCCGCGATGCGTGCCTTCGTGGTGCCGTACCCGTCCGCGGCGAGTGCGACGACCGCGGCGAACGCGGCGGCCAGCGCGACGACGGACACGAACAGTTGTGCGTAGTAGCGGTGCTTGCGCGGCACGAACGCCTCGACGAGCACCCCGACGACCGCCGCGCCGACGACGATCAGGGTGGGCGACAATTGCCCGTATTCGATCTTGGGCGCGTCGATCTTCGCGATCGGCTCGGCCGCAGTTGTCCACAGGCTGTGGACGGCTGATGCGCTCACTTGGCCGCCTCCACCTCGGGCCGGGGGTCCTTCTCATGTACGTCGGACAGGGTCTGCTGGACCGCCGGATTGACGATGTCCGTGACGGGCTTCGGATAGACGCCCAGGAAGATCAGCAGCACGATCAGCGGGGCGACGACCAGTAGCTCACGCGCGCGCAGGTCGGGCATCGCGGAGACCTCGGGTTTCACCGGGCCGGTCATCGTCCGCTGGTAGAGGACGAGGGTGTAGAGCGCGGCGAGCACGATGCCGAAGGTCGCGATGATGCCGATCGCCGGGTAGCGCGCGAACGTGCCGACCAGGACGAGGAACTCGCTCACGAAGGGCGCGAGCCCGGGCAGCGACAGCGTCGCCAGGCCGCCGATCAGGAAGGTGCCGGCCAGCACCGGGGCGACCTTCTGCACTCCGCCGTAGTCGGCGATGAGCCGCGAGCCGCGCCGGGAGATCAGGAAGCCGGCGACCAGCATCAGGGCGGCCGTCGAGATGCCGTGGTTGACCATGTAGAGCGTCGCGCCGGACTGGCCCTGGCTGGTCATCGCGAAGATGCCCATGATGATGAAGCCGAAGTGGGAGATCGACGCGTACGCCACCAGCCGCTTGATGTCGCGCTGGCCGACGGCGAGCAGCGCGCCGTAGATGATGCTGATCAGCGACAGGACGAGGATGGCGGGCGTCGCCCACTTGCTGGCCTCCGGGAACAGCTGGAGGCAGAAGCGGAGCATCGCGAAGGTGCCCACCTTGTCGACCACCGCCGTGATCAGGACGGCGACCGGGGCGGTGGCCTCCCCCATCGCGTTGGGCAGCCAGGTGTGCAGCGGCCACAGCGGCGCCTTCACCGCGAAGGCGAAGAAGAAGCCGAGGAACAGCCAGCGTTCGGTGTTCGTCGCCATCTCCAGCGAGCCGCTGGCCCGGGCCTCGGCGATCTCCGTGAGCGAGAAGCTCCCGGCCACCACGTACAGCCCGATCACCGCGGCCAGCATGATCAGCCCGCCGACCAGGTTGTAGAGCAGGAACTTCACGGCCGCGTACGACCGTTGCGTCGACGCCGTCTCCTCGCCGTGCTCGTGGGCCCGGTCCCCGAAGCCGCCGATGAGGAAGTACATCGGGATCAGCATGGCTTCGAAGAAGATGTAGAAGAGGAAGACGTCGGTGGCCTCGAAGGAGAGGATCACCATCGCCTCGACGGCCAGGATCAGGGCGAAGAAGCCCTGTGTGGGCCGCCAGCGGCGGCTGCCGGTCTCCAGCGGGTCGGCGTCGTGCCAGCCCGCCAGGATGATGAACGGGATCAGCAGCGCGGTGAGCGCGATGAGGGCCACCGCGATGCCGTCCACGCCCAGTTCGTAGCGGACCCCGAAGTCCTTGATCCAGGAGTGGGATTCGGTGAGCTGGTAGCGGCTGCCGTCCGGGTCGAAGCGGACCAGGATCGCGATCGCCAGGGCAAGGGTGCCGAGCGAGACGAGCAGGGCGAGCGACTTGGCGGCGTTGCGCCGGGCGGCCGGGACGGCGGCCGTGGCGACCGCCCCGATCGCCGGGAGCGCCGCCGTCGCTGTCAGCAGAGGAAAGGACATCGGTATCAGACCGCCCTCATCAGCAGGGTCGCGGCGATGAGAAGCGCCGCACCGCCGAACATCGAGACCGCGTACGACCGCGCGAAGCCGTTCTGCAGTCGGCGCAGCCGTCCGGAGAGGCCGCCGACCGAGGCCGCCGTGCCGTTGACGACGCCGTCGACCAGGGTGTGGTCGACGTAGACCAGGGAGCGTGTGAGGTGCTCACCGCCGCGGACCAGGACCACGTGGTTGAAGTCGTCCTGGAGCAGGTCGCGGCGGGCGGCCCGGGTGAGCAGCGACCCGCGCGGGGCGACGACCGGGACCGGGCGGCGGCCGTACTGGGCGTAGGCGATGGCCACGCCGATCACCAGGACCACCATCGTGGAGAGGGTGACGGTGAGGGCGCTGACCGGCGAGTTGCCGTGCGAGTGGCCGGTGACCGGTTCGAGCCAGTGCAGGAAGCGGTCGCCGATGCTGAAGAAGCCGCCCGCGAAGACCGACCCGACGGCCAGCACGATCATCGGGATCGTCATGACCCTGGGCGACTCGTGCGGGTGCGGCTCGTGCCCGTGGCCCGCGGCGGAGCCGCTGTCAGACGCCGTGGGCTGCCAGCGCTTCTCGCCGAAGAACGTCATCAGCATCACCCGCGTCATGTAGTACGCGGTGATGGCCGCGCCCAGCAGGGCGCATCCGCCGAGGATCCAGCCCTCGGTGCCGCCCTTGGCGAAGGCCGCCTCGATGATCTTGTCCTTGGAGAAGAAGCCGGACAGGCCCGGGAAGCCGATGATGGCGAGGTAGCCGAGGCCGAAGGTGATGAAGGTGATCGGCATGTACTTCCGCAGGCCGCCGTACTTCCTCATGTCGACCTCGTCGTTCATGCCGTGCATGACCGATCCGGCGCCGAGGAACAGCCCGGCCTTGAAGAAGCCGTGCGTCACCAGGTGCATGATCGCGAAGACGTAACCGATGGGGCCGAGGCCCGCGGCCAGCACCATGTAGCCGATCTGCGACATCGTCGAGCCGGCCAGGGCCTTCTTGATGTCGTCCTTCGCGCAACCGACGATCGCACCGAAGAGGAGCGTGACGGCTCCGACGACCGTGACGACGAGCTGGGCGTCGGGCGCGCCGTTGAAGATGGCCGCGGAGCGGACGATCAGATAGACGCCGGCGGTCACCATGGTCGCCGCGTGGATGAGGGCGGAGACCGGGGTCGGGCCCTCCATGGCGTCCCCGAGCCAGGACTGCAGCGGCACCTGGGCCGACTTGCCGCAGGCCGCGAGGAGCAGCATCAGGGCGATGGCGGTGAGCCTGCCCTCCGTGGCGTCACCGGCGAGACCCGGCTCTTCCTCCGTGCCGAGCAGCGGGCCGAAGGCGAAGGTCCCGAAGGTGGTGAACATCAGCATGATGGCGATCGACAGACCCATGTCGCCGACGCGGTTGACCAGGAAGGCCTTCTTCGCCGCGGTGGCCGCGCTGGGCTTGTGCTGCCAGAAGCCGATGAGCAGGTAGGAGGCGAGACCGACGCCCTCCCAGCCGACGTACAGCAGCAGGTAGTTGTCGGCGAGGACGAGCAGCAGCATCGCCGCGAGGAACAGATTGAGGTAGCCGAAGAAGCGGCGGCGCCGCTCGTCGTGCTCCATGTACCCGACCGAGTACAGGTGGATCAGCGAGCCGACGCCCGTGATCAGCAGCACGAACGTCATCGACAGCTGGTCCAGGCGGAAGGCGACGTCCGCCTGGAAGCCCTCGACCGGGATCCAGGTGTACAGGTGCTGGGTGAGCGTCCGGTCGTCGGCGCTCCTGCTGAGCAGGTCGCCGAAGAGGACGAGGCCGAACACGAAGGAGACGGCCGCGAGGAGCGTGCCGATCCAGTGGCCGACGGTGTCGAGCCGGCGGCCGCCGACCAGGAGGACGGCCGCTCCGAGCAGGGGCGCCGCGATCAGCAGCGCGATCAGGTTCTCCACGATTCTTCCGACCCCTTACAGCTTCATCAGGCTGGCGTCGTCGACCGAGGCCGAGTGGCGGGAACGGAACAGCGACACGATGATCGCGAGTCCCACCACGACCTCCGCGGCGGCGACGACCATCGTGAAGAAGGCGATGATCTGGCCGTCGAGATTGCCGTGCATCCGGGAGAAGGCGACGAACGCGAGGTTGCAGGCGTTGAGCATCAGCTCGATGCACATGAACACGACGATCGCGTTGCGCCTGATCAGCACGCCCGTCGCGCCGATCGTGAACAACAGCGCGGCGAGGTAGAGGTAGTTGACCGGGTTCACTTCGACGCCTCCTCGGTCCGCCGGGAGTTCCGCTTGAGCTGCGGCGGCTCGGTCGCGCCCCGCTCCAGGCGGTCCTCGGCGCGCTGTTCCAGCGCCTTGAGGTCGTTCAGCGCCTCGGTGGACACGTCACGGATCTGGCCGCGCTCGCGCAGCGTGCTGCTGACCGTGAGCTCCGACGGGGTGCCGTCGGGCAGCAGGCCCGCGATGTCCACGGCGTTGTGCCGCGCGTACACGCCGGGCGCGGGCAACGGCGGTACGTGCTTGCCTTCGCGGACGCGCTGTTCGGCCAGCTCCCGCTGGGTCTTGGCGCGCTCGGTGCGCTCGCGGTGGGTGAGCACCATGGCGCCGACGGCGGCCGTGATCAGCAGGGCGCCGGTGATTTCGAAGGCGAAGACGTACTTGGTGAAGATGAGGGCGGCGAGGCCCTCCACGTTGCCGTTCGCGTTGGCCTGGGAGAGGCCGGTGAACTCCGTCAGGGAGGCGTTGCCGATGCCGGCGATCAGCAGGATGCCGAAGCCGAGGCCGCACACCAGGGCCAGCCACCGCTGGCCCTTGATGGTCTCCTTCAGGGAGTCCGCCGCGGTGACACCGACGAGCATCACCACGAACAGGAACAGCATCATGATCGCGCCGGTGTAGACGACGATCTGCACGATGCCCAGGAAGTAGGCGCCGTTGGCCAGGTAGAAGATCGCCAAGATGATCATGGTGCCGGCCAGGCAGAGCGCGCTGTGCACGGCCCTCTTCATGAAGACGGTGCACAGGGCGCCGATCACCGCGACGGTGCCGAGGACCCAGAACTGGAAGGCCTCGCCGGTGGAGGTGGAGTACGCGGCGAGCTGGCTCATGCCTCCACCTCCTCTTCGGAGGGCTTCTCACCCTTGGAGACGGCCACCTGGCGCTCGGTACCGGGCGCGGCCTCGGTGACCAGGCCCCGGTAGTAGTCCTGCTCGTCCGTCCCCGGGTAGATCGCGTGCGGCGTGTCGACCATGCCGTCCTCGAGGCCGGCCAGCAGCTGCTCCTTGGTGTAGATCAGGTTGGCGCGGCTGGAGTCGGCGAGCTCGAACTCGTTCGTCATCGTCAACGCGCGCGTGGGGCACGCCTCGATGCACAGGCCGCACAGGATGCAGCGGGCGTAGTTGATCTGATAGACGCGCCCGTACCGCTCGCCCGGCGAGTAGCGCTCCTCGTCGGTGTTGTCCGCGCCCTCGACGTAGATCGCGTCCGCGGGGCAGGCCCAGGCGCACAGCTCGCAGCCGACGCATTTCTCCAGGCCGTCCGGATGGCGGTTGAGCTGGTGCCGTCCGTGGAACCGCGGAGCCGTGGTCTTCTTCTGCTCCGGGTACTGCTCGGTCAGCCGCTTCTTGAACATGGCCTTGAAGGTCACGCCGAAGCCGGCCACGGGGTTCTGGAAACCGGGCTTGGTCTCCTTGGGCTCCTCAGCCATCGGACGCCTCCTTTCCATCCAGCGATCCGTCACTGACAGTGTCCGACCCGCCACTGACAATCAGCTCCCGCTCCCGGCGCGGACTGCGCCTGGGCACCGGCGGAAGCTCCTGTCCGGGCAGCGGCGGTACGGGGAACCCGCCCGCCATCGGGTCGAACCCGGCGGGCTCGGCGGGCGCCTGCGCCTCCTTCGCTCCGCCGCGGAACATGTCCACGAGGAAGGACAGCAGCAGCAGGACCAGGACACCGCCACCGACGTAGAGGGCGATGTCGGCGAAGTCGTAGTTCTCGTTGCGCAGGGTCCGCACGGTCGCGACGAGCATCAGCCACGTCACCGACACCGGGATGAGGACCTTCCAGCCGAGCTTCATCAGCTGGTCGTAGCGGACGCGGGGGAGCGTGCCGCGCAGCCAGATGAAGAAGAACAGCAGCAGCTGCACCTTGACGACGAACCAGAGCATCGGCCACCAGCCGTGGTTCGCGCCCTCCCAGAAGGCGCTGATCGGCCAGGGTGCCCGCCAGCCGCCGAGGAAGAGCGTGGTCGCCACGGCCGAGACCGTCACCATGTTCACGTACTCGGCGAGCATGAACATCGCGAACTTGATCGACGAGTACTCGGTGTTGAAGCCGCCGACCAGGTCGCCCTCGGACTCCGGCATGTCGAACGGGGCACGGTTGGTCTCGCCGACCATCGTGACGATGTAGATGATGAACGAGACCGGCAGCAGGAGGATGTACCAGCGGTCCTGCTGCTGTTCGACGATCGTCGACGTCGACATCGACCCCGAGTAGAGGAACACGGAGGCGAACGCGGCGCCCATGGCGATCTCGTACGAGATCATCTGGGCGCAGGAGCGCAGGCCGCCCAGCAGCGGGTAGGTGGATCCGGAGCTCCAGCCCGCCAGGACGATGCCGTAGATGCCGACCGAGGCGACGGCGAGGATGTAGAGCACCGCGATCGGCAGGTCGGTGAGCTGCATCGTGGTGCGCGTGCCGAAGATCGAGATCTCGTTGCCGGCCGGGCCGAAGGGGATCACCGCGATCGCCATGAAGGCCGGGATGGCCGCGACGATCGGCGCGAGGACGTACACCACCTTGTCGGCGCGCTTGACGATGACGTCTTCCTTGAGCATCAGCTTGATGCCGTCGGCGAGCGACTGGAGCATGCCCCAGGGCCCGTGCCGGTTGGGGCCGATGCGCAACTGCATCCAGGCGACGACCTTGCGCTCCCACACGATGGAGAACAGCACGGTCACCATCAGGAAGGCGAAGCAGAACACCGCCTTGATCACGACCAGCCACCAGGGGTCGCGGCCGAACATCGAGAGGTCTTCAGCGGCGAGGTACGGGCTCATGCCTCCACCTCCTTGGGGGCTTCGGCGGCCGGCGTCGCCGGACCGATGCGGACGAGGGAGCCGGGCGTGGCCCCGGTGTCGGAGGCGACGCCCCCGCCGGTGGAGTTCAGCGGGAGCCAGACCACCCGGTCGGGCATCTCGGTGATCCGCAGCGGGAGTTCGACCACTCCGTGGGAGCCGGTCACGGCAAGGAGTTCGCCGTCCTTGACGCCCGCTTCGGCGGCCGTGGCGGCCGACACGCGTGCGCGTGCGGCGTGCCGCGTCCCGGCGAGCGCCTCGTCGCCCTCCTGGAGGACGCCCTGGTCGAGCAGCAGCCGGTGCCCTGCCAGTACGGCCTCCCCCGCGGCGGGCCTCGGCAGCACCCCCGACGTCTCCAGGGGTTCGGTGCCGCGCGGGCCGTCCCAGGCGCCGAGCCGGTCCAGCTCCGCGCGCGCGGTGCGCAGGTCCGGCAGACCCAGGTGGACGTCCATGGCGTCGGCGAGCATCTGCAGCACGCGCGCGTCGGACGAGGCCAGGCGGCGGGTCATCTGGTCGGGCTTGAGCGCGGCCTCGAAGAAGCGGACCCGGCCTTCCCAGTTGAGGAAGGCGCCGGCCTTCTCGGCGACCGCCGCGACGGGCAGGACGACGTCCGCGAGCCGCGTGACCTCGCCGGGCCGCTGCTCCAGCGACACCACGAAGCCCGCCTCGGCGAGCGCCTCACGCGCGCGTGCCGGATCGGGCAGGTCGGCGACCTCCACGCCCGCGACGAGCAGCGCCTGCAGTTCGCCGCCCGCGGCGGCCTCGACGATCGCCGCGGTGTCGCGGCCGTAGCGGTGCGGGAGTTCGGCGAGCCCCCAGGCGGCCGCGACCTCCTCCCGCGCGCGCGGGTCGGTGGCCGGGCGCCCGCCCGGCAGCAGCGACGGCAGCGCACCCGCCTCGATCGCGCCCCGCTCCCCCGCCCGGCGCGGGATCCACACCAGCGAGGCCCCGGTGGCGTTGGCGGCCCGTACGGCGGCCGTCAGGCCTCCGGACACACCCGCCAGCCTCTCCCCTACGACGATCACCGCGCCCTCGGTGCGCAGCGCCTCGGCGGCCCTGCTGCCCGACTCCTCCAGGCCGACGCCACCGGCGAGCGCGTCCAGCCACTCGGTCTCGGTGCCCGGAGCGGCCGGCAGCAGGGTCCCGCCCGCCTTCTCCAGGCCGCGCGTGGCGTGCGTGGCCAGCGAGAACACCTTCTGTCCGTGCTTGCGCCAGGCCTTGCGCAGCCTCAGGAAGACGCCGGGCGCCTCCTCCTCGGACTCGAACCCGACCAGCAGGACGGCGGGCGCCTTCTCCAGCGAGGTGTACGTGACGCCCGTACCGTCGAGGTCACGGCCCCGGCCGGCCACCCGTGCCGCCAGGAAGTCGGCTTCCTCGGTGCTGTGCACACGCGCGCGGAAGTCGATGTCGTTGGTGGCGAGCGCGACGCGCGCGAACTTGCTGTACGCGTACGCGTCCTCGATGGTGAGCCGGCCACCGGTGAGCACGCCGGTCCTGCCGCGCGAGGCGAGCAGCCCCTGCGCGGCGATCTGCAGCGCCTCCGGCCAGGACGCCGGTTCCAGGTCGCCCTCCGCGTTGCGCACCAGGGGCGTCTCGAGCCGGTCGCGCTGCTGCGCGTACCGGAACGCGAACCGCCCCTTGTCGCAGATCCACTCCTCGTTGACCTCGGGGTCCGGAGCCGCCAGGCGCCGCATGACCTTGCCGCGCCGGTGGTCGGTGCGGGTGGCGCAGCCGCCGGAGCAGTGTTCGCACACCGAGTGCGAGGAGACCAGGTCGAAGGGGCGGGAGCGGAATCGGTACGCCGCCGAGGTCAGCGCGCCCACCGGGCAGATCTGGATGGTGTTGCCGGAGAAGTACGACTCGAACGGGTCGCCCTCACCGGTGCCGACCTGCTGCAGCGCGCCCCGCTCGATCAGCTCGATCATCGGGTCGCCGGCGACCTGGTTGGAGAACCGGGTGCAGCGGGCGCACAGCACGCACCGCTCGCGGTCGAGCAGCACCTGTGTGGAGATCGGGACGGGCTTCTGGTAGGTCCGCTTGCGGCCCTCGAAGCGGGACTCGGCGTTGCCGTGCGACATCGCCTGGTTCTGCAGGGGGCACTCGCCGCCCTTGTCGCAGACCGGGCAGTCCAGCGGGTGGTTGATGAGGAGCAGCTCCATCACACCGTGCTGGGCCTTCTCGGCGGCCGGCGAGGTGAGGTGGGTCTTCACCACCATCCCGTCCGTGCAGGTGATGGTGCAGGACGCCATCGGCTTGCGCTGGCCCTCGACCTCGACGATGCACTGGCGGCAGGCGCCGGCCGGGTCGAGGAGGGGGTGGTCGCAGAAGCGGGGGATCTCGATGCCGAGCTGCTCGGCGGCCCGGATGACCAGGGTGCCCTTGGGCACGCTGATCTCCGCGCCGTCGATCGTCAGCGTCACGAGGTCCTCCGGCGGGACCGCCGCCTCTCCCCCTCCCGTGGGAGCGCTGGTGGTCACGGTCATGCGTTCACCTCCGGGCGGTCGGCCCAGGCCGTCGACTTCGCCGGGTCGAAGGGACAGCCCCGGCCGGTGATGTGCTGCTCGTACTCCTCGCGGAAGTACTTGAGCGAGGAGAAGATCGGCGAGGCGGCGCCGTCGCCGAGGGCGCAGAACGACTTGCCGTTGATGTTGTCGGCGATGTCGTTCAGCTTGTCGAGGTCGGACATCGCGCCCTTGCCGGCCTCGATGTCACGCAGCAACTGCACGAGCCAGTAGGTGCCTTCGCGGCACGGGGTGCACTTGCCGCAGGACTCGTGGGCGTAGAACTCGGTCCAGCGGGTCACGGCACGCACCACGCAGGTCGTCTCGTCGAAGCACTGCAGAGCTTTGGTGCCGAGCATGGAACCCGCGGCACCCACTCCTTCGTAGTCAAGAGGGACGTCGAGGTGCTCGTCGGTGAACATCGGGGTCGAGGAGCCGCCCGGCGTCCAGAACTTCAGGCGGTGGCCCGGTCGCATGCCGCCGCTCATCTCGAGGAGTTGACGGAGGGTGATGCCGAGCGGGGCCTCGTACTGGCCGGGGCTGGCGACATGGCCGCTGAGCGAGTAGAGCGTGAAGCCCGGGGACTTCTCGCTGCCCATCGACCTGAACCATTCTTTCCCGTTTTGCAGGATCGCGGGAACTGACGCGATCGACTCGACGTTATTCACCACAGTCGGGCACGCATAGAGGCCCGCGACGGCAGGGAAAGGGGGACGCAGCCGCGGTTGACCACGGCGGCCTTCGAGGGAGTCCAGCAGCGCGGTCTCCTCACCGCAGATGTACGCGCCCGCGCCCGCGTGCACGGTGAGTTCGAGGTCGAGTCCGCTGCCCAGGATGTTCTCGCCGAGGTAGCCCGCCTCGCGGGCCTCGCGCACGGCCTCGTGCAACCGCCGCAGAACGGGGACGACTTCACCACGCAGATAGATGAAGGCATGCGACGACCTGATGGCATAACACGCGATCACAATGCCCTCGATGAGGCTATGCGGGTTCGCGAAGAGGAGCGGGATGTCCTTGCAGGTGCCCGGCTCCGATTCGTCGGCGTTGACAACTAGATAGTGCGGTTTTCCATCACCCTGGGGAATGAACTGCCATTTCATTCCCGTCGGGAATCCCGCGCCGCCGCGCCCGCGCAGACCGGAGTCCTTGACGTACGCGATCACTTCGTCCGGGGACATGGCGAGCGCCTTGCGGAGCCCCTCGTATCCTTCGTGCCTTCGGTAGACGTCCAGCGACCAGGACCTCTCCTCGTCCCAGAAGGCCGACAGCACGGGTGCGAGCAGCTTCTCGGGGCTGCTGCCTTTCAGCTCGGGTGCCAAGGTCATCACTCCCCCTCCTCGGCGATGGGCCCTGCCGGGTGGGCGGGGTCGGAGGCCGATGTGTCCTGCGGCGCGTCATGCGAACTGAGGTGCTCGGCCGGCGACGGCTCGTGCGGTGTCGCGTCGCTCGGCACGCTGTCCTGCGGTCCGGACGCGACCCTGTCCTGCGGTTCGTCGTGCGGCCCGCCGTCCCGCGGGTGGACCACGCGCGCGGCCGGCGTCTCTCCCCTGGACAGGCGGAGGCCCACCAGTGACGCCGGTCCCGCGCTGCCGCTCGCCTCGACGGCGCCGTCCCGCTCGTCGGGGAAGCCCGCCAGGATCCGGGCGGTCTCCTTGAAGGTGCACAGCGGCGCCCCGCGCGTGGGCGAGACGGTGGCTCCGGTCCGCAGGTCGTCCACCAGGCGCTTCGCGCTCTGCACGGTCTGGTTGTCGAAGAACTCCCAGTTGACCATCACGACCGGCGCGAAGTCGCAGGCCGCGTTGCACTCGATGTGCTCCAGGGTGATCTTTCCGTCGTCGGTGGTCTCGCCGTTGCCGACGCCGAGGTACTCCTGGAGCGACTCGAAGATCGCGTCGCCGCCCATCACCGCGCAGAGGGTGTTGGTGCACACCCCCACCTGGTAGTCGCCGCTCGGCCGGCGGCGGTACATGGTGTAGAAGGTGGCGACCGCGGTGACCTCGGCCGTGGTCAGGCCGAGGACGTCCGCGCAGAACTGCATCCCGGTGCGCGTGACGTGTCCCTCCTCCGACTGCACGAGATGCAGCAACGGCAGGAGCGCGGACCGGGAGTCGGGGTAGCGGGCGACGAGCTCGCGCGCGTCCGCCTCCAGCCGGGCCCGGACGTCGTCCGGGTAGGCGGGCGCGGGCAGTTCGGGCATGCCCAGGCTGACGCCCCGCTCGGAAGAAGAGGTGGTCACCGGTCGACGCCTCCCATCACGGGGTCGATGGACGCGACGGCGACGATGACGTCGGCGACCTGGCCGCCCTCGCACATCGCCGCCATGGCCTGCAGGTTGGTGAAGGACGGGTCCCGGAAGTGGACCCGGTAGGGGCGGGTGCCTCCGTCGGAGACGGCGAGCACCCCGAGCTCGCCCTTGGGCGACTCGACCGCCACGTACGCCTGTCCCGGCGGTACGCGGAAGCCCTCGGTGACCAGCTTGAAGTGGTGGATCAGGGCCTCCATGGAGGTGCCCATGATCTTCTTGATGTGGTCGAGGGAGTTGCCCAGACCGTCCGGTCCCAGGGCGAGCTGGGCGGGCCAGGCGATCTTCTTGTCGCCGACCATGACCGGGCCGGGCTGGAGCCGGTCCAGGCACTGCTCGACGATCCTCAGCGACTGCCGCATCTCCTCGAGCCGGATCAGGAAGCGGCCGTAGGAGTCGCAGCTGTCCGCGGTCGGGACGTCGAAGTCGTACGTCTCGTAGTCGCAGTACGGCTGGGACTTGCGCAGGTCGTGCGGCAGACCGGTGGAGCGCAGGATCGGGCCGGTGGCGCCGAGGGCCATGCAGCCGGCCAGGTCGAGGTAGCCGACGTCCTGCATACGGGCCTTGAAGATGGGGTTCCCGGTGGCGAGCTTGTCGTACTCGGGGAGGTTCTTCTTCATCTTCTTCACGAACTCGCGGATCTGGTCCACCGCGCCGGGCGGCAGGTCCTGGGCGAGTCCGCCGGGGCGGATGTACGCGTGGTTCATCCGCAGGCCCGTGATGAGCTCGTAGATGTCGAGGATCATCTCCCGGTCGCGGAAGCCGTAGATCATGATCGTGGTGGCGCCGAGCTCCATGCCGCCGGTGGCGATGCACACCAGGTGGGAGGACATCCGGTTCAGCTCCATCAGGAGCACCCGGATGATCTTGGCTCGCTCGGTGATCTGGTCCTCGATGCCGAGGAGCTTCTCGACGGCGAGACAGTAGGCGGTCTCGTTGAAGAAGGACGTCAGGTAATCCATGCGCGTCACGAACGTGGTGCCCTGCGTCCACGTGCGGTACTCGAGGTTCTTCTCGATGCCGGTGTGGAGGTAGCCGATGCCGCAGCGGGCCTCGGTGACCGTCTCGCCCTCGATCTCCAGGATCAGGCGGAGCACCCCGTGGGTGGAGGGGTGCTGGGGTCCCATGTTCACGACGATGCGCTCGTCGTCGGCGCGTGCCGCGGACTGGACGACCTCGTCCCAGTCGCCACCGGTGACCGTATATACGGTGCCCTCGGTGGTCTCGCGCGCCGAGGCGGCTGAGGCTGCTGACTGCGTGCTGCTCACGAGTACGACCTCCGCTGGTCCGGAGCCGGGATCTGGGCGCCCTTGTACTCGACGGGGATGCCGCCGAGGGGGTAGTCCTTGCGCTGCGGATGGCCCTGCCAGTCGTCCGGCATCATGATCCGCGTCAGGGCCGGGTGACCGTCGAAGACGATCCCGAAGAAGTCGTAGGTCTCGCGCTCGTGCCAGTCGTTGGTCGGGTACACCGGGACCAGGGACGGGATGTGCGGCTCGGCGTCCGGGGCGCTGACCTCCAGGCGGATGAGCCGGTTGTGGGTGATCGAGCGCAGGTGGTAGACGGCGTGCAGCTCGCGCCCCTTGTCGTTGGGGTAGTGCACGCCGCTCACTCCGGTGCAGAGCTCGAAGCGCAGGGCCGGGTCGTCGCGCAGGGTGCGGGCGACGACGGGCAGGTGGGCGCGCTCGATGTGGAAGGTGAGCTCGCCGCGGTCGACGACCGTCTTCTCGATCGCGTTGTCGGGGAGGAGGCCCTGCTCCTCCAGTGCGCCCTCCAGCTCGTCGGCGAGCTCGTCGAACCAGCCGCCGTAGGGCCGAGTGGCCGGGCCGGGCAGGCGGACGGAGCGGACCAGGCCGCCGTAGCCGGAGGTGTCGCCGCCGTTGTTGGCGCCGAACATGCCGCGCTGGACGCGGACCTCCTCGCCGCCCTGGCCTCGCTGGCCGGGGAGGTTGGAGGCGGAGAGGTCCTTCTCGGGGTTCACCCCGTTCGCGGAACCGTTCACGCCGTCGGCGCCCTTCCCGCCGCCGGCGCCGCTCGCGCCGTTGGTGCCGTTCGCGTCGCTCACCGCAGCAGCCCCTTCATCTCGATCGTGGGCAGGGCCTTGAGCGCCGCTTCCTCCGCCTCGCGGGCCGCCTCCTCGGCGTTCACGCCCAGCTTGGAGTTCTGGATCTTGTGATGGAGCTTGAGGATCGCGTCCATCAGCATCTCGGGGCGCGGCGGGCAGCCGGGGAGGTAGATGTCGACGGGGACGATGTGGTCGACGCCCTGGACGATCGCGTAGTTGTTGAACATGCCGCCCGAGGACGCGCACACGCCCATGGAGATGACCCACTTCGGGTTCGGCATCTGGTCGTAGACCTGCCGCAGCACCGGCGCCATCTTCTGGCTGACCCGGCCGGCGACGATCATGAGGTCGGCCTGGCGCGGGGATCCGCGGAAGACCTCCATGCCGAAGCGGGCCAGGTCGTAGCGGCCGGCGCCGGTGGTCATCATCTCGATGGCGCAGCAGGCGAGGCCGAACGTGGCGGGGAAGACGGACGCCTTGCGCACCCAGCCCGCGGCCTGCTCGACGGTGGTCAGCAGGAATCCGCTCGGCAGCTTTTCTTCGAGTCCCATGACTAGTGGCCCCTCAGTCCCATTCCAGGCCGCCGCGCCGCCATACGTACGCGTACGCGACGAAGACGGTGAGCACGAAGAGCAGCATCTCCACGAGCCCGAAGACACCCAGGGCGTCGAAGGTGACGGCCCAGGGGTAGAGGAAGACGATCTCGATGTCGAAGACGATGAAGAGCATCGCCGTCAGGTAGTACTTGATGGGGAAGCGCCCGCCGCCGGCCGGCGTGGGGGTCGGCTCGATACCGCACTCGTAGGCCTCGAGCTTGGCGCGGTTGTACCGCTTCGGCCCGATCAGCGTGGCCATGACCACGGAGAAGATCGCAAAGCCTGCCCCGAGGGCTCCCAGTACGAGGATGGGCGCATACGCGTTCACCGCTCCTCGCTCCTCTCAGTCGGCACTGACTGCTGGCGATGGCGTCGGACTCACATCAGCCCCACCGGTCCCACGAACCTCGCCCGTCCCGACGAAGATCGCGAACATGTGAAGCAGGTCACAAGCCCAACTGCCTCGCATCTTATGCCCGCCACTCTGTGATCTGCGACACGGGGTATTCCACAAGCTTTGTGATCTCCACCACCTGACGAAGGATCATGAAGTCATATCAGCAATGATCTTCGTACTGGAAGCGTCAGAGTGATCACAAGAAGTGACATTTACGCTCGTCACCGCAGGCCGCGAAGGGCGTCTCTATATCAAGAGACTTCCCTTGCATGCAAATTGGCGATGGACGTGACGGCTTGATAGAGGCACGCATTCACACATCAGGGGGAGACCGGGGGCGGGTGTGGACGCGTGCACGCGTTCACGAGCGGAGCGAGGGCGCCGCCGGAGTCGATCTACGCGCGTGACGCGGCCCCACCGGTGACCGTTCCGTGACCTCCGCCACATCGATGAGAGACCTCTGAGAACCGGGCTTGGCCAACGATCCCAACCGGTGGTAGGCCGAGGGCAATTCGGACGTAACAACGAAAGGCCATGATCACAGGCCTGATCGCCCGTGTCCGCAATGTCCGTTACGGCGTCAATAAAGAGTGGCGTGAAGGATGTTCGGAGGCTCCGTTGAACAAATGTGGCGCAGCACACGTTTCTTGAAGGTATGGAGGAGCCCCTGATACCGGTAGGACTCATGTCCCACACCGCTCACATACGCAGCCACCGGAAACCCCGCCGCAGCGCGTCGACGATCGCGATGCGGGCCGGAGTCGCCAGTGGTGTCCTCGGCACGCTGGCCGTCGCCACGGCGGCCGGTTCGGCCAACGCCGCCGAGCCGGTGACCCAGACGCTCGAACTGCCCGTGTTCACGGGCGATCTGGCCGCCCAGGTGGCGCAGTCCGCGGAGGCCACGCAGCAGGCCGCCGCGAACTACCAGCTCGAGGCAGAGCGCGACGCGGCCGCCGCAGCGGCGGCCAAGGAGGCCAAGAAGGACCTCGCGGCCGCCAAGAAGGCCGAAGCGAAGAAGAAGGCCGAGGAGGCCCGTAAGGCCGCCGCCGAGGCCGCCTCCCGTTCCGCGGGACGTTCCACCCTCTCCACCTCCACGACGACCGCCTCGGCGCCCGCCAGCGGCAGCGTGGCCACCGTCATCGCCTTCCTCAAGGCGCAGGTGGGCGACGCGTACGTCCTGGGCGGCACCGGCCCCAACGCGTGGGACTGCTCGGGCCTCGTCCAGGCCGCCTTCAAGCAGGTCGGCGTCGACCTGCCGCGCGTCTCCGAGGACCAGTCGATGTCCGGTACCGATGTCTCCCTGTCCAACCTGCAGGTCGGCGACATCCTCTACTGGGGCGCCAAGGGTTCCGCCTACCACGTGGGCGTCTACATCGGGAACGGCCAGTACCTGGACGCGGCCAACCCCTCCAAGGGTGTCGTCATCCAGCAGCTGTCCGGATACCCGGCGACGGGTGCGGTGCGCGTCCTCTGAGACACGCCGTCACCGCACGCGCACACACGTAAGGGCCGCAGCCGCTCGGGGGCTGCGGCCCTACGCGTCGTCTCAGGCCTTCGGGGCCACCTTGCTCAGGCCGTTGATGATGCGGTCCATCGCGTCGCCGCCCGTCGGATCGGTCAGGTTGGCGAGCATCTTCAGGGTGAACTTCATCAGCAGCGGGTGGGTCAGGCCGCGCTGGGTGGCGATCTTCATGACCTTCGGGTTGCCGATGAGCTTCACGAAGGCTCGGCCCAGCGTGTAGTAGCCGCCGTAGGTGTCGGCGAGGATCCGCGGGTAGCGCTGGAGGGCGAGTTCGCGCTGGGCGGGGGTGGCGCGGGCGTGGGCCTGGACGATGACGTCGGCGGCGATCTGCCCGGACTCCATGGCGTAGGCGATGCCCTCGCCGTTGAAGGGGTTCACCAGGCCGCCGGCGTCACCGACCAGCAACAGGCCCTTGGTGTAGTGGGGCTTGCGGTTGAAGGCCATGGGCAGGGCGGCGCCGCGGATCGGGCCGGTCATGTTTTCGGGGGTGTAGCCCCAGTCCTCCGGCATGGACGCGCACCACGCCTTGAGGACCTCGCGCCAGTCGAGCTCCTTGAAGGAGTCGGAGGTGTTCAGGACGCCGAGACCGACGTTCGACGTGCCGTCGCCCATGCCGAAGATCCAGCCGTAGCCGGGCAGCAGCCGGTCCTCGCCCGGGCCGCGGCGGTCCCACAGCTCCAGCCAGGACTCCAGGTAGTCGTCGTCGTGGCGCGGGGAGGTGAAGTAGGTGCGGACCGCGACGCCCATGGGACGGTCCTCGCGGCGGTGCAGGCCCATCGCCAGCGACAGCCGGGTGGAGTTGCCGTCGGCGGCCACCACCAGCGGGGCGTGGAAGGTGACTTCGCGCTTCTCCTCGCCCACCTTGGCGTGCACGCCGGTGATCCGGCCGGTGCGGTCGTCGACGATCGGGGCGCCGACGTTGCAGCGCTCGTGGAGGCGCGCGCCCGCCTTCTGGGCCTGGCGGGCGAGTTGCTCGTCGAAGTCGTCGCGCTTGCGGACCAGACCGTAGTCGGGGAAGGAGGCGAGATCCGGCCAGTCCAGCTGGAGCCGTACGCCGCCGCCGATGATCCTGAGCCCCTTGTTGCGCAGCCAGCCGGCCTCCTCGGAGATGTCGATGCCCATGGCCACGAGCTGCTTGGTGGCACGCGGGGTGAGGCCGTCGCCGCAGACCTTCTCGCGCGGGAACTCGGTCTTCTCCAGCAGGAGTACGTCGAGTCCGGCCTTGGCGAGGTAGTAGGCGGTCGTGGAACCGGCCGGCCCCGCGCCGACGACGATGACATCGGCGGTGTTCTCGGCGAAACGCTCGGAGGCGGACTCGGCGTGGGGCTCGCTCTCGACGGTCACGGCGGGATCTCCCCAAGTTCGGAATCTACGTGCCGACCGGCACTGGACATGGGCAGTCTATGCAGCAGAATTGATCACCCGGCTGAAGGGCTGCCCCGTGAACCGAGCTCTCCCCGTAGTACGGCTGCGCGTCCCCACGGACGAGGACGCGGTCGCCTGGCACCGGGTCTTCGACCACCCGGACGTCATGGAGTTCCACGGCGGCAGATCCGCCGAGCTCTCCGCCTACGAGGAGCTGACCGCCCGCCAGCGCCGGCACGACGCCGAGCACGGCTTCTGTCTGTGGACGATGCTCGACCAGGACGACAAGGTCATCGGGTTCACGGGCGCCCAGCCGTGGCCCGGGGAGTGGGGTCCCAAGGGCGAGATCGAGATCGGCTGGCGGCTCGGGCGGGAGCACTGGGGGCGGGGGTATGTGACGGCGGCCGCGCAGATGACGCTGGAGCGGGTGCGGTCGGCGGGCGTGCCCGGGGTGGTGGCCATGGTGGACGCGAACAACGCCCGGTCGATCGCCGTCACCCGGCGCCTGGGGATGCGGCTCGCGGAGGTCTTCACGACCCCGGAGTCGAAGCGGGAGGGGCACTGCTACCGGCTGGACCTCCAGCCCCGGTGACACCGCCCTGCCACAGCGCCGGTGACGCTGAGTAGTCGAAAGCCACGGAAAGACACTCAGCGCTTCCGGACGGCACACCCGTGCGGTTACCCTTCCAGTACCGCTGGGGGTGACATCTGTGCTCATACCACCCAAAACACCCGAAGTGCGCGTCCCACGGTTCGTCGGCCTGATGGCCGTGGACGCGCGCGAGGCGGCCACGGCGCACGGCGTGCTGCTGGCCGCTCCGGACCGGCCCGACTTCCACCGAGCCGTGGTCGACTACGTCGTACGGCAGTACCCACCACCCGGGGTGGAGATACCGCGCGGGGCCGTGGTCACCGTGTGGTTCGACTTCGTCGAGGGCGAGGGCGGCGGAGGCGCGGGCGTACGGGAGCCACGTGTGCCGCGACCGGGCGGAGGCGGGCTGCAGCGCGAGCTGGACCGGCCCGGCGATCCCTACGAGCCGCTCGCACTGTAGGCGGCTCGGGCCGGGCGGCTAGGGGGTGTTGTGAAAGTCCCGTGCGGTGCCCGCGGTGTCCGGTGCGTGCCCTGGGGGTCCCCCCGGCCGAAGGCTGGGGGAGTGCCGGACGAAGGCCCTCGTAGCGGAGCTACTTGGGCCTTTGGCCGGTGCGGCGGTGGGGGTACCTCCCGCTCGAGCGAAGCCGAGAGTGGGGGAGCGTGCCGGGCGCCGTGGGCGCTGTGCGGGACTTTCACCACACCCCCTAGGCCTCCTTGAAGCCCCGGTGCAGGGTCACCACCCCGCCGGTGAGGTTGCGCCAGGCCACCTTGGACCAGCCGGCCTTCCGCAGCCGCTCGGCCAGCGCGGGCTGGTCGGGCCAGGCGCGGATGGACTCGGCGAGGTAGACGTACGCGTCCGGGTTCGAGGAGACCGCCCGGGCCACCGGGGGCAGGGCGCGCATCAGGTACTCGGTGTAGACCGTGCGGAAGGGCGCCCAGGTCGGGTGCGAGAACTCGCAGATCACCACCCGGCCGCCGGGCCTGGTCACCCGGTACATCTCGCGCAGGGCCGCGTCGAAGTCCTGCACGTTGCGCAGGCCGAAGGAGATCGTGACGGCGTCGAAGACGTCGTCCTTGAACGGCAGCCGCGTCGCGTCACCGGCCGTGAACGGCAGCCAGGTGTGCTTCTGCTTGCCGACCTGGAGCATGCCGAGGGAGAAGTCGCAGGGGACGACGTAGGCGCCGGTCTGCGCGAAGGGCAGGGAGGAGGTGGCCGTGCCCGCGGCAAGGTCCAGGACCTTCTGCGCCGGGCGGGCGTCGACCGCCTTCGCGACCTCCTTGCGCCACCTCCGGTCCTGGCCGAGCGACAGCACGTCGTTCGTCAGGTCGTACCGTTCCGCCACGCGGTCGAACATCGAGGCGACTTCGTGGGGCTGCTTGTTCAGGGAAGCGCGGGTCACGTCGCCATTCTTGCAGCCCACCCCCACGGGACCGCCGCGCACCCTCAGGGAAGAAGGCGCGGCTTCTTCTTCGCCGCCACGTCCTCCACCCACCCGCACAGCAGGACGAACACCGCGATCAGCACCCAGGCGACCCCGAACATGAACCACTGGCTCTCCAGCGGCAGGTACTTCTCGAACGCGGGTACGTTCCAGAACTGGTCGATCAGGGGGACGGCGAGGATCAGGGCGATCTGGTGCCAGAGGTAGATCGTGACCGCGCGCGCGTTGAAGACGGTGACGAGCCGGTTCGTCCGGCGGAAGCGGGTCAGCCGGGCGAAGTCGATCCGGAAGAACGCCTTCGCCCACATCAGCAGCATCACGCAGCCCGCCGACCAGTAGGCCTGGGCGAGCGGGTTCTCGTCCAGGTCGTAGGTGCCGAAGTCGGCCTGGTGGGTGAAGGCGTACCAGCCGCCGAAACCGATCGCCGCGAGCGAGAGCGTGACGACAGCCGCCGGCTTCATCCGCTCCAGGACGCCATCGCGGTGCGCGAAGCCGAGCATCCAGCAGAAGAGGTACGTCGACAGGTCCCACAGGACGGTGCCGAAGCGGTTGTCGGGGCCCGACCAGACGAAGTTCAGGACCAGGATCGGGGTCAGGGAGAGCGCGAGGACCGGGAGGGGAGCGAGGCGGAAGACCCGCAGGAGGAGGGGGGACAACAGGACGAACCAGAGGTATGTGCGCAGGTACCAGAGGATCTCCCAGGCCTGCTCGCCCCAGGCGTTGCCCGGGGGGTCGCCCAGCGGGACGATCCAGTAGACGATCTGCCAGCCCGGCATCCAGTCGTGGATGAGCATGCCGAGGACGACGAAGGCGCCCCAGAACCAGAAAGGGGGGAGGAGGCGGCGGAAGCGGCTCCTCACCACCTTCGGTGCCGGGCGCTCAAGGGACTTTGCCATCAGGGTGCCGGCCAGGCCGAACATGATGCCCATGGAGGGGAAGACCATGCCGGCCCAGGCCCAGCCGAAGGTGTGGTACGTGACGACCCTGATCAGGGCGAGGGCTCTGAGGGTGTCGAAGTAGCGGTCCCTTGCAGGGGGCTTGGACCGGCTGACCTCTGTTGCATCAGCACCCGGCGCTGCAGGCTGTGCCCACCCTCCCCCACTCTCGGCTTCGCTCGAGCGGGGGGACCCCCATCGCCCTGCGGAACGATTGCCCACAGCGGTACCAGCAGTCAGCATGGCCCCGTCAGCGGCAGCAGCCGTACGCACGGCCCCGTCAGCGGCAGCAACCGTGCGCACGGATCCGCCCCGTCGGTGCGATCCCATTCAGCTCACCCCCGCCGGAGTCCCGACCTCTCCGGTCCGCTTCAGTTTTTGCCAGCGGAGGCGGCCGCCGGTGAGGGCGGTGATGCAGGAGTGGATGAGGACGAGGTACATCATCTGGCGGTAGGCCAGTTGCTGGAGCGGCATCATCAGGAGATAGCGGTACTTCTCGCGGTCCAGGCGGAACGCGTACGCCGCGCAGCCCAGCTGCACGCCGAGGACGGCGAACCAGGCCAGCAGGGCCGCCTGGAAGTCGACGAAGATCATCGAGTAGACGGTGAACACGTCGATCAGCGGGGCGAAGACCGGCGTGATGATCTGGAAGAGGACCACCAGAGGCATGCCGACGCGGCCGAAGCGGCCCGAAGGGCCCTTGTCCGTAAGGGACTTGCGGTGCTTCCACAGCGCCTGCATGGTGCCGTAGGACCAGCGGTAGCGCTGGGACCACAGCTGCTTCAGGGAGCCCGGCGCCTCCGTCCAGGCCTTGGCGTGCTCCTGGTAGACGACCTGCCAGCCCGCGCGGTGCATGGCGATGGTGATGTCGGTGTCCTCGGCGAGGGTGTCCTCGCTCATGCCGCCGACCTCCAGCACGGCGTCGCGGCGGAACGCGCCGATCGCGCCGGGGATGGTCGGCATGCAGCGCAGCAGGTCGTACATACGGCGGTCGAGGTTGAAGCCCATCACGTACTCGATGTGCTGCCAGGCGCCGATGACGGTGTTGCGGTTGCCGACCTTGGCGTTGCCGGCGACGGCGCCGACCTTCGGGTCCGCGAAGGGCTGCACCAGCTGGTGCACGGCGTCCGGCTCGAAGACGGTGTCGCCGTCCATCATGATGACGATGTCGTAACTGGCGTTGCGGACACCGTTGTTGAGCGCGGCGGGCTTGCCCGCGTTCTCCTGCCGGATGACCCGGACGTTGTACATGCCGAGCTTGTCGGCGGCGGCGCGCGCGATCTCGGAGGTGCCGTCGGTCGAGCCGTCGTCGACCACGATGACCTCGATCGGATGGGTGCTCTGCGCCAGTGACTCCAGCGTGTTGGCGATGCACTCCTTCTCGTTGTACGCCGGGACGATCACGCTCACCGGGCGGGTGACCGTCGGCCCCCAGCTGAAGCGGCGCTTGTTGCGCAGGCGGTAGTGGCGGCGGGCGAGGATGAGCATCATCCCGAAGCGGCCCATGACCGCCACGCCCACGACCATCAGCCCCACCGACAGCGCCGGGACCGTCCACTCGGCCAGCGCGACCGCCGCGATGAGCGCCTTGCCCTCGTAGAGGGTCACTCCGGAGGCCTCGCGGTGGGCGGCCTGGAGGGGGTTGCGCGCGGCGCTCGTGCCGGTGCCGGCGTTGCCGTTCCCGGCGTTCCCGTTACCCGCGTTGCCGTACCCGGTGCCCTCGCCGTTCGGCACGCCACCGGGCTGCTGGCCGGCCTGCTGTCCCGCCGCGGCCCCCGCGCCGGAACCGGAAGCCTGCTGCCCGCTCGCGTTCGCCGCGCCCGCGCTCTGCCCGGCGTTCTGCTCCTGCAGCACACCGCTGATGGTGGTGAAGGTGTACCCCTTCGCCTTCATCTTCTTGATGTACGTCGGCAGCGCCTTGATGGTCTGCGACCGCTCGCCGCCCGCGTCGTGGAAGAGCACCGAGGCACCCTCGCCGTCGTCCGGCGTGGCCCACTTGATGATCTTCGAGACGCCCGGCTTCTTCCAGTCGTCGCTGTCGGTGTCGACGAAGACACTGGTGTAGCCGTCCTCGCCGAGCTCCTGGTAGACGGGCCAGCTGTAGTTGTCGATGGCATCCGTCTCGGAGGAGTACGGGGCACGGAAGAGCGTGGTGGTGATGCCGGCCGCGCCGGCGAGCGCGAGCTGGGTCTGCTCCATCTCCCGGTCGACGCGGGCGTCGCTCTGGTACGAGAGGTCGACGTGGGTGAAGGTGTGGATGCCCACCTCGTTCCCGTCGTCGACCATGTCCTTCACGATGCTCGGGTAGCGGGAGACCATCGAGCCCACGACGAAGAACGTGCCGGGTACGTCGTACTCCTCGAGGATCTCGAGGACCTTGGGCGTCCAGGTCGGGTTCGGGCCGTCGTCGAAGGTCAGCGCGATCGTCTTGTCCGGGACGGAGACAGTCGTCGCCTGGCCGCCCCGGAAGGTGAGGATCGGGCCGCCGTCGAGGACGTCGTCGGGGACCTTGCTGGAGCTGGCGCCGGTGCGTACGCGCTGGTCGCCGCCGACCTCGGCGCGCAGATAGCCGTCGAGCAGCATCACGCTGGTCAGCGCGAGCAGGAGCAGCAGGGCGAGGATGACACGCGGTTTCTGCAGCGCCGCGGCCTTGCCCGCCGCCCGCTTCATGCGGGTGGGGGCGCGGCGGCGCCCGCGGGAGGGAATCGTCGTGGTCATGGCGGTGGTGGCGGTCCCGTCAGTTGGCGGAGGCGGAGGCGGACGGGGAGGCCGTGCCGGTGGGCAGCGCGGAGGGGGCCGCGCCGCCCGGCGCGCCGACCTCGTAGCCGATGCCTCCGTTGGGGCGGATGCCGCCCCCGGGTCCCTGACGGTTCTGGCCGCCACCGCCGAACGGCAGCAGCGAGGACGGCGTCAGGGACGTGCCCCAGCCCATGAAGGCGGCGCCGAGGACGACCGCGTAGGCGAAGCAGCCCACGCCGAGAAGGATGCCGACACGGCGCAGCAGCTTGGACCTGCGTCCGGAGTTGTCCA
This sequence comes from Streptomyces sp. NPDC096132, assembly GCF_044763345.1. Taxonomy (NCBI): domain Bacteria; kingdom Bacillati; phylum Actinomycetota; class Actinomycetes; order Kitasatosporales; family Streptomycetaceae; genus Streptomyces; species Streptomyces sp. NPDC096132. The sequence continues at coordinate 62,707 of NZ_JBIWGA010000030.1, forward strand.
CGAACACGGGACCGTCGGCGGCGTTGCCGCCGCGTTTGCGACGGCGACCGCGAACGGCGTCATGACTATCGACGGCAGGCTCGGAAGACTCGGAATGCATTCCCCGGATATTAGGGAGTCTTTATGTGTCAGGAACCCGGAAATCCTTGTGAGAGTCCCATGAGAAACTCCTTAACCTGTCTCTTCCCTGAGAGTTTCCCAGAAATCCTGCGCGGACGGCTCCGAATGAGGGAGGGTTGAATGCCCCTCTTGAGGGGGTGATTGTCCGTTTTTGCAGTGGCGTGTCCGTGACGTTCCTGTACGTTCACTGTTCAAAATTTGTGCGTCATCATGTGAGACATTTTCACTTGGAATACGTACTCCTATTTTCCCCTGAGACACAAATCACGAGAGCTGGTGCATGCGCAATGAGGAGTTTCCTGAAGCCGATGGCCGGGCTCAGTTGCCTGTTTGCCCTGGCCACGGCGGGGTGCTCCGCTGGGTCCGACGGGACCACGGACGCGGCGCCCGAGCCACCCGAACAGAGCTCGGCGTCCCCCTCCGCCACGGCTTCGGAGGCGGACTCCTCCGGTACCGCCTACGCCCCGTACGTCAGCGCGACGGAGGCCTCCGACAACGACTCCGCGGGCTCGCCGACGACGTACAACCTGGCCTTCGTCATCTCCGACGGCAGCAGCTGTACGCCGGAGTGGAACGGGGCGAACGCCGTCGACGACTCGACGGTCGCGTCCCGGATCTCGGCGCTGACGGACTCGGGGGCCACCGTCCGCGTCTCGTTCGGCGGGGCCTCCGGCAAGGAGCTGGCGTCGACCTGTGACAGCGCGTCGGCGTTGGCGAAGGCGTACGGCGAGGCGCTCGACGCGGCCGGCTCCACCCAGGCCGACTTCGACATCGAGGGCGACGAGCTGACCGACTCCGACTCGGTGGCCCTGCGCTCGAAGGCGATCGCGCTGCTCCAGGAGGAGCGGTCCGACCTGGAGGTCTCCTTCACGCTCCCGGTGATGCCGTCCGGCCTGGACGACGACAGCATCGCCCTGCTGAACTCCGCGAACAAGTACGACGTCCAGGTCTCCACGGTCAATCTCATGACGATGAACTACGGCGAGTCGTACACCGGGGACATGGGCTCGTACGCGATCACCTCGGCGAAGGCCGCGCAGGCTCAGCTGCGGGACGTGTTCGGCACATCGGACGAGACCGCGTGGAAGGCGATGGCGCTGACCTCGATGCTCGGGACGAACGACGTCGACAACGAGACGTTCTCCTTGGCCGACGCGGCCGAGGTGCGGACGTTCGCCGAGGAGAAGGGGATCGCGTGGGTGTCGATGTGGGCGACGTTCCGGGACCAGCAGTGTGAGGACGGGACGGACACGGACGACGCGCTGACCAACTGCAGTGGGGTGGAGCAGAGTTCGGGGGCGTTCGCGGAGGCGTTCTCGGGGTAGGGCTCGGGGGGTTCGGTTCTGTGCCGAGTGCGGGTCCGTGGGGGCTGGTCGCGCAGTTCCCCGCGCCCCTGAGAGGCGGCTCAGCGCCGCCGGTACACCAAGCGCCCCCCGACCACCGTCGCCACGCAGGTCGCCGCCCCGCAGTCGGCGAGGCCGGCCTCGTCCGGGACGTCGAAAACGGCGAACCGGGCGGCGGAGCCCCGCTCCCTCGGGGGTGCGAACTCCACCGGCAGGCCGCAGGCGTACGGGTCCAGGGAGGGCACACCGGCGGGGCGCCCGATCCGGCCGACGACCGCCAGGCCGGAGCGGTGCACGGCGTCCCGTACGGCGCGGTTGCGGAGTTCCTCGCAGGCGGCCGCGATCGTGCCGTTCGCCAGCATGCGCTGCACCCCGCGCCGGGCGCTGGCGCCCCAGCGGGCGTCGTCCATGGCCAGAGCCGCGAGCGCGTCCCCGGTCAGCGGTTCGGTACCGAGTTCGTCGGCCTCGCGCGGATCGGGGTGGTACGCCTCCTCCAGCAGCTCCGTGCCGTGCGGGTTGACCAGTCCGGGGGTGAGGATGCCGGGCCACCGGCGCACGCGCGCCCGTGGACACTCGGCGACCAGCTCCTCCAACGCGCCCGCCGCGGCGATCCACGCGCCGTCGACGGCGAGCGCCCGCCCCTGGGAATCGGCGTGAATCGTCAGCAACGCGGCCCTAGTTGGAGGTGAGGAGCTTCAGCTCGGGGTGGGCCGTGCCGCCCTCGATCGCGGTGGACGAGATGTGGGACATGACCCGCTCGTCGACGGGGTCGTTCGCCGGGTCGTCGTGGACGACGAGGTGCTCGTACGTGGTCGAGCGCTGGGCGGGCACACGGCCCGCCTTGCGGATCAGGTCGATGATCTCGAGGCGGTTGGAGCGGTGCTTGGCGCCGGCCGAGGAGACGACGTTCTCCTCCAGCATGATCGAGCCGAGGTCGTCCGCGCCGTAGTGCAGGGAGAGTTGGCCGACCTCCTTGCCGGTGGTCAGCCAAGAGCCCTGGATGTGCTGGATGTTGTCCATGAACAGCCGGGCGATGGCGATCATCCGCAGGTACTCGAAGAGCGTGGCCTGCGTGCGCCCCTTCAGGTGGTTGTTCTCGGGCTGGTAGGTGTACGGGATGAAGGCGCGGAAGCCGCCCGTCCGGTCCTGTACGTCGCGGATCATGCGCAGGTGCTCGATGCGCTCGGCGTTGGTCTCGCCGGTGCCCATGAGCATGGTGGAGGTGGACTCGACGCCCAGCTTGTGCGCTGCTTCCATGATCTCCAGCCAGCGCTCGCCGGACTCCTTGAGGGGCGCGATCGCCTTGCGGGGGCGCTCGGGGAGCAACTCCGCCCCGGCGCCCGCGAAGGAGTCCAGGCCGGCCGCGTGGATCCGGGTGATGGCCTCCTCGACGGAGACGCCGGAGATCCGCGCCATGTGCTCGACCTCGGACGCCCCCAGCGAGTGGATCACCAGCTGCGGGAACGCCTCCTTGATCGCGGCGAAGTGCTTCTCGTAGTACTCGACGCCGTAGTCCGGGTGGTGCCCGCCCTGGAACATGATCTGGGTGCCGCCGAGTTCGACGGTCTCGGCGCAGCGGCGCAGGATGTCGTCGAGGTCGCGGGTCCAGCCCTTGGCCTTGTCCTTGGGGGCCGCGTAGAAGGCGCAGAACTTGCACGCCGTGACGCACACGTTCGTGTAGTTGATGTTCCGCTCGATGATGTACGTCGCGATGTGCTCGGTCCCGGCGTACTTACGGCGGCGTACGGCGTCGGCGGCGGCGCCCAGCGCGTGCAGGGGCGCGTCGCGGTAGAGGTCGAGCGCCTCCTGCGGGGTGATCCGCCCACCGGCGGCGGCGCGGTCGAGGACGGACTGAAGGTCGGCCTTCTCGGTCACCGGGAGCGTCCCTTTCGTCAAGGGTTAATAGGAACAGGGCGCCAAGCGCCTTCGAAACAAGGGTGGTGGTGGGAGACGGGTGGGCGGACCGAATCAGCCTACGCCAGCCCGTCCGCGCACCTCACCTCAGGCCGAGTACGCGCCGATCAGCAACCCGACGAAGGCCCCCGCGAGCATGAACGGCCCGAACGCGATCGCCGTCCGGCGCCCGGCGCGGCCCGCGACGACGAGCGCGCCGCCGTACAGCGCGCCCAGCAGGAACGCGGCGAACGTGCCCAGCATGACGGTCGGCCAGCCGTACCAGCCGAGGACGGCGCCCGTCCCGAGGGCCAGCTTGACGTCACCGAAGGCGAGGCCGGCCGGGTTGATCAGGTGCAGCACCAGATGGGCGGCGCCGAGGACCAGCGCGCCCAGCAGGGCCGCCGTCCAGCTCCCGGCGTGCTCGGGCAATAGCGCGACCGGGCCGAGGAGGGCGAGGGCGGCGGCCGCGAGGGGGAGGGTGAGCGGGTCGGGCAGCCGCTGCACCCGCAGGTCGACGACGGCCAGCAGCACCCCGACCGGCGCGAGCAACAGCCAGACGCCCAGCTCGGGCCGGAGCCCGGTGGCCGCGCCGAGCGCGGCACAGACGACGGCGGTGACGGCGGGAAGGAGCAGCGCGCCGGGAGCGTACGAGGGGGTCGGGGGCACCGTTGAGAGCCGACCGGCGTCCGCGGTCGCCGGAGGGGGTGCCGGCAGGGGCGGAGACGAGCGAGCACACGGCCCGCATCGCGCCGCCCCCAGCCATCCCCGTACCGGATGCCCGGCCGGGCACGCGGCGCGCCAGCCGGCGTCCGCCTCCTCCGACGGCACGGAGAAGCGGTAGGCGGCCCTCGGCAGCAGTGCGCCCGTCAGCACGCCCCACAGGGCGGCGAAGGCGGTCACCGTGAGGTCGCTGGGCGGTGTGGTCATCATCGAAACGCCCCTACCGTACCTTGGACATGCGCGCCGTCGGATTGCCTTCCGCGCTGCTGTCCGACGTGTACGTCAGGTCGTCGCCGGTCGGGGTGAACCGGATCGTGTGGGGCTCCGGATTGCAGCCGGCGTGGTTGTTCTCGGCCCCCACCGAGTCGGCGACGACCTCCTTCTCCGTCACCTTCTTCAGCGTCAGCGCGTCGACGCAGACCCCGCCGAGCAGATCGGTCTGGCGCAACTCGCCGAGCTTTTCCCCGACGTCGGCCCGCTTGAGGGTCACCCGGAAGGTGCCCATGGGGAGCGTGCCGCCCAGACCGCTGCCCTCGCCCTCCCAGGTGCCGACGTACCGCGCGGGCAGTGCGGTGGGCGCCTCGCCGTCGACGGGGCTGGACGCGGCCGTCGGAACCGAGGAGTGGGCGCCGCTCGCCGTGTCGGAGTTCGTGTCGCCGCCGTCGGCCGGCAGGAGGTCGAACACGAAGACCGAACCGACCGTCACCGCGGCCAGCGCCCCCGCGACCGCCAGCGCGACGGTGCAGCTCAGCCGCCGTCCGCGCCCGCCCTCCCCCGGCGCCGCGGCGGCCGACACGGTGACGGACACCTTCCCGGGACGCTCGGCGGACACGTTCCCGGGACGCTCGGCGGCGGCAACGGCACCGCCACCACCGGTTTCCGGCCGGGCGTCCCGTGGCGCGGGCAGGTCCACCGGCGTCGCGGGGCTCGCGTCCATCACCGGCGGCGGCCCGAACTCCCCCACGGTCACGGGCGCCCCCGCCCCCACCGACGCGCTGCTGAACCCGACCGGCCCGGACGCGACGACGTCGGCCCCCGCGGCCTCCAGATTCAGCAGCTGTACGGCGCTCCGCCCGACCTGTTCGACCAGCGCACCCGGCAGCCACCCGCCCGCCACCAGCCGCGCCGCCCCCTCCGGAGCGAGCCGCCGGGCCACCTCGCCGGGGGCCGGTCGCGCCGACGGGTCCTTGGCCAGGCAGGCCTCGACCACGTCCCGCAGCTCGCCCGCAGCCAGGTCCCCGAGCGCCGGCTCCTCGTGCACGACCTTGTAGAGCAGCGCGGCCGACGAGTCGCCGGGGAAGGGGGGTTCGCCGGTCGCCGCGTACGCCAGCACCGCGCCGAGGGAGAAGACGTCGGCCGCGCCGGACACGCCCTTGCCGAGGATCTGCTCGGGGGCCATGTAGCCGGGCGAGCCGACGGAGACGCCGGTCGAGGTGAGCGAGGCCGTGCCGTCCGTCGCGCGGGCGATGCCGAAGTCGATGAGCAGCGGGCCGTCGACGGTGAGCAGCACGTTGGACGGCTTCACGTCCCGGTGCACCAGGCCCAGCTCGTGCACGGCCGCCAGCGCCTCCGCGAGCCCGGCCCCGAGCACCCGTACGGTGTGCTCGGGCAGCGGCCCCTCGGCGGAGGCGACGGCGGCGGCCAGCGACGGTCCGGCCGCGTACGCCGTCGCCACCCAGGGCACGGCCGCCTCCGGGTCCGCGTCCAGCACCGGCGCGGTCCACGCGCCGCCGACCCGCCTCGCGGCCTCGACCTCGCGCCGGAAGCGGGCACGGAACTCCTCGTCGAGCGCGAGGTGCGGGTGCACGATCTTCACGGCGACCGTGCGGCCACCGGCGCTGCGGCCCAGATAGACACGGCCCATCCCGCCGGCGCCGAGCCGGCCGAGCAGCCGGTAGGGCCCGACGGCGGTGGGTTCGTCGGCTCCCAGCGGCTGCATGACGTTCCCCTCTCCCCGTACACATAAGCATTAGGTCGTATAAGCGATTCATCGCCGTGCTCTGAAAACCCCCGGGGCAATGCTGGCACTGATCCTGACGGACAGTCGCCGGTACGGAAGGACAGAGCAACAGTGAAGATCTTGAGAAGGCCCGCCCCACCCGGGCGTTCGGGCAGACGTCGGCTCGCCGTCGCCGTACTGACCCCCTTGTTCGCCCTGACACCCACGCTCGCGGACGCGCAGGGGGCCTGGCTGACGGTGAAGCCACTGGGCACCGCCCGTTCCCACCTGGCGGCGGCGACCGCGCCGTGCCCCTCCGGCTTCTCCGGTCACAAGGACTCGGACACCTGTGTGTACGCGATCGGCGGCACCTCCAACGGCACCAACGTGCTGGACTCGGTCGAGGCCTACAACCCCGCCACCAACACCTGGATCACCGTGGCATCGCTCGGCACCCCCCGCCGCGACCTGGCAGCCGCGACCGCCCCCTGCCCTGGCAGTGGCGGCGAACACAACAACGGCAACGGAAACGGGAACAACGGCGGCAACAACAACGAGAAGCACAACAGAATCTGCGTGTACGCATACGGCGGCACCTCCAACGGCACCAACACGCTGGAGACGGTCGAGGCCTACAACCCCGCCACCAACACCTGGACGCCCGTTACGCCGATGGAGACCGCGCGCAGAGAGCTCGCCGGCGCGTCCGCCCCCTGCCCGAAGGGGATCTCGGGTCACAAGGACTCGGACACCTGTGTGTACGCGATCGGCGGCACCTCCAACGGCACCAACGTGCTGGACTCGGTCGAGGCCTACAACCCGGCCAAGAACAAGTGGGAGGAGCTGGCCGACCTGCCGACCGGCCGCAGCGGGGCGGCCGCGGCGGCCGCGCCCTGCCCCTCCGTCGTCACCGACCACCCGGAAACCTGCGTGTACGCGCTGGACGGATCGCCCACGGCGCAGAGCCAGGCGGTCGCCTACATCCCCACCGCCAACGTGTGGGCGACCCTGCCCGTCCTGCCCACCGCCCGCAAGGGGCTCGCGGCGGCGGCCGCCCCGTGCCCCGCCGACCGGAAGCAGGGCTGTGTGTACGGGGTGGGCGGCACCGTCGCCGGCACTCCGGTGGGCGCGACGGAGGCCTACCACCCCGCGGTGAACGTGTGGTCGACGCTGCCCCCGCTGCCCACCCCCCGCACCAACCTGGCCGCCGCGACCGCCCCCTGCCCCAAAGGTCTGCACCGGACCTGCGTCTACGCGATCGGCGGCGAGAGCACGAACGGACAGCAACTGAAGGTGCTGAAGACGGTGGAGGCCTTCGCCATCGAGTAGCGACACCGCCCCCGCCCGCTCAGGGCCGCAGCAGTTCCACCTTCACGTCCGCCGGGAAGCCCGTCGTCGGGCCGACCCGGCGGGCGAACTCCGCGACCGCGCTCAGCTGCGGTGCGCCGAAGCGGAAGTCCAGAGTCGTGAAGTACTGCTCCAGCACCCGCTCGTCGAACGCCTCCCAGCGGGCCGCCTGCTCGGCGACCTTGCCGACCTCGTCCAGGGAGAGGTTGCGGGAGGCGAGGAAGGCCTGGTGGACCTCGCGGGTGATGTCCGGCCGTCGTTCCAGGTAGTCCCGGCGGGCCGCCCAGACGGCGAACACGAACGGCAGCCCGGTCCACTCCTTCCAGAGCGTGCCCAGGTCGTGCACCTGGAGCCCGTAGCGCGGCCCGTCGAGCAGGTTGGCCCGCAGCGCCGCGTCGCCGATGAGGACGGCCGCCTCCGCCTCCTGCATCATCAGGCTGAGGTCCGGCGGGCAGGTGTAGTACTCGGGCCGGACGCCGAAACGGTCCGCCAGCAGCAGCTGGGCCAGGCGTACGGAGGTGCGCGAGGTGGAGCCGAGGGCGACGCGGGCGCCGTCCAGCTCCTCCAGGGGGGCCTGCGAGACGATCACGCAGGACATGACCGGGCCGTCGCAGCCGACCGCGATGTCGGGGAAGGCGACCAGGTCGTCGGCGTTCCTGAGGAACTCGACCAGGGTGATGGGCCCGATGTCGAGGTCTCCCTGCACCAGCTGCTCGCTGAGCTTCTCCGGGGTGTCCTTGGTGAGCTCGAAGTCGAGGAGCGTGCCCGTTCTCGCGAGCCCCCAGTACAGGGGCAGGCAGTTCAGGAACTGGATGTGGCCTACGCGCGGCCGGGTGCGAGAATTGTCCACATCGCGAGACTAGACCCGGTGGAGTACCCTTCGAACTCCGACCCCCCGGGTCAACCCCTTCACCGGATGTTCAAACGTCCGGGTGACGTGATCTTGACCTCTATTGCTTTCGGCTGCCCGCGTGCTAGGCTCGCCGCAAGTTGCAGTTTGGTTTCCCTTGCAGTACAGAGCCTGCGGAGCATGTAACCGCGGGCTCTTGACATTTTCAGACGTATGCATTGTGCGGCACTGCTTTCACACTTGCAGGTTCTGGAGCAGGGCAACCCTTTGAGCCCAAGGAGGGCTTATGGCTACCGGAACCGTGAAGTGGTTCAACGCCGAAAAGGGCTTTGGCTTCATCGCCCAGGAAGGCGGCGGCCCCGACGTCTTCGTCCACTACTCCGCGATCAACGCCACGGGTTTCCGTTCCCTCGAGGAGAACCAGCAGGTCTCCTTCGATGTGACGCAGGGCCCGAAGGGTCCGCAGGCGGAGAACGTCACCCCCGTGTGACGATCTCCCCCCTGTGATCGCAGTCTGAAAGCAGTACCCAAGGAGCCCCGCGCCATCCGGCCGGGGCTCCTGCCTTTGTTCTTCTTTCGTTCGCCGGAAATTCACACGTGCCGCTTCACACGTGCCGCTTCACACGTGCTGCATCACGAGCACGAAGGTCGTCCCCGGCACCAGCGCCTCGTACGCATGGGGGATGTCACCCCGATAGGTCAGATAGTCCCCCGGCTCCAGTTCGACGCTTTCTCCGACCGGCCCCGCCTTCACCCTTCCCGTGCTCACGATCAGATGCTCGACCGTGCCGGGAATGTGTGGCTCCGACACCCGGGCGGCGCCCGGCTCGGCCCGCAGGTGGTAGATGTCCCGGCGGGCGCCCGGCGGACTCGCCGACAGCAGCGTCGCCACGTACGGCGCCTGCTCCGAGGCGACCGTCGGCCCCTCCCCCGCCCGGATCACCCGTAGGGCGGGCGCCGGCGGCTCGACCAGCGCGCTGAACGGCACGCCCAGCGCCACGCCCAGCGCCCAGATCGTCTCCATGCTCGGATTGCCGCTCGCCGCCTCCAGTTGCGAGAGCGTGGACTTCGCGATGCCGGCCCGTTTGGCCAGCTCGGTCAGGGAGAGCCCGGCACGGGTGCGCTCACGCCGCAGGGAGGCGGCGATCCAGTCCAGGGGCAGGCGGGAGGGCGGGGGCGCGGCGTCGGACATGTCGTTCGCTCCATCGGTACGTTCGTTCGCCTTGACGAACAGGGGCCATTCTGTTCATTGTAGAAAACATGCGTTCGCCTCAACGAACACCTCGCGCAGTCCCACCCTCCGATGGCCGCATTGGTCCACTTGTCCGCGACAGCTCACTCGTCTGGGTGGCGTCCGGGGTGATCGGCCTCTCCTTCGGGGCGATCTCCGTGGCCGGCGGACTGCCCGTCTGGGTGCCCGTCGTGATGTCCCTGGTGGTGTACGCGGGCTCCGCCCAGTTCAGCGCCGTCGGGGTGCTGCTCGCCGGGGGCGGGCCGCTCGCCGCGGTGGCCACCGGCCTGCTCCTCAACACCCGTACGGCCGCATTCAGCCTCGCGGTCGCCGACCTCCTCGGCCCCGGCCGCGCGACCCGCCTGCTCGGCGCCCATCTGGTGACCGACGAGACGGTCGCCTTCGCCCTCGCCCAGTCGGACCCGGCACGCCGCCGGGCCGCCTTCTGGATCTCCGGCATCGGCCTGTTCGCCGTGTGGAACGCGGGCGTCGTCACCGGCGCGCTCGCCGGGACCGCGCTCGGCGACACGGCCACGTACGGCCTCGACGCCGCCTTCCCCGCCGTACTCGTCGCCCTGGTCCTCCCCGCCCTGCGCGAGGACGCCCGGCTGCGCCGCCCGGCGGCCCTCGGCGCGCTCCTCGCCCTGGCGGCCACACCCGTCCTGCCGGCCGGGGTCCCGGTGCTGCTCGCGCTCGCCGGGCTCCTGCTGTACCGCCGTACGGAGGCCGCCCGATGAACGCGACGGTCGCGATGATCCTGGCACTGGCGGTGGGCACGTACGCCTTCCGGCTGGTCGGGCCGGCGCTGCACGGACGGGTCGAGCTGCCCGCCCGGATGCAGGAGCTGTTGTCCGCGGGGGCCGTCGTCCTGCTCGTCGCCCTGCTGGCCACCGGGGCACTGACCGAGGCCGGGGGCTTCGCCGGCTGGGCGCGCCCGGCCGGGGTGCTGGTGGGGGCGGTGCTGGCCTGGAGGCGGGCGCCGTTCGCGGTGGTGGTGCTGGGGGCGGCGGTGACGGCGGGGGTGCTGCGGGCGGTGGGCGTGGCTTAGGGCCCTGGCCAGAAACCGCCCCGGATCTCCGTCGGCTGTCAGTGGGGCCGGTTAGGGTCCCCGGCCATGACCACCTCCGACTTCCTCACCGCCACCCGCACCTTCTACGACGCGATCGCCGAGGACTACGCCGAGCGCTACCGGGACGAGCTCGCCGAGAGGCCGCTGGAGCGGGCCGTCCTCACCGCGTACGCCGAGCTCGTCGGGGCGGGCGGCCGGGTGGCCGACCTCGGGTGCGGCCCCGGCCGGACGACCGGCTTTCTCGCCTCACGCGGGCTGGAGATGTCCGGCCTCGACCTCTCGGAGTCGATGCTGGCGATCGCGCGGCGCGAGAACCCGGGGATCCGCTTCGAGCAGGGCTCGATGCTGCAGCTCGACCTTCCCGACGGGCAGTTGGCCGGGGTCGTCTCCTTCTACTCCTCCATCCACACCCCTGTGGACGAACTGCCCGCCCTCTTCGCCGAGTTCCACCGCGTGCTCGCCCCCGGCGGCCATCTGCTGCTGGGCTTCCAGGTCGGCGACGAGCCCCGCCACTTCGACCGCCCCTGGGGCCACCCGGTCACCCTCGACTTCGAACGCCGCCGACCGGAGCGGATGACCGAGCTGCTGACGGCGGCCAGCTTCACTCGACTATCGTGCACGGTGCGCGAGGCGGTCCCCGCCTTCGGCGAGTCGACCCCGCACGCCTTCCTCATCCTGCGCAAGCCCTAGAGGACCCCGGCCAGATCCAGCGCCGCGATGTACCCGAACGTCATCGCGGGCCCGATCGTCGAACCGGCGCCGGCGTAGCTGTGTCCCATCACGGCCGCGCTGGCGTTCCCGGCGGCGTACAGCCCCCGGATGACCGAGCCGTCCTCGCGCAGCACCCGCGCCCGGGCGTCGGTGCGCAGGCCGCCCTTGGTGCCGAGGTCGCCGGGGACGATCCGGAAGGCGTGATACGGGGGCAGCCAGAGCGGGGCGAGGCAGGAGTTGGGGAGGACGGTCGGGTCCGTGTAGTAGTGGTCGTAGACGCTGTCGCCGCGCTTGAAGTCGGCGTCCTTGCCCTTCAGGGCGAGGGAGTTGAAGCGGTCGACGGTGGAGCGGAGGGCGGCGGCCGGGACGCCGATCGCGGAGGCCAGGGCGTCGAGGGTCCAGGCCTTGTGGGCGGCGCCGGAGGTGTACCAGTCGGCGGGAAGGGCGAGCGTCGGGGCGACGTCCTTGAAGAGGTACCGGTTGCGGTAGTTCTGGTCGACGATCAGCCAGGCCGGGATGTCGGGCGCGGTCGGATTCCGGTCGTACATGACGTGCACGACATCGCTGTAGGGCGCGGCCTCGTTGACGAAGCGCGCACCGGCCTGGTCGATCAACAGGCCGCCGGGGAGGGTGCGTTCGGCGAGGCAGAAGTAGGGTTCGCCGGGGAGCGGGATCGCCGGGCCCCACCAGGCGTCGTCCATCAGCGCCAGCGCCCCGCCGGCCCGCTGCCCGGCCCGGATCCCGTCCCCGGTGTTCTCCCGCGCCCCGACCGTCCACTCGGTGCCGATCGGCTGCCGCTGGTACTGCGCCCGCATGGCCGCGTCGTGCTCGAACCCGCCGGAGCCGACCACGACCCCGCGCCGGGCGCGTACGAGACCGGCGGCGCCGTCGCGCGTGACGACGGCCCCGGTGACGGCGCCGCCCTCCACTCGCAGATCAGTGAGCGGGGTGTTCAGCCACACCGGCACCTGGGCGGCCAGCAGCCCGGCGCGCAGGCCCGCGGCGAGCGACTGCCCCATGGTGAGCGGCTTCTGCCCGAGCAGCGCGGCCTTCGTGCCCCGCGCCAGGCACTCGACGGCGACGGCGGCTCCCTTCGCCGTGACGGCGGAGAGGGCGAGCCACTTGTAGTCGGCGCTGAAGACGACCATGCCCGCAGGGACCGCCAGGTACGGCGGGTTGAGGCGGGCGAGTTCGGCGCCGAGGACGTTGCCGTCGAGCTGGTCGGGTTCGATGGACCGCCCGTTCGCGAGGCCGCCCGGCAGCTCGGGGTAGTAGTCGCTGTACCCCTCCATCCAGCGGAAGCGCAGCGGGCTGTGGGCCATGACGAGGGAGAGCATGGCGGGGCCGTGCGTGAGGAACGCGGCCTGCCGGTCGGCGGGGACGTCCGCGCCGACCACGGCGGCCAGGTACGTGGCGGCCTTGGCGGGGGTGTCCGGGACGCCGGCGGCGAGGATGACGGGGTTGTTGGGGATCCAGATCCCGGCGCCCGAGCGGGCGGCGGATCCGCCGAAGGTGGCCGCCTTCTCCACGACGACGCAGCTCAGACCCTGTTTCGCGGCGGTCAGCGCGGCGGTCATCCCGGCGGCGCCGGAACCGATGACGACGACGTCGTAGGTGCCGAGGAGGGGGAGGTCGGCGGCCTGCGCCGGGCGGGGCACGGCGGCGAGGGCGAGGCCGGCGCCGGCGCTCGCGCCGAGGACGGTCCTGCGGCGGGGGTGCCGTCGTTCGGGTTGACGTCTCACGGGGTCCGCGCTCGTGGCCATGGCCGCTCCCAGACATAAGGACGGGTCCTGGACAGGTCTTGGTCAGGTCCTGGACGGGTCCGGAATGTCGCGCGGGGGTCTTGTGAAGTCAAGGGCCGTGCGGAGGGCGGGGCCCGGAAGGGGCGCCCGCCCGCCGCACTGCTGTGGTGCTGTCTCAGACGTCTCAGACGGTGCCGGAGGCCGCGATGGTGACCTTGGCCGAGGTGCGGCCGGACTGGCTGCCCAGGCCCTCGATCGTCTTGACGATGTCCAGGCCCTCGACAACCTCGCCGAAGACGACGTGCTTGCCGTCCAGCCAGGGGGTCAGAACGGTGGTGATGAAGAACTGCGAGCCGTTGGTGTTGCGGCCGGCGTTCGCCATGCTGAGCAGGCCCGCACGGTCGTGCTTGAGCTGGAAGTTCTCGTCCTCGAACTTCTCGCCGTAGATGCTCTTGCCGCCGGTGCCGTCGCCCCGGGTGAAGTCGCCGCCCTGGAGCATGAACTCCGGGATGACGCGGTGGAAGGACGAACCGGCGTAGCCGTAGCCGTGCGCGCCCGTGGCGAGCTCGCGGAAGTTGCGGGCGGTCTTGGGCACGACGTCGTCGTACAGCTTGAAGACGATGCGCCCTGCGGGCTTGTCGTTGATGGTGATGTCGAAGTAAACGTTCTCGCTCATGAGGCCCATAATTCCTCGGTTCGGCCGTGGACCGGTAATCCGGCACGGTGGGCAGCCGCCCGGAGGCCGCGCGTGGCCCTAGGACAGGCCTACGCCTGGGCCCCGCCCAGCACCACCCGGCAGTCCTCGCGGGCCGCCTCGCTCAGCAGCGGGCCGAAGCGGTTGAACAGGGCCGACAGCTGCGGGCCCCACCGCTCGCGGAAGGCGGGATCGTGGGCGGCGAGGTCGATCTCGTTCGCCGCGGTGAGCTCCGCGAAGTCGGCGAGCGCGGGTGGCGCCGGGGTGAGGACGGCGCCGGTGAAGCGGTCGTGGAAGGGGGAGTCCGGGCCCGTCAGCGTCGGATACGTGGCCTTCCGGTCGCAGGAGGCGTAGAAGTACACGGCCGCCTCGGCCTCACGACCGATCACCTCGGCGGCCTCGGTACGGCGGGCCGGCGGCAGCAGCGCCTCGGGGAAGCCGTCGGTGCCGTAGAGGGCGTGGCAGAGGCCGGCCAGCTGGAGGGCGGGGCGGGCGTGCCAGTCTGCAAGTCGGGAGCGGACGCGGCGCAGATGGGCGAGGAGGGTGCCGCCGGGGTGGGTCATGTCCTCGGCGCCCAGGCCGGTCAGCAGGTCCTCGGCGCGGGCGATGCGTGAGTCGTCGTCGTAGGTCACGGAGGTGAACCTTTCCCTCGAACTCCCGCTCAACCCGGGCAACTCGGCCGGTAGCGTGCCCGGGGTGAGCGACGAAGCCGTACGACTGTCTCCCGTCCGTGAGGACGATCTGCCGGTGCTGGAGCGGTTCCTGTTGGATCCCGGGGCCGCGGGATAGAGGCCGACACGGAACTGGAGAACCTGGCCGGTGGCGGGACGTCGTTTCCTACGGCGTTCTCCGGGACGACACGCTCTGAGGCAGCTGCATCTCGGCCCACACCGTCTTGCCCACGTTCCGCTCCGTGACTCCCCAGGCGGTGGCCAGGACGGTGACGACGATCAGCCCCCGGCCGCCCTCCGAATCCGCCTCCCGCACGATCCGCAGCCCGCGGTCGCCCCGCGCGTCGCTCACCTCGACACGGAGCGTGTCCTCCGCGAGGAGCAGCAGCCGCAGCTCGAAGTCCCGGCCGGGTACGCGCCCGTGCGTGACGGCGTTGGCGGCGAGCTCGGCGACGATCTGCTGAGCGGTGCGGCTCGCCTCGCCGTCGTACGGGTGGCCCCACTCCACGAGCTGCTGCTGCGTGAGGCGCCGGGCGAGACGGGCACCGCGGGGGGTGGAGCTGAGACGCAGGGTCATCTCCCCTAGGGGATAAATCGGGGTGGGGGTCTGGGTGGAGATTTCGGAGTTCACCTGACTGAGCGTGGCCGCTTGTATCTACCCTGGCCAGGGGCGACTTGGCGACTCTGTGTAGCCGTACGGCTGCGGTGGGGTGCGTGTACGGGTCGTCGACCGTGAGCACGAAGGCGTGAGGGCGGTGACGTACGTGACGGATGAGCGCAGGCCGGAGACACCGGCGGAGGCCGACGGGACGACAGGGCTGCTGACGGCTCTGGGCAAGATGCTGAAACTCCTGCGCGAGCGGAAGGGGTTGACGCAGAAGGAGTTCGGCGAGCTGGTGGGGTACGGGCCGGATGCCATCTCCGCGATGGAGCGGGGGGTACGGACGATCCGGCCGGAGGTGCTGGAGAAGGCGGACGAGCTCTTGGAGGCCGGGGGGCTGTTGTTGCAGGCGATCCCGGAGCTGAGGGAGGCGATGGCCAAGGTTCGGACGCGGCATCCGGAGTGGTATCGGGGGTATGCGGCGCTGGAAGCGGAGGCGGTCGAGCTGCACCACTACTGCAGTTATGCGATGCACGGCCTCCTACAGACTGAACAGCACGCTCATGCGGTGTTCGCAAAGCGACGGCCCGTCATGAACGAGGAGATGATCGAGAAGCGGGTTGCCGACCGGCTCGAACGGCAACTGCTCTTCGAACGCTGGCCTTCGCCAATCATCAGCTACGTGCTGGAAGAAGTCGTGCTGGACAGGCCAGTCGGCGGGCGGAAGGTCCATGCTGAACAGCTGCGTCGCCTGCTGCATGTCAGTGCCAACCGGAACGTCGAGCTTCAGGTGATGCCGACCGGCGTGGAGGAACACCCCAACATGGACGGCTCGTTCAACCTGCTGATCCCCAAGAAGCATGCCCAGGTGGCGTACACGGAGATCCAGGGATACCCCCGGCTGATCACCGACCCGGAGGAGGTCCGGAAGATCGCCGACCGCTATGGAATCATGCGAGCAATGGCTCTCTCGCCCAGAGAGTCACGGGTGTTGATCGAGAAGAAGCTGGAGGAGCTATGAACAGCGAGAAGCTCACCTGGTTCAAGTCCAGCTACAGCGGTGGCGAGGGCGGCGATTGCGTCGAAGCCGCCTACACCTGGCGCAAGTCCACGCACAGCGACGGCGGCGGCGGCGAATGCCTCGAAGTCGCCACCTGCCCCCACACCATCCACATCCGCGACTCCAAGCACCCCACCGGCCCCCACCTCACCCTCTCCTCCCCCGCCTGGGCCGAGTTCCTCGTCTTCGCCGCCGGCCGCTGACAGCGAAGGGCCCGCCGATGGTGAGCGGCCACCAGGGGGACCCCTGCCTCTATGACGGCCGCCCTCGCGTACGCGAGCCGGCACCCCGGCGACGATCCCTCATCCCACCGGCTGTCCGGCGCTGAACGTCCTTGCGGTGCTGTACGACCACCAAGACTGCGAACAGCGCGGGAAAGACCGCGAGCCGCAAGACGCCCCCCGCCAGATCGCGTTGCCGCTCGCTGTCGGTGAGCCACGCCCAGAGCGCACCACCGGTGCAGAGCACCACGGACAGGGAGAGCAGCAGCACGGCCGCTCTCCCCGCCGCGGTCGACATGAACCGACTCACTCGCCCACCCTTCCGTACCGCCGGAAGTGCAGCTGGGCCGTGATGACGGCCACAGCCTCAAGGACGGGGGACGCGCAGAGCAGCAACAGCCTCACGGTTCTCTCATCTTCCTGGAAGATCCAGACGGTCAAGCCGAGAAGCCATACGCAGATCCCCGCGACCCCGAAGGCCAGCGAGGCCCTGCCCACGGACGATGAGCGGAACGGTCTGGCAGCCGGTCGCCGGGTCCGGCTCCCCCTCGACGGTCTACTGGTGCCTGGCACAGGCGGGCACCAGGACATAGGGCTTCACAGTCGTCGTTCCTCTCTTGGAGAACGTGGGCTGTCGTGGATCCTCCTGCCATCAGCCGCTGACGGCGACGGGCCCACCGCCGGTGCGACGGTGGGCCCGGGCTCTCAGGACCTCCGACACTCAGTCAGAGGATTCGCTCTCCGCGTCCTCGAGTGATTCGAGTTGCCGGTGATGGAGCCGCGCGAGAGGAATACCTGATGCCACGACGACAGCGGCCGCAAGTATGAGGTACCGCCCGCCGGATGATCCCTGGTCCCAGGAGAGCACCACCCACACGGCTCCCCCGATCACCATGGCCACGCCCGTCAAACAGAGGGCGACGGACATCCTGCCAGGCAGGGAAGAGAAGATGGATCTCTTGGACGATGTGTTTTCCATGCCCGTCCTCACTGATGCCAGACGTATGCGTACCCGGTGTGGTAGCGAACTATTTTGATCCCTCTCCTGGGCCAGTACTTGAGAAGCCAGAGGATGTACTGGCCGAAGGCGGCAGCGGCCGCGGCGACCACCGCTCCCGCTCCCCAGGAGGCGGCCACACTGGCATGGGCGATGGTTTGGAGATACCCGGCAACCGTACCGATCGCCGGACTGGTGAGAGTAAGCAGGTCCGCCAGCATGTTCGCATGCCTGCGCTTCAGCTTGATGACGCATTTCGTCCAACCGCAGGAAAACCCGGTCTTGTTGTACTTCTTGATGGGCTTTCGGCCGTCAAGGTCGTACTTGTTCACCGGGTCCGTGGGATACCCGTAGGCATTCGGCCCGGCGCCGTACACCGGATCCACGCTGAGGAAGCGTCCTGTCGCGGGGTCGTACAGACGCAGGCCCATGAGGGTCAGTCCGCTGAGGGTGCGGGTCGACCTCTGGTGGCTGCCCAGGGCTCCGTAGGTGGTGGCCGCGGTGTCCGATGACGGGTTGCCGTACTCGTCGTAGTGCTGGACCGTGCTGGCCACCGCGGTGTCCAGGGGCTGCTGGACGGCGATGTCGCCGTGCAGGTTGGCGAGTTGCAGCACGATGTCGCCGGTCGCCGAGGAGGTGGCGGCGAGGGTGCCCGTGATGTCCGTGATGTTGCGGCTGACGGTGCTGTCGGTCTGGGCCCAGGCCGGGCTGTCTCCGATGTTGCCGTAGTGGTTGGTGATGGTGCCGCTCGTGCTCCACGTCCCGTCGGTCGCCTGGGTCTGGGCCGTCTGGACGGCGAGCCGTCCGGCGGCGTCCAGGGTCCAGGCGTTGCGGCTGGTGCCGAGCGTCTCGGACGCGACCAGGTCGTTGGTGTAGTACGCCAGGGTGGTGCTGCCGCTGGTGGTGGTGCGGCCGAAGGCGTCGTAGACGTGGTCGGAGTCCACCAGGCGGTCGGCCGAGTCGTAGGTGTACGACGTGGTGGCCGTGGTGGCGTCGTCGGTGCTGCTGTCGCAGTCGTCGGACGAGGTGTTCAGCGCGGTGCGATTGCTGTTCGCGTCGAAGGTGTAGGCACGGCTGGTGCAGCCGGTGCTGGTGGTGTCGGCGGCCTGGGTGAGGCGGCCTGCGCTGTCGTAGGTGTAGTCGGTACGAGTGGTGGAGCCGTTGGTCTGTGTGTGGCCGGCCTGGCGGCCGTCGATCGTGTGGCCGGCGGTGTCGGAGACGACGGTGGTGCCGTCCGAGGTGGTGTAGGTGCGGCCGGTCGTCTGTCCGGCCGGGTCGGTGGTGATCGTGAGGGTGTAGGCGCCGGGCAGGGTCTCGGAGGTGAGGGTGCCGTCGGCGTCGTAGGAGGCGGTGAAGGAACCTGCGACGGAGTCCGTCATGGTCTTGAGACTGCCTGCGGTGCCGTAGGCATAGGTGACGGTGGACGGGGCCGAGTCGGTGGTCTTCACCGGTCGGTTCAGGACGTCGTACGCGGTGGTGGTGGTATTGCCCGCTCCGTCGTCGTACGAGGTCTGGCGACCCAGGTCGTCGTATCCGTTGACGATGATCTGCCCGTTCGAGGAGCGGGTGGCGATCTGCCCGTTGTCCTCGTCGTAGGTGATGGTGGTGGCCGGTGTCTGTTCGCCCTTGCCGCCGGTGACGGTTGTACCGGTCGGGCGGCCGGCCTCGTCGACCGTGGTGGCGGTCGTACGGGTCACGTCGTTCGCGGTTTCGGTTTGGGTGGCGACCTGGCCCCAGCGCTCGTAGGTGTAGACAGTGGTGACTGCTTCGGTGGGGTTGTCTCCGCCGCCGGTGATCGCGGCCGCGGGCGACGTGCGGCACAGCAGACCGTCCCACTCGACGGAGGCACAGGTACCGGCGGCGTCCGCGTCGTAGTAGGTGTACACCAGTGTGCCCGCGTCGGAGCCCGAGGAGCCGGCAGTGCGGCTGGTGGCCACCCGGCCGGCGTCGTCGTAGGTTCGCACCGTGGTGACGGGCTCGCCGCCAGTGCTGGACTTCTGTCCGCCGGTGGACCAGTCATAGGTCGCCGTGGACACCGTGGTGTCGGCGTCGGTGGCGTAGCCGGGAAGCGCGGCGCCGGTGGTGACGGTCGTCACGAGGTCCGAGACGGTGGCGCCGGCGGGCTTGTTCTCGTCGTAGGTGTACGACGTGTGCGTGCGTGCCGGCATGACCGTGCCGGCTGCCAGAGTGGACTCGGCGGTGGTACCGGCCAGTTCTGCGGTGAGGGTGACCTCGTGCAGTGGGCCGTACTCGTCGGTGAGGCGCTGCCCGTCCGTCGAGTACACCGACACCGTGGCCAGTTGCCGGGCACGGTCGGTGGTGGACAGGTCGGTCAGGCCCAGCTGTGCGAGCACGTCCGAGGCGCCTGACGAAGTGCCGAGGGCCAGCTCGCGGTTGGTGGCGGTGAGTTCGGCGACCGTGTTGCCGTACTCGTCGTACTCGGTGGTGGTGACGGAGCCACCGGGAGAGGCCGTGTTGGTCTCGTCGCCGTTCGCATTGATGTAGGTGAGGGTGGCGCGGCCGTATGAAGAAGCCGTCAGCTCGCTTCCGGTGTGGGAGGCGGGGACACTGTCAGCAGGGAAGACGGCGGTGGCGTCGGTGGGCGCGTCGTCCTGGGCCCAGGTGGCCACAGTCGTGGCGTCCATCTGGTACGGCGCGGTCGTCCCGGACAGTGGCACGTCGTAGACGACGGAGGTGACCGCTGTGCCCGAGGTGGTCGTGTCCGACCCCTCGGCCAGCGCCGGGCGGGACGCCCTGAGCAGCATGCCCGCGCCCGCGGTCAGGGCGGAACCGGCCTTGCCGTAGGTGAACGTCCAGGGGAGTTCACCGGCCGGGGTGAGCGTCTCGACGCGGCCGTCGGAGTCGTATCCGTACTGCGTCTTCAGTGCGGGGCTGATCCGCGGGTCCCACACCTGGCGGAGCCGTCCGGAGGAGCCGTAGGCGTAGGAGGCGAGGGTCTCGGCGGTGGCGGCGGAGGCACCCGGAGTGGTGGCCCACAGCCTGATCGCCTTGACCTGGCCCTTGTAGTCGCCGACCACGCTGTCGGTGGCGGTGGTGGAGTCCGCGTAGACGAACTCCAGGACCCGGCAGCCCTTCGTCGACCGGGTCGTCTGGCAGGTGGTGGCCGCGACCGCACCGGTCGGGGAGACCACGTACTTCGGGCGGGCCAGCGCGCCCGTGTCATCGGTCTCCGAGAAGACGGTGACGGTCGAGTCGTCCACCGCGGTGGCCGTGGTGGACAGCGTCCAGGTCGGGACCGTGGTCGCCGCCTTCTCGAACACAACGGTGGTCGCGTCGGTGTCGGCCAGAACGAACGTCTCGCCGGACAGAGAGCCGGTCAGGGTCAGTGTCTCCGCGCCCGTCTCGGGCTGCCAGCCGCCGCCCGAGGTCGCGGTGAAGGCGATCGTGCTGCCGTCCGCGGACAGCAGCTCCACCGAGGTGCCGGACGTCTCGCGGAGCTGCGTGTAGTCGCTGACCGCACCGGTGATCGAGGAGGTCCAGCCGGGACCGAAGATCTCCGCCTGTCCCTCGGTGTCGGTGTCGTTGGCGCGGGAGGAGTACGTGCGCTCCACGCTCGCCTCGAACGCCGAAGCGTCGGTGGCCGAGAGGGTGTAGTCACCGGTCAGCTGGTTGACCTCGCCCGGTCCGACAGCGGCGGTGGGCGCGGTGCCCGCGTCGCGGTCGAGGGTGACCTCGACGGTCTGGGAGTGGCCGGTGGTGCTGCCGTCGGTGAAGGCGGCGCGCAGTTCGATCACGCCGTCCTCGTCCAGCGAGGCGACGGTGTTCCACACCAGTGTGGTCGCGGTGCCGGCGGTGACGGCGACCGGCCAGGAGGAGACGCTCTGACCGGAGGCGGTGATGTCGTCCACCGGCACGGTGTGCCAGGAGTCCTCCTCGCCTCGCCGGTACTGCCACGTGACCCCGCTGTAGCTGGTCAGGCCCTTGGCGGCGAGGGTGAGGCGGCGAGCGGTGTCGTCGCCGTCCTGCGGGGACAGGATGGCCGCGCCGTCGGCCCCGACGCCGAAGCTGTAGGCGGTGGTGGCGGTGGAGAGGTTCCCGCCGGAGTCGACCGTGCGGGCGTAGAGCGTGTGCCAGCCGTTCGCCGGGTCGATGGAGACATTCTGCGCATCGCCGCCGGTGCCGTTGGTGGTGTCCAGCTTCTTGTTCGGCAGCGAGGAGTCGTCCAGACCCCAGTGGTAGCCGGCGCCGTCGGAGGACGAGGTGTCGATCGTGCAGGACACGGCGCTGGAGGCCTTCGCCGTCCAGCCGTTCTCCGTGTACGTGTCACAGGTGACCGTCGGCGCGGCGGGCTTGCCGGTGTTCATCACGAAGGTCGTGTAGCCGGACCAGGAGCCGTAGTCCGTGCCGTCGTACGCGCGCGCCCGGTAGCGCAGGTGGACGCCGGCCGGGAAGGCGGAGGCCGAGGGAACGGTGAGCGTGGAGGTGGAGCCGGAGGCCACCGTCTTGCCGTACGCCGTGTAGGAGTATGTGGTGTCCGCGTAGGCCGGGTCGGCCGTGATCTCGTACTGCGCCTGGGCGTTGGCGCCGTCCGCGTCGGTGACCTTCGACGACAGCGTCGGGGTCAGCGACGTGACGTAGCGCTTGCCGTTGTAGGCGTTGACCTGTGACGGTGAGATGGCGGTGGAGCTCGGCACCGCCGGATAGGAGTTGTACGTCACCGTCAGGTGCGGCTCGGTGGAGCCGTCGCCGGAGACGTAGTTGGCCGAGCGGAAGCGGCGCCAGGTCAGCGAGTCGGTCTCGCTCGCGCCCGCGATCCGGATGCCGTAGTTGGACGATCCGTCCGCCCAGGCCTGGACGATGGCGTCGATGTCGAAGTTCATCGTGCCGGCGGGACAGTCGGACGAGTAGCCCTTGGCCGCGGTGTTGGTGATCGCGCCGGTCGAGGTCGTGGAGGGCTGGTCGGACCAGGTGATGTCCGAGGACGACCAGGACGAGGTGATCCGCCGTACCTGCGTGCCGGCTCCGGACGTCGAGCAGGTCGACGAGTAGTACGAGTACAGCGCCAGGTTGGTGTCGGTGATGTGCTTGCCCTTGAACGCCGACACGTCGAACTTCAGGTAGGAGCGGGCCTTCGTCGTCCCGGCATCGTACGTGCCCGACTTCAGCTCGGCCGAGGAGACCTGCGAGTCGGTGTAGTTGGTGGCCACCCAGGTGTCCGTGGTGACGGCGAGGGTGGAGGTCGGGTCGACGGTGACCGGATAGGTGAGGTCCTGCGCGAAGTAGTCCGCGTCGGGCGTCAGGATCAGGGTCTGCGAGCCGTCGTCGGCCGTCTCGACCTTCGTGGCCACCTTCGCCTGGTATCTGGACTCACCAGAGGCGCTGTCCTTGCTGGAGTCCCACATCATCGGTGCCGGAGCCTCGGCGACCAGCTTGCCGTCGGTGTCCTTCAGCAGCAGGTGGCCGGAGTCCGCCACCGACAACGTCAGGCCCTTCAGCGCCAGGGGTATGCGGTACTCCGGAGCCGAGTCTGGCGCCTTGTCCAGGAGGATATTCTGGCTGAAGCCCTGGGCGAGCGCGGTAACGGTGAGGGTCTGGTCGTCACCGAGGTCGTAGGACGCGGTGTCGTCCTCCACCGACGGGGTCGGGAGCTTCGACTCCCAGCCCAGACCGAAGGACTTGCTCCCCTTGGTCACGGACGCCAGCGCGGTGTCTCCGCCATCGGAGACATCGATGTCCGCCGCCGCCACATCCGGCGTCAGCGACGCACCCGTGTCCGACAGAGCCGTGTCGATGTCCCGCCAGACACCTCCCACCTGCTGCCGCACAGGCCCGGCGTAGGTGGACGTCTGCAGTTCCCCGCTGGGCAGCGCGTACGTCGTCGAGGTCGCGGTCCGCTCCGACGTCACCTCGATCTTGCGGTCCTGCAGACGGGCCATCAGCAGCGCCGCCGCCACCGAATCGGCCGCCGATGCGGTCGACTTCGTGTCGGATGCGGCGGTCACCTGTGTCGTTTCGAGGTCGCCGACAGCAAAGGCCATCCCCGATTCCAGTGACACGAGTACCGCCTCGGCCGCGAGCACGGCGGCCGTCGCCAGCGCCGTACGTCTCAGCAAAGCGCGCGAACTTCTCGCTCGCCCCCCTGAGACCGGGAAGAACCGTCTCCCCCTGAGTCTCATTCACCACTCCTGCTGTTACTTCGTGACGCCCACTGCGAAACGAAGGACCTGATCAAAAGTCAGGAATCTGTGAAGAGATGTCATCGGCCAGGTCACAGCACGATCAAAAGAACACCATGGAGCTTTCCTCGCTCTTGACTCAACTGGACGAAGAAAAAAGGGCGGTCCGAAGTCCATGAACAACCAGTGCTTTCCCTGTACGACATATCAACCAGAGACCGATCAGTCGCGCGAATGCGACAGTGCACGGGGCCTGCCGAAGCAGTGCTCATTGTTATTCGCTTGTGACACCTTGCGAGAATGGCGACGTGATCGATATTCCGAAGTCGTTCGTCCGACATACCAAAGAACAGGAAGGCGACGCCGGGACACGCTGGATGGCCGGGTTGCCCTGAGCCCGATGCCTTCGCCGCCTGGGACGGGCGCGGGGCCGTACGGCTGTTCGCGCGTGACGACCCGCGGTTCGCGATGCTGCTGGAGCGGGCCCGGACCACGTCCCTCGCCGAGGTGGAGGACATCGACGAGGTCGCCGTCGTCGCGGGGAGGATCAGCCGCAGGCTCGCCGTGCCGGCACCGACGGGGCTGCCCCGGATGCGGGACATGGCCATCGAGTGGGAAGAGGAACTCCGGCTGGACCGGGACGAGTTGGCGCACTCCGTCTCCGACCGGTCCGTCGACGCCGCCCTGGCCACCGTACGGGAGTTGGGGCCGTCGCAGCCCGATCTCCTCGTCCATGGCGATCTGCACGCGCGGAACATCCTGCGCGGCGAGCGCGAGCCGTGGCTGGCCGTCGATCCCAAGGGGTGGGTGGGGGACCCGGCGTACGACGCGGGCACCCTCCTCAAGGCGCTCTCCCTGCGCTTCCTGCACCTCGGCGACCCCGGCGACCTGCGTCGGGCCGCTCACCGGATCCTGGACCTGTTCGCCGAGGCCGCCGGGCTCGATCGCGAACGCGTCGGGCGGTGGGCGCAGTTCCAGGTCGTGCAGGCCTGTTTCTGGGGTCGGCGGCACGGGTTCCGGCGCGCACGCCGTGGTGCCGAACTGGATCGCGTCATCCGCTTCGCGGACCGGCTCGCGGAGGTGCTCACCCCGGGGCGCGCGTGAGCCGTGGGGATTCCGTGAACCCGATTCCCGTCAGTCGGCAAGTGCTGAGTGAACGCTGTGCACTTCCTCTGGCCCTGCGACCCACGGACCGTCCATGACTGACTCCGATGCCGTACTGATGGCGGCGTCGCTCGACGAACCCGAGCGCTTCGCGGTGCTGTTCGACCGCCATGCGCCCACCATCCACCAGTACGTCGCCCGACGCCTCGGGCGGGACGCGGCCGACGACGTCACCGCGGAGACCTTCCTGACGGCCTTCCGGATCCGCGCCCGCTACGACAGCGAGCGGGCCGGTGTCCGCCCCTGGCTGTACGGCATCGCCGCCAAGCTGATCAGCCGGCACCGGCGGGAGGAGGTGAAGGCGCTGAGGCTGCTCGCCCGCACCGGGCACGACCCGGTGGCCGAGAGCTGGGCCGACTCCGCCGACGACCGGGTGGCCGCGCAGGCCGTCTCCCGGCCCCTGGCCAAGGCGCTGGCCAGGCTCTCCGAGGGCGACCGGCACGCCCTGCTGCTGTTCGCCTGGGCCGACTTCACCTATCTGGAGATCGCCGAGGCCCTGGACATCCCGGTGGGCACCGTACGGTCCCGGCTCAACCGGGCCCGCCGGAAGCTGCGCGCGGCGACGGGCGTGCACAGCCCTTTCAACGAACCGTTCGAACCGCAGCAGCTCCCGGAAGGTGACCTCGTATGAACGACGTGAACGAGCCGGCCGTCGTCCGTGCCCTGCGCGCCGACGCCCCTCTCCCCGACAGCGGGCGTCTCGCGCCCCAGCGGGCGCTGCTGAGCGAGGCGGTCCGGCGGGAGGCGGCCGGGGAGAGCGCCCTCGCCGTACGCGCCCGGCCTCCCCGGCGACGGATCGTCCTGGTGGCCGTCGCCGCGTCCCTCGTCGTGACCGGCACCCTGGTGGCCGTCCTCCCCGGCGACGGCCCGACCGCCCCCGGTACCACCGCCGCGCAGCCCCCCGCCTCGGGCGGCCATCTGCTGTCCGCCCGGGCCTCCGCCGACACGCTCGAACTGGCCGCCGCCACGGTGGAGAAGCTCGGCGCCACCGAACCCGGACCCAAGCAGTGGGTCTACGAGAAGTCCACGTCGATCGGCGACGACGGCACCACGGGAGAGCACTGGACCCGCTGGGACGGCACGGGCGAGGCCTGGCTGCCCGGTCATCCGCGCGGCACCGAGGACCTGGAAAACTTCGACCCGGACAAACTCCAGGTCTGGTACGGACCGAACCAGGAGGAGAAGTGGAAGAAGGAGGGCTACGACGACCGCTCGCAGCGCCAGTTCTACCGCTTCCTCGCGACCCTCCCCAGCGATCCCGACCGCATGCTGGCGGCCATCCGCAAGGAGCATGCCATCGGTGACATCGAGGGCGAGACACAGGCGCAGCGCGACTGGCGGGAGATCGACGTGCTGTACCGGTCGGTGCTGATCCCTCCGAACGCGCAGGCGGGACTCTTCCGAGCACTCGCGAAGATCCCCGGGGCCCGGGTGGAGACGGGCATCAAGGACCCCATCGGGCGCCGGGCCATCGGCGTGATGGTGAACTACGCCGAGCCCTCCCCCTCGGGCCACCAGGGCAAGCAGGAGCTGTACTTCGACCCGGAGACGTACGCCTACCTGGGCGAGGAGAGCAACGCCGCGCCGTTCCCGACCGACGGGGACGGGCCCCCGATGTCACCCGATGCCCTCGCCGACATCGAAGTCCGCAACGCCTGGGGAGTCGTCGACAAGCCCGGCGAGCGCCCGAAGACGGCTACTCCCTGACCGCCTCCACCGCCTCCCGCACCTCCCCCACCGGATCATCGGCGAGGCGGTCCAGCAGTTCGGCGACACCCGGTGTGGACCAGCCGGCGACCGCCCACACCAGTTCCTCCCGCACGGTCGGGTCGGGATGGTCGGTGAGCCGGGCGAGGGCGGGCAACGGTCCGCGTCGGCGTCGCGCGAACCAGTGCAGTACCTCCCGCAGGACGACCGGATCCCCGGGGTCACCGGCCCCGGCGAGCCGGGCGAGCAGCTCCCTGGGCGGCGGTGGGGGACCGTCCAGGGGGTGCGGGTGCCGCTCGCGCAGGCGGCGGCCGCCGTACTCGCCGCGCACCCGGCAGCCGAGGCAGGTGCAGGGGCGGGTGCCGTGGGCGTCCGGCCAGTGGCGCCAGCCCACCACCTGGGGAGCCCGGCGCACCCGGTGGATCTCGCCCGGCCGCACCGCGCGCGGCAGGAACACCTCCCACCCGCGCGGATCGTCCAGCGCCGCGACCCGCCGCACGGCCTCGGCCGCGGTGACGGCGGCCTGCGCCTCCCGTGCCCGGTCCGTGTACCGCCCGACCAGCACCGGCTCACCGTCGTCCAGTCGTAGGTGCACGGCCACCAGCCCGCCCCGGCTGCCCGAGCGGGCCAGCTCCCGCAGCCACTGGTGGGTGAGGGTGTACGAGGGCAGCACCGGGAAGCAGTAGACCCCGCGCAGCCCGCCCTGCCCGTGGCTCACCGCACGGATCCCGGCCCGGCGGATCCGGGGCGCGTCGCCCGCCGAGGTCAGGTGTACGAACCTCGCCATGTCACGTCACCCCGAGGGCGAGGGGAGCCTCCCCCAGCGGGTCCTGCGCCGGCAGCACGGGCGCAGCCAGCGCCGCCTCGTACGCCTCCCGGTCGAACTCGAACGGGCCGATGGGCAGCTCGCCCCACTCCTCGCGGTACGGCTGCCGGAAGGCGGACCAGGTGACCGTCGTGGAGGTAACCCCGATACGGGCCTGCAGTGGCCAGCACTGCCAGATGCCGCAGGGGCAGCCGAGGAGGGGAGCCCGGTCGGCCGCGCTGAGGAAGTGGTCCTCCGCGAAGTCGCGGACGCCCAGGCCGTCGTGCTGGCGCCAGAGGAACTCCGCCGACTCCCGCTCCTGGTCCTCGTACTCGTCCTCCAGTTCCGGCCGCCACGGCTCCCGTGTCGCCCAGGCCGCGTGCGCGCGCAGGTCGGTGCCGTCGACGCGGATGCCCCAGAGGGGCTCCTCCGCCGGGTACTGGAAGAACTCGATGCCGTTCACGACCGGCATCCTCCCCACCTGGGGCCCCTCCCCGCGAGCTCATTACTGTCCGTACAGCTCCTCCACCTGGTCCGCGAAGTCGCGCAGGATGGTCTGTCTGCGGAGTTTCATCGAGGGGGTGAGATGGCCCGCCGTCTCGGTGAAGTCCGCCGGCAGGATGGTGAACCGCCGGATGGACTCCGGTCTCGACACGAGCTTGTTGGCCTCGTCGATCGCTCGCTGGAGTACGGCGTTCAGTTCCTCGTCGCCGATGAGGAGTTCGGCGGGGACGGGGTGTTTGCCGTTCATGTTGCGCCAGTGGGTGAGGCCGTCGGGGTCGAGGGTGAGGAGCGCGGAGACGTAGGGGCGGCCGTCGCCGAGGACCATGGCCTGGGAGATCAGGGGGTGGGAGCGCAGCCAGTTCTCCAGGGGAGCGGGGGCGACGCTCTTGCCGCCCGCCGTGATGATCATTTCCTTCTTGCGGCCGGTGATCGTGAGGTAGCCCTCGTCGTCGAGTTCGCCGATGTCGCCGGTCGGCAGCCAGCCGTCGGGGGCGGCGGGGACGACTCCGCCGGCCGCCGGGTCCCAGTAGCCGCGCAGGACGTGGTCGCCGGCGATCAGGATCTCGCCGTCGGCGGCTATGCGGATCTTCGTGCCCGGCAGGGGCCAGCCCACCGTGCCCAGGCGTGGCTTCAGCGGGGGTGTCACCGTGGACGCCCCCGTCGTCTCCGTCAGGCCGTAGCCCTCGTAGATCTCGATGCCCGCGCCGAGGTAGAAGGAGGACAGCCGGCGGCCCAGCGGGGAGCCGCCGCAGATGGCGTGGCGGACGCGGCCGCCCATGGCGCCCCGGATCCGGCGGTAGACGAGCGGGTCGTAGAAGGTGCGGGCGGCACGGAGGGTGGCGCCTGGGCCGGAGCCGGTGCCGGTCTTGTGGGCCTCGACGGCCTCGCCGTAGCGGCGGGCGACGGACACCGCGCGGTCGAAGGTGGAGAGGCGGCCGCCGGCCTCGGCTTTCGCGCGGGCCGTGTTGAAGACCTTCTCCAGCATGTAGGGGATGGCGAGGAGGCACGTCGGCCGGAAGGCCGCGAGGTCGGGCAGGAGGTCATCGGCCTTCAGGCTGGGCGCGTGGCCCAGCCGGACCCGGGCGCGGACGCAGGCGATGGCCACCATCCGGCCGAAGACGTGGGACATGGGGAGGAAGAGGAGGACGGAGAGCTCGTCGCCCTTCGCGTCGTCCTGCGCCTTGAAGACGGGGTAGAGGAGTTCGATCGCGTTGTCGACCTCGGCGAAGAAGTTGCCGTGGGTGAGCGCGCAGCCCTTGGGGCGGCCGGTGGTGCCGGAGGTGTAGATGAGCGTGGCGAGGGTGTCGGGGCCCAACACCCCGCGCCGGACCGCCACTTCGCCGTCGGACACATGCTGCCCCGCCTCCGCGAGCCGCTCCACGTGGCCCTTCTCCATGACCCACATGTGCTGGAGGTCGGGCAGCCGGTCGCGTTCGGGGCCGAGGGCGGCGGCCTGGGCGACCGTCTCGGTGACGAGGGCGACCGCGCCGGAGTCCTGGAGGATCCAGCGGGTCTGGAAGACGGAGGAGGTGGGGTAGATCGGGACGGTGACCAGGCCGGCCGCCCAGGCGGCGAAGTCCAGCAGCGTCCACTCGTACGTCGTGCGGGCCATGATGGCGATCCGGTCGCCCGGCACCAGCCCCTCCGCGATCAGTCCCTTGGCCACGGCGTGCACCTGGGCGGCGAACCGTTCCGCCGTGATGTCCGTCCAGGTGCCGTCCTGTTCCCTGCGGCTGAGGACCACCGCCTGTGGGGCGGCGGAGGCGTTGTCGTAGGGCAGGTCGGCGAGCGAGCCGTGGGTGACCGGCACGGCGAACGCCGGTACGGATGCCTCCCGTACGGCACCGTCCAGCCGCCGCGTCTCGGGTTCCACGAGGGCGGGGGGAGCGTCGTCGAAGTCGGTGGAGGTGGCGTAGGGCGTGGACACGGGCGGCTCCCTGGGCGTGCAGCGATAAAAAACTGCTTGCTGCATGACGTACGTGCCTCGGGTATGGAGGCGTTCACCGGGATGGCCCTGAAGACAGGGGTTACCACCGGTTAGGTAGGGGATCGTACGGCGTTGGCGTGGGGGGCTTGTGCGTGTTCGGGGATGATCCGGGGTCGGGGCTGTGCAACCTCGGGGGTTATGTGAGGACCGTTCAGTTTCCTTGAGCCCGGCCCCGGATGGGCCTCAGGGCTCCGCCCGGACGGCACTCAGGGCTCCCGCCCGGATGGCGCTCAGGGCTCGGCCCCGGGTGGCGCTCAGGGCCGTTCGAGGATCGCCGTCACTCCCTGCCCGCCCGCCGCGCAGATCGAGATCAACCCCCGCCCGGGGACGCCCCGTTCGGCGAGCAGCTTGGCCAGCGTGGCGACGATCCGCGCGCCGGTCGCCGCGAAGGGGTGCCCGGTCGCCAGCGAGGACCCGGCCACGTTCAGCCGCTCCCGGTCCACCGGCGCCAGCCCCTGCTTCTCCCAGGCCGCCAGCGTGGCCAGCACCTGGGAGGCGAAGGCCTCGTGGATCTCCACCAGGTCGAAGTCCTCGATGCCGAGGCCGGTCCGCTCCAGCATGCGCGGGACGGCGTACGCGGGCGCCATGAGCAGACCGTCCTCGCCGCCTGCGACATCGCCGTGGACGAAGTCGACGGCCGCCGTCTCGTACGCGGTCAGGTAGGCCAGCGGTTCCAGGCCCCGTGTCTCGGCCCACTCCTCCGAGGCGAGCAGCACGACCGCCGCGCCGTCGGTGAGGGGGGTCGAATTGCCCGCCGTCATGGTGGGGCTGGGCCCGTCGGCGCCGAACACCGGCTTCAGCGCGGCGAGTTTCTCCACCGTCGAGTCCGGGCGCAGGTTCTGGTCGCGGGCCAGGTCGTGGAAGGGGACGACCAGGTCCGCGAAGAAGCCCCGTTCGTACGCGGCGGCCAGCCGCTGGTGACTGGTCGCCGCCAGCTCGTCCTGGGCCTCGCGCTCGATGCCCCAGGCGCGGGCGGTGACCGCCGCGTGCTCGCCCATGGACAGGCCCGTGCGCGGTTCGGCGTTGCGCGGGACGTCGGGGACCAGCTGGCCGGGCCGGATCTGCGCGAGGGCCTTGAGGCGGGCGCCCGTCGACTTGGCGCGGCGCGCCTCCAGGAGGATGCGGCGCAGCCGGTCGTTGACGCCGAGCGGGGCGTCGCTCGCGGTGTCGGCGCCGCCGGCGATCGCCGACTCGGTCTGGCCGAGGGCGATCTTGTTGGCGGCGGCGACGACCGCCTGCAGGCCGGTGCCGCAGGCCTGCTGGATGTCGTAGGCGGGGGTCCTCGGGTCCAGCTTCGAGCCGAGGACGGTCTCCCGGGTGAGGTTGAAGTCCCGGCTGTGCTTGAGGACGGCGCCGGCGACCACCTCGCCGACGACTCCGGGCACGTCGAGCCCGTAGCGCGTCGCCAGTCCGTTGACCGCCGCCGTCAGCATCTCCTGGTTGGAGGCGGTGGCGTACAGGCCGTCGGCGCGGGCGAAGGGGACCCGGCTGCCGCCGACGATCGCGACGCGACGGGCGCGCGGGGGTTCGAGGGCGGGCTTCCGCGCGCCTCTCAGATAGGTCACCTTCGACGGCTCCGAGGTACTCATCTCGACCTGCTCCTCACCCTTGACCTAGACTTACCCCCGGTAACCTTACTCCGGAGTAAGCAATTCCCGTTGATGCCGCGCCCGTGGGAGACGAGACGAACATGGCCGACCGCTATCTGGGTTTCACCGCCACCGCACCCGGTCGCTTCCTCACCCGACGGCTCGGCCTCCCGCAACCCGCGGTGCTCCGGCGCTGGTCACCCGAACAGCCCTGTCTCACAGGCAACCTGCTTCACCTTACGGCGGGTAAGTCCCTCGCTGTCGATCTTGCGCCGGTCCTCTCCCGCACCGGCCTCCCCCTCGGCGCCGCGGACCCCGCCGCCGTCGTCCTGGACGCGACCGGCGTCCGGGACGTCGACACCCTCGCCGAGGTGCACGCGGCCCTGCATCCGGTCGTGCCGTCGGTCGCGGCGAGCGGCCGGATCGTGGTGCTGGGCTCGCCCCTGGACGCGGACGACCACCACCGGGCGGCCGTGCAGCAGGCCCTGGAGGGGTTCACGCGCTCGCTCGGCAAGGAGATCGGGCGCGGCCGGACCGTGAACCTCGTACGGCTCACCGACGCGAGCGCCGCCGAGTCGACGTTGCGCTTCCTGCTCTCCCCCAAGTCGGCCTACGTCAGCGGGCAGGTGATCGAGGTGGGCGCCGGACAGCAGGACGCGTACGACTTCGAAGACCGCCCCCTCACCGGCCGCACCGCCCCCCTCACCGGCCGCACCGCCCTCGTCACCGGCGCCGCGCGCGGTATCGGCGAGGCGGTCGCCGAGACCCTGGCCAGGGACGGCGCCCATGTCGTCGTACTCGATGTGCCGCAGGCCGAAACGGACGCCCGCCGGGTCGCCGAGCGGCTGGGCGGGCGGGCCCTCGCGCTCGACATCACGGCCGCCGACGCGGGCGAGCGGATCGCCGCCGAACTCCCCGACGGACTCGACGTGTTGATCCACAACGCGGGGATCACCCGGGACCGGCGGCTGGTCAACATGCCCGCCGACCGCTGGAGTTCCGTCCTCGACGTCAACCTCGGGAGCGTGCTGCGCACCACCGACGCGCTGCTCGCCAAGGGCACCCTGCGGCCGGGCGGGCGGATCGTGGCGACCGCCTCCATCGCCGGGCTCGCGGGCAACGCGGGGCAGACGAACTACGGCGCGAGCAAAGCGGGCGTGGCCGGGCTGGTCCGGGCCCTCGCGCCGCGCGCGCTCGACGCGCACGGGGTCACGGTGAACGCGGTCGCGCCCGGCTTCATCGAGACGAAGATGACGGCCGCCGTGCCGCTCTTCATCCGTGAGGCGGGCCGCCGGATGAACTCCCTCGCGCAAGGAGGGCTGCCGGCCGACGTCGCCGAGACGACCGCCTGGCTCGCGCACCCCGCGTCCGGGGCGGTCAACGGGCAGGTCGTACGGGTGTGCGGCCAGAGTCTGCTGGGGGCGTGATGGCCACGACCTCCCTGGGGCTCTCGCTCGCCCGCGGGGCGCTGCGCTCCCCCTTCAAGCACCCCCGCCCCGGCGTCGCCTTCGCCGGCCGCCGGCTCACGCTCGGGGACCTGCGGGTCGACCTCACCCGGCTGGCCGCCTACGAGCGGGTCTGCGGCTTCCCCACCGGCGAGGACTCCCTGCCGGTCACCTATCCGCACGTCCTGGGCTTCCCCCCGGCCATGGACATCATGAGCCGGGGCGACTTCCCGCTCCCGCTGCTCGGCCTGGTCCACACGTCGATCGAGATCAC
This sequence comes from Streptomyces sp. NPDC096132, assembly GCF_044763345.1. Classification (NCBI taxonomy): domain Bacteria; kingdom Bacillati; phylum Actinomycetota; class Actinomycetes; order Kitasatosporales; family Streptomycetaceae; genus Streptomyces; species Streptomyces sp. NPDC096132. The sequence continues at coordinate 95,531 of NZ_JBIWGA010000030.1, forward strand.
CCGGCACCGGGCGCTCGCGGCGGGCGGGCTGTACGAACTCGCCGTGCGCGTCGACCGGTTGGCCCCGCACCGGCGCGGCACGGAGGCGTTCGTGGTCACCGAACTCAAGGAGGCCGGGGAGGTGGTGTGGGAGTCCACGAGCACCTATCTGGCCCGGCACCGCACGGATGCCTCCCCCGCCTCCCCCGCCTCCTCGGCACCGGGGGAACCGGAGCCGGCACCGCTGCCGGTCCTCGACGAGTGGCGGCTCGGCGCCGACGTGGGCCGCCGCTACGGGGCCGCCTCCGGCGACCGCAACCCCATCCACCTCCACCCGCTCACCGCCCGCCTCTTCGGCTTCCCCCGCGCCATCGCCCACGGCATGTGGACCGTCGCCCGCTGCCTCGCCGCCCACGGCACCCCGCCGGCCGTACGGGTCCGGGCGGAGTTCCGGGCGCCGGTGCTGCTGCCGGGTACGGTGGCGTTCGGCTCGGACGGGATACGGTTCGAGCTGCGCGGGGTCGGGGAGGCCTCGTCCCGGCTCCATGTGAGCGGGCGGGTGGACCGGCTCGCTCCTTGAGGACCGACGACCGGGACGCATGAACTTCCGGCGAACAGTCGGTGACCGGAAATGGCTCCCCGTGGGCAACTCCCCCTCCTCACCGGGCCCTTGTCAGGACACTCATAGGCGACACCCAGCCGTCCCAGCCGACGTTCAGAAACCCCTCATGCCGCCCTCAGACGCCCTTCCTAGCCTCGGCGCACCCCCGCGCACCCCGCCAGGAAGGCCCCTGAGCCATGTCTGTCACCTCTCCCGCTTCCCTCTTCTCACCCGCCTCCAGACGGATCGCCGTGGTCGCGGACTCGGACACCCGGTGGAAATGGGGCGCCTCGGTGGCCCGGGAGCTCGCCCCCTCCCACGCCCTCGACGCCGTCTTCCTGCGCGGCCGCTCCACCCCGACCGAGCGGCAGCTCGCCGAGGTGGGGATCGTGCCGGACACCCGGCGCGTCCTGTCCACCTCCGACCTGGTCGACGACGAGGAGCTGGCCGCCGTCGACGTGGTCGTCCTGGCCGTCTCGGGCGGCACGGTCCTGGCGCTCACCCACGCGCTGGGTCTGGCCTGGGAGGGGCGAGAGCGGCGGCCGGTGACCGTCAGCGGCTACGTCGGGGTCGTCTACGAGAAGATGGTCGACGGTCTGATGACCCGCGCCGGCACCGACGTCGTCCTCGCCAACTCCGCCTACGACGCCGACCGGTTCGCCCGCGCCTTCGACTCCGTCGGCGTGGACCCGGCCTCGGTCGTGGAGTGCGCGCTGCCGTTCCTCGGGGGCGAACCCCATCGGCCGTCCAGGGACCGGCCGTTCACGCTCACCTTCGCCGTGCAGCCGTCCGTGCCCAAGGACCGGGAGGCACGGCTGCATCTGCTCGGGCGGGCCGCCCGGCACGCCCGGCGCCATCCCGAGCGGGAGGTGCTGATCAAGCTGCGCAGCCTGCCCGGCGAGCAGACCACCCACGTCGAGGCCGACCCGTACCAGCTCCTCGTCGAGGAACTGCCGGAGCCGGCCCCCGCCAACCTCAAGCTGGTCTACGGCAACATGGCCGAGGTCCTCGACCGCACCGACCTGCTGGTGACGGTCAGCTCCACGGCGGCCCTGGAGTCCATGCACCGGGGCATCCCGACCGCGATCCTCACCGACCTCGGCGTCCGCGAGGCCCACGGCAACCACTACTTCCTGCACTCCGGCTGCCTCGCCTCCTGGGACGACCTCGACGCCGGTGCCCTGCCGCGGCCCCTGCCTGAGTGGGCGGCCGCACAGGGCATCGGCAAGACCGACCCGTACGCCGCGGCCCGCGCCCGCCTGACCCACCTGCGCACCGCCGGCCCCCTCCCGCCCATGCGGCCGTACTACACCCCGAGCTCGGCGGGCGCCTACCTCGGCCCCCTCCTGGAACGCCACGGCCTCGACGAGAAGGGCCGCCCACTCGCCACACCGACCACCGCTTCCGGCCGCACGGGCCGAGCCGTCCGCCGAGTCGCGGCCCACGGCGCCCGCAAGCTCTACCGAATGGGCTACCAACGAGTGGCCCCGGCACTACGGCGGTGGGGGGCGGCCTGAGCCGACGGACGGGCGGGGCGGTCCGGGTCCTCAAGCGGGCGGGCGGCCTGAGCAGCCCGGGTATCCAGGCTGGCGAGGCGGCCCGAGCCCCCAGGCCGGCGAGGCGGCCTGAGCACCCTGAATCCCCTAGCGGACGGGGCGCCTGGGCGGCCCAAGCCAACAGGCAGGCGAGGCGGCCCGGGCCTCCAGGCAGGCAAGGCGGTCGAGCGCCCTCAACCCCCGGACGGACGGGGCGCCCGGGCGGTCCGAGTACTCAGACAGGCAGGGCGGCCCGGGCGGCCTGCGCCGTGAGGCAGGTGGGGCGGCCCGGGCGGCCTGCGCTGTCAGGCGGGCGGCTTCCGCGCGGGGCGGGGCCTCAGGCCGGTGGGGTCCAGTTGTGGCCCTCCATCAGGTTGCCCAGGCCCGCCCAGGCGAAGTTCATCAGGGTTGCCGCCGACTGGCGGGCTGTGATGCCTTCGGTGGCGTTGGCCCAGGCGGCGAGGGACTCGGCGGCGCCTACGAGAGCCTCGGCGAGGCCGGCGACCTCGCGTTCGGGGAGGTCGGGATCGCGGTGGGCCTCTCTGGCGGCGACGGCGATCAGATGGGTGACGAACGCGACGATCTCCTCGCGCATCGCGGCCGCCTCCGCGGCGAACGTCTCGCCGTGGGTACGGGCCTGGAGATGCACCACGGACCACGCGTGCGGGTGGGCCGCGGTGTGCGCGAAGAACGCCAGCAGGCCGTCCCAGAGCTGACGGTCGGCCGGCAGGTCGGTACGGACACCGGAGCGCACCGCGTCCACCAGCGCCCGCGCCTCCCGGCGGATGCAGGCGGTGAAGAGGTCTTCCTTGGAGTTCAGGTACAGGTACACCAACGGCTTCGACACGCCCGCCAGTTCGGCGATCTCGTCCATGGACGCGGCCATGTACCCCCGCTGCCCGAAGATCTCCACGGCGGCGTCCAGCATCTGCTGCTCACGGACCGCACGCGGCATCCGCTTGGTCTTCACGGCACCCATGGGGCAAGCCTAGTTGGACCAGGCCTGAGTGAACTCCGTCAGGTGGCCTGACTCTGCGCCTGGGCGGCCTCGCCCTGGGCGTGGGCGGAGTCGACCGCCTCGTCCTCCTGGGAGCGGTTGGCCTCCAGGTTGGCCTTCATCCGGTCCACCCGCTGCACGACGCTCACCGAGGCGCGGTCGCGCTCCTTGCGCAGGACGACGAAGCTGATCGGCGCGGAGACCACCAGCGCGAGCAGGATGATCCACATGCCGTTGGAGTCGCCCAGGCCGCGCGGCAGCACGCCCGAGTAGACCAGGCCCCAGACGACCACGAGGCAGCCGGCGAAGACGCCGAGGCGCATCAGTGTGTAGCGGAGCATGTCAATCCACTCTTCCGTTTCCAAAAGGGGCCGTCGTCCAGTGAAGCACGCCGGGATGCCGATCTTGCAGCCGCCCCCGCGGCCTCACGTCAGCGACAGCAGCATCGTGATGTCGTCGCGGTCGTCGCCGGGCGCGACCCGGATGGCGGCGGGCACCCTGCCGACCTCCTTGTAGCCGCAGGAGGCGTAGAAGCGCTCCAGGCCGAGTCCGCCCCGGCAGCCGAGCCGTACGGCGTCTATGCCGTCGAATCCCCGGGCCGCGTCGGCGGCCGCCGCCAGCAGGTCACGGCCGTACCCCTTGCCCTGGTGCCGCGGGTGGACCATCACCGTGTACAGCCACACCCAGTGCTTCTGCAGCCGGTGTGTGTTGAAGGAGAAGAAGGCGGACGCGGCCACCTCCCCCGCCCCGTCCTGTCCGACGAGCAGCCGATGCCGCCCCTCGGCCATCGCCGCGAGGTGCGTGACCAGGTCGGGCCGGACCTCGTCACGCGTCACGGGCGGCACGAAGCCGACGGCTCCCCCGGCGTTGGAGACATCGGTCCAGAGGTCGAGAACGCCGTCACGGAGGGCGGGGGTGACAGCCGGATCGAGAGTGAAAGTAAGGGCCACTCCAGCATCGTACGACTTACGAAAGTACTCGTGCCGCCACTTTCAGATCCTCGACCAGCCCCCGGTAGGCGGCCTCGCGGTCGTCGGCGCGCAGGACGGACGACGGGTGGACGGTCGGCACGAGCCGCTCCCGACGCCCGTGGATCTCCTCCTCCAGAACCGTCCCGCGCACCTCGGTCACCCGGAACGACGACCCCAGCAGCGCCTTGCCCGCGGTCGCCCCCAGCACCACGATCAGCTCGGGCTCGACGACCGCCAGCTCGGCGGCGAGCCACGGCCCGCAGGCGGCCGTCTCCCTCAGGCTGGGCGCCTTGTGGATCCGCCGCTTACGGGGCTCGGACTGGGTGAACTTGAAGTGCTTGACGGCGTTGGTGACGTACGCGTCGCCGGGGTCGATCCCGGCCTCCGCGAGTGCCCGGTCGAGCAGCTTCCCCGCGGGGCCGACGAAGGGTTTCCCCTGCCGGTCCTCCTGATCACCGGGCTGCTCACCGACGAGCATGACCCGGGCGTGTGCGTTGCCCGCACCGAACACGGTCTGCGTGGCGTCCCGGTGCAGGGGGCAACCCCGGCAGCTCGCCGCTGCCTCGCGCAACCCGGTGAGGGTCCGCCGCTCAGGCAGGAAGGGCTCGGCGGTGTACTGATCCTCAGGTGCGCTCGTGCGGGAACTCACGGCCACCGAGTAACCCCGGGCGAGTAACCCAACCCAGGGGCGCGGGGAACTGCGCGACCAGCCCCCCACGACCCGCAGCCAAGATCAAACCCGCATCGGCTGCGGCGACTCCCTCCGCGCCGCGTCCGGACCGTCGTACTCCCGGATGATCTCGTACCGGGTGTTCCGCTCCACCGGCCGGAAGCCCGCGTCCCTGATCAGGTCCAGCAGATCCTCACGCGTCAGCTTGTTCGGCGTGCCGTAGTTGTCCGCGTCGTGAGTGATCTTGTACTCGACGACCGAGCCGTCCATGTCGTCGGCGCCGTGCTGGAGGGCCAGTTGGGCGGTCTGGACGCCGTGCATGACCCAGAAGACCTTGACGTGCGGGACGTTGTCGAACAGCAGCCTCGACACCGCGAAGGTCTTCAGCGCCTCCGCACCGGTCGCCATCTGCGTCCGCGCCTGGAGCCGGTTGCGTACCTTCCCGTCCTTCATGTCCACGAAGTCGTGCTGGTAGCGCAGCGGGATGAAGACCTGGAAGCCACCGGTCTCGTCCTGGAGCTCGCGCAGGCGCAGGACGTGGTCCACCCGGTGCCGCGGCTCCTCGATGTGGCCGTAGAGCATCGTGCACGGGGTCTTGAGCCCCTTCTCGTGCGCGAGGCGGTGGATGCGGGACCAGTCCTCCCAGTGGGTGCGGTGGTCCACGATGTGCTGGCGGACCTCCCAGTCGAAGATCTCGGCGCCACCGCCGGTCAGCGACTCCAGGCCGGCGTCGATGAGCTCGTCGAGGATCTCCGACGCCGACAGACCGCTGATCGTCTCGAAGTGGTGGATCTCCGTCGCCGTGAACGCCTTCAGGGAGACGTTCGGCAGGGCGGCCTTCAGCTCGCGCAGCGAACGCGGGTAGTACCGCCAGGGGAGGTTCGGGTGCAGGCCGTTGACGATGTGGAGTTCCGTGAGGTTCTCGCTCTCCATCGCCTTGGCGAGCTTGACGGCCTCCTCGATGCGCATCGTGTACGCGTCCTTCTCCCCCGGCTTGCGCTGGAAGGAGCAGTACGCGCAGGAGGCCGTGCACACGTTGGTCATGTTGAGGTGGCGGTTGACGTTGAAGTGGACGACGTCGCCGTTCTTCCGCGTCCGCACCTCGTGCGCGAGCCCGCCCAGCCAGGCCAGGTCGTCCGACTCGTACAGCGCGATGCCGTCCTCACGGGTCAGCCGCTCACCGGCCCTGACCTTCTGCTCCAGCTCGCGCTTGAGCCCGACGTCCATGGGGTTCAACCTTTCTACGACAACGACTGACCAACCGTACGCTCAGACTTCGTCGGGAAGGTCCCCGACCCGGTTCTCCCACTTGGTGGAGAGCACGATGGTGGTACGGGTCCGGGAGACGCCCTTGGTCCCGCTGAGCCGCCGGATGATCTTCTCCAGCCCGTCCACGTCGTTCGCCCGCACCTTGAGCATGAACGAGTCGTCGCCGGCGATGAACCAGCAGTCCTCGATCTCGCTGAAGTCCTTCAGCCGGTTCGCCACCTCCTCGTGGTCGGCGGCGTCGGAGAGGGAGATGCCGATGAGGGCGGTGACGCCGAGGCCCAGCGAGGCGGCGTTCACCGTGGCGCGGTAGCCGGTGATGACTCCGGCCGCCTCCAGCCGGTTGATGCGGTCGGTGACGCTGGGTCCCGACAGGCCGACGAGGCGCCCCAGCTCCGCGTAGGAGGCCCGGCCGTTCTCCCGCAGGGCCTGGATGAGCTGCCTGTCCACCGCGTCCATGCGAATCGAAGCCTTCCGATCAAAGTTCTTGAAGAGATGAGAGGTACTGCGACGTACTCAGATGGCGCTCACGTGGCCCGGGTTCCGTTCGTGCCGCCCAGCTCGCCCTCCCACCGGCGGTACAGCCCGTGCGCGACCCCCGCCGCGTCGAGCACCCGTCCGGCGACGAAGTCGACCAGGTCCTGGATGTGGGTGGCGCCCGCGTAGAAGGCGGGCGAGGCGGGCACGACGCTCGCGCCGGCGTCGTCGAGCGCGACGAGGTGCCGGAGGGTCTGGCCGTTCAGCGGTGTCTCCCGTACGGCGACCACGAGCCTGCGCCGCTCCTTGAGCGTCACGCTCGCGGTCCGCTGGAGCAGGTCCTTCGACAGCCCGAGGGCGACACCGGCGACGCAGGCGGTCGAGGCCGGGACGATCAGCATGCCCTTGGCGGGATACGACCCGGAGGACGGCCCCGCCGCCAGATCCCCGGCGGCCCAGTACCGCACCCGGTCGCCGTCGAGGTCCACGTCGAAGGTGCCCGGCTTGCCGTCGGCCCCCCGTGCGAGCCATTCCCGCAGGTCGTCCCGCCAGTGCGCGTCCCGGAAGGAGATCCCGGTCTCGTCGAGCAGCGTGAGCCGCGAGGCCCGGCTGACCACCAGGTCGACGCTCTCGCCCCCGGCGAGCAGCGCCCGCAGCACAGCGGCGGCATACGGCGTACCGGACGCCCCGGACACCCCCACGATCCAAGGCACGCGCTGCGTTTCTCCTGCGTTCACACCTTGAGCGTACCGGCGAACGTGGGGGTACTCAGGACCGGCACTACACCGTGAGGCCGCGCACCAGCAGGTCGACGAGGGCGCAGACGAACAGGCTGATGCCGATGAAACCGTTCGTCGAGAAGAACGCCCTGTTCAGCCGGGACAGATCATGAGGTCGCACGATCGAGTGCTCGTAGACGAACGCGCCCGCGACGATCAGCAGCCCGAGCCAGAAGAAGGCGCCGGCGCCGGTGGCCGCCGCGTACCAGACGAACAGGGCCGTCGTGACGGCGTGGCAGACCCGCGCCGCCCAGATCGCCGCCGGGATGCCGAAGCGGGCCGGGACCGACATGACGCCGATCTCGCGGTCGGTCTCGACGTCCTGGCAGGCGTAGATGAGGTCGAAGCCGCCGATCCAGATGCCGACGGCGAGACCGAGGATGACCGCCTCCCAGGACCACTCGCCGGTGATCGCCAGCCAGCCGCCGACCGGACCCATGGCCTGGGCCAGGCCCAGGATGGCCTGGGGGAAGTTCGTGAAGCGTTTGCCGTAGGGGTAGACGACCATGGGGATGACCGCCACCGGCGCCAGGGCCAGGCACAGCGGGTTGAGCATCGCCGCCGAGCCCAGGAAGATCGCGACCGCGATCAGGGCGCCCGTCCACGCGTGCTTCACCGACATCGCGCCGGTGACCAGCTCGCGGTGGGCGGTGCGCGGGTTCCTCGCGTCGATCTCCCGGTCGATGATCCGGTTGACCGCCATGGCGAAGGTGCGCAGGCCGACCATGCAGATGGTGACCAGGAGCAGCCGCCCCCAGTGGATGTTCCTGTCCTGCTGGAACATCGCCGTCAGGGCGGCGATATAGGCGAAGGGCAGCGCGAAGACCGAGTGCTCGATCATCACCAGCCGCAGGAAGGCCTTGGTGCGTCCCGGCTGCGGGAGGGCTGCGGAGGCGGAGCTCACAGGCCGTACTCCTTCCAGCGGCGGTCGACCTTCGCCGCCGTGTCGGGGTCGGGGAGCACCATGTCGGGCCAGCCGCCGTCCCGCGTGTACCCCTCCTCCGGCCACTTCTTCGTCGCGTCGATGCCCGCCTTGCCGCCCCAGAACTGCTGGTAGGAGGAGTGGTCGAGGTGGTCGACGGGGCCTTCGACGACCGTGAGGTCACGGGCGTAGTCCGTGTTGCCGAGGGCCCGCCAGGCGACCTCGTGCAGGTCGTGGACGTCGCAGTCGGAGTCGACGACCACGATCAGCTTGGTCAGGGACATCATGTGGGCGCCCCAGATCGCGTGCATGACCTTCTGCGCGTGCTTGGGGTACTTCTTGTCGATCGAGACGATGGCGCAGTTGTGGAAGCCGCCCGCCTCGGGGAGGTGGTAGTCCACGATGTCCGGGACGATGATCTTCAGCAGGGGAAGGAAGAAACGCTCCGTCGCCCGGCCCAGCGGACCGTCCTCCGTCGGCGGACGGCCGACGACGATCGACTGGAGCAGCGGGCGCCTGCGCATCGTCACGCAGTCGATCGTCAGCGCCGGGAAGGGCTCCTGCGGGGTGTAGAAGCCGGTGTGGTCGCCGAAGGGGCCCTCCGGCAGCATCTCGCCGGGCTCCAGCCACCCCTCCAGGACGACCTCGGCCTGCGCGGGCACCTGCAGCGGGACCGTCTTGCAGTCGACCATCTCGATCCGCTTGCCCGCGAGGAACCCGGCGAACAGGTACTCGTCGATGTCACCGGGGAGCGGGGCGGTGGAGGCGTACGTCACGGCCGGCGGGCAGCCGAAGGCGATGGCGACCGGCAGCCGCTCGCCCCTCCTCGCCGCCACCTGGTAGTGGTTGCGGCTGTCCTTGTGGATCTGCCAGTGCATGCCGATCGTGCGCTTGTCGTGGCGCTGGAGGCGGTACAGCCCGAGGTTGCGGATCCCGGACTCCGGGTCCTTGGTGTGGGTCAGGCCGAGGTTGAAGAAGGAGCCGCCGTCCTGCGGCCAGGTGAAGAGGGCGGGCAGCTGCTCGAGGTCCACCTCGTCGCCGTGCAGGACGACTTCCTGCACCGGCGCGTCCTTCACCTTCCTCGGCGGTACGTGCGCCATCGCGCCGAGCTTGCCGAACGCCTCGCGCACGCCCACGAACCCGTGCGGCAGTTCGGGCCGCAGCAGGCCGCCGATCTTCTCGCTGATCTCGCCGTACGACTTCAGGCCGAGCGCCTTCAGCAGCCGCCGGTCGGTGCCGAACACGTTCATCGCGAGGGGCATGCTCGACCCCTTCACGTTCTCGAAGAGGAGAGCGGGGCCGCCGGACTTCTGGACCCGGTCGACGATCTCCCCGACCTCCAGATACGGATCGACCTCTGCCTTCACGCGCTTGAGGTCGCCTTCGCGCTCCAGTGCCCTGAGCAGGGAACGAAGATCGTCGTAAGCCATGTGTCCAAGTATCGGCCACCGGCTACCCTGACCCCGTCACCGGGGCGGCCTCACGCCCTGTCGCCGTCTTCTGGGAGAACCCGCCACCATGCTCAGGTATCTGCCGTTCCTGCTGGTCCTGGCGCTGTGGATCTACGCGTTCATCGACTGCCTGAACACCCCGGAGGAAGAGGTGCGGGGGCTGCCGAAGGTGGTGTGGGTGCTCATCATCCTGCTCTTCGGCGAGGTGTTGGTCGGTCCGGTCGCCTGGCTGGTGGCGGGCAAGGTGCGGCACGCCCCGGCGGGCGGCGCCGCCGCCGGCGCCCCTGGCGGGACATGGGTCGCGCCCGACGACAACCCCGAGTTCCTCAAGTCCCTCAAGGACGAGAAGGCCAAGGACGACGAGCAGCTCCTCAAGGACTGGGAGGCCGATCTGCGCCGCCGCGAGGAGGAGCTCAAGCGCCGCGAGACCGGCGAGGAGCCCAAGGAGGGCTGAGCCGCCCCACCGTCTCACAGCCGGAGAAGGGGGGGGGGGCGGCCGCCGGTCCCCGGCCGGCCACCCCGGGGGTGGGCCGGGGCCCCCCCCCGTGATTGAGTGGGAGCCCCACAACCCGAAAATAGATAGC
>NZ_JBIWGA010000031.1:0-95213 GCF_044763345.1 Streptomyces sp. NPDC096132
GGAGTCACCCGGCAGGAAGAACCCGATCAGCAGGCCGGACTCCGCGAAGACGATGAGCAGCAGACCCCAGATGCCGAAGTTGTCGAGCAGGGTGTCGGGTTCCAGCCAGCTCGGTCCGAGGGCAAGAGTCGTCACGGTTACAGCCTCCTGAGGAGTGCAGGTCTCGGAAGGGTTCGCCGGGCCACAGACTCGTGCACCGCACACCCCCGTACCCCGCTGACCTTGGCACATCACCTCTTGGGGTGACATCCGTGAGATCACGTAGTCCACTACTGTCGGGACACCTCATCGGCGTCCACCACAGGGCGCCGGCCGTCGATGCGGCCGCGGGCCCGGCCGTAATTCGCTTGCCCTTGCCGCGAGTCAACGCTGCACTGTGGCCAGACACCCCGAGTCGTGGTGCCGGTATCCCGAGGAGGCAGCAGCGATGGAGATCCGTCCCACGACCGACAAGGATCTCGACGTCTTCGTCGACACAGTCCATGCCGCGTTCGGGCACTTCCCGGAAACCCCGATCGAGGGCGGCGGGCTCTGGTGGTCGGCGCTCGAAATGGACCGCTGCATGCTCGCCCTGACGGCGGACGGGCGGCCCGTCGGCACCGCCGCCACGCACTCCTTCGAGCTCACCCTGCCCGGTGAGACCCTCGTCCCGGCCTCCGGGGTGACCGCCGTCGGCGTCCTGCCCTCGCACCGGCGCCAGGGCGTGCTCAGCGCGATGATGCGGCATCAGCTCGCCGAGCTGCGGGCCCGCGGGGAGTTCCTTTCCGTGCTGCTGGCCTCCGAGGCCACGATCTACGGCAGGTTCGGCTACGGACCGGCGACCTACACGGCGCAGCTGAAGGTGCCGCGCCACGAGGCCGCCCTCGCCGTTCCCAGGGCGGGCGGAGTGGCCCACGCACCGGCGACCGGCTCGGACAACGGCTCGGTCGAGGTGCTGCGTCGGGCCGAGTGCGGCGAGATTCTGGAAGAGGTCTACGACCGGTACCGCCGCGCCCAGCCCGGCGCGCTGTCCCGGCCGCACCGCTGGTGGGCCTTGCGCGCGGGGCAGCCCCCGATCTCGCCGGCGCCGCGCTACGTCGCCGTCCACCGGGACACCGACGGCGTCCCGGACGGGTACGCCAGCTACTCGATCGAGTCCGGCACCCTGACGGTCGACGAGACCATCGCCACCGATGACGCCGTCTTCACGGCCCTGGCCCGGTTCGCACTCGAACACGACCTGGTCTCTCAGGTCGTGTTCAAGCACGTCCCGTCCGATCACCCGCTGCGCTGGCAGTTCGCGGACTTCCGCGCCGGCGAGGTGAGCGGCGACATGGACTGGCTCTGGGTGCGACTGCTGGACGTCCCGCGTGCGCTGACCGCGCGTGGCTGGTTCATGGACGGCGAGCTCGTCCTCGACGTCGAGGACCCCTTCCTCGGCGAGCACGGCCGCTACCTGCTGACCGTCCAGGACAGCAAGGCCGAGTGCGTCCCGACGGACCGGGAGCCCGACCTGTCCCTGGACGTGCGTGACCTGGGCTCGGTCTACCTCGGTGGCACCGCCCCGAGCACGCTCGTGCGTGCCGGACACATCCGGACCCACCGCCCGGGCGCAGCCGCCCTCGCTGACGCACTCTTCCGCGCCGAGCGTTCCCCGCACTGCCTGCACTGGTTCTGACCGCACTGGCAGACCCCGCACAAGTCTCGTTGAGCCTCCGCGAAAACCCGTTGGCGGACCACAGCGGCCGCTGCTATTTTTCCGGAGGCCGTGCGAGACAACGAGGAGGTGGTACCCGTGAACGCAGTATCGACATGGGTGCTCCCCTCCGGGGTCGCGGTCGGACGATAGGTCGTCCGGGAGCGCCGTTCAAGCGCACTCCCGAAAGGCACGACCATGCAGTTCACTTCCGAACAGCGCCTCGACGACGGCGTCCTCGAGCGCGAATTCACCCTCGGCGAGATCCCCGGCACCCTGTGGACGCCCGAATCCGCCGCACCGGCTCCGCTGATCCTGATGGCCCACAACAACGGCCTGCCCAAGGGGCAAGCCCGGCTGGTGGCCCGCGCCCGGCACACCGCGGCGTACGGCTACGCGGTGGCCACCATCGACGCCGCCGGGTGCGGCGACCGGCCCCGTTCCGCCGCCGAGGAGCAGGCCCGCGCCGACCTCCGCCGGGCGATGCAGGCCGGCGAGCCGGTCGACGAGATCTTCGAGTCCTTCATCGGCCCGCTGGTCGAAAAGGCGGCCCCGGAATGGCAGACCACTCTGGACGCCCTCCTTTCGCTGCCCGAGATCGGCAGCCGGGTCGGGTACTCGGGGTGGATGGCCCTCGGCATCCGGCTTGCGGTGGTCGATCCGCGCATCACCGCCGCCGGTTTCTTCGCCGGGGGTTTCGTGCCCCGCGCCCAGCGCGAGGAGGCCCCGCAGGTCACCGTTCCGCTGCTGCTCCTGCTGCAGTGGGACGACGAGGGGAACCCCCGGCAGCGGGCCCTGGACCTGTTCGACGCCTTCGGCACCAAGGAGAAGACGCTGCACGCCAACATGGGCGGGCACACCGGTACCCCTTGGTTCGAGCTGGAAGACACGCACCGGTTCTTCGCCCGGCACCTGAAGTGAGGCCGGGCCGCCAGGCCGGCAGCAGACGGTAGGCGGTGTAGGCCAGGATGCCGCTCATCGAGGACAGGCCCCGGTCGTCCTCGATGAGCGGTGGCCGGCAGATGCACGACCGCCGTTCGCGGCACACCTATCCCCTGTCGGCAGGTGTGCGCGAAGTGGGCACATGGGGTGTCGGTCTTGTGGCGGGTCCGGAGTCAGGTGGGCATGGGCATGCCATACTCGTCGCGGCGGCCACCCGCCTGACGGGCTGTCAAGTGGCAGGCCCGGCATGGCTGAGACACCTGGAGAGCGGACGCCTCGACAGGACGGGGGATCAGTTGAGCACGCATGACTCCACGCGCGGGGAAGGCGGTCCGCCGCGCACCCAGATCCGGCTGCTGGCCGCCGCGGGTGCGTTCGGCGCGGTGCTGCTGGTGGCCTCGCTGGCGGTGAACCTCAGTGGCGCGAACGACGTGACCTATCCGAGCGTCCAGACGCCGTCCGGGCTCTTACCGACGTCCTTCCCGTCCCTTCCGGGGGCGACCGACCTGCCCACCGATTTTCCGAGCTTCTCCCTGCCCACGGATCTACCCACGGATCTGCCGACGGATCTACCCACAGACATGCCCGGCCTGCCGGACCTGTCGGGCCTGACGGGAGGCGGCTCATGAAGGATTCACGTTTCCCACTGCTCCGGGACGACCCGCCGGCACGGGCCCGGGCGCTGCTGATCGCGCGCATCGCCGTCGCCGTCTACCTGGTCGAGCTGGTGCTCAACCTGACCCGGCCGCACCTGGCGCCCGACGAGCCGGCTCTGTCGATCTTCTACGACCTGCCCGGATCCTCCGGATCCTTCGGCCGGCTCCTGTCCACGCCGGAGATCGTGTTCTGGGTCGTGCTGGTGGGCATCGCGGTGGGTGCGGGCGCCCAGATCTACGCCGCGGTGACCGCACGCCGACGCGGCGGCGCGGGTGACGACGCCGCGGGCGAAGGCGGACGGCGGGCGATCGTGCTGACCTGGTTCACCCTGGGATGCCTGTTGCTGCCGTTCGGGCTGATATCCCTGACCGTGGTCTTCGAGTTCTTCCCGTATGCGCTGCTGTGCCTGCCCGGTACGGTCCTGGCCCTGGTCCTGCTGCGCGCGGTGGTGCGGTTCGGCACGGTGTCGTGGACGGCGTTGCTGCTCGCGTTCGCCTGGGGCGCGCTGATCGTCTTCGGGCTCGGCCGGGCCTACACCAGCCTGGCGTTCGGCACGGTCTACGGCTATGTGGGCCCCAGCGCCGACACCGACTTCAGTGGCGTGTCCGGCCTCAGCGACTTCACCGAAGGGCTCGACCACACCATCGACCTGCTGATCGTGCATCTCGGCGTCGTCAACGAGTGCGTCGTCGCGGCCGGTGTCGTCCTGCTGCTGACACTGCTGCGCCATCGCGTCACCGACACGGTGACGGGCCTGGTCCTCGGCGCAGCGATCGGGCTCGGCCACACCTTCGTGGAAAGCGTCCTGATCATCAAGCTCTACGGTTCACTGGGCGTCTTCTTCGGGCCCACCAGCGGCTTCGAGTACTGGATCCGCCAGTCGATCGGCCTGCTCGGCGGGCCGGTGGCGTTCGGGGCGCTGATCGGAGCCGGGTTCGGCGCGGCGGTGAGTGCCCGGCGACGCGGGTGGCTCGTCGCGGCGAGCCTGATCGCGGCGATCGGCGGGGCGATCGGCACCGAGGTCCTGTCGGGGTGGCTGGCGGGCGAGGCCCGCGACCACGTCGAGATCGGCAGCGCGTTCGACACTCTGGTGGTCTCGCCGTTCTTCTGGCTGCTGCCCCAGCTGCCGTTCATCGCGCTGGCCGTGGCCCTCCTCGTGACGGGCCTGCGCTCGCGCGCGCCCCTGCTGCGGGACGCGGTGGCGGCCGAGACCACGGCGGACGGGCCCATCACCGCGGCGGAGGCACCGGTCCTCGTTTCGCCCGTGCTGCGGTTCTGGGCGGTGGTGGGCACCTGGCGCACGTACGGCCGGAGCACGGCGCTGGCCCTGCACCGCCTGCAGTCCGCCCAACTGGAACTCGCGAGCCGGCAGGTGCGACAGGATCCGGAATCCGAGGCAGAGGGGGACGAGTTGAGGGCACGGGTGATGCGAGGGAAGCTCCGGCGCCAGGCGGTGAACCCGTGAGCCGCGCCGGTCGCGGCCGGAGGACCGGCGCGAGGCTGGCCGCGGGTGCGGCGCTGGCGGGCTGCGCCCTGCTGACGGTGCCTCAGCCGGCGTCCGCCTGCGCCGTCGGCATCGGTTACAAGCCGTCGGTGAGCATCGACGACCTGACGCACCGCAGGACGTGCTCGACCGGCACCTCCGCGGTCGGCGTCGCCGGCTTCACCACCTTGGCTCTGGGCGCGCTGGCGGCAGCGGGTCTGGTCGTCTTCCGCAGGGGTGAGCGGGAGACGAGCGGGAACCCGTCGGCCCTGACCGCCTACCTGGACGCGACGGGAGTGCTCCCGCCCTCGCCTCCGCAGGAGCGGGGCGATGCGACGTAACGCACGGCGCCTCGCCGCGGTGCTCACCGCCCTGGTCGTCGCCCTCGCGCCGGCCCTGGCGGGCGGTCCCGCGGTCGCGGCCACGCCCTCCCCCGAGGCCCAGAAAAGAATTCTGCTGGTGCCGCCGGGCAAGGTACCGACGGACAAGGAACTCGAAAGCATCGCCCGGAAAGTCGTCCAGGACGGCATGGGGCAGCAGTACTACCTGGCCAAGGAGAACTTCGACCAGCTCTCCTTCCCTCCGCCGAACACCTCCGTGGCGTTCTTCACCTTCAGCTGGATGGAGGAAAGCAAGGACCTGCCGGAGTGGGTGAAGGACGGCTACCGGACATTCCTGGCCAACCTTTCCACCGAAATCCACTCACCCAGTTCCGCGCCTCGGTGGAAGTATCCGCTGAGCGTCCGGATGCTGAACTCCGACGACTACTTCCTCGACGGCCTCTTCGAGCGACTCGGCGTGCATCCGGTGGACGGATACGGCAATGACCAGGTGCTCGAGATCGCGACCGGCAGCATGGGGAAGAACAGGCACTCCGAGGACGGCATGGACGAGTGGATGTCGCGCAGCCTGAGGGCCGCCCTCCTGAGGATCGCCCGTAACAAGAGCCAACGCCGCGCGATACCCAAGGCGATCAAGACGATCAAGAACGAGTCGGGAGCCGGCATCGTGGGCCCTCGAACCTACTGCAACGTCTGCCAGAAAAACGTCGAGGCCCGGGGATACGACTTCCCGAACGAGTTGTTCATCACCGAATTCGACGAGGCCGGGACGGCCCAGGCCAAGAGCGCCAATCGCACCCTCAAGCTGCTGTACCCGAAAATGGATTCCGAGTACGAGGCCTGGGAGAACGGCGCGGTCGACGAGGCCATGCAGAAACTGGGAATGACGGCCCCCTGCCAGACCGGGACGACCAACACCTCGTCGATGAACCTCGCGGCCCGGCCCCTGGCCGCCGGCCCCTGCGACGAGGGCGGCGGCAGCCTGGCCGGGGCCCTCGCCTCACAGACGTACGGCGGCGTCGACTTCTCCAGTCTGCAACTGCGGTACCTGTCGGACGACGCGGGATCCGGCGTGAAGTACGCGTTCTCCGCGCACGGCGCCGAGAAGGGGCTCGCGCAGGACTCCCGTTCCGGGCGCAGCGCGGTCATCGACAGCATGGCCGATCTGCGCACCTGGCTGGCGCTGAAGCCCGACAAGTTCTGGGTCAACCTCAACCCGGACGAGCCGGACCGCATCATCGACGCCCGACTCGGCCGGACGAACGCCGGACGCGCACTGCTGGAGGCCGACTGGCAGATGAAGCAGACCGAGGGGAAACTGCTGGACCCCAAGACCTCCTTCGGCAAGGAGTACTGGGAGAAACTCGGCAGTTCGGCGGGAGAGATCTGCTACTCCTCGCGGATGTGGATCGTCCCGGGTGAGGTGCGGGTCCACCAGGAGGGTTCCTCGCTCTACGTCCTCAAGGCCGACCTCGACGTGAAGGCCAAGGCCGAGAAGGTCGCCGGGCTGGGTCAGGGCAACTGCAACGCCGACCCCGCGGACACGGCGCGCAACGAGCGGCTCGAACGGGAGATGGTGGTGCCGAAGATCGTGAAAGCGGTCAACACCGCCCCCGAGTACGCGCCTTTGCGCCAGGCGTTCTTGGCCCGGGTCGTGGCGCAGTGGATCCGCGACCGGCACGACAGCGGCCACAGCACGTCCTTCGACAAGCTGATCGACTCGGGCGACCCGGGGCCCGCAGCGACGTCGGGGCTCTGGAAACCTCAGCAGGTCTACGACCGGTATCTCCGCTCGATCAAGGAAGGGGACTTCACCTACAAGCAGACCACCCGCGTCGGCAACACCGTCGTCACCTATGTGATGACGACCGGCGGGGTCGACTTCAGCAAGCTGGGCACGGAGAAGCTCAGCGCCGCCGACATGGACCGGCAGGTGCCCGGACTGGCGCAGGCACTGCGGAAGTCGGCCGAACAGCCCGTGAAGGCGTCGGACGGCTCGATCTGGCTGGGTGACATGGCCAAGGCGCCGCCCGTCAGCACCTGGAACCGGGTCGGCTCGTTCCTGGGCGGACGCACCGGCATCCTCGTCCTTCTGCTGGTGGCGCTGGGTGTCGTCCTGTTCTTCATCCGCGACGGCTCCGCGCTCCGGCGCAGGCCCTCCGGGTGAGGATGGCTGCGGCCCCCTCCCGCATGGGGTGCCGCAGCCGTGGTGACGGGTGTGGGTCAGGTCAGGAGTCGGGTCACCAGACGGGCGACTTCGTGGAGGTGGGTGGCTGCCGCCGGGTCGGCGCCGGAGAGCTCGGCGGCGGTGGTCAGGGCCGTGATGTCGGTGGCGGCGAGGTCGGCGACGGTGCGGTCGCCCAGCAGGTCGCGCAAGGGGCGGGTGCGGGTCGCGCCGCGCAGGGCGAGGGCCGGGGCGGGGGTGAAAGCCAGTCCACTCTGGGCCGCGCCGGGGGCGAGGCCCAGGTCCAGGCTGAGGACGATCTCCTCTCGGCGTCGCAGCTGCAGTTCGCGGAGGATGGCGTGGATGTGGGTCTTCACCGTCGACTCCCCCACCACGAGATGCGCCGAGATCTGGCGGTTCGTCAATCCGCGGGCGGCCAGCTCGGCCACGAGCCGTTCCCGGGGCGTCAGCCGGGTGCCGGCCGCGTCCGGTGCGAGCCGGGACGGTCCGGGCAGGCCGGCGGGCATCGCCGGGGGCGCGGGGCGGCGGCGCATCGCCTGCAGGAGCAGGGCGGCGATCCGCGGGCTGCACGACGACTCGCCGCGCACCGCCAACCGCACGGCGGTGACCACGTCGGGCAGCGGCTGGTCCGCGTCCACGAAACCGGCCACGCCGGCCTCGGCCGCCCGCACGACCGCCTCGGCGTGCGGCCGGTCGTGCCCGACGCCGATCCCGACGAGATGGGTGGCGGGCGCCGCACGGCGGATGGCACACAGCAGGGGCAGCACATCGGCCGTGCCGAAATCGAGCAGGGCCACGGCCGGCTCGTGCGGGGTGAGCCGGGCCAGCGCCTCGGCCGCGGTGGACGCCTGGCACACCAGCCGGAGGCCGGACTCGGCCTCCAGCACCGCCACCAGGGCGTCACGGTAGGCGCGCACCGGCAGCACGAGCATGAGATCGATCACGGCGCGCCGACACCTCTCCCCCGCGGACCACGGCCGGCGAACCCCGGGGAGACATGTTGGTGCTGGTGCATCCGTCTCCCTCCCGCTCGGCGTGGGCATGCCCGAGAGTCAACCGAAGGGGAGTCGAGGCGCTCGACGTACCGTCAGGTTAGGGCGGCATCCGGTATCTTGTCAGGTGATCTCACATTTGTCGGATTTTGACCTCAATTACCTCCGACCACTGCGTTCGTGGCCAGCCCGGCCTTGGTCGCGGCTGGTCGTCAGTGGACGTTCTCGTGATCGGAGCGGAAGGGCGTGGAGCGGCTGGAGGCGGCGGTGCCGCGGGCCGCCGCACGGGCCGCGGCGTCGGGGAGGGTGAAGGCGAAGACCGCTGTCAGCGCCGCGAGGGCGGCCAGGGCCAGGTAGGCGTGCTGGTAGGCCCCGATGGGAGGGTCGCCGACGGCCGCGGCGGGGGTGCCCAGGACGAGGGCCGTGGTGACCGCCGCCGGGGCGAGGGCGCCTCCGGTCTGGCGTACGACCGTGTTGAGGGTGGACGCCTGTGCCAGATCGTGCCGGTCGATGTTGGTGAGCGAGGCGACCGTCGTCGGCATGAAGACCCCGCCCATGGCGATGCCGAGCAGGAACATGTAGGCCCGGAAGGTCCACAGGCTCGTGTCCTCGTCGCAGGTGGAGAAGAACAGGAGGACCACGGCGACGCCGGCCAGACCGGACCCGACGATGACACGGGGGCCGACACGGGCGTACAGGACCCCGGCGACCTGGACGGTGAGCAGTACGCCGAACGCCTCGGGGAAGGTGCTCGTGCCGGACTCCAGGGCGGTGCGGCCCTGCGCCTCCTGGAGGAAGAGCGGACCGAGGTACATCGCGCCGAGGATCGGGATGAGACCGACGAGGTTGATCAGGTTGGTGTCGCGGAAGAGCCGGTCCGCGAAGAGTCGGAGTTTCAGCAGCGGTTCGGCGGTGCGCAGTTCGAAGGTGACCGCGGCGGCGAGGAGAGCCGCTCCGAGGATCAGCGCGGTGATCACGGGAGCGGAGGACCAGCCGCGGTTGGGGCCTTCGCAGATCCCGAACATCGCCGACCCCAGCCCGGCGGCGCTCAGCAGCAGTCCGGTGAGGTCGAACCGGCCGGGCAGGCGACCTCGCCGTTCCGACAGGAACACCATGCCGAACAGCACGACCGGCACGCCGACCGGCAGGTTGACGTAGAACACCCACCGCCAGGACAGGTGGTCCACCAGCAGCCCGCCGAGGACGGGAGCCGCCGCCGGGGCCATCTGCTGCGGAATGATCATGTACCGCGATATCCGCACCTGCTCGGAGGAGCTGAAGGTCGCGAAGAGCAGGGCCGCCGACGCGGGGAAGAGCACTCCGGCGGACAGCCCCTGGACCGCGCGGTAGGTGACGAGTTCGGCGAGCCCCGCCGCCGTACCGCACAGCAGCGACGAGCCGAGGAAGGCGGCGAGCGCGGTGAGCAGGACGCGCTTGGCCCCGAACCGCTCCACCAGCCAGGCGGAGGCGGGAATCGCCATGGCCAGACAGACCGGATAGACCACGACGACCCCGTCCAGGGCCGCCGTCGTCAGGTCGAACTGGCGGGCGATGGAGGGCAGCGCCACGGTGGTGATCGCGCCGTCGACGATGGCGATGAACGTCACGCTCACGCACATCACGGGGACGACCAGGCGCTGGCTGAGACGGAAGAGGGGGACGGGCGGGCGGGAGCGGCGGAGGAACGAGAGCACATGCTGAGCATACTCAGTATGTGTCTGCTCATAGAATCGGATATCCGGCGGAACGGGGAGACGGTCATGGCAGTGCAGGGCAGCAGCGACATCGTGGTCGACGAGCTCTACGAGACGACCCAGCGGCTGCGTCAGTTCGTGGAGGCGCGGCTGCGGACGGGCGGCGCCTCGGTCGCCCGACTGCGTGCCATGCGGATGCTCGCGCGAGCCGAACAGCCCCTTCGGATGCGGGACCTGAGCGAGATGACGGGGGTGTCGGCGCGCACCACGACCAGCATCATCGACAGCCTGGAGCGCGACGGACTCGTCGAGCGGGTCCGCCATCCGCACGACCGCCGCGCGTTCCTGCTGCGCCTCACCGAGAAGGGGGTCGAGTGCCACCGCGAGGCAGAGGCGGTGGACCGCCAGGCCCTCGCCGAGGCCACCGCCACCCTCACCACGGAGGACCGCACCCGGCTGCGGACCCTGCTCGCCCGCATCCGCGAGGCCACGTCCTGACGACACGCCCTTCGGACGGTCGACCGGAAAGCCACAGGATCCCGCGAAGGCCGCCGAGCGGTACGTGTCAGAGACGATTCCCACCGGGCGTGACATTGCCGACCGCCGTGCGCAGGTCTTCCTCTCCGGCGAGCAGCGGGGGCAGGGGGGTCGCGTTGGCGGGATTGAGCGAGTCGAAGAGGAGGGCGAGGAAGCGGGCACGCAGCGAGGGTGCGGTGCCGGGGAGGGCGAGGCCCGCGACGGCCATGACGAGGAAATGCGGGATGTCCTCGGCGGTGAGGTCGGGGCGGATCTCTCCCTCCTGCTGTGCGCGCACGAGGAGCGGCTGGAGTGACGCGCTGAAGTGCTGGAGGACGTCCACGGCGACGTCGGCGAAGTTGCCGGCGAAGGCGACGAGGCCCCGTTCCTGAGTGATCAGGTCGAGCAGCCGGGTGGCGATGTCCTGAAGCGCCTGACGGGTGTGAGGGGCGTCGGCGGCACGCTCGACGAGCGGGAGCAGGTCGGTTTCGAGGATGTCCTCGAGGACGGCCCGGACGATGGCCTCCCGGTTGGGGAAGTGGCGGTACAGCGTGGCGATGCCCACGCCGGCCTCTGCCGCGATCTGCTCCAGTGAGCCGTCACCCTTGCCCAGCACGGTCCGCCCCGCGGCGGTGATGCGCTCCACGCTGGAGCGGGCGTCGACCCGGCGCCGGGGCGTGCGGTCGTTCGTGGGTGCCATCCGTGATTCTTCCCTGTCCCGCGGTGAAAGCCGTCCCGGCCGGCGGCGATAGCAGTCTATCGCGCCGATAGCTCCCTATCGCTTTGATAGTCTCCTATCAGTTCGATAGTAGCCTCTCACTTCATGGCGCGGTCTGGACCGTCGGACCGCCGGACGAAGGGGAGAGCTGTGTCCGTTGTGCTGTATCGGCTGGGAAGGTTCGCCTACGGCAGACCCTGGTACGTCATCGGTGGCTGGCTGGCCGTGCTGGCAGCGGTCGTGGCGCTGCTCGTGACCAACCCGGTCAGGCTCAGCAACGAGGTGCGCATCGACGGCACCCCGTCCCAGCAGGTCATCGACGATCTGGCCTCCTCCCTGCCGGAGGCGTCCGGCGGTCAGGGCATGCTGCTCTTCAAGGCTCCGGAGGGCGGCCGGATCGACGACGCGAAGGTCCACGCCGCGCTCCTGACGGCCGTGGACGCCGTCTACCGCCACGACCACGTCGTCGACACCCGGAAGGTCCTCGCCCAGGAAGCCGCCAAGGGCGCGGACAGCCCGCTGCTGCAGGCCCAGGCGGCGGTGGCGAAGGCGGCCGGCAAGCCGGCCTCCGGCCCGACGCCCGTCCCGCTCCGGTCGGACGGGCAGCCCGTCCCGGGCGTGTTCGTCTCCGCCGACGACTCCACGGCCCTGATGCAGTTCCAGTTCGACGAGCAGACCTACGAGCTTCCCTCCGGGACGATCGACAGCACCGTCGAGGCCGCCGAACAGCGCGCCGCCCGCGGCGGCCTGGAGGTCCTGCCGTCCGCGTCGATGATGGAGATCCCCGAGATCGTCGGCGTCGGTGAGATCGCCGGCGTCGCCGTCGCGGCCCTCGTCCTGCTGATCACCCTGGGGTCAGTGGTGGCCGCGGGCCTGCCCCTGGTCATCGCCCTCGTCGGGGTCACGGTGGGGGTCGGCGGCGCCTTCACCCTCTCCACCGTGTTCGAGATCCACTCCCTCGCCGCGGTACTCGCCCTGATGCTGGGGCTCGCCGTCGGCATCGACTACGCGCTGTTCATCGTCAACCGGGAACGCCGGCTGATCCTGGACGACGGACTGGACGCGCACGAGGCGACCGCCCGGGCCATCGGCACCGCCGGAAGCGCGGTCTTCTTCGCCGGCAGCACCGTGATCATCGCCCTCGCCGGGCTCCTGGTCATCCGGATCGCCCTGCTCTCCACCATGGCCGTCGTGGCCGCCGCCACGATCGCGATCGCCGTACTGCTCGCCCTGACCCTGCTGCCGGCACTGCTCGGCCTGGTCAAGGAGCGGATCTGCCCTGCCCGGATCCGGCGCGGGGCGCAGCGGCGCACGCCGGCCGCCGAGCAGGGACGGGCCACCCGCTGGGGAACGCGGCTGGTCCGCCACCGCTACGCCGCCCTCGCGGCCGCGATCCTGATACCCGCCATCCTGGCCGTGCCCGCCGCGGGCATGAAACTGGGCCTGCCCTCCGGCGCCAGCTACAACCCCGACACCGGACAGCGCCGCAGCTACGAGCTGACCAGCGACGCCTACGGCCCCGGCTACAACGGCCCCCTCCTGGTCGCCGTCGACTCCACCACCGCCGGACGGGCCCTCACCCCCGAGACGCTCGCCGCGGTGACCTCCGAGCTGCGGGAGATCAAGGGCGCCACCTCGGTGTCCCTCGCGGGGATGAACGAGACCGGTACGACCGCCATCCTCAGCCTCGTTCCCGGCAGCGGTCCGAACGACGACGCAACCAAGGACCTCGTCACCGCCGTACGCGACAAGAGCGCGCGGATCGGCCGGGCCCACAACGCCACCCTCGGCATCACCGGGTTCACCGCCCTCGCGATCGACGTCTCCGACCGGCTCGCCGACGTACTGCCCCTCTATGTCGCGGTCGTGCTCGGGCTCTCCCTGATCGTCCTGCTCCTCGTCTTCCGCTCGCTCCTGGTCCCCGTCATGGCCACCCTGGGATTCCTGCTGAGCGTCTCCGCCGCGTTCGGCCTCACCACGGCCGTCTTCCAGTGGGGCTGGATGCAGAGCCTGATCGGCATCGACGCCACCGCACCGCTCGTGAGCCTCCTGCCCGTCATCATCACGGGCGTCCTCTACGGACTCGCCATGGACTACCAGATGTTCCTGGTGACCTCCATGCGCGAGGCACACGTCCACGGGGAGCCCGCGCTCAAGGCCACCGTCACCGGTTTCGCACGCGCCAGTTCGGTCATCGTGGCGGCGGCCACCATCATGGTCTCCGTCTTCGCCGGGTTCGTCTTCAACGCCCAGCCCATGATCAAACAGGCCGGCTTCGCGCTCGCCGTGGGCATCCTCGTCGACGCCTTCGTCATCCGGATGACACTCATCCCGGCCACCATGGCACTCGCCCGGGAAAAGGCCTGGTGGATCCCCGGTTGGCTGGACCGGCTGCTGCCCGATCTCGACGTCGAGGGCGACAAGCTGGCGCAAAGGATCCCTCTGCCTCACCCCACCCCCGCGCAGCCACACGCGACGGCGCGGAAGGCCGGGACAACCGGCTGACCGATGACAGGGTCGTGGGGGCGGGCCCGGCTGCTCTCATGCCCCGTGCGGGTGTGGAACCGGGCGACCATGGGCGGAAAGCGATGAGAATCGCCTGAAAGTAGTCAGCCTGCGTCGATCCGTGTTCGGCGGCGGACGTCGCCGGGCATCGTGGATACGAGGTGCGGCAACGGGGCCGCTCGTCGTCCTGCGCGGTGTTCGTCCCGGGGCGGCGGACACACGGGGCCGTGACGCCCCCGTGCGGTGCGGGTCCCCCGGTGGTCGCCGACCTCGTGGGTCCGGAACGGAGGGGGGACGAGCCATGTCGACATCCGGACGTGCCGGGCCTGGGTGGCTGCCCCGCGCCGTTCCCGGCCTGGTGGTGGGCGGGGCCGGTGCGCTCGCGGCCGGAGTCGTGATCGGGCTGGGGGTGGACGCCTCGGCCCTGGTCGGCTCCGAGGGTTACCTGTTCACGGCCTCCCTGTTGCTCGCCGTCGGCCTGTACGGCAGTACGTACGCGATCGACCTCAAGGCGCTGCGCGCCGACTTACCCGGAGTGGTCGCCGCCGTCACCGTCGGAGTCGTGCTCAAGGCGGCCCTGATCGCGGGCACGATGGCACTGGTCCTGCGGCGGCCCGAGGCGCTCGTGCTGGGCATCGCGGTGGCGCAGATCGACCCGCTGTCGGTGGCGGCCCTGGAGCGCGGCGAGCGGATGTCGCCGCGGGCGCGGTCGCTGTTGAAGGCGTGGGCGTCGTTCGACGACCCGATGACCGTGCTCCTCACGCTCTATCTCGCCGGGTACGCGTACGCGGCGGCCGGCCACGAGGGCACCCCGCGGATCCTGCGGGACGGCACCGGGGGCTATCTGACCGGCCTCGTGGCCAACGCCGCGCTGCTCGCCGCCGTACTGCTGCTGTGGTGGGCGGGACGTGCGGTGGCGGCGCGGCTGCCGGAGTCCCGCTCGGGCAGCAGGGCCGGGGCTGTGGCGGCGGTGGTGCTGGTCGTGGTGACGCTCGTGCTGGCGGCGGACCGGAGTCTGATGCTCGCGGTGGCGCTGGCGGGTCTCTTCGTGCGTTCCCCGCTGCTGGGCAGGCTGGTGGGCCGGGCGGTGGGCGGCGCGTATCTCGCCGCGTTCCTGGCGCTCGGGATGCTGCTCGCCCACGGCGTGGCCTGGTGGCCCGGGTTCGTCCTCGGGAGCGCGGCATTCGTGGCGCAAGCCGTGGTGGCGCTGGTGGTCATGCCGCTGTTCGTGCGCGGCCTGGAGCGTCGCGACCGGATCGCGCTGGGGCTCGGACAGCAGAACGGCATCACGGCCGTGCTCATCGCCCTCTCCCTGGAACGCGACTTCCCCGGCACCGCCGCCACCGTCGGGCCCGCCGTCATCACGGTCACCGTGCTCCACGGAACCGGACAACTGGTCCTCGCCCGGCTGCGCGCACCCGGCGGCGGGCCCGGGCCGCGCCGCCCGCGCGGGGAACTGGAGGCGGCCGGACCGCGTCCCTCCCCGCTGGAGGCCGGGGCCGACGACGTCCCGCAGGACGCGCAGCAGCGGTCCGTCGCCTAGTCCGCGGCGTTCCGCGGGCCGTGGAGGAGAGGAATCGGGGGCGACGGGCCGTCACGAACCGTCGTCCGAGGGGTGGGAGCAGGCCGTACGGGCAGCACGGCACGGCGGCCGGACGGGGAGGACGTATGCGGCAGAGGTCCAGGCCAGGCAGACCGGGGACGACGCGGCCCCGGCGTCCGCCGGGCGGCCGTCCGGCGACATGTGCCGGCGTCGCCGTGCGCGGGCCGGGCCGGGCCGCGCGGAGCGTGCTGGCGGTGTGCGGCGCGACGCTGGCGTTGGCCGCGGCCCCGGCGGCGGCCGCCCCGGCCGGTTCGCCGAGCCGGGACGTGCAGCTGGTGTACTGCCTCTCCGACGCGCACCGGGTGGACCTCGTCGCCGCCGCCGTACGCCTGGGGCTGCTGACGGCGGACTCGGGCGCGGACTCGGTGCGGACGGTCGGCGCGCGGCGGCGGATGCCGCCGCTGCGGTGGGCCGAGGTGCGCGAGGAGGACTTCGCGCGGGCCTGTTCGGCGCTGATGGCCGCGACCTCGGGAGCACCGGCGGCCGCCACGCCGGGTGCCGCCGAGGAGGACTGGTTCCCGACGTTCCTGAAGGGGCTGCCCCCGCTCGTGGTCGGTGTGCTGCTCACCCTGGGGGGTCAGATATTCGAACGCACCTCGTCCGAACAGCGGGATATGAAGCGGCAGTTGCGCAGCGAGGAGAGCGCCTTCCGTACGGCGGTGCGCGAGTACCTGGCCGACTATGAGGACGACGCGGGAGCCGACCACACCGCCGTACGCACCTCTCGCGAGGCGCTGACCGTCACCCTGGGCCGGTTGCCCGGCCCGAAGGCACGTCAGCGGGCCGCGCTGCGAGCGGCCGAGGGCATCCCCTTGGCCGATCCGCTGCCGCGGGTCCGTGACGGGGCGCCGCTGGGCATGGACGCCCGCGGCCATCTGACGCGGGCGGCGCGGGCCGAGCTGGACGGTGCGCTGCGCGCCGTGGTCGCCCTCGACCGGGGGCGGGTGCACTGGGGCTGGCGGACCGTGCGGGAGTGGTTCCCCCGGCGGAGCGGAGCCGCCGTATGACGGGGCCGGTGCCGGACAACCCCTACGCCGTGCATGTGCCGGGCAGCAGGGATCTGCTGCCCTGGCTGGCGCCGCAGCCGCTGGACGACCATCCGCTGGTGCCGTGGGCGGAGGAGAGCCACGCGGGCCTGTGGGTGGACGTCGACCACGCGCACGAGCGGGTCCGGCAGTTCGACCAATGGCTCGACCGGCTGCCGGAGGTGATCCTGCCCAACGTCGACACCGGCCATCTGGTGGTGGTCACCGGGCCGGTCGGCATGGGCAAGACGACACTGATCCACCAGTGCGTCCACCTCGCCCGGCAGCGGCTGGCCGACTACGCGCGGCGGGCCGCGGCCGCGCGCGGGGGCCCCGGCGTCATCCGGCCGCCGCAGCCTCTCGTGGCGATGACCGCGGGCTACGACAACCGCGACGACCGCTTCAGCCGGGACAAGCGCGGGCAGTTCGCCGCCACCGAGGAGATCAACCGCGAACTGCGCGACCGGGTCGTGGACACGCTCAACGGCAAGCTCCCCGCCGCCCCGCTGGCGAACATCCGTGACCAACCCGACGTCTACCAGGCGTTCCTGTCGCTGAGCACGCTGCTCGCGGAGCAGGACGCGCTGCTGTTGGTGATCGTGCCGCACATGGACTGGCGGGACCAGCGGGGCGGGGTTCGCACGGACTTTCTGCGCACGTGCCTGAGACACGCGCGCAGCCGGATCGTACTGTTCGTGGAAGTCAGTCACCACGATCCCCACAGGGCACGCGAGGTGGTCGAGGAATTCGGGGCCCACCCCGCACTCACGCATCTCTCGCTCGGCAGCCTCACTCCGGAGGACACCGTGAAGTTCAGCCAGTCGGCGCGTGGCGGGCACCCGGACCCCGATCCGCCGCTCTCCCCGCACGCCGACGCCTGGGTCCGCTCCGACGTGCGGCAGTTGCGCAAGCGTTGCTTCACTCTCGCCGAGGAGCAAAGACACCGGGGCGCGCCCGTCCTGGTCTCCCCGGCCGACCTCGGCGAGCCCGCCCTGGACCTGGCGGCGATGGCCCGCCGGCCCTCCTCCAGTGTCCCGGCGGTGCCCCGGCAGCCCGGCGCGCCCCAGCCGTCGTGACCGGTCCCGCACCCCGCGATCCCCGCATCCCACCGCCGCTCGGAACGCCGCAACCGGACAGACGAGGAGTGCCACCGTGGACCCAGTCAGTGGAGACATCTGGCACGGGAACCCCTTCCCGCTGATCCCTGTCGTGCGCCTGGGCCCGGCGTCCGACCTCGGTGAGGTGGCCGTGCGGGGCGCCGACTCCGGCAACGCGCACATCGACACCCCGCTGGTGCGGGACCTTCGGACGCTGATCGACGACTACTTCGCGCCGCCCGCCGCGGCGGGGCGGCGCGGCCGGGCGGTCGCGCTGGTGGGCGGGTTCGGCCTGGGCAAGAGCCATGCGCTGCGTCATGCCCACGAGTCGGTGCGCACCCAGCGCCCGGAGGCCGCGATGTGGATCGTGGACGAACCGGCCCAGGACATGGGGCGGTTGTACCGGGACCGGCTGCGCGGCCCGGGCGACACCGAGCAGGGCCGGCAGGCGTTCGAGGACCTGGTGCGGGACTACTACGCCTATGTGACGGCCGAGCGGGTCGGTGCCCAGGAGGACGATCCGCGCCGGGAGACGCTGCAGCAGATCGCGGAGGGGCTGCGGGACCGCAGTCTCGACCCGGACAAGGTGATCTCGGCGCTGCGCTACGACCCCGAGGTGATGCACGCCGACCTGCGCGGGAAACTGAGCGAGGTGACCGAGCACCGCCGGTTCGCGACCGCGCTGGCCCTGCTGCTCGAACCCGCGTTCAAGCGGATGGTGTGGAACTGGCTGAGCGGCGAGGAACCGGCCGAGGCGCTGCGCGAGCGGGGCATCACGGAGGCGCTCGGCCCCTCCGGCGGGGGCAGCGCGGCGGCGGGCATCGACCGGGCCTTCGACGCGCTCGCCGTGCAGGGCTTCCTGTACGGCCGGGTCGGCCGCGCCTACGTCCTGTTGGTGGACTCGCTGGAGAAGGCCCTGGACTGGCCGGAGGAGAACCGGCGCACCTTCATGGACGCCTTCGAACGGCTCATCAACATCCACACGAGCCACGGTGGTCTGCTCGTGTTCTGTACCTCGCCCCAGGGGCTGCGCGCCCTCAGGTCGAGCATCCACGAGCGGGTGGTGCAGTTGTGGCCCACCGGGCTGAACGAGCGGCACACCCGGGAGCTGGTGGCGGAGTACCTCGCCGCGAGCGGCACGCCGGCCGCCCGTTCGGGGCCCGCCGGCACGGGCCCGTTCGAGGACGAGTCCCTGCGGCTGCTGCACGAGCTGACCGACGGCGTGCCCCGCGAGGTGCTCCGGGTGAGCCGGCTCGCCTGGCAGCTCAGCGAGGACGCCGCGGGAGGGGTGCGGGAGGTGTCCGGGGCGACCGTGCTCAGGGCGGTGCGGGCGCTGCACGAACAGGTGTCGTTCCGGCAGGTCGTGGACGACGTGCACGAGGCGCTCGACCTGGGCCAGTGGCGGATCGCCTCCCGTGACCCGGTGCCGGCCCGGCTGTCGCGCTCTCCGGGCGACCGGGACGAGGTCCTGTACTGGCTGTCGCCCGCGCCCAACAGCTATCTGGCGGTGATCCACACCCGGTCCGTGCTGCTCGCCGACGACGCCGAGCGCATCGCGGCCCATGTGCACGGGCTGCGCAGCGCGGTGCGGCCGGGCCGGTTCGAGGCGCTGCTGGTGATCAACGGGCTGGCGTCGCAGCCGATGCAGGACCGGCTGGGCCGGGCGATCGGCTCACGGCCCCTGCTGTACCGGCAGAACGACTTCGCGCGCGCCGCGCACGAGGCGCTGCTGCAGTTGCAGCGACGGCTGCTCCAGGAACAGCGCGAGAGCGGGCTCGTGGAGCTGGGTGAGCGCATGCGACGGGATCTGGAGCAGCAGACGGCCGAACTGCGGGCGGTGCGGCGGAGTCTGGCGGCTCTGGCGGTGGAGGCGCAGACCGGTCACGCGCCGGTGCCCCGCGGCGTGGTGGCGGAAGCGGACCTGCCGGGCGTGGAGTTACCCGGTCCGGTCCGGCGCCGTTTCCGGGACGCGCTGGCCATGCTGGAGACGGTGACCCGCCGGGTCGCCGACCGCACCGCGGACCTGCGTACGGCGGCGACGCCCGCGGATCTCAGCGTGCTGGGCTGCGCCACGCTGGTGCGTACCCTCACCGAGGACTTCCGCAGCTCGGTGGCCGGGTGGGCACGGGCCGCGGCGCCGGGCGGGGCGACCGAGTTCCAGCTGGGCGAACTGCGCCGGATATGCCGGGAGTACGAGTGCGCGGTGGAGGTGCTGCCGGTTCATCTGCTGGGCGGTGCCGGGCCGCAGCACGCCCTGACCTCGGCCCGCGCGGTGGAGGTGCTGGCCGAGGAGGTGTGGGGGGCGCTGAGCACGGCCGCGACCTCGTGATCGGCCGGTCCCTCAGTGCGGTACCGGTATCCGGCCCACCGCCTGGGTGAGTCCGCGCAGGCGGCGTTCGGCGTTGCCGACCTGCCGTTGGTCGAGGGTGACCCCGACCAGGAAGGAGTCCGCCGCCGTCCAGTGCACGTACACCGCGCCCTCCTGTACGTCGAGGACGAGCCGGTCGACGGGGGCGTGGCCGACGACGGGCGGGGCGACCAGGGCGAGCGCGTCGGTGAGGCGGACCAGGTGTCCGCGCAGGCTGCGGGAGAGGTCGCGGTAGGCGGTGCGCCGGGTGCGGACGCTGACGTCGATGAACCGCGGGCCGAGGGCGTCGGTGTCGAAGACGTCTCCGACGCAGACCAGGGTCCAGTTCCGGTAGTAGCCGGCGTAGTGCAGGTCGGTGGTGTTGACGTGGGTCCGCCAGACGTCGCGCAGCTGGTCCTCGTAGGCGGTGTCGGGCTCGGCCGCGGTGCCGAAGTCGAGGTGCGGGCCGGTCGTGGCCCCGGCGGCGGCCAGGTGCGCCCGGGCCTGGTCGTCGCCTCCGAGCAGTTCGTCCGGCAGGGAGTGGATCTCCGTGCGGATGCGGGTGGTCAGCCGGTTCATGGCGGCGTCCATGGCGGGCACACCGGTGGGCAGGTCGGTGGTGGCCGCGAGGAACTCGCCGGGGCGGGCCCGGCCGCCCCACAATCCGCCGCGGGAGTTGGCGACGACCGTGCGCATCAGCTCTCCGGTGCCCAGCGGCCGCAGCACCGCTCCGAGGTCCTGGGCGCACAGCAGCAGCCGGCTGGTGGGCAGCGACTCGTTGTCGTCCTCGTCGCCGGCCTCGGTCACGGCACTGCTGAGCGGGGCCCGGGGGTGGCGCAGGACGGTGAAGTCGAGGATGCCGTTGCTGTAGTGGGACACCGAACGGATCTCGGGCGTCCCGGCGACCTCCTCCTCGCACAGGGCGGTGATCCGGCCGTGCCGCCTCCGGGTCCAGTGGGACTCGGTGAGGGTGTCGGTGCGGTGTGGTGCGGGCGCTGCCACGGTGCTCGCCTTTCGGTCGGTGCGAGGGGAGCCGGAGGGGGACGGACGGGTGGTCAGAAGTCGGGCAGCTCCAGGTCGATGTCGTAGCCGGAGGCGGGCTCCGGGCGACGGGGGCCGGTGGCGGTGAGGCGGTCCAGTTGGTGCCGGACGCGGCGGCCGTCGGGGCGGTGGGCGACGCCCAGGTCGCGCAGCCGGGTGAGGGCGGCGTGGGCGAGGTCGACGGCCTCCTCGGTGCGTCCGGTCGCGGCCAGCGTGGCGGCCAGGGAGTTCTCGGCGGCGGCGACCCAGGGATGGGCGCGGCCCAGTTTGTGGCCGAGGAGGTTCAGGGCGGTGCGGCCGACCTCCTCGGCCAGCCGCAGCTCGCCCGTGGCGCGCAGGTAGACGCCGTGGCGGACCTGGCACAGGGCGGTGAAGGGGTGGCCGGGTCCGAACCGCCGGGCCAGGGTCTCCCCGCAGAGCCGGGCCTGTTCCTCGGCGTCGCCGGGCTTGCCGAGGGCGTGCAGGTCCGCCGCGTAGCTGAACTGGCAGCGCAGGGTGTCGAAGCGGTCGGCGCCGAACCGGCTGACGTACAGGCGCAGGGCTCGTTTGTCGCGTTCGTGGGCGAGTTCGTAGCCGTAACGGGGATCCTTGACGGCGGGGAAGCCGTCGGCGAGGCGGCGCTCGCTGATGGCGAGGCCGACCTCCGTGCGCAGGCGCTCGCCGTCCCAGACGTCGCCGTGCCGGCGCAGCCGCTGCCGCAGCAGGTCGTGCGCCTCGCCGACCCGGCCGGCCGCGCGGTAGAGGTAGGCGAGCAGATCGGCGGAGTCCCAGGCCGCCGCGTCGTCGACGCCGCCGACGGCCTGCCGGTACC
The DNA here is from genome assembly GCF_044763345.1 of Streptomyces sp. NPDC096132. Classification (NCBI taxonomy): domain Bacteria; kingdom Bacillati; phylum Actinomycetota; class Actinomycetes; order Kitasatosporales; family Streptomycetaceae; genus Streptomyces; species Streptomyces sp. NPDC096132. The sequence goes on from NZ_JBIWGA010000031.1 coordinate 21,633, forward strand.
GGAAGCGCGACTGGAGGCGGGTGAGGCCGGAGGCGACGCGGCCGGTGAGTGCCTCGGTGAGGGCAACGTTGTGCTCGACCTGCAGGGTGGCGTGGTGTTTCCAGCCCAGCAGGATCTCCAACTGCTCGAGTGCGGGCCGCAGTTGCAGGAGGGCGTCGTCGAAGCGGCCCAGCGCGCGCAGGGTCGCGGCGTAGGAGTCGGCGGACAGCAGGGTGCGCGGATGGGTGGTGCCGAGCAGCCGGCGGTGGCCGGCCAGGGCCTCCTGGGCCAGGCGGCGGGAGGTGTCGTAGTCCCCGCGCAGCCGGTGGGCGCGGGCGGTGAAGTTCAGCAGCCGCAGGTACTCGGGCGACTGTTCGTCGTCGTCGGCGCGCCAGGCTGCGTGGGCGTGGCCGGCGATCTCCAGGAGCCGGTCGAGGTCGGCGGCCTCGCCGCGCTGGCTCAGGGAGCTGAGGTGGCGCAGCAGGGAACGCCGTACCCGGGGCCGGGGGTCCTCCCAGAGGCTCAGCGCGTACACCTCGCGGGCCCAGTCCGCGGGCAGATCCTGGTTCTCCTGCGGCGCGTACTCGGCGAGGATGCTGCGCAGGACGGACTCGATGTGCCTGCGGTCGTCCTCGCTCATGCCGGCCCGGATCAGGTCGCGCAGTCCGTGGTGCTGTGCGAGCGGCTGTGCGGTGCGGTCGAAGTCGACGTCGAGCAGGCCGACCTGGGCCAGTGCCCACAGGGCGACGCTGACCATGTGCTCGTCGGGCAGCTGGACGTCGTCGGGCGGGCGGGGGGCGGCGGACGGGTGGCTGGCGTCGTCGTCGCGGGCCAGTTCGGAGAGGATACGGCGCGAGCGCAGCAGTTCCAGCCCGATGCCGCGGCCGGTGAGGAGGGACGCGGCGTTCAGCAGCCAGCCCGGCGCGTCGTGTTCGGGGCTCTCGGCGCGCCAGGCCGCGGCGCCGGGCGTGGACTGTACGACACGCCGGGCGACCTGGACCATCACGGCGACCGGGGACACCTGGTCGGACTGTTCCAGGAGCGCGGTCTGCCCGGCCCGGTACTCGCCGAGCAGATCGCCGACGGCGGCGCGGACGGCGGCCACGGGGTTCAGGTGGTCGTCGCGGGCGTGCACGGCGGCGCGTTCGGCCAGGCAGTACGCGGCCAGGTGCAGCGCGTGGGGCACGAAGTCGACGACGTTGCCGATCTGGCCGGCCTGCTGTTCGGTGATGCCCGGCACCCGGTCGGCGAGCAGGGCGCGGCTCTCGTCCGGTGTCATCGGCGGGGCGGCGAAGGGGACCAGGTGCGGGGGCCGGTCCTCGGGCGCGCCGTCGGCGGGGGCCCCTGGGGGTGCGGCCCGGCTGGTGATCAGGACGTGTCCGCGCTCGTGGGGCACGGGCAGCAGGCCGTGCAGCTCGGTGGGGTCGAAGGCACCGTCGTAGACGAGGAGCCAGCTGCCGATGTCGTTGTCGGGTCGGGAGAGCCGGGTCAGCAGCCGGGAGACGCGGGAGGGGCCGGTGCCGAGTCCGTCGGCGGTGGCGGCCAGTCGCCCGGCGAGCCGGCCGAGGCCCCGCTCGGCGCGGTCGCGTCCCCAGGAACGCACCCACCACACCACGTCGTAGGCGGCGCCGTAGCGGTGGCACAGTTCGTGCGCGGTGTCGCTCTTGCCCCAGCCGGAGGGGCCGTGCAGCACCAGGCAGGCGCCGTCGCGGCCGGCCGCGCGGACCTCCTCGTCGAGCCGGGCGAGCAGGTCGCTGCGGTCGATGAAGGAGCCCACGCGCGGGGCGACGTTGTTGGTCCTGGGCAGCCGCGGGAAGGGCGCCGCGCCGCGGGGCGGCTCGGGGGGCTCGGCGCGCAGCCGCAGACCGCCGTAGAGCCTGCGCAGCGCCTCCTCCTCGCCGGTGTCGCGCAGGTCGATGCGTTCGTGGTGGGCGGCCTCGGTGTGGGGGAACGGCTCGTCGAGCAGCACGATGAACACATCGGTGTGGGAGAGCGCGCCGATCTGCGTGAGAAGGGTGTCGTCGCCGTCGTCGGGAGAGAGGAAGAGCAGGGCGTGCCCGGGGTCGGGGCGTTCGCCGGCGTAGGTGTCGGCGCGGCGCAGTTCGGTGCGTACGCCCTGGGTGGCGAGCCGGTCGCCCAGCCAGTCGGCCCAGGGGGCGTGTCGGGTGGAGTGGACGACCGTGACGTCGGTGAGCCGGGCGGTGCGCCGGTCGCGCAACCAGTCGGCCAGCCGCTCGTAGTAGGGGCGCAGCCCGGTGACGGTGCCGATGTCCTCGGTGTGCACGGCGAGACTGCGGCTGTCCTGGTAGAGCGGGTTGTAGGGGATCTCCAGGAAGGGGATGTCGCTCTCGCCGAGCGTGCGGGCGAGCGGGCCGAACTTGCGGCGCACCCGTTCGCGTGCGTTGCGCAGCCGGTCGTGCACGCCGATGTCGCTCTTCAGACCGAGCGCGAGCAGGCGTGCGGGGCGGTCCGCCCGACGCTGGGTCAGGTCCTCGGCGAGGGCGGCGGCGCCGTCGATGGACCAGGCCGTCATGGCGAAGCACACGACGAGGGCGTCGGCGTAGGCGGCCTGCCGGGTGGTCTCGGCCGCGTCGGGCGTGTCGGGGACCGGCTCCTCGATCAGGACGTGGTCGTACGCGGCGGCCACGGGGTCGTCCGTGAGGGCGGCCAGTGCCTCGCGGCCGCGGACGGTGATGCGGTGGACCTCGCCGGGCCGGGGAGCGGGTGTCGGGCCGGGCCGGTCGGCCGCGCCGACGCGGCCGTCGACGAGCAGGACGCTGCGGCTGCCCTCGGCGAGGATGTCGGCGGCGTTGCGCAGCGTGGTGCTCAGGCCGAGGTTCTCGGACGTGGCGAGGAAGGCGGTGAACGGCCCTGGACGCTCGAAGCGGTCGGGACGAGCCGACGGGCTGTTTCCGTCCAGGGGGTTGACGTCAGACATGACCTCTCCGCTCGACAGACATGACCTCTCCGCTCGACGCGGCACGACAGGGATCACTTGCGGATGCCTCCGGCGGCTCCACGCCGGAGACATTCGCACCAAAAGGGGTCATACAGGGCTTCGAGTATAGGGGTGGTGCGTCTTTCCGCCGGTCATGCGCTCTCCTTGTGCCCGGTGACGAACGGGTCGCCGTCCGCGGAGCCCGCGCACACCCGTCGCAGCACGTCACCGAGCACGGACTCGGGCAGAGCGGCGAGTTCGTCCGGGGTGAACGCCGAGAGGTCCAGGACGGGCGACTCGATGTCGGCCTCCGGCTCGTCGTCCGCCACGACGCGGGCCGCGCCTTCGGCTGTGGCCATGGGTCCACTCCATGCGGTCTCGTGGATCCCGCCGCGCCGGCCTTGCGGGCGCCTCGGGTTCCGGCGGAATACGGGAAGGCGATTTCAGCGTACGCCGCGGGCCACGTCAGGTCAGCCGTCCGGCCCCCGCCGACTGCGGCAACTGCGCTGCCGGAGGCGTTCGTTGACCGATTAGCGATGTTGACGCTGCTCTCCGGCGGGCCGAATACTGGTGGCAGGATGTGCGCCGGCCGTCGTCGGCGTGTCGCGCGGCGTACGCCGCCGGGGGGAGCGGATGAGCCGACCGCCACTGCACGTTTCCGAGCCGCTGTGGCCGCGCGCGGCCGACGTCGCGGAACGTACGGCGGCGGGCTGGGTGCCCGTCCCTTTCCACTCCTTCGTGCTCAAGGCGCACAGCCGGTGTGATCTGGCCTGCGACTACTGCTACATGTACCGCTCGCACGACCGTGGTTGGCGCGCCCAGCCCCGTGCGATGGCCCCTGCCACGACGGCGCGCACGGCGGAGCGCGTGGCCGCGCACCTGTCCGGGCACGGGCTCACCGAGGCGGGCGTGGTGCTCCACGGCGGCGAACCGCTCCTGCTGTCGGACCAGCAACTCACGCACCTGGCGGGGACGCTGCGTTCGACTGTGGGCGACGGTGTGCGTCTGCACCTGTCCCTGCAGACCAACGGCACCCGGCTGACCGAGCGACGACTGGACCTGCTGGGCGAGTTGGACATCCGTGTCGGGGTGAGCACCGACGGCGGCCGGGTCGCGCACGACCGGCACCGGCGGTCGGCCGACGGCCGTGGCAGTCATGCCCGTGTCCACGCCGGGCTGCGCCTGCTCGGCCGGGAGCCGTACCGCCGGCTGTTCGGCGCCCTGCTGTGCACGATCGACCTGCGCAACGATCCGGTGCGCACCTACGAGAGCCTGCTGGCGTACTCCCCGCCGGCGGTGGACTTCCTGCTCCCGCTCGGCAATTGGGACACGCCACCGCCGGGACTGCCCGCCCCCGCACGGCGAACGCCCTACGCCGACTGGCTCTGGGCCGTGTTCGAACGCTGGTACGGCGCGCCGGTCCGCGAGACCGGCGTCCGCCTCTTCGACGACCTGCTCGCCCTGCTGCTCGGCGGCACTCCGCGCACGGAGTCCCTGGGGCTGCGCCCGGTGCGCTACGCGGTGGTGGAGACCGACGGCTCCCTCGCCCAGGACGACGCGCTGCGCACCGCGTACGACGGCGCGTCCCGCACCGGACTCGACGTGTGGCGGCACACCTTCGACGATCTGCTGCGCCACCCCGGAGTCGCGGCCCGGCAGTGGGGCCGCGAGGGCCTGTCTCCCACGTGCCGGGCCTGCTCCCTGCACCGGGTGTGCGGCGGCGGCCACTACGCGACCCGCTACCGGCGGACGACGGGGTTCGCGAACCCGAGTGTCTACTGCGCGGAGCTCGGCACGCTGATCGGACGAGTCCGGGAACGGCTGGCGGCGGATGTCGGTCGCCTCACGGTGACACCCGGCATCGGGGGCAGGCCCCAGGACGGCCCGTACGACTCGGACGGCGCGGAGTGACGGGCGGGTACGGCGCGCGGGGACGGGGAGACGGCACGGCACCGCCCCCGCATCGCATGCCGGGCCCCCTGTTCGACGCGGTCGCCAGGGGCGGCGGCGGTGCCGAGGCCCTGCGGCTGCTGGCCCGTGCCGAACACAGCAGGCGGCTGGCCGGCGCCTACGCCGTGACGGCCGAGGCCCGGGAGTTCGGGGGCACGGTCGCCAAGGAGGCCGCGCGGGCCTGGGAGTTGTTGGCCGCCGCCACCCACGCTGCCCCGGCCGAGGGGGCGGCCGTCCTCACGCACCCGGCGGCCGGCCCGGTCCTCTTCGGACTGCTGGCCCAGCTGCGGCGGGGCGCGGATCCGGGCCGGGCCGCCCTGGGCCGGTTCACGGCGCTGGCGGCCGCGGCCGCGGTGCGCGCGGCACTGCCCGCGCGGCTGGCCTGGCAGGTGGACGGACCGTCGGTGGCCCTGCCGTCACTCGGCCGTGCCTGCTTCTCCCCCGCCGGTGCCGCGTTCGGCGGACGCGCGGAGGTGGTCGTCGGCACGGACGGGAGGGCCCGGGTCACCCTGGCCGGACCGCACGGGGAACCGGAGCGCCCCGAGCCTCGCGCGCGGCGGGAGTCCCCGGAGGAACCGCGACCGTGGCAGGACACCTGCCCGTCGGACGCGCCGGGCGGGCCGACGGGGCCGGGCCGGTGGAACGGTCCGGAGCACCGGGCAGCCCCCGTGGTCCTGCCGCCCTCCAGAGGACGGTGGTACGCCCCGCACCATCTCACCACCCTGGCTCCCGGCGCCCCGCTCCTCCTCGACGTCCTCGACCAGCCCGGGTTCCCCAACGCCGCCCGCGCGCCGGGGCCCGGCGCCGTGGAGGTCGGCCGGTGGCGGGCGGCGGTCCGGGCGGGGTGCGCGATGCTGCGCGCGGAGCACCCCGAGTCGTACGAGGAACTGGCGGCGGGCCCGCGCCTGCTGGTGCCTCTGGTGACGACGGACCGGGGCTCGGCGAGCGGGAGCACCGCGGAGACGTTCGGATGCGTGGGCATGTCCCGGCCGACCACGGCGACCGGCTTCGCGGTGACCATGGCGCACGAGATGCAGCACAACAAGTTCGCCGCCCTACTGCACCTGTTCGACCTGCTGGAGCCGGCCGAGGGACCGGAACGCTTCTACGCCCCCTGGCGCCCCGACCCGCGCCCGTTGGTCGGCCTCTTCCACGGGGCGTACGCGCATCTGGGCGTCGCCCTCTTCTGGGCGCGCCGACGGGAAACCGGGGCGGCCCTGCACACGGAGGCACACGTCCAGTTCGCCCGGTGGCGCCTGGCCGCCCGTGACGCCACCCTCATCGTCCTGGCGTCGGGTCAGCTGACTCCCCTGGGGCGGCGGTTCGCCGACCGGATGCTCGACGCGCTGGACGCCCTGTGCCGGCTGCCGGTCCCCACGTCGGCCCGCCTCCGCGCCGAATCCGCCGCCCGCGCCCACCTCGCCGCCTGGCAGGCTCGTAACGGCGCCCCCGAACGGGCACTGCCCGCCTGAGCGCGGACGGGTCGCCGACCCGCCGTCGCCCGGCGGGTCGCGCCGCCGCGACCACGATCCGTTTTCGGTAAGCGCCCTGGTGGCCGTGCTCAGAACGGCAGAATCGGAGCATGACCCTTCTCAGTTACCTGCGGCTCCTCGGGGCGGCGGGGACCGCGCAGCGGGGCGGGCGTCCCGGCACGGGATCGGCGGACGCGAAGACGCTGGAGTACGCGACACAGCTTCTCGCCGAGGCACGCAACGAGGTCGACCGGGCCGACAACAAGGCCCAGATCCTGCTCGCCGGCGCCGGTGTCGGGGCGGGTGCGCTCGCGGGTGGTCTGCTCGCCGGGTCGTGGTCGCCGCGTTCTCTGGACGCCACCGTGGAGTGGTTGTGGTGGCTGGGGTTCGCGGTGGCGGCCTGCGGGGTGGGCATGCTGGCCCGTGCGGTGTATCCGAGGGGGGCGTACGGCTCTCGGCCGGTGACGCGTGTGGAGTACTTCATGGACGCCGCCCGGTTCTCGTCCGAGCGGGAGTTGATCGCCGAGCTGCGACGTTCCGCCGACGAGCGGCTGGAGGCGACGGCCAATCAGCTGCGGCTGGTGAGCGCGATCGTGACGCTGAAGTACCGCGCCGTGGCGTGGGCGATGTGGTTGTTCACGGTGGCCCTGGTGTGCTGCACGGCGGCCGTGTTCCTGGACGGATGGGCGGTCTGAGCGTGCTCTCTCCCCCCGGCTCGCCCGGGTGGTCCGGACCGCGCCGCTGCCGCGGTCCGGGCCTCCGGCGAAGGGAGTTCACGCCTCGTCGTAGAAGTCGTCGTCGTCCAGGTCCTCGTCGTCGTCGGCTTCTCCGTCCGTCGTACTGTCGAAGACGGCCCCTCCTCCTGAGCTCTCCGCGGCGGTGTCCCGGCCCGTGCCGTGCGGGAGAGCGCCGTCACGGTGTCCGTCCTTCCCCTCGTCCGGATCGCGGTGGTGGTGGCCGATCAGTTCCCCTGCCAGATAGGCGCCTTCGAGGAGGCGCACGCCCAGGTCCAGGCCGTCGCGCGCCCTGCCCCGGCCCGTGCTCCCGGACCCCTCGGACGTCACGGAACCACCGGCCGCCCCGGACACCGCCCGCGGCGTGCCGGACGGCGGAGCTCCCTGTGCCGGGGTGGTGTCGCTCCTCACCGCGGGGGGCTCCGACAGAGGGGCGTCGATCCAGGCCCGACGTTTGAACCCCTTGTCCGGGATGTCGACCTCGACCTGCCGGAAGGCCGCCGGATCCAGGCCCGGGTAGTGGTGCTGCACCACCTGCTCGTAGGTGTGATCGGTGACGGCGGTGACGAGGTCGCGGTCCGCGGCGGCACGCAACGCCCGCTTGAGAGGGCCCGAGTTGAGCAGACGGCAGACGTCGATGACGACGCCACTGGCGAAGCCGGTCTTCCCGACATGCACCAGCCCCTCGCCGACCGACGCGCGCATCCGCAGGCGACCGGCTCCGCTGCGCCCCCGGTTGTCCACCTCCAGCGCGTCCCGCAGGCCGATCAGCAGCCGGGGTACCACCCGCGTCTGGTCGATGCCCTCGGGGAGGATCAGCAGCACGCCGTCGCCGCTGTCCTGACGGGCGAAGGAGTCGGTCCGCGCCTCCGTGAGGGCGTGCTCCACCACCCTGTCCAACCGGTCCTGTTCCCTGATCTGTTCCAGATGCAGCCGTGCGCTGTAGCTCTCGATGTCCACGGCGAGGACGAGACGTGTGATTCCCGGAGTCACCAGGCTCATGGTCCTTCTCTCTCCTTTCGCGCTCGCTGGACGCGGTCCAGGAGCAGGTCGTAACTGCGCCGGACGGTCCGGGCGGCCTCCGCCACCTCCGGCCCCCGGGCGACGTCGAGGTCCACGCCCGCCCAGTAGGCCTGCCGCAGCAGGGCGGCCCGCTCCAGCGTGTCGGCGCCGCTGTCCTCGGCCAGCCCCAGCCGGCGTGCCGGGCTGTCGCCCTTCTCACCGGTCAGGCGCAGGATCTCCGCGGACTCGTCCGGGGAGCAGGCCAGGGAGCCGTCGTAGAGGCGTCGCAGCAGGTGCAGCTCCTGGAAGACGTGTTCGGTCCGGCGCAGCCGGGTCACCTCCTCGGCCGCCTCCTCCAGGCGCCAGCGCACCCAGGCGTCGCAGCCGGCACCCGCGAGAGCGGGAAGCGCCCGGGCCTCCTGCACGGCACGGTCGAGTTTGACCACCGTGGCCCGGTTGCCGAAGTGGTCCACCAGCAGCCCCCACAGGTGCTCCACGCCGCTGCGGCGCCGCAGTTCGCGCGCCAGGCCCTCGCCGTCGGTGAGCCCCTCGCGGACGAGGTCGCAGGCGAGGACGATGCCGTAGCCGCCGAAACGGCGGTACAGCGCCTCCCTGCGCTCCCGCGGAACGGGCAGGTCCGCGTAGTCGCGTGAGACGAAGAACGGGCCGCGGCGGACGCGTGCTGCGAGCACGGACGGAGGGACGTCCGCCAGGTCGGTGAGGTCCGCCACGTCCTGCGGGGTCGCGCCGGCCGCGCCGGTGGCCAGCCGCCCGGCCACGGGGACGAGTTCGAACAGGGTGCGGCGGCCTCCGGAGCGGTGCATCAGCCGGTCCGCGATCTGCCGCGCCTCGGCCAGCGGATCCGCGCAGGACGGCCAGTAGTGCTCCACCTTCGTGAGCGCGCCGACCGCGGTCAGCGGTTCGACCCCGCGCATCCCCGAACCCGTGACCTCCTCCAGCAGCCGCTCCTCGGAATCGGCCATTCCAGAGGCGAACACCAGGACCAGCGCGTCGGCGCGGCTCGCGTGCTCCACCGTGGCGTCGCTCAGATCCGTCCCCGTGCGCCCCAGGAAGCGCAGGGTCCGCGCCGAGTCCTCCCCGAGCCACGAGTCCAGACCGGGCGTGTCCACCAGGTCGAACCGGTCCAGGGCGGTGCTGGGCAGCCCCAGGTCGAGCCAGTCCACGGCGGCCAGCTCCGCCTGCCGTTCGGGGTCCTGGTGCGCGCCCACGACGAGTTCACGGAACTCGTCGACGCCGCATTCCCGGCTCGGCCGGCCGTCGCGGTAGTGCACGGTCAGTGTCTCGCGTGCGGCGCGGTGCAGCCTGGTCACCTGGAACGTCAGCTCGGACACGCCGGTCGGGACGCGTTCCTCCCGCAACAGGGCGTTGACCAGCGTCGACTTTCCCGAGCTGACGCGGCCGACGAGGGCGACCCGCAGGCGGGCGCCGAAGCCGTGCCGTATCTCCTCCAGCCGGCGCCGTGCCGGAGCGTGATCGGCCGCGGCCAGCTGCCGCTCGGCCCGGCCGAAGGCCGCGAGGGCCCGCTCCTCCAGAGTCACCCCGCCTCACCACCGGGGTGCGGCGCCGAGGCCGTGCCGTCGGCTTTGATCCCGTCAGGATCGGCTCCGTCGGCCTTGATCCCCTCGGTCTTGGCCGCGCCGGAATCGGTGCCGCCCCTATGGGCCCGGACGGTATCGGTCCCGTCGGCATCGGTGTCACCAGTGTCGGTCCCGGCGGCGCCGTACAGGCGGGCCGCCGTCTCGGCCAGGGCCGCGGCACGGAGCCTGAGGCGGCCGAGTTCGTGCAGTTCCTCGTCGAGTTCGCGGCGGCGGGTCAACGCGTCACGGGCCGTCAGCTCGCGGACCCCGACCAGCCGCCTCTGCTCGTGCTGTGCGGTCTCCCGGGCCTGGGCGACACGGCTGTCGAGCTCGGCGACCACCGCGGCGCTCCACTCCGCGAGCAGTTGCCTGATCTCCTGGTCGAGGTGCTGTTGTTGTTCCTTGCGCAGCGGTGCCAGCGCCCGGCGCAGGGCCTCTCGCCGGGCGGTGGTCTGCTCCTGCGCGATGATCCGCCCGGCGTTGCCGTACCCCGCCGCGGTTCCCACGACGCCGCCGAGCGCGGAGCCGACGAAGGCTCCCCACTGGCCCCCGGCCGCGGTTCCCAGCCCGGGGAAGACCAGCGTGCCCACCAGCGCGCCGAGGGCGAACCCGCCGGCGGCACCGGCCGAGCTGCCCGCGGCAAGTCCCGCGCTGGAACTCATCAGTTTGCGGCGTTCGGCGTCGCCCTTCCGCTCGGACCTGGGCACCAGGGGCAGCGCGGGCACGGGAGGGGCGGGCAGCCGGCCGATCGGGGCGGGGGTCAGCGTCAGGCCGTTGAAGGTGGAGAAGTCCCGCACCACACGGGCCGCTTCACGGGCCGCCAGTTCGTTCGCGGTGCCCAGCAGCTGGGCGATCTCCTGGGTGAGGTCCGACAGCAGACGGTCCGGGTTGTCCAGGTAGGTGTCCTGGTACAGATGGTCGGCGTTGACCTGGGCCCACGCCTGGGCGAGGCCGTCGTTCGCCTCCCGCCGCAGCCGGTTGTGCATCGTGGCGAGGTCGCTCTGCAGCGCGGTGCGCCACTGGGAGCCGCTGCCGTCCAGCTCGGTGAGACGGCGCTGCTGCTCCTCGGCCTGCTCGGTGAGCCGGCCCAGCTCGTCCTCCTGCTGGGCGCTCAGGGCCGCCACCTCGGCCTCCACCGGCCGCGTCAGCGCGTACGCGCAGGCGTCCAGGGCGTCGAGGGCACCGCCGAGCAGCACCTGGGCCCGCCTGCGGAAGAGTGCCGACCACAGGGCGTCCTCCAGTGCGGTGAAGTTGCTCAGCTCCAGGTCCTCGGGGTCGCCGGAGACCAGATGGTCGAGCCGGGCGCGGCTGGAGACGGGCACCACCGTCAGCTGCTCGGCCGGCACGCCGGTGGTGTGGACGAGTTTGTCGACGGTGTTGCGCAGCTCCTCCCGGTAGTCGGGCAGCGCGTCCGTCTTGTTGAGGACGAAGACCTGGCCGCCGACGTCCCCGAGCGTGCGCGCCGCCTTCATGGCGCGGTGCAGGAAGGCGAGTTCGCTCTCGCTGAGGGGCCGCAGCACGTCGGTGACGAAGACCAGCGCGTCGGCGGCCGGCAGGAAGGCCGCCGTGGCGGCGGTGTGTTCCCGGTGGACGCCTCCGACGCCCGGTGTGTCGACCAGCGTGAGGCCGCCGGCCAGGCGTTCGTTGGGCGTGAGCACCTGTACGGCGACCACGCGCCCCTCCCCCGGCTCACCGGCGTTCTCGCTGGCGTACCGGGCGATCTCCTCCCGTCCGACCGGGCGTTCCTCGATTGTCCCGTCGAGGTGCTCCAGGGTGACGACGATGCGCTCCTCGGGCCCGTAGGAGACGGTGGTGACGGCGTTCGTCGTGTACGAGGCACCGACCGGGCAGAGTTCCCCGGTTTCGCCCAGCAGGGCGTTGAGGAGGGTGGACTTGCCCCGGTTGAACTCGCCGCAGACGAGGACGGTCAGCCGCCCCTCCGTCAGTCGCTCGCGTGCGGCCTCCAGGCGCGTGAGTGCCTCCTGCGCGCCCTGCCGCCGGGCCCGTTCGGTGAGTTCGGGGAACAGGGCGAGGATCTCCCGCCTCAGTTCTTCGAAGATCTCCGGTGATCCGCTGTGCTGAGTCATGGTCGTCGTCCTTCCCGTGCCGTCAGCGGATGAGGAGTTCCACGCGGTCCGCGACTTCGGCCAGCTGCTTCCCGATCGACGCGGTGATCTCCCGGGCGAGCCGCCCGTCCTCGGCCGACTGGAAGCCGTCCGACAGCTCCTGGGCGAGCCGCTTCTCCTGCTGGGGGGCCTGTGCGCGCAGCTTGCGCACCATCGCGTCCTTGCCGCCCAGGCGGCGCATGGCGGCAGGGATGTCCTTGTCGCCGATCTGGTCGATGACCAAGCCCTTGACCTTGTCGATGCCGACGAAGACGGCTGCTCCGGCGGCCAGCACGGCGATGGGGCCGGTGGCCATCACCAGCGCCATGCCGGAGCCGAACAGGACGGTGGCGACGATCCCGGAGATCACGAAGTTGGCCAGGTTGCCGAGGTTGTTCAGCACGTCGGTCGTGGCGGAGGTGTCGACGTCCACGGTCAGCCGGCCCCCGCTCATGACCACGTCGGGCAGCGCCAGCGCCGACGGCTCGAGGTTCCACCGGCGGCAGATCACCGCGGTGTGCTGGGCGAGTTCCGGGCGGAGCCGGGCCATCCAGTCCGAGATGATCTCCTTCAGGGCGTCGTTGTGGGTGCTGTCGAGCTCCGCCCGGACACCGTCGGCGATGCGTTCCCGCAGGTCGTCGATGGTCACGATCTCGCGCCGCTGCCAGGCGAGGGTCGCGGGGATCACGTGGCTCTCGGTGAGCCCCGACGCCACGGTCGCCGCCAGCGCGGCGGTGAGTTCGGGGAGCCGCTCCTCCACGAGGGTGCGGACCGTGTCGGTGGCGAGGAACTGCTCCACGTCGGCGCGGAAACCGCGGCCCCGCTGGTCCATCCGGCCGGCGAGGGCCAGCCCCCGCGCGATGGCGAACTCCGGCTCGGTACCGAGGATCACATGGGCGTCCGGTGCCAGTTCCCGGGCGATCTCCCGGACGAAGCGCATCCGTGACGGTCCCCCGGTGAGCAGGATGCTCTCCACGTTCTTGCCGACGTGGTCCAGGGCGGCGGCGAGGTCCTGGCGGCAGGCGTCCTGCCAGGACCGGCCCTCCAATGCCGTGAGCGGCTGCGCGAGGATCCGGGCCATGTCGTCCTGGTCGATCGTGAGGGTCAGCGCGAGGATGTCGTCGTCCTCGGTGAAGACCTCCTCCGTCGTCCGCACGCGCATCCTGGGGTTGCTCCGCAGGCGCTCCGGGCTGAGGGCGAAGAACTTCTCCTTGAGCTTGCGTGCCGCGATCTCCAGCGTCTGGGCGGCGTCCGGGTTCTCCCGCAGTTCCGCCCTCAGCCGGCGTGCGTCGGGCGACCGGTCCACGGCCAGCGCGAGCAGGCTCTTGTCGATCAGGTGGGCGCCCAGGACGACGTTGCCGTGGTCGACCAGGCGTCCCTTGCCGTCGACCACCGAGGTGTAGTCGGTGGTCGACGACCCGATGTCCACGATGAGCGTCGACGCGGCGAGGTCGGTGCCGGTGAGGGAGTCGGAGTCCGGGATGTCGCCGGCGTCACGGGCGTACAGCAGCGCGGCCCGCGACTCGGGGACGAGGGAGACCTCGTCGGGCGCGCACACCTCCGCGAGCAGTTCCCGGTAGCCCGCGACCTGGTCCGGGGTCCAGCCCGACGGATGGCCGAAGACCCAGCGGACCCGGGGGGCGCCGCCGAGGTGCGTCGCGCGTACGTCCTCGACGACGCGTCGTGCGAACAGTTCCAGCGGTATGCGGACGTCCGCCTCGTCGAGGTCGGGGGACTTGAAGGCGACGTACTTCCTGGACCCCTCGTGGGCGACGGCGTCCTCGCCGATCAGGACCGCGTCCTGCGGCGTCACCGCGACGGCGGTGACGAGTTGCCTGCGGTCCCCTCCCAGCTCGATCACCTCGGGCGGGGCGTTGCGGTCCCCGAGCGCGGCGCCGCCCGTGCGCGTGCCGACGTGGACCTTGGTCAGCGCCGTGTCCCCGTGGCCCAGGTCGAAGCCGATGACGGCCATGCCGGATCCGTCGTCGTCGGCTGCCGCGGGGAGTGCGGGGGTGGCGGTGGTCTCGGTGGTCATCCGGTTCTCCTGGTGATGTCCCCTGGTGAATTCCCCCGGGGGTGATGGCGGTTGGCGTCCAGGGGCCCGTCGTGGGGTCCGGGCAGGTGTGCGTGGCGTGGGTCCGTGCTGGTCTGCGTGGCGTGGGTCCGGGCTGGACTGCGTGGGGTGGGTCCGGGCTGGACTGCGTGGGGTGGGTCCGGGCAGCTGTGCGGGAGGTCAGCGGGGCGGCACGTCGCTGTCGACGGCGGCCGGACGGTGCGCGGCCGCCGGCCTGACGCGGCCTCGCCGCAGGGTCCGGCCGTCGGCGGCGACGTCGACCAGTGCGGGCACGAGCGTCATGCCGACGCTGCCGGGCCGGGCGCCCTCGACGAAGTCGAAGCGCAGTGGGTCACCCGCGAGGCCGGTGTCCGTGGGGTCGTAGGAGACGGCCCGGATGCCGCGTGCCGAAAGGGTCTCGGTCAGGTCCTCGATCCGGGCCAAGGCGAAGGCCTCCCGCCCCCGCGCGCCTGCGGCCAGGAGGTCGTGCAGCATGTCGACGAGGTCGTCGTCCGCGCTCCACGGCAGCGGTTCGGCGGGCCGCGCGGTCTCGGCCGCGGTCCGCCGGTCCGCCTCCTCCAGCGCGGCGCGCAGGCCGTCGAGCACCTTGCCGACCGTCACCAGGACCGGCCCGGGGGCGAACACCGGCACGGTCCCGTCCGGTTCACGGGCCTGGCGGCTCCGGACCACCATCGCCCGTACCCGGGCCAGCAGTCCGTCCGGTTCCGCCTCGGCATACGCGTACGGGCCGGTCTGCGCGCTGCTCGCGATCCGCACCGGGGACGCGCGCACCGCGTACAGGGTCAGGGCGATCGCCGACTTCACGGCGTCCGCGTAGGCGGCCGACGCGCCGGTCCCGCCGACGGGCCGCCGTGGCGTCAGCCGGGCGAGGGCGTCGGCGAGTTCGGTCGCCGGAACGGCTTCGCCCAAGGAGTCCTGGAGCGCGTCGAGCGCGTCACTGTACAGGTCGAACAGGCTGATGGGGGTCACGGCGTCCTCCCTGCCGATGGCCGTTGCTCGTCGTGGGTGGTCGTTCCTGTCGGTGACCGTTGCTCGGCGTCGGTGTGCGTTCCTGTCGGTGACCGTCGCTCGTCGGACCGCCGGCCCGGTACGGCGTCCAGCGCCCACACGGTCAGGCCCCGGTCGGTGCCGACGGCGAGTGCCAGACCGTCGGGTGAGAACGCGAGGGCGTGGACCACGCCGCCGGCCGGGTAGGTACACACCTCGCTGCGGCGCCGTACGTCCCACAGCCGGACCGTCGCGTCCTGGCCGCCCTCGGCGAGCAGCAGGCCGTCCGGTCCGAAGGCGACGGCCGGGGCGTGCCCGTGGCCTCGGCGCGCCAGCAACGAGCGGGAAAGTTCCGGGCCGTGCGCGGCCGCGAGGCGGGTGGCAGCCGTTTCCCCGGGCTCCCACAGCCAGACGACGGCCTCGGGGCCGAAGGGGGAGGTGGCGCCTCCTCCGGGGCCGGTGACGGCGAGTCGTCCGCCGCCGGACGCCACCCTCTCGACGGGTGTGTCGAGCCGCAGGTCGGCGAGGAGTTCGCCGTCGTCGACCCGCCAGGTGGTGATCCGTCCCTCCGTACGGCGCAGTCGGCTCACGGCCGTCAGACGGCGTCCCTCGGAGTCGAAGGCGAGGCCCCTGATCCGTGCGGACGGGCCTGGCCCGCCGTCGGCCGGTATGCGCACCACCCGTGTCTCCCCCGTGCCTCCCCCCGTCCGCAGGCGGCAGAGGTGGACGGCCGCGTCGTCGAGGGCGACGGCCAGCAGACCGCGGGGGCCGCAGGCCAGGGGGCCCGGGACGGGCGTCGGGAGCGCGGCGGCACCGAGCCCCCGCGGAGGGGTGGGTGCGTCCGCGTCGACGAGGGCCGGCTCCCCCTTCCGGGTGACGACCGCGATGTGGAGACCGCCGGCGTCGGACCCGAGGAAGCGCCCCCGTCCCGCCTCCGGGTAGGGGGCCGACACCGTCCAGGACGAGGCGTCGAGCGAGTGCATCCAGCCGTCTCCGGCGGCGTGGAGGCGGCGGGCGTCGGGGCTCCACGCCACGGCCAGCACCGGGCCGGGCACGTCCGGTTCCGCGGGTGTCGGGGGTACGGCGGGCAGTTCCGCCGCACGGGGCGGTCTCCGGCTCGTCACCAGCCAGTCGCCGTCGGCCACCCGCTGGGCGGGTGCGACCTGCCGGCGCAGCAGGCGGCCGGGGGACGCCGCGGTCAGGTCGTGCAGGGAGCCGTCGGACAGGCGCACCCGGGCGAGCGCGGTGCCCCGGTCGTAGGCGTCTCCCGGTGCGCGCAGCCAGCGTTCCAGCCGCGCGGAGCCGCCCGGGATGTGCCAGGACAGTGCCTCCGTGCCGGGCGACGGCGTGCGGGCCGTGAGCCGTCTGAGGGGCTGGCGTGCCGCCCAGAGCCGGGCGCCGAGCACCACCGCGAGATCGGGGTCCTCGGTCTGGTGCGGCCGGCGCCGCCAGGCGGTGTGGACGGCGCTGCGGACGGCGGGCATGCGGGAGCCGCCGCCGGTCAGCAGGACGTGGGTGATGTCGTCCGGTGCCGTGTCGCAACGGTGGAGCAGGGCCCGGCAGCACTCCACGGTGCGGGCGATCAGCGGCTCGCTGAGGCCGGCGAGACACTCGCGGGTGACCGAGACCGGTGGGGAGTCCGGGAAGGGCCTGTCCCGGACGGCGTCCACACCGCTGAGCTGGTGCTTGACCGTGCGGGCGAAGTCGGTGAGGGCCAGGGTGCGGGCGGGGGCCGCCGGATCGGTGTCGGCCAGCAGGGGCTCCAGCCACGGCGCGCAGGTCTGGCGCAGCCATCTCGTCAGGGCGCCGTCGATGTCCCGTCCCCCGCAGGCGTCGAGGCCGTCGTGGCCCAGGACCTGGGGCACGGGGCGGGCGCGGCCTCCGTCGGGCTGGGCGTCGTAGCGCAGCAGGGCCGTGTCGAAGGTGCCGCCGCCGAGGTCGTAGACGAGGACGGTCGCGGCCGCCCCGGGGCGGTCGAGGGGCGGGCTGCCCAGGGCCGCGGCCACGGGTTCCGGCAGCAGTTCGGTGTCCTCGAATCCGGCGCGCCGGCAGGCCCGGAGCATGGCGGCCCACTGGATGCCCTCCGGGGCGTAGCCGGCGGGCACGGTGACGACCGCGCGGGACAGCCGGGAGCCGGCCGGGAGCAAGGTCAGTGCCTGCTCGCGCACGGTGGCCAGCAGGTGGGCCACGAGATCCGTGCAGGACACGGCGAGGCCGCCGAGCCGCACCGGCTCCTCCGGGCCGAGGAGCCGCTTGAACTCCCGCAGGTAGCGGGACGGATCGAGGTGACGGCCGGTCTGGGCCGCCGCTCCGACACGCAGTCCGCTGTCGTCGGCGAAGACCGCCGACGCCCAGCGCCACGAGCCGCTCACGGGGTCCTTGACCACCCGGTCCCGGCCGTCGGCGGCGACGAGGACGGCGCGGGTGGTGGAGGTGCCGAAGTCGACCGCCAGGATGTTCTCCTCCCGCTCGCCGGCCCCCTCGGGCGTGTCGTCGGCGAGCAGGGAGAGGAGCCGGGCGGGGAGGGCCCCGGTGCGGGCGGCGTTCTCCGTCATGAGGCGGCCGCCCGGGCCTCACGGGCGTCGCCGAAGTCCCAGAGGCAGACGACGGTACGGTCCCCTCCGGCCACCCTCGCCGGCACGTTGACCTCGGAGAGGAAGGTCGTCAGGTAGGGCTGGCGGCCCGCCCACCGGCCGGCGAACCACTCGCCCGCCTCCGGGCGCAGCAGCAGCTCCGCCATCGGGGCGCTGCACAGCGCGAGGAGGTCGCCCGGCTGGGTCGTCACGCGTGCGCAGCGGATCCGTGGCGCGGCGGAGGGCAGCCGCAGGCCCTGTTCGGCCGCCGTCGTCCCGGGGGTGAACACATGGCGCCAGGCGCCGTCGCGCAGCAGCATCAGGGCCCCGTCGCCCACGCCGAACACCACGTGGTCGCGCTGCCTGGTGTCGCCGAGCCGGGACAGCAGCGCGGTCGGCGCCACACCGAGGGCCGTGTCGTCGGACTCGCCGCCCTGGCCCTCGCCCCGGGTCAGCAGCCTCATGGAGTGCGCGACACCCTGCATCGCCGTCCGCAGCAGGGCGGTCAGGTCGTCGTCGGAGTCCGTCGGCCTGAACAGCTGGTGGCCGAGGGGCTCCGCGTACCGGGCCACCTGGGCCGCTAGGTTGCGGCAGGCGCGGTCGGCCGCGGACTGGGTCCAGCGGCCGTGCGGGGTGCCGGCGGCGACGACGCTCAGCAGGGTCGGGCTGGGCAGTTCCTCCGCGAAGCGCAGCAGGAACGCGTCGCGGCGGTGTTCGCCCTCGTCCCGCGAGCGGTCCCCGCGCACGGACGCGGCGCGTACGACGACCGGCCCGAGGTCGGCGCCGTCGACGCTGCTGTCCGACGTCGTGTCGCGGCCGAGCGGGATCCGCCGCGGGATCGCCGGGGACACCTCGTCCGGCCCGAACGGCGCGTCGGTGCGTGCCTCCGCCTCGTTCAGCCGCTGCCTGGCCTTCTCGGCCTCGGCCCTGGCCGCGTCGCGCTCGCCCGTCACCTGGCGTACGACGTCCTGCAGTGCCCGCACCTGGCGCTGCGCGGCGGCGATCTCCTCCCGTCCGGCGGACTCCGCCTCGTGGCCGTGGGCGTCCTGGGCCTCCTTGTGGAGCGCCCGCAGCCGCGCGAGTTCCAGCTCACGCCCCCGCAGCATCTCCTCGACGGCGCCCGTCTCCTGTCGTGCGGCCGCCAACTGCTCGTGGAGTTCGGCGAGTTCACGGGCCGACGGCCCGAGCGCCGGGACGGTCGAGACCGGGGGCGGGGGTGTGCGGCGCAGCCTGAACAGGAACACCGCCAGGGCGGTGTTCACCGCGAGGGACAGTGTGAGAAGAACGATCAGCCAGGTGGTCATGGTGTGGTGGCTCCCCGTGAGTCTTCCGGATGGTCGGCCCGGTCTCCCTGCGGGACGGGACCTGAGCCCGGTACGGCGGCCCCGCCGGGCGCCTCGCTGTGCGTGACCCGCTCCAGCCGGCGCAGGGTCCGGCGGGCCAGGGGCACCGCCGTGAAGCGGTCCAGTTCGTTCCACAGCCGCTCGGGCGGCAGGTCCGAGGACAGGGCTTCGGCGGCGGTCCGGGGCGCGCCGTGTGCTCCCTCGCCCGCGTCGAGCCGGATGTCGTGCAGTGCCGCCCGCAGACGCCGTGCGCCAAGTGCGGCGGTGGTCGTGCGGGCGTCGCGCAGCGCCGGGTCGAGCACGGCGGAACACAGGGCCGGCACGCCCGAGGTGTGCCATGCGTCCCGGGCCCGGGTGACGGCGGGTGTGTCCCGGTCCTGGGGCCCCAGCAGGACGTTCAGGGCGTGTCGCGCGCGCTGCGGTCCCACGGCGTACACGGGCAGTCCTCGCGCGGCGGGCCCCGCGGTCTCCGGGACGGCGGCGCGCAGCCATGCGGCCAGCCCGTCCAGGAAGGCCAGGCCTCGCCGGTGCGTCACCGCGGAGACGAGGACCACGGGTGCGGGGCACGGTCCGCCCACGGCGGCGGCGAGCAGGGTGCGAAACGGCCCGGGCAGCGGTTCCCGGCCGGCCAGTTGGGCGTGCCCGGCCGCGGCGACGACCAGATGCGCGTCGGCGAGCAGCTCCCGCGCCCGTCCCGGGCCGGCTCCGGCGGGCGGTACCTGGAGGTCCGTCACCGTCACGCCGACGCCCGACTCGTCCGCGCGGGTCCACGGCAGCGGTTCCCCCGCGAAGCCGGCCGCCAGGGTGACGGGGACCCCGGTGAGTGTCTCGGCGGCCGGGAGGCCGAGTTCCGTGCCGACGGCCGTCACGTCCTGGATGCGCCGCCAGACGCGGGCGACGGCGTCCTCTCCCGTGTACGCCGTACGGAAGAAGGACCGGCGCCCCTGGGCCGAGCGCACCCGAAGCCAGGTGAGGGTCTCGTACCGGCTGTGGGCCGTGGGCCGCGTGCCCAGGACGCTGTCGCCGTGCCGCAGCAGGCGCCGGGCCAGACGGTCGAGCGCGTCCCGTCGTCCGGGAGACAGCAGCAACTCGGTCCGCGTGCCGGGCCGGTGGGTGAGGGTGGGCGGGACGGGAGCCGTCGCGCCGGCCGGGTCGGGCAGCGGGACCCCGGTCAGCACCGACACGAGCCCGCTTGCGGCGCGCGTGCGCAGCACGACGATGCGCAGCACGGGGGGTGCGGGTGTGACGCGCTCCCGCACCGGGCCCGGCCGCACGCCGAGATCCTCCAGGAGCCCGCTCGACAGACCGCCCGCCCGTCCCGTCGTGGAGTCGGCCAGCAACCGGCACGCGGCAAGGATCCCGTCCCCCGGGCCGAGTCGCGTTGGTTGGGTGGGTCGCGAGGTCATCGCTCACTCACCCCCGCGACGGCGGGTCGACGGGACGTACGACGAGGCGGCCGCGGTGCAGGTTGTCCCCGAGGCTCCCGTAGGGCCGCAGTGGCGTCCACACCACCCACTGCACCTCGGGTTCGCCCGCCCCCCGTACACCCTTGACGGTCTCGGCGACGGTGCAGTCCTTCAGGCTGTCGCGCCGCAGCTCGCCCAGGGGATCGACGATCACCTGGTACTTGGCGGCCCTGGCCAGCGGCACCAACAGCCGGGACACCCGGGTACGCCACGCGTACCACCAGCTGTCGGGGGCCGCGGGCCGCGCGTGGACCAGTCCGCCCAGGACCATGTCCAGCTTGTGCGCGGCGCCGAGCCGGTTGTCGTGACTCCACCCGTCCTGCTGCAACCCCTGTCCCGCGGAGCGCAGATGGCCCAGCAGCGCGGCCCGGTAGGCGTCGCGCGCCTCCTGCCCGACGAGGCTGCCCGGCTGCTCGTCGTGGACGAGCGCGACCCGCAGGTCGGGGTCCAGCTCGACCAGCCGCAGGGCCTGGTCGGCGCGGGCCGCCCAGGCGAGCCGGGGATCCTCGGCGTCCAGCGCGCCGGTCTCCTCCGGTGACAGGGCGAGTTCCCGCAGGATGTCGGGGGCCACCCGGGCGGCGGCCTCCGCCGGATGGACGAAGTCGAGGGGCAGGAGCTGGGTGTCGCACAGGCCGTCCGGCAGGGCCGGGATCACGGCATCGGGGTTCCCGGAATCCCGTTTCCCCACGGCGAAGCCCTCGTCGGCCGCGGTTTTCCCGGCCCGCTCCCGCCATGTGGTCCGGGCGTCCTCGGGCAGCCGGAGCAACGCCATGTGGAAGCGCCGCCACAGGTCGGCGACCTGCTCCGCGGAAGGCCCTGCCGCCGCACCGAGCCGCCTCTTCCCCGGCTGCGGCCCCAAGTAACGTACCTGCTCCCGCCAGAGGTCCTCCTCGAGACGGGTCAGCGCGTCCACGAGGCCCCGATGCGGGTCGTCTGCCGGGCCTGGTGCGACACCGGGCCCTGCCTCCAGCAGGACAGGGTCCGGCTCGGGAACGGGTGCCGGGGCCGGTTCGGGAACGGGTGCCGGTTCCTGTAGCTGTTCCTCCTCGGGTACCGGGTCCGGCGGGTCGGGCGTCTCCTTCGCCAGGCCCTCCGCACCCGCTTCGCCGGCCGTGTCCACCGAGGCAACGCCCCTTGCGGCGACCTCGTACAGGGCCCACTGCAGTTCGCTCCGGACCCGGTCGAAGTTCTCCAGGGCCGTGCGGGGGTCGGTGCGATACGGCTCCTCGTGCACCGGCAGGGTGCTGAGGGACTGCCAGCAGTCGGACAGCGCGGTGAAGAGGACCCGGCCGGACTCCGAGGGCGAGTCCAGGACGGTGGCCGCCGCTTCGGCGAAGCCGGTGAGCAGCGCGGTGAGATCGCGCCGCGGCCCGCCCGCGTCCACGTGGTGCATCAGTGCCTCCCGCTGTTGGGGTCCCAGTGGTGGTTGAACCTCGTGGTGGGCCGGTCCATCCGCTCGCGCAGCACGCGCCCGGGGAACTCCTCGACCTGGCGCAGCGACCCGGCGGGCAGGTAGGGAACGACGCCGCGGTGCACCCGGAGCCGGCCCCGGGCGTCGAGGGTGGCGTGGTGCTGACCGTCCTGGACGGCGGGGAGGTATCCGAGGTGGACCGGAGCGCCGTCGCCCGGGTCGAGGAAGAACTCGTAGGTGAAGGTGCCGTTGGCCTCTTCGGGCGGCACGGTGATGGGTGCCCGGCGTCCCGGCTGGGGCAGCTCGTGCAGGTCGAGCGTCTCGTGGAAGGACTCCGGGAGATAGCCGGTCGGCGACACCGCCGCCTCTCCGTCCACCGCGGTCGTGGGAGGGAACACCTCGACGAACCGTCGTTCGCCGCTCTCGTCGTCCGTGCCGGCGCTCACGCAGATCCGGCCGGGCACGGAGCAGCTGGGCACGTCCGGGTCGAAGGCGAGTCCCGGGGCCGCGCCGTCCAGTTCGAGTGCCCGTCCTTCGACGAGCAGCCGGGCCGGGCCGTTGCACAGCAGGATGTGCGGGACGAGCCGGTTGTCCAGTTCGAGCTGGTAGCGCACGCCGCGTTCGCTTCCGCTCGGCGGGCGCCACACGGACGGCGAGGGGGTGAAGCCCTCCGCGCTCGCCGCGAGGGCCAGGTCGAACGCGCCCCATTGCAGGGAGTCGCCCGGTCCGATGTAGCGGTGGATGCCCAGGACTCGGCTGAGCGGGTTCCAGTCGGTGCGCACCCCGAGGCGCCCCGAGGTGTCCAGTTCGACGTACGGGTCGCCGGCCCGCAGCAGCGGGATGACGCGCTCCATGTGACCGCGCGGCCCGAAGTCGGCCGGCAGGCTGGAGAACAGCCCCTGGAGCCGGATGTCGAGATCGCTCAGCCGGACGGTGGCCTGGGTGCGTCCGCCGTTGACGTGGTTGTGCTGGATCTGTCCGGAGAGGTTGCGCACGGCGTGCGCCCAGGCCGCGCCGAGCGAGGTCGCCCGCTTGGCGTAGGGCGTCTCCGTCAACAGCTCGGTGGCTTCGAGCCAGCCCAGCGCGTCCTCGCCGTCGCCGTCGCTCTCGTCCTGCCGCAGCGCCGCCTCGACCTGCTCCTTGAGCAGCGCCATCCGGCTGGTACGGCCCGACAGCACCACCTGGTCGAGCCGCGGCTCGGGCAGTTCGGGCAGGCCCTGCTCGCGCCGCCGCGCGTTCTCCTCAAGGATGCGCCGGAAGGAGCTGCGGACCAGGTCCGCGCCGAGCGCCGCGGCCCGCCGCAGCACGGGCTGGACGAGTTTGGCGAACTGCCGGGCGTCCAGGGTGATCGCCTCGCGCACCTCGCTGAGCCGGTGCGGAGCCGCGTTGAGGATGTTCGCGACCTTGTCGGGCTCCAGAACGGCCTGTGCCGCGCCGGCCGCCCCCAGTTCGCGCTTCTTCTGTTCGGCGAGCCGCCACAGCATGTCGAAGCGGTTCTTGCGTTGGCTGCGCTCGACCGGGTTCTCGACCTCGGCCCAGCCGGTCGGCAGCGCCTCCGCGAGGATCCGGCCCACCTCGTCGGAGACGATGGTGTCGAGCTCGTCCGCGGCCTGTTCGACCACTGTCTCGGCGTAGCCGCGTCGGCGCCTGTCGTCGGTGTCCGGGTCCGGTGCGGCGCCTTCCTCGCCCGCGGCGAGACCGTCTCCGTCCGGTCCGGGGCGGCGTGCCGGGGGCTTGAGTTCGTCCACCAGCCTGGCCTTGATCCAGTAGAAGACCTGGAGCGTCAGCAGGTCGCCGCCGAGCCGTTCGTGGCCGGTGGAGCCGAGCAGTTCGGGTTCCAGCCGGTAGTCGCGGCCCGCGACGAATTCCTGGTCCGGGGCGAGTTCGGGGGTCTGGTCGACGAGTGTCAGCCGGAGCAGCGCGATGTCGGTGGTGCCGCCACCGATGTCGATCACCAGCATGAGGCGTTGCCAGGTCGGCGGGTCGTCCCCGACCCGACGGCAGCGCGAACGCAGCGCCTCCAGGCCCGCGTTGAGGTTGTCGGTCAGGTCGCGCATGAGGAAGAACAACCCGGCCGCGAGTCCCTCGTCGTAGTCCATCACGACGCGCGGGCCGCCCAGCGCCGCGCGGACGAGCTTGCCCAGCTTCTCCTTGACCTCGGGCAGCACGGTCGTGGGATAGGTCACCACGACCGTGGCGATGCGGCTGATCGTCTGCAGCACGGGGTCGTACGTGGTCTGTTCAGCCCCGTCCACCAGCAGCAGGTACATGTGCTGGGCGAGATGATCGGCGGACAGGTCGGAGCCCACCACGGGTTCGGGCGTGAGCTGAAGTGCGGCCCGTTTGATGCCCGTCAGGTTCCCGTACAGGGCGAAGCGGCGGGCGGCGGGATGGGCCGGCTGCTCGCCGTCCGGGTACTCCGTCTCGCGCAGGGTGCTGGTGGGGGCCGTGGTGAGCTGGCCGGAGTCGTCCTGGTAGTGGACGGGGTGCAGTCCGTGGCGCTGCAGGGGCGGGGTGCCGATGACTCCGGCGTAGGCACGGTACAGGCGCTGGTTCAGCCAGTGTTTGACCTCCGGGACGGACTGTTCCCGCAGGGCCTCCACGCGCAGGGTCAGTGCGTCGGCGACGTCGAGGTCGTGCACCCGCGCCAGTGCGTCGGCGCCGAGGATCTCCGTGCCGCGGCGCGGCAGCGGGAGTTTCGCGGCCAGGAGGGCGTCGACGTCCTTCCGCCACTCGGCGGGCGCGTCCGGGGGCGGTGCGAGCAGTTCGGTCAGGTGGTCCGCGAGGGAGCCGGACTGGGCCGCGTCGACCAGGCGGGCCTTGATCCGGGTCGGGTCGTACAGGGTCGCGGTCGACGCCGTGGTCCCGAAGTCCACGACGACGAACTCGTGTTCGTGGGTGGTGCTCGTGACGTCACGCAGGACGAGGAAGTCGGTGTCGTCCTCCAGCGGCGGGGGCGGGCCCGGCACCTCGCCCGGTGGTGCGAACTCCAGCAGCACGCGGCCCCGTGCGGTGCCCGCGTGGTCGTCGGAGGCGAAGTCCACGCTCCACAGGACCTCCAGCCGCGGCCACTCCTCGCCCGGTGCGGGCGGGGACGCGGCGTGGTGCACGAGGGCGGTCGGCAGCGGGGTGTCCGCGGACAGCTTGCGCGGCCCGTCCACGGTGAGGGAGGTGTACTCCTGCGGGACCCAGCAGTCCACCAGGGCCTGGGCGAGGTGGGCCGGCACCAGTGCGCCGCTGGGGGTGATGACCTCGATGCGTGCGGGCAGGTGGACGGTGACCATGCGGCTGCCGCCGCTCTGCTCCTCCGGCTGGAGGAAGACCTCGGGCAGGACGATGCCGTCCGGTCCGGCGTGCAGCCGGAACTGCCGGCGGCCCAGCGGAACGACACCGGAGACCGGGCCGCCGGGCGGGACGTCGAAGGCTACGGTCAGTTCGTCGCTCATGTCACTCGGCGCTCCAGTCTCGGATCAGGGTGTCGAGGGGTTCTTCGTGCGGGACCTCGTCCGCTGCCGTGACGTCACCGTCCGGGCCGGTGGAGCGCGGCTTGCGGGGCGGGCGGATCTCGCTCTCCAGGGGCAGGAACTTGGCGGCCTGCGCGTAGAGGCCGATCAGGTCCTTCTCGATACGGCCGAGTGCCTGCCCGAGGTGCTCCGTGACGAGCCGGGCCGCCGCGTCGGCCGTGTGCTGACGCAGCTGCACGACGAGCAGGGGGTGACGTTCACGTTCCTCGGAACGCTGGTCGTCGAGCCTGGGCATGCGGTGGTGCCAGGGCAGGGCGTGCGGGGCGCGCATCGGGAACCGGTTCTCCTGCTCCTGCGGCGTCGGCCCGGGCACGATCATGAGTTCCTCGATCTGCGGCCGTACCCCGTCCGGGTTGAGCGCGGTCCACAGGTGCTGCAGCTGCCGGATGGCCGGCCCTTCACTGCCGCGGAGCCGGACGAAGAGGTCGCCGAGCAGCTTGTAGGACTCCGGGTCGGCCATCCACTCGCGCAGGGGCCCGAACTCGTCCTGCCAGTGCGCCGCCCAGCCCTCCAGCCAGACCCGCAGTTGTTCCTGTCCCTCGGCCGCGCGCCGGTCCACCAGGCCGCGGAACCTCTCCAGGAACGCGCTCGTCGCGTCCGCCGAGTCCTCGGCCGACGCGGAGTCCTCCGTCGCCGTGGCGGACTGGCCCGGCATGGGCAGCAGTTTGATGCCGGTGCTGGACGGCGGCCTGCTGCGCGGTACCAGGTGATGACCGTCGCGTTCGGCGCGGCCCAGGAGTTCCTGCCACTCCCGCCAGTCGAAGACGTCGTCGCGCACCGAGGCGGCGACCTCCTCCCGCTGCGGCGGCCGTCCGCCGAGGTCCGCCGCCGAGGGGGCGTCGTCCGGACCGTCCAGGTGACCGACGGTGGACCTCAGTTGGTACAGCATGGGCAGGATCCGGCCCAGCAGTTCGCGGAACTCGCCCATCCTCGCGGCGAGTTCGCGGTATTCCTCCGGGGTTTCCGTGCCCCTGGCCCGGCGCAGGTGGGAGCGCAGCACACCCAGCTCGCGCCACAGCTTGCGGTGCGAGCTGAGCGCGCGCTCCAGCTTCTGGTCGAGGCCGTGCTCCTGTACGTGGTTCTCGACCAGGCGGCGCAGCCGTTCGATGCCGCCGTCGCTGTCGTACGCGCGCAGCCGGTCCGTCCACGGGTTGGCCTCGTCGGCCCGGCGCAGCCGGCCCGCGATGCCCTCCCAGCGTTTGGTCCCCGGTGGATCGAGGTCCGCCAGCGTCTTGCGGATGCGTTCCCTGGTCTCGTCGGACGTCCGGGTGTACGGCAGTTGGTAGGCGCGGATCGCGGCGACCGAGGAGACGACGACGATCCCGTTCTCGCGGTGCTGCACGAACTTGTTGCCGTAGACATGGATGCCGTTGATCTCGGCGGAGTGGGCGAGCAGTTGCCGCAACGGCAGCGGTCCGTCCGGTACGGCTCGCAGGGCCGGCGGCCCGACCAGGTCGAAGGCGTTCGCCGCGACGAGGGCGGCGCTGGCCAGCGCCTGGGGCGTCCGGCCGTCGGCGGTGAGCATGTCCCAGAAGGCCGAGGCGCCCTTGGACTCGGGGCGCATCGCGTTGATGACGAGCAGGATGGTGTGGACGGACACCATCTCGCGCCGGCTGAGGAAGGTGTCGCGGCCGGCCGAGCCCGCGGCGTTGATGCCCGGGAAGTCCAGCAGCCGTACGGGGGTGTCGTCCGAGATCAGCCCGGCCAGGTCCCAGTGTTCGGGGGACACGGTCACCTTCACGGTCACCGTCTCCACGAGCGGGAAGGCTCGGCGCATGGCCTCCCTGGCGGTGTCCCGCCCGGGGTGCCTGAGCTGGGCCATGTCGAAGGGCCGTACCAGCCGCTTGGGCGGGCTGTCCGGGGTGCGCTGGGCGGCTTCGAGCGTGAGCGCCTCGTCCATCACGCCGGTCTTGACGCCGACCGGCTTGCCGAGCAGGTCGCGCTGGCTGAGGGCCGCGTCGCGGATCCGGCAGAGTTCGGTGACCGCGTCCCGGTACACGGCGCCGATGGCCGCGTGGGCGACCGGTCCGTCCGGGGACGGCCACAGGCGCGGGTACCAGGTCTCGAAGGGTGCCCATCCTCGGGGGTCCGTCACCGGGTTGTACCCGCCGAGTGCGAGACCGGCGCCGAGCTGCGGGTGCCGTTCGTCCAGGGCGCGGACGAGTTCCTCCAGCATCGCGCCCACGCACTCGGCGAGCCTGTGCTCGGTGAGGAAGGTGACCTCCGCGCTGTCCGACTTCTCGGTCGGCCTGCCGGGCTCTCCTCGGGTCAGTTCGAGGACGGTGATGTTCCCGGTGCTCGGGCCGGCCTCGACGGGCAGCAGGTCGGGTTTGCCGAGCAGCGTGCCCAGGAGCAAGGACTTGCCCACCGAGTACTCGCCGACCACGCCGATGGTGACGGGTGCGGCGAGCCGGGCCTCCAGTTCGGAGGCCAGTGCCTGGGCCCGGTCGCGCGACGCGTGCGCTTCCGGGACGTCGGGCATGTCCAGCCTGCTCAGCATGGTCAGTGTCGCTGTGGTGAACTCGCGTAGTTCGGCCAGGGTCGGATTCTTCTTGAAGGCGGTCACAGTGCTCCACGCTCCGTTTGGCTGTGGTGGGTGCGGGGTGTCGGCGGGGCCGGTCACTGCTGGAGGAAGAACAGCTCGATCCGTGCCGTCCCCGACCTGATGCGGTAGCCGCTGTCGTGATAGCCGCGGATGATCTTCTTGTCGTACGGCGGGAAGAACTGTGGTGCGATCTTCGGCAGCAGCCGGGCCACGGCGGTGGCGTAGACGTCGCTGCGGCCGGTGTCGACGCCGCCTCCGGAGCCGTGGACGGTCGCGAAGACCATGACGAACGCGGCCGTCCGTCTGCCGAATCGCGCGATCTGCCGGTCGACCTGGCGTCGGACCGAGGCGACGGCGCCCGCGGACCCGGCGATCACCGCGTCGGCGTCGGCCGCCACCGTGATCGACTGTGTGGTGGGGTCCAGTCCGGCGGGCCGTGGTGTGCGGGTGGCCGTGGGAGAGGAGGTCGGTCCGGGGCTGCGGCTGCCGCCGGACGTGGGGAGCGCGCTCGGCGTCCGCCCCGCTTCGTCGATCCCGTCCGTCGTCCCGGTCTGGCTGCCGAGGACCACCAGGAGCAGGACGAGCAGCAGATCGGCGAAGAGCCATCCCGCGAGATACGGCGTGGGGGGCCGCCCGGGCCGCCTCACCGGGGTGTCTCCTGGCCTCCGTGGCGGGGTACGCGGCGTCCGGCGCCGTTGGAAGCGGCGTCCGTGGTTCCCGCCGGCGGAGGCGGCGGCTGCTGCACGGCGGTGGCCGGGGCACCGGCCGCGGGGGCTTCGGCCGTCCGCCGCGGGGCGGGCGGGGCATGTCCGTCGTCGCCGCTGCCCGCCGCCGGAGTCTGTGCCGCCCCGGCCGACGGCGCGGGCCGGGAGACCCGGTGTTCCGAGGCGTCGGGCGCCCGGCCGGGACGCTCGGCGGTCTCCCGGAGGCTCCCGGTGACCCGGCGCAGGACCTCCTCGAACTCCGCGAGCGTGGCGCGCAGTTGTTCCTCGGCCCGGTCGTGTCCCCTGCGTAACTGCTCCCGCTCGCTCTCCCGGGCGGTCATCGCGACCTGCAACTGGGTGATGCGGTCCGAGAGTTCGGCGGAGACCTCGCGGACCTCCCGGCGCAGGGAGGAGGCCAGGGCGGCGACGGCCATGTCGTACGCCGTGCCGATCCGGTCGGCTCCGTCCGCGGCCGACGCCTCCAGGGCGGAGGGCAGTGCGGCCATGGTCCCGTCCAGTCCGCGCACCGTCGAGGTCAGCATCTGCGACGACTCGGTCATGGAGGCACCGCTTCGGTCGAGCGAGGCGCGCGCGTCGGCGCCCACGCGTTCGAGCAACGCCGCCGCCTGCTCGGCGACGGCCTTCTCGCGCGCCTCCGCGGCGGAGGCGGCGGCGTCGAAGCGGGCGGCGACGAAGTCGCCCGCCGCGCCGATCCGGTCGGCGGCGGCACGGCCCGCCTCGGCGACCGCGTCGCGCAGCAGGGTCACCGAGCCCGCCAGGCCACTGTTGATGTCGTGGGCTCCGCGGGCCACCGCCTCCGCGGCCATGGCCGCCCCCTGGACGGCGACCCGCACCTCGGAGGCACCGGAGCGCAGAGCGGCGAGTGCGGACTCCATGGTGGTCAGCGCCTGCGCGGCCCGGCCCACCGCGCCGTCGGCCTGCGTGACGACGGTGCGGGCTCCCGCCTCCAGGCCCGCGGCGTGCGTGACGAGGCCGCGCAACTGCACGGCCGCCTCCTGGAGTTCCTCGGTGAAACGGCGGGGTGACGCGGCCGCGGCACGCGCGGCGAGTGCCTCGGTCTGGGCGAGGGCGCCGGACAGCCGCCGGGACAGCACCAGCCGCTCGCGCTCGTCCCGTTGTTCCCACCGCTGGCGCAGCAACGTCGTGGTGGCGAGCGCGGCCAGGGACAGCACCGTCCACAGGGCCATCATGTCGAAGCGCAGAAAGGGCCACAGGTGCCCGTCGAAGCCCTGCTGCCAGAGTGTCAGGAAGGTGCCCTCGGCGTCGCTCCCCTGCTCCTTCATCCTGCGGTTCGCCCACGTGGCGGCACCCAGCCCCACCCAGGTGATGAGCAGGGGCACGAAGACCAGGACCGTGGGCAGTGCCCCCAGCCGACGTCCGCGGCCCCCTCCGTCGGCGAGCGCGTCGGGCCCGCCGTAGGCGGCGACCAGGCTGCCTCCGGCCCACACCTCCAGGTCCTTGTCCCGGCGTACGGCCGCGGCCAGTTCCCGTAGTGCGGTGGCGTGCGGGGCGAGTCTCGGATGACTCGAGAGTTCCGCGAGTTCGTCCGCCAGAGCGGTCGGCCGGCGGTGCGTGGGCCGGTCAGGTTCCACGTACGCCGCCGTACGCCGCTGCGGCCGGAACGGATTCCCCGCGCCAGGCTTCACCCCGCACCTCCCCCTGCGTGGCCGACTCTCACCCGTCCACTTTCGGACCGGCGGTGCGGCCAGATGTGGTCAGGTGACGCTTTCGCGGCAATCCGCCGGAGCAACTCCGGTCGGGTGCACAGGGGTTGGCTCAGCCCGCGTCGGAGAGCGCACCCTCCTCACCGGACCCGGGTGGTACGGGGTCCACGGCGGTCGAGGGCAGCGGTCCGGCTCGTTTCGGACGCGGTGGCCTGGGTCGGCCCTGACCGGCGAGTGGCTCGGAAGCATCGGCGACCGGCATGCCGCTCTGGCCCGCTATGGCCCGCAGGATGTCCTGATCGCGGATCACCACCATGCGGTACTTGGTCGTCACCGCACCGGCCGCCCGCAGGCTGCGCAGGGCACGCTGCACGCTCGCCTCGGACACACCGGCCAGTGCCGCCAGGTCCGCGTGGGTGAGCGGCACGTCGATCCTCAGCCCCTCCGGCACGGCACGGGCGTAGCTGCGCACCAGGTTGTCCAGTGCCCGGGCGAGCCGGACGGCCGCGCTGCCGCTGCTGCCGTCGATGCGGTACCGGGTGGCGCCGCGCAGTTTCGCCAGGACGCAGCGCTGCACGATGTCGGCCACGCCCCTGCGCTCCCGCAGGAGTTCACGGAACGCCGCGCCGGTGAGTGTGCGCGTGATCGTCGGGCGGGCGGCGATCACCGTGGCCGACCGCGGCTGACCGTCGAGCGCGGAGATCTCCCCCACGACCTCCCCTCTGACCCGCAGCGCGAGCAGCGTGGTGCCTCCGTCCTCGGCGACGCCCACGACCTTCACACAGCCGTCGAGGAGCAGCAGCACGGAGGTCTCGTGGCTTCCCTCCCTGATGAGGACGTCACCGGTGTCGTACCGCACGATGCGCCCGAGACTCAGCAGGGCCTCCCGGTCGCCGGGGTCCAGATGGAACATGAAGGTGCCCTGCGGCCACCGGCCGGCGGCATGGGCTCTGTCTCCGGGATGAGCAAACACGAAAGTCCCCCCTCGCCCCTGACCGGCCGCAACTCCCCAGGCGGACGGCGTAGGTTGGTGAGGAAAATAGCGCATGAACCGCTTGTATGAGCATCAGACGGATGAGTTAGCACATACAACCGATTTCCTCTGTCGGCGAGTGGCCTGCTTCGCCCAGCATCCCGTCACTTGACCACTTTCCCCGAGCACGACCCGGTCACCATGGCGCCATGGCCGCACCCGCCGCCGCCCGAAGGAGACCGATGGACTTCGTCATGCTGGGCCACCGCGGCGTCGGAAAGACCAGCTACATGGCGCTGATGTACGCGGCCATGCGGGACGGGATCCACGGGTTCGGCCTGGGCGCCCGGGCGGCTGCCGACCACGAAACCCTCACCCGCGCCGCCGAGGCCGTACTGGCCGGACACCCTCCGCCCCGGTCCGAGGACCTTGCCGTTCTCGAACTCGTCCTGCACTTCCGCGAGCGGGAGGTGGTGCCGTTGCGCTGGCACGACCATCGGGAGCCCGCTCCCGGCCCCGGCGGGGACCGGCCGCTCCGGCAGGCCGTCACCGCCGACGGGATCGTGCTCTTCGCCGAGGCCCCGCAGCTTCTCGGCGACAGCGCGTACCGCGCCGAGATGCGCCGGACGGCAGGTCGCCTGCGGCAGGCCCTGGCCGAGCGGGGACGTCAGCTCACCCCGGTCGTCCTCACCTTCACCAAGTGCGACCTCGTCTCCTGTCCAGTGCTGCCCGGAATGGTTCCCACGACCCTGCTGGCGGACCTCACCGCCCCCTTCTCCGACCTCGTCGACGCGGTGGCGGCCACCGAGCATCTGCGGGGTGCCATCGCCCTCGTCTCCTGCGGGCCGGAGCCGGTCAACATCACCGTCCCCGTCCTGTGGTCCCTCCATCACGCCATCGCCGGCCGCGGCCTGGCCCTGCAGACGATGTGCTCACCGGCACGCAGACTCACCCCGCTGACCGGGCCCGCGGCCGAGTACGCCCGCCTGGCACCCCTGTTCGACCCGGCGGACCGACTGGCCGTCCTGCTGTCCCGGGTACCGAGCTTCTGACGGACCGCCCGTTGCGAGACCAGGACCCGGTGCCCGTCGCCGACCCCGAGGACCCCCTCGCCGAAGACGTCGTCCGGCCCTCCGAACGCCCACCAGCGCACATGCGCGGCCTCCAGCCGCACCGGAACCGTGCCGATCCTCCCGTCGTAACCGCAGAAGGCACACCGGTACTCGTAGGCCGCAGCACCAGCTCCCGCATGCCACGGTCGCGCCGGCACCGCCGTACGGTCGAGAGCTCCGCGGTCTCCGCCGGCTCCGGCTCGAGGCCGACGACCTCGCACAACTCACCGTGGAAGGAGGGCGGGAAGTGCAGCTCGAGCAGCAACCGCGCCATCCGCGCGAGTAGTTGGGGCTCCCGCCCCAGAACGGCCCGGAGGTCCGGAGCCAGTCGCCCCGTGGCACCCGTCGCCCGCAGATCGCAGATCGAGAACCTGACCCAGGACGCGCAGGCTGGGGGGCACCGCCAAGTACTACGCCTGCGGCGCGTGCTTCGCCGCGATCGGGGTGTTCTTCATGGTCATGGAGGCCGTGGCGTGATTGCGGCTCCGCGGTCAGGCCGGAAGGGCGGCCTTCTCCCGGGCCGTCGCTTCGGGCGGGATGCGGTGCAGCCCCTTGTGGTCGTAGAGGCGGGTCATGCCGAAGCCGAAGAGGAGCGCTACGGCCAGGCCGACGGCGAGCATGACCCAGCCGCGGGTGAGACCGGCGGCGCCCTGGGCGTCGTAGTAGAGGATCGAGCGGACGCCGCCGGTGATCTGCCGCAGGGGTTCGAACTCCGCGAGGCCGCGGTAGAAGCCGGGCAGCGCGTGCAGCGGCGTGGTCGCGCCGGCCGTCGGCACCGCCATGGCGATGTAGAACAGCGTGACCAGCAGCATGCCGGGCGTGCCGAAGACGGCCAGGAGGGTGAGCGCGCCGATGCCGCACACCGCGATGGCGGCCACCGAGTACAGCCACAGCAGAGGCAGGTGCGAGGCGTGCATGTCCATGATGCCGACGGCACCGAGCAGGACGAGGCTGCCCATCACCAGGGACAGGCCGAGCATGATCGTGCTGCTGATGGCGAGGGTCTGCACGCGTGTGGCGCGCAGCAAAGGACGATGGATGCGCAGGGGGCCCATGTCGTTGTGGGTGTAGCCCAGGGCGTGGTCGACCTGGCCGCTGATCACGTTGGCGGAGAGCATGCCGCAGACGATCAGGACGAGCGCGTAGTAGAACGCCGTCAGCCCCATGCCGTCGTGCGCGTCGAGCGGATGCCCGTCCTGCACCGTGACGGCCGCCGGGTCGGCCAGCAGCACGCTCGCGGCCGCGGGCAGCTCGACCTTCTGGGCCTCGACCCGGGCCGTCAGCTGCTTGCCGATCTGGAGGGAGGACGCTTCGGCGGCCCGGGTCGTCGCGGCCCGGGCCAGACTCGAGCCGAGACTGCCGGCGGACTGGTTCGTCAGTACGGTCAGGGTCGGCCGCTCGGGTGTGCCGCCGCCGGTGGTGCTGGTCAGGTCGGCCACGGATGCGCTGAAGTCGGCGGGGACGACCAGCGCGCCGAACAGTTCCCCCTTCCCGAGTTCCTCCTCGGCCTCCTGCCGGCTCATCACCTTCCAGTCGATCTTGTCGCCGCCCGTGGTCGACTTCGTGACCGACCGGGTGATCTGCTCACCCAGGTTGAGCTCCTTGCCCCCTGCCTCCGCTCCCTTGTCGGCGTTGACCAGGCCCACGGGCAGTTTGTGCAGATGATCGGCGGGATCGATGTTGGCACCGACGTAGAACACGGTGAACAACAGCGACAGCAGACCGACGATCACCCCGTTCGCGATCCACAGCTTCGGCACCCGCAGAACGCGGAAGGGATGAATGGTGTTCAACAGTCACTCCGGTTGATTCGACAGGGGGCAGAGCGGCGAGCGGAAGGTCACTGCCCGAGTTGCTGGTACATCGCGGCCAGGTCCCCGGACAGTGCGCCCTTGGCCCAGCGGGTGATGTCGTCGGCGAGCACCTCGTGGGCGTCCGCCTCGACGCCGTCGAGAGCGGCGGTGGCGATGTCGTGCGGAGGGGACTTGGGTGCGTCGATGCCCTCGGTCATGTCGGTGTCGACGTAGGCCATGTGCAGCCCCGTGACCCGGATCCCACGGGGTCGCAGTTCCAGGCGCAGGCTGTTGGTCTGTGACCACAGGGCGGACTTCGAGGCGCTGTAGGAGCCGCCGTCGGCGAGCCACGACAGCACGGAGTGGACGTTGAGGAGGTGGCCGCCGCCGTTGCGTTCGATCACGGGCGCGAAGGCGCGGGTCGTGAGCAGCGGGCCGTAGAAGTTGACCTCGAAGTCCCGGCGCACGTCGGCGACCGGCGATGTGAGGTAGCGCGCTCCGGAGGCGACACCGGCGTTGTTGATCAGGACGGTCACGTCCTGCGCCTGCGCTGCCGCCGCCGCGACGGATGCGGGGTCGGTGACCTCCAGGGCTAGCGGCACGGCGTCGGGGTGGGTCACCGTGCGCGGATCGCGGGCGGTGGCGTACACCTTGCGCGCACCGCGCGCGAACAGTTCCTCGACGAGAGCCCGGCCCACGCCCCGGCCGCCACCGGTGACCAGAGCGACAGAGTCCTTGATCGCGGTCATTTCCCTCTCCCAGATCTTCCAGAACTTGGAAACCGATCGGTTTCACTCCGCCAAGGTAAACCGATCGGTTTCCTAGTTCAAGCCCGTCCGACTTCCACGACCAGCAGATTTCCCTTAAGCTAGGTAGACCTACCTACCTAGTTAGCGGGATGTGTGATGACTGACAGCGGCGTGGACACGACGGGGTCCGGACGGCGGCGGCCGGCCCGGGAGCGGCTGCTGGCCGCGGCGGCCCGCCGCTTCTACGCCGACGGAGTGGCGGCGACCGGCATCGACACGATCACGGCCGAGGCCGGCGTGGCGAAGATGAGCCTGTACAACAACTTCTCCTCCAAGGCGGACCTCATCAGGGCCTACCTCGACGCCCGGCACGAGGAGTGGCTCGGTCTGTACCGGGCCCGGCTGGAGCAGGCCCAGGGCCCCCGCGAGGGCGTCCTCGCGGTCTTCGACGCCTACGCCGATCACGCCGCCTTCGCCTACGAACACGGCTTCCGCGGCTGCGGCCTGCTGAACGCCGCCGCCGAACTCCCCGCCGGGGACGAGGGCCGGACCGTGGTGCGTCACCACAAGGAGGAGGTCGAGCGCCTGATCGCCGGCCACCTGGAGCAGCTGCTGCCCGGACGCCCCGACGACGTGCGCGAGACGGCCGAACATCTGGCCTTCCTGTTGGAGGGCGCGACCGCGCGGGCCGGTCTGGAAGGCGACGGCAGCCGGCTGCGGCACGCCCGCTCGATGGCGGCGGCCCTGCTGGACCGACTGTGAGCCGGCCCGGACGCGGCAGGTCCGCGGGAATGGGGGCGCTGTGCGTGCTGGCGGCGTCGGTGCTGTGGGGTACGACCGGTACGGCGGCGACCTTCGCACCGGATGTGGGGCCGCTCGCCATCGGGGCCGTCGCCATGGGCCTGGGCGGACTGCTCCAGGCACTCGTCGCCGGTCCGCTGATCGCCCGTCACGCGTCCCGGCTGCGCGAGCGACCGGGCACGGTGCTGCTGGGCGCGGTCTCGGTGGCGGTGTATCCGCTGGCGTTCTACAGCTCGATGCGCCTGGCCGGGG
This sequence comes from Streptomyces sp. NPDC096132, assembly GCF_044763345.1. Classification (NCBI taxonomy): domain Bacteria; kingdom Bacillati; phylum Actinomycetota; class Actinomycetes; order Kitasatosporales; family Streptomycetaceae; genus Streptomyces; species Streptomyces sp. NPDC096132. The sequence goes on from NZ_JBIWGA010000031.1 coordinate 57,403, forward strand.
TCGCCGCGGGCACCGTGGTGTCGATCGGCACCGCTCCCCTCGCCTCGGCGGTGATCGAGCGTGTCATGGACCGCCGCCGGCTGACGCGGCGCTGGACCCTCGGAGCCACCCTGGGACTGTCCGGCACCGTCCTGCTGTGCGTCGCCGAAGCGACCCACGCTCCCGGCGACGCCGGGCGGTCGTCCATGGCGGCCACGCTCCTGGGCGTGGGCCTCGGGCTCGTCGCCGCCACGACCTACGCCCTCTACTCCTGGGCGGCACACCGGCTCATCACCGGGGGGATCCGCTCGCGCGTGGCGATGGGCGCGATCTTCGGACTCGGCGGACTGCTCCTCCTGCCCGTGCTGGTGGCCACCGGCGCCCCGCTCGTGAGCTCCTGGTCCAACGCGGCCGTCGGCGCCTACATGGCCGTGGTGCCCATGTTCGCCGGGTACGTGCTGTTCGGCTGGGGGCTGGCCCATGTGGCCGCCAGCACCGCGACCACGCTGTCCCTGCTCGAACCGGCCGTCGCGGCCCTGCTCGCCGTACTGGTCGTCGGGGAACGCCTGCCCGCCGTCGGCTGGACCGGCATCGGACTCGTCGTCACCTGCCTGGCCGCCCTCACCGCGCCGGCATCCCTCCTCCGCCGGCCCGGCCGAGCGGTGGCGCGCGTGGCCCAGGCAACGCAAAACCGGTCGGTTTCCGATCGGGCGGCGGGGAGTTAGCCTCTACGCATGACCACAGGGGCGAAGCGGAGTTCACGTGACCGTCTGCTGGACGCAGCGAGCTCACTCACCTACCTGGAAGGTGTCAACATCGGCATCGAAGCGCTGTGCAAGGCCGCCGGGGTGTCCAAGCGCTCGATGTACCAGCTGTTCGACAGCAAGGACGAACTCCTCGCGGCCAGCCTGCGACAGCGGGGCCCGGCGTACGCGGCGGCTCTGCTGCCCGCTGCCGACGACGGACGTCCGCCGCGCGAGCGGATCCTGCACGTGTTCGAGCAGCTGGAGGAGCAGGCGGCTGCTCCCTCCTACCGGGGTTGCCCCTATCTGGCCGCCCAGATCGAGCTGAAGGACGCGGAACATCCGGCGAGCCGTGTCGCGAGGCAGGCCAAGCAGGCGCTGGCGGACTTCTTCCACGCGGAGGCCGTACGGGGCGGCGCCACGGATCCCGATCTGCTGGCCCGGCAACTGATCATGGTCTTCGACGGCGCCAGCGCCCGTGCCGGCATCCAGGCGGACCCGGCGACGGGACTGGCCGTGGCGACCGTCCTCACACTCCTGGACGCCGCAGGGCTGCGGTGACCACCACCGGACCGATCGGCGCCGGCCGACCCCACCGCAAGCCCGCCGACCCCGCACGGGTCCGTCTTGCCGCGGCCGTCGCCGCGGTGGTGACCGTCGGCGCGGGGCTGGGGCTCAGGGCCGCGACGGCGGGGAGCGTGGCCAAGTACGGCGGGGACGCGCTGTACACGATCCTGCTGCTCGCCCTCGTGGTCCTGGTCGCGCCACGGGTGAGGCCCCTGGCCGCCGCCGGGACGGCGCTGGCCGTCAGTTGGGGAGTCGAGTTCCTGCAGCTCAGCCGGATGCCGGCCGAGCTCGCCCAGCGAAGCACCCTGGCCCGCCTCGTCCTCGGCTCCACCTTCAACGCGCCCGACCTCCTCTGGTACACGGCCGGCGCCGCGGCAGGCCTGCTCGTGCACCGCGCCCTCATTCGTCATCGACGAGGAGCTGGTTGAACACGTTCAAAAACTCTGGTTAGAGTGATCCCGTGGGGAACGGAAGCAGGTTGCGCGGGTGGGCGTTCGGGGGTGTGGTGTGCGCGTTGTTCGTGCTGACCGCGTGTGCCGGCCCCTACCAGTACTACGGGGGCACGGGCCTCCACGACGCCACCGCGGCCGAGGCCGCGGGGACTTGGGCGAATGTCGACGAGACGCGGCTGACACTGCGCCGCGACGGAACGGCCCTGGTGAGCCGGCTCGACGGTGCGACATTCGACTTCGACGACGGCTGGCGCCTGAGCGGCACGGGGACGTGGAAACTGACCGACGACTCCGACGGACAGGAAGTCCACGTCACCCTGACGACCCGCACCGGGGTCGACACCCGCGCCAACGCCGACACCGACCGGTCGGCGGTCGACCTCCAACCCCCGTCGACGTACACCTGGCACTTCTACGTGGACCGCGACGACCGGGACGCGCTGGTGCTGTTCTTCCTCTACGGCGATCCCGACGTCGGAAACACGTACGTGATGTCGCGCGTGTGACAGCACCGGTTTCTGTCGGGGAGGGTCAGACGGCGAGTTCCTGGGCGGAGCCGACTGGCAGCCAGTGGAACTGGGTGCGGACGCCGACGGGCGCCTTCGCCAACTCGGTCTCGATGGCCTCCCTGCCCTCGTGGAAGTGCGACCATCCCTCGTAGTGGACGGGCAGGACGGTGTGCGGGCGCAGCAGGTTGCACAGGTCGACCGCGCGGGGCGCCGTCATCGTGTAACGGACCGGGCCGGTCAGGGGGAAGCGGACACCGCCGAGGTGCAGCAGTACCGTGCCCACGTCCAGGCGGTGAGCCACCTCGCGTACACCGGCGTACAGGACCGTGTCCCCGGAGATCCACAGGGCGCCGTGTCGCTGGCCCTCCCAGCGCAGGGCGAAGCCGGTCACGTCGCCGACGAGGGGACGGGACAGGGGCGGGCCGTGCCGGGCGGGGGTGGCGGTGACCTCGATCGTGGGGCGGCCCGGGGTCTGCAGGCGCCAGGTCGTCCACGGAGCGAGGCCGCGGGCGTTGCCGCCGAGGCGGCGTGCGCCGGACGGTGTGGTCAGGACGGTGCCGGCGGTGGGCAGCAGGGCGCGTCCGGCGGCGTCCAGGTTGTCGGCGTGGTGGTCGTGGGTGAGCAGCACCGCGTCCAGGGGCGGGAGTTCGGCGGGGTCGACGGCCGGGCCCGTGGTCTTGCGCGAGGAGGTTCCCCAGCCGAAGGAGTAGCGGCGGCCGGGCGGGTCGAAGGTCGGGTCCGTCAGCAGACGCCACCCCGCCGCCTCGATGAGGGTGGTCGGGCCGCCGATGTGGGTGATGCGGGCCTCGGTCATGCGCGGGTTCCTTCCCGAAGTCCGGGGCGGCCGGATCGCCGCCCCGGACGTGCGGCCTACCGGGTGTGCGAGAGGGCCCAGTCGAGGGCCTGGTCGGCGACCTCCTCCCAGCCGGGCGCGGCGGGCAGCAGATGCGGCATCCCCGGGATCTCCTTGACCTCGGTGACGGTGTTCGACTTGTAGTGCCGCGCGTTGGACTGCTGCACCTTGGGCGGCATCAGGTGGTCCTTCTCGCCGGAGATGAACAGCAGGGGTGCGCGGTCGTCGTTGTGGTAGTTCACGTAAGTGCTCTGGTGGCCGGGGCGCAGGGTGGCCAGGGCGCTGTCCCAGAAGATGGCTCCGGAGGCGGGGATCGCGTACCGCTCGTACAGCGCCTTCGACTCCTCCTCGGGGAAGGTGTTGGTGAAGGCGTAGTGCCACTGCTCGGCGGTCAGGCCGACCGCACGGTGCCGGTTGGCGGGGTTCTTCAGCACCGGGAAGGCCGCCTTGATCTGCGTCAGCGGTACGACCGCGACGCCTTCCGTGGGCGCGGAGCAGATCGCCACCCCGGCCGCGCCGAGGCCGCGGTCGAGCAGGAGCTGGACGAACACGCCGCCGGCGGAGTGGCCGATCAGGACGGGCGGCTTGTCGAGGCCGCGGACCAGGGTCTCCAGGGTCTCGAGGATCTGGTCGACGGTGACCTTCTCGATGGCGGTGGTGTCGGCGTTGAGGGCCTCGACCTCGACCTCGAAGCCGGGGTAGGCGGGCGCGAGGACGCGGTAGCCGCGCTGCTTGTAGTGGTCGATCCAGTGTTCCCAGCTCCGGGGGGTCACCCAGAAGCCGTGGACGAGGACGATGGTGTCCGGAGTGCTCATGGCTGCGCTCCTCGGTCGGGGGTCAGCGGGTGGCGCGGTACGCGGCCTGGATCTGCCGTACGACGGTGTCGGGCCGGGACATCATCACGACGTGCGACGCGCCCTTGGCCTCGACGGTCCTGCTTTTCGCCCGCCCGGCCATGAAGTGCTGGAGGGCCGGTGGGATGACCCGGTCGGCGCCGGCGACGACGTACCAGGACGGCAGGCTCTTCCACGCCGGTACACCGCTCGGGGCGGACAGTCCTCCGAGACTGCCGGGCCGCTGGGAGGTCGCCATCACGCTGGTGGTGGCGTGCGGCAGGTCCTGGGCGAAGACGTCGTGGAACTTCGCCGGATCGATGTAGCCGTCGACGTCGTTCCCGCCGGGCAGCGGGCGAGTGGTCAGCGCCCGTTCCAACTGGCTGCCGGGGAACGTCTTGGCCAGTTGCAGCGCGCTCTCGCCCTCGTCGGGCGCGAAGGCGGCGACGTAGACGAGGGCCTTGACGTGGGCGTGGCCGCGGGCGGCGTTGGTGATGACCTCGCCGCCGTAGGAGTGGCCGACGAGGATCACCGGGCCGGAGAGGGTGGCGACGACGCTGGAGACGTACGCGGAGTCACCCGCCAGGTCGCGCAGGGGGTTGGCCGGCGCGATGACCTGGTGCCCTGCCTTGAGGAGCCGGGCGGTGACGGCGTTCCAGCCGGACGCGTCGGCGAAGACCCCGTGCACGAGGACGACGGTCGCTCCGGTGCTGCCGCCGGTGCGGGCGCCGGCCGCGGCGGGCGCGGCGGCTGCGGGTGCGCCGGTGCCGAGCGTGAGGGCGCCGCCCGCCGCGATCAGGCCGCCGAGCACACGGCGGCGGGGATGGCCTTCGGGAATCATCGGGTGGTTCCTTCCGGGGTCAAGGAGTCGAGGAGTCGAGGAGTCGAGGAATCACGATTCAGGAGTCGAGGAACTCGAGCAGGTCGGCGCCGAGTTGCTCCTTGTGCGTGTCCGTGATGCCGTGCGGGGCGCCCGGATAGACCTTCAGCACCGCGTTCTTGATGCGCGCCGCCGACGCCTTGCCGCCCACCTCGAACGGCACGATCTGGTCGTCGTCGCCGTGGATGACGAGCGTGGGCACGTCGACGGCGTCCAGGTCCGGGCGGAAGTCGGTGGCGGAGAAGGCGGCGATGGACTCGTAGGCGTTCCTGTGCCCGGCCTGCAGTCCCTGGCGCCAGAAGGCGTCGCGGATGCCCTGGGACACGTCGGCACCGGGCCGGTTGTTGCCGAAGAACGGCCCGTCGGCGAGGTCGCGGTACAGCTGCGAGCGGTCGGCCAGCGAGCCGGCGCGGATCGCGTCGAACACCTCGACCGGGAGCCCGCCCGGGTTGTCGTCGGTCTTGAGCATGAGCGGCGGTACGGCGGAGACCAGGACGACCTGGGCGACGCGGGCGGTGCCGTGCCGGCCGATGTAGCGGGCGACCTCGCCGCCGCCCGTCGAGAAGCCGATCAGCGTGACGTCGCGCAGGTCGAGGGTGTCGACGAGCGCGGCCAGGTCGTCGGCGTAGGTGTTCATCTCGTTGCCGTTCCAGGTCTGCTCGGAACGGCCGTGTCCGCGGCGGTCGTGGGCGATCGCGCGGTATCCGTGGGTGGCCAGGAACAGTTGCTGCGCCTCCCAGCTGTCGGCGTTGAGCGGCCAGCCGTGGCTGAGCACGACCGGGCGGCCCTGGCCCCAGTCCTTGTAGTGGATCTGTGCTCCGTCGGCTGCGGTGACGAAGGGCATGGGATCACTCCTGGCTGCAGGGGATCTTTCCGGTTCGTCGATCGTTCACCTGCGGGTGGGGCACGCGAACCACGCGGCGTTCGTAGTCATGACTCCGGCCGGACCTCCAGGGCGTGGGAGAGCTGCCGACGGGAGGTCACATCCAGCTTCCGGAAGACTTTGCGCAGGTGGTAGTCCACCGTGTTGGCGCTGATGAACAGCCGGGCGGCGATCTCGGCGTTGGTCGCGCCGCCCCCGGCGAGCCGGGCGATCGTCAGCTCCTGCGGGGTCAGGGGGCTCGTCGTCCCCGCCCGTGCCGCGCAGACGTGCTCTCCCGTGGCGGCCAGTTCCCGGGCGGAGCGTTCGGCGTACGCCGCCGCCCGCATGTCGCGGAACATGGCCAGGGCCGTCCCCAGGTGCTCTCGGGCGTCCTTGCGGCGCTTCTGCCGGCGCAGCCACTCGCCGTAGAGCAGGTGGGCGACGGCCAGGTCGGAGACGGTGTCCGGGCCGGACAGCAGCTCGACGGCCCGGCGGTACAGCGGCTCGGCGGCGCCCCGGGGCGCGAGCAGGGCCTGTGACCGCGTCAGCACACCGCGGGCCCAACGGGTTCCGGCGGCCGTCGCGCGGGACGCGAGCGTCCGCAGGGCCGCGGCGGCCAGTACGCGGTCACCGCAGCGGACTCCCACCTCGATCAGGGACGGCAGGAGCCGGGAGTGCAGTCCGAGCGTGTCCCGCCGGATGAGTTCCCGGGCGACCGGCAGTGCCCCGGTGTAGTCGCCGTGGCCCAGCGCCAGGACCACGGCGCCGCTGTGGGCGAGGGTCTCCATGGCGCCGTTGCCGAGCGCTCCCGCTGCGTCGAGCGAACGGCGCAGCAGTGCGTGGACGCGGTCCTGGTCCGCGTGCCAGGCGAGCAGTTCGGGGTTCTGGTAGATCTGCCCCTGGATGGCGTTCGCGCCCATGGCGGTGAGGATCTGGCGGCTCTCGGCAACCAGGTCGTCGGCCGCGGCCAGATGCCCCTGTGTGGTCTCCGCCATGCACCGGCAGAACAGGACGGCGTTGAGATGCGTCAGGGCGCCACTGCGGCGGGCCGCGGTGTCGGCGCGCCGCAGCAGGGTGGTGCGGGCCTCGTGGTCCCACAGGAGGGTGGTGAACCAGACGCCCAGCAGGTATCCGCGCAGGATCGCCTCGTCGGGGGTGTCGGGCGCCAGCAGCGCGTCCGCGGCTCGGCGCAGCTGGGGAACGGCCTGCTCGTAGCCGTCGGAGGCGAGCACGGCGAAGGCGTGGAGCAGGTGGTCGACCGGGGTCGCCGGGACGGAGCCCGCGGGGCGGGACAGGACCGCGGCCGCGATCTCGGCGGCCGTCGTCGTCGAAGCCCGGTGCCGGGCGGTCAGCGTCCACTGGGCGGCCCGCAGCAGTGCCTCGCGCGTCAGCTCCGGAGCCCGGTCCCGGAAGGCCACCGCGGCGGCCAGGCTCAGCGCCGCCGCCCGGGCGTGGGAGTCGGGCTCGCCCAGGCCGTTGAGGACGCCGGCCCGCACCAGCAGGGCACGGCCCCGGGCCACGTCGTCCAGGAGGCCGGTGTCGACGGCGTCCAGCAGGGCCTTCGCCTGAAAGGACGCGCCGGCCGTGAGGGCCGCCTCGGCCGCCGCGAGCCGGCGGCGGGCGCGCGCGCCGTCCCCCGGTGTCAGCTCGGCCGCCCGGGCCAGGAAGGTGGCACGGGCCGCGTGCCCGCCCCGCGCTCCCGCGCGGTCCGCCGCCCGCTCGACCTGGTCGGCGACGGCCGTGTCGGGACCGGGCACGGCCGCGGCGCGGTGCCAGGCCCGCCGGTCGCTGTCGGCAGGGCGGTCGGTCACCTCGGCCAGCGCCCGGTGCACCCGGCGCCGCTCCACGCTGGTGGCGCCGGCGTAGACCGCGGAACGCACCAGCGGGTGCCGGAAGGTGACGGTGGTCCGCAGCAGCACCAGCCGCGCGGCCTCGGCCGGTGCGGAGGCGTCGACGCCGATCCCCAGCGTCCGTGCCGCCGCGGCGATGTATCCGAGGGATCCGGACGGCTCGGCGGCCGCCAGCAGTAACCAGGTGCGCGTCGGCGCGGGCAGGGCGCCCACCTGCCGGAGGTAGTGCGCCTCCAGTCCGCTGCCCACGGGAAGCGGGTCGGGCAGCGCGAGCGCGCCGGAGAGCTGCTGCGCGGACAGTTCCCGCCCGAGGTCGGTCAGGGCCAACGGGTTGCCGCCCGTCGCGGCCACGATCCGCAGTCCGACCCCGGCATCCAGCGGCCCGGTGACCACCGAACGCAGCACCTCCAGCGCGTGCGCCTCGTCCAGCCCGGCGACCTCGGTGACGGGCAGTCCCGCCGGAACGTCGAATCCTGTGCGTGCGGCGAGAACGAGACCGACGCTCTCGGCATGCACCCGGCGGCCGACGAACGCCAGCACCTCCAGGGAATCGCGGTCCAGCCACTGGACGTCGTCGACGCACGCCAGCAGCGGGCGCTCCTTGGCGGCCTCCGCCAGCACGGTGAGGACCGCGAGCCCCACCAGGAACCGGTCCGCGGGCGGGCCTTCGGCCAGTCCGCAGGCCACGAGCAGCGCCTGATGCTGGGCCCCGGGCAGCCTGCCGGGTTCCTTGAATCCGGCGAGGAACGGGACGAGCAACCGGTGCAGGGCCGCGAAGGCGAAGTCCGCCTCGGCCTCCACTCCGGCCAGCCGCAGCACCCGCAGATCGGCTGCCTCGGCGGCCGCGTGGTCGAGGAGTACGGTCTTGCCGACGCCGGCGTCGCCCTTGAGCAGCACGACACCGCTCAATCCCTGGCGCAGGTCGGCGATGAGGCGGTCGAGCCGGTGGCGCTCCGGGGAACGTCCTGCCAAACGCACGCGCAACACCCCTCGCGGTGACCAGGTCGTGTGAAGCTCTGGTGAAGGGGAGCTTGGCATGGGCGTACGCCACCGGCTGTACCGTGCGTGCCAGAGCCTGGTCCCTGTGTGCCATGGCGTTCGCGCCCACGGCCGCAGGCGGGCCGTGTACCGGAGCCGCGGAGTCAGGTGCCCCATACATTCAGCTTTGTCGAGAATGCCCGGCGCAGCGGAGACTGATCCCCGGGGAAGCAGCGGCGACAGAGCCGCTACCGGAGCCTGGGGAGCGCCGTGCTGGTTCTCGACACCAACGACCTGCCCGTCGCCGACCGGTACGAGGCCCTGCGCAACGTGGTGGCCCGGGAGGGCGGCGTCGACACGGTCGAGGAGGACGAGTCGGCGGCCGGCATGTGGAAGAGGCTCGAGGTCTGGCACATCGGGCCGCTCACCCTGTTCGACACCCGTGGCACGGGCGTACGGTTCGTTCGCTCCTACCGCAAGGCGCGCCGCGAACTGGTGGACAGCGTCTCGGTCATGACGCAGGCCGAGGGGTTCGGCACGGGCGCCTTCGGGTGCGACGGACACCAGCGGCAGCTGGGGGCGGAGGGCATCGGGCTGACGCCCCACATGGTCGTGTCACACGAGTACGGGTGGACGGGAACCGGACGCTCCGTGGCCTTCTCGGTGGACATCGCCCAACTCGGCCTGCCCGTCGACACGGTGCGCGACGCGATCCCTCTGCTGCGGCACAGTCCCGTCGAGTCGCTGTTGCTGCAGCACATCCGCGGGCTGCGCCGGCATGCGGACCGGATCAGCGGCGCGCCCGAGGCGGACGCGCTCGCCGCCGCCACCGTGCACCTCACCCGCGCCCTGATCGTGTCGGTCGCCGGACACGACCACACCCGCAGGGAGGTGGCCCAGGAGACGCTGCTCACCCGCGTCCTGGCCTACCTCCGCGCCCACCTGACCGAGCCGGACCTCACGCCGCAGCGGATCGCCTGGGCGCACGGCGTCTCGGTACGGACCCTCTACCGGCTGTGCGAGGAAGGCGGACTGAGCCTCGAGAAATGGATCATCCGCCGCCGGCTCGAGGGGGCCCGCAACGACCTGGCGGCAGCCGAGCACGCCCACCGCACCGTCGAAGCGATCGCCCGGTCCTGGGGCTTCAGCCACCCCGCCCACTTCTCCCGCCGCTTCCACCGGGCCTACGGGCTCACCCCCACCCAGTGGCGGCGACACTCCCAGGTCCGCTGACCGCTTCGAACTCGTCGTTCACCAAGCTCAGGGCGTGCCGACGACCTCGGCGGCGTTGTCGGCGGCGGCCGCTTCGGCCTGGGCCAGGTCGAGGAAGCGGCGGATCGCCTCGACCGGCATGTCGAGCCCCTCGGACGCGGCATGCTCGTCGCCGAACACCTGTACCGCCTCGGTGACCGCCACGGCCAGTTCGACCTCCGCCTTGCGCACCTTGGCCTCGGCCTTGTCCACGGTGTCGACCACCGACAGCTGCCGGCGCTGCTTCTCCTGCAGTCTCTGCTTGCGGGAAAGGGTCCTGTCGGAGTTCTGCACAGTCATGACCAAGATCATAATTCACCGCTCGTCGGCGAGATCACCGTCTCACAGCAGGTCGGCCCAGCCGCTCCAGCCGCTACTGGCCTTGCTCACCCGGGACTTGAAGCCCCCGGTGCCGGTGCCCGCGTAGAAGTAGAGGGCGCCGGAGGAGTTCGTGGCCATGAGGTCGGCCTTGCCGTCGCCGTTGGCGTCGCCGGGTGAGAACAGCTTCTTGTACTGCTGCCAGCCGGTGCCGACCTTCACCCGGGCGGCGAAGGGGGCGGACGCGCTGCCGGTGCCCGCGTAGCGCCACAGGACGCCGGCGGTGTCCCGGGCCAGCAGGTCGGGGCGGCCGTCGCCCGTGACGTCACCTCCGCCGACGAGGGCGTTGTAGCGCTCCCAGCCGGTGCTGATCTTGACGCGGCCGGCGACATTCATGCCGGTGCCGTCGCCCGCGTAGAGGTACAGCGTGCCGGTGGTGGTCACCGCCAGCAGGTCTCCCTTGCCGTCGCCGGTCACGTCGCCGGGGCCGACGAACCGGTTGTAGGTCGTGGAGCCGGTGGCGAGCTTCGGGTCCGAGAGGGCGTAGAACGCGGGGTTGGTCAACTGGCCGCTGCTGATGGACTGCACGACGAGGTCGGCGAGGCCGTTCTGGCGGAGCGAGGACGCGTAGGCGAGGCGGGTGGTGGAGGACGGCCAGGCCGCGCCGACCAGAAGCTTGCCGGTGAGCGTGCCGGTGCCGGTGACCTGGTAGCCGTAGACGCTTCCGGCGGACGTGCGGGCCATGATGCCGAACTTGCCGAAGTGCGGGTTGTTGCCGGCGCCCGCGAACTGCGTGACCTTGCCCCACGCCTTACTGCGGGCGGACCGGGTGCCGAAGGTGCCCTTGCCGTTGCCGGCGTAGAACCACAGGGCACCGGCGGAGTCCCGGGCCAGCAGGTCGGTCTTGCCGTTGCCGTCCCAGTCACCGCCGCCGATGATCTGGTTGTACGACGCCCAGTCGGTCTTCGGGTCCTTGACCCGGGTGCCGAAGGTGCCGCCCTTCTTGCCCGGGTAGCGGTAGAGGACACCGGCGGGGGTGCGGGCGAGGAGGTCTCCGACACCGTCGCCGTTGAGGTCACCGGCGCCGATCAGCTCGTCGTACTGCTGCCAGCCGGTGCCGATGGTCACGCGGCTGCCGAAGGCGCCGGTGCCCTTGCCGGGGTAGAAGTAGAGCGTGCCGGCCGGGGTGCGGGCCACCAGGTCGGCCTTGCCGTCACCGTTCATGTCCCCCGGGGCGGCGACCTTGTTGTAGATCTGCCAGCCGGACGCGACCGTGCGGTACGAGCCGAGGCCGCCGGGGGTGCGTGCGTAGATGCCGCTGTGGAAGAACAGCACGCCGGTCGGGCTGAGGGTCAGCACGTCCTGGACGCCGTCCGAGTCGAGGTCTCCGGGGGTGAGGACGTCCTTGACCTTGGCGACGTCCGCGTCGAGGGCCATGGTCTCGGCGGAGCCGGTGTTGACGTAGAGCCGGCCCGCGACGTTGCGGTAGACCAGGTCGGACGTACCGTCTCCGTCGAAGTCGCCGCGCGCCGGGGTGGTCGCGCCCGCGTCGCCGGGCAGCAGTACGAAGGCGCCCGCCGCGAGCATCGCCGCGGTGCCGGCCAGCGCCGATGCCTTCAGGGCACGGGGGCGTCGGCGTCCGTGGCTCCCGTCGCGCCGCCGGGGTCGGGTGGTGAACACGTTTACTCCCGGAAGGGTCAGGGGGTGATGGAGGCGTCGCCCGTGGAGTCGGCGGAGGAGGACGACGTGGGCTCGGTCGCCGTGCTCTCGGCCGTGGCCGGCTCGGTGGAGGAGTCCGGCTCGTCCGTCGGGTCCGCCGGATCGGTCGTCGCCGGGTCCGAGGGAGTGGCCGTGTCCGAGGAGGCGGCGCTGTCCGAAGGGGTGGCCGTGTCCGTCGGCTCCTGCGACTCCTCCGCGCTCGCCGAGGTCTCGGTCAAAACGCCCACCTGGTACACGCCCGGTACGCCGTCCTCCACCCGGAAGGTCGCGGCCGTGGTGGTCGTGCCGTTCCTGGTCATCACGGTGGAGATCGCCCGCAGCCGGGCGTCGATGCCGTCCTCGGTGAGGTCGAGGAGCAGATAGCCGCGCCGGGCGTCGATCATCTTCCAGTGCGGATTGTCCGCCAGCTTGGGCTGCCACTCGGCGGCGAAGGCCGTCAGATCCTCGTCGCCGCTGCTGGAGATGGAGGTGCCCACGAACTCCGCGCCGACCACGGCCGAGTCCGGGTCCTCGAAGTCCAGTTTGAGGTCGCTGACGATGGTGCGGTGCCGGTCGCCGGACAGCACCACGGGGTTGCGGATGTCCTGGAACTCGGCGAGCAGGGCAGCGCGTTCCTTCTGGTAGCCGTCCCAGGCGTCGTACGACCACTCCTTGCCCACACCGGCGAGGTAGTCGGTCTCGGCCATCATCACCTGGGAGGCGACCAGGTTCCATCGCGCGCCGGAGGAACGCATGCTGTCCAGCAGCCAGTTCCGCTGGGTGTCGCCCATGATGACGCGGCCGGTCTCCAGCGCCCCTTCAGGGGTGCTCGCCTGGTCGTCGCGGTACTGCCGGGTGTCCAGGACGTGCAGCCTGGCCAGGGAGCCGAAGTCGAGTTTGCGGTACATCAGGACGTCCGGGCCGGAGGGCTTCTGCGCGACCCGGATCGGCATGTGCTCGTAGAAGGCCTGGAAAGCGGCCGCCCGGCGGGCCCGGAACTTGTCCGCGGGCCAGGCGACGGGGTTGTTCGCCACGTCACCGGCCCAGTCCTGCTCCACCTCGTGGTCGTCGAAGACCACCACGAAGGGTGCGGCGGCGCGCATCGCCTGCAGGTCGGGGTCGGTGTTGTACTGCTCGTGGCGGGCACGGTACTGCGCGAGCGTGACGGGCTGCCCCGTGCCCTCGTGGCGGCGTACGCGGTAGGAGTAGGCGGAGCTCTCGTAGATGTAGTCACCGACGAACAGCACCAGGTCCGGGCGCTGTTCGAGCATGTCCCGGTAGGAGGTGAAGTAGCCGTGCTGCCAGTTCTGGCAGGAGGCGAGCGCGATCCGCAGGTTCTCGGGGCTGCTGCCGGCGGCGGGGGCCGTGCGGGTCCGGCCGGTGATGGAGGTGCGGCCCAGCGCCTTGAACCGGTACCAGTAGTCGGTGGCCGCGCTCAGGCCCGTGACGTCCACATGGACGCTGTAGCCGAGGCTGCTGCTCGCCGTCGCCGTACCGCTCTTGACGATGGTGGTGAAGCCGCTGTCCGAGGCGAGTTCCCAGGTCACCGCCACGGTGGGGGCCAGGATGCCGGAACTGCCCTGGTTCGCGGGCACGATCCTGGTCCACAGCACGATCGCGGTGGGCAGCGGATCGCCCGAGGCGACGCCCAGCTTGAAGACCGTGCCGCTCACCTCCGCCCCGGCACCGGCCGTGGCCGCCGCGCCTCCCACGGAGGCCGAGGCGGGCAGGAACTGCCCCGCGGCCACCGCGCCCGTGGCCCCCAGCGTGAGGGCTCCCGCGCCCAGGAACCGCCTCCGACGCATCCCGTTGGCGCCGGTGTCGCCGTCGCTCGATTGCACCCGTGTGCCTTTCCCCCCAAAGGCGGTGCGGTGCGCAGCGCCGGTGAACGTGATCATCGAGGATTCTATGCAATATCCTCACTGCCACGAGACCGGGTCCGTCAATCCGTTCGAACCATCAGCAGGAGCCATGCGCCGACCAATGATCTCCGCCGTGGCGGTGCTGCTCCTCGTCGGCACGGCGGGGTGCTCGTCCGATCCCGACTCGCCGTCCAGTGCCTCGTCGTCACCCGGTGCCGGATACATACCGAGAAGCGGCTCCGATTCCGCTGCGTCGGGTACGGCGGACGACGGCGGTGCGCAGACCGGCGGCTCGTCGGGCGACGGCGGGCACGAGGGCTCCGGCGGGACCAGCGGTGACAGTGGCGACGGAGCGTCCCCTTCCGCGGGAGTGCTCTACGGTGCCGACTCCCTCCCCAGCGCCGCCGCGGACCACTGCCGTACGACGAACCTCAGGGCCGTGGCACGCGGCACCGGCCAGGGCCGCGCCTCGGTCGTGATCACCAACAAGGGGGACGGCTCCTGCACGGTGCGGGGCTTCCCGTCCCTCCTTTTCGTCGGCGAGGCCGGCCGGGTCGAGCTTCCGGTGGACTGGGCCGGGTCGGTCGCCGACGCCGCGAAGTTCACCCTCGAGCCCGGCGCTTCCGCTTCCGCCGCGCTCACCTTCACCAGCCTCGACGAGTGCGACGCGATCACCGGCCTCGACATCGTCCCGCCCGGCGAGTCCCGTCCCCTCACCCCCGCCTTCACGGCCTCGGGCGGGAAGAAGGAGGCGGTGCGCATCTGCGACACCGGCGTACGGCTGAAGGCGTTCGCACCCTCGGGCTGACGGATCATCAGTTCTCGGATTTCTGCTGTGCGTTCGGACTCGACGTCTGGCGCAACACCCGGCACTTTCGATATGTCATGCCTCTGCCATCACGGAGTGCCGGAGTGAAAGGAAACCCGCGTGCATCTGCGCCCCCTGCGCGCCCTGTGCGGCGCCGCCGCGCTCGCCCTGACCCTGCCCGTCCTGTCCGCCGGACAGGCGTCGGCCGCCGTACCCGCCTACTCGGTCTATCTGCAGAACTACACGACCGGGCTGAACGCGGCCGACAGCGGCGGCACGGTGGCCGCGCACAACCCCAAGGGCAACGAGGACCACCAGCAGTGGACCCCGGTCGCGGTCGACGGCGGCCACCAGCTGCGGAACGCCGACGAGTCGGGCACCTGCCTCGGCCGGAGCGGCACATCCGCGGTGACCGTCGCCTGCGGGTCGGAAGGCACGGTGTGGACGATCACCGCCGGCGCCAACAGCACCTACACCGTGAGCGTCCCCGGCACTTCGCAGTACCTCACCGGGTCCTCGTCCGACTCCAGCGCCGTGCAGCTGGGTTCCGCCGGCGATCTCGCCCGCTGGTACCTCACGCCGGTGGCGTACGCGACCACCGCGATCCCCTCCGCCGACACGCGCACCCTGGACCAGGTCACATTCCTCACCGCGCACAACGCCTTCGCCAACGGCGTCGACGGCAACTTCGCCTCGTTCCCGGTCAGCCTGTTCCCCAACCAGAACTACGGCATCACCCGGCAGCTGAGCGACGGCGTCCGCGCCTTCATGCTGGACGACTACACCGTCTCCGGACGGGCCGTGCTGTGCCACAACAGCTGCGACGGCGTGAGCAGCCCCGTCCCGCTCGCCACCGACCTGCAGCGCATGGTCGACTTCCTCAAGGCCAACCCGGGTCAGTTCGTCACCGTGTTCCTCGAGGACTACGCCTCCTCCGACGTGCTGAAGTCCTCCCTGGCCTCCGTGAGCGGGCTGTCCGACGTGCTGTACCGGCCCGACCAGGAGGGCGTGGCGACCAGCGGCTGGCCGACCATGGCTGACCTGGCCGCCCGCGGCAAGCAACTGCTGATCTTCAGCGACCGGACCCGCGCGAGCGACACCGCGAACGGCTGGACCACCCGTGACACGTTCGGCGTGATGTACCAGCGCGAGTGGACCGTGGAGAACTACTGGTCCATGGGCGGCGGGCTCGGCGACTCCGACTGGTCCTGCTACAGCCGCTGGGGCACCGGCCGGCCGCTGACCGTGGACTCGTCCGCCTTCCACCCGCTGTTCGTGATGAACCACTTCAGGGACTACACGATCGGCTCCACCGCCCAGACGGACAACGGCAAACTCCTCAACCGCGCGCAGAACTTCTGCACGCCCGCCGCCCGCAAGAAGCCCAACTACCTCGCCGTGGACCGCTACGACCTGGGCTCCCCCACGCCGCTCGACACGGTCGGCACGCTCAACACGTACGTCCTCGCCTCCGGCCAGTGAGCGACGGCCGCCCTGCTCCGGCGGCGCGCCCGGGCGCGCCGCCGGAGAGTCCTACGCGATCTCGTACGCCTCGGGATCGAAGTGCGCCAGCCGGCGGCGCAGCCGCCCCGTCGACCAGGGCCAGCTGAAGCTGTTCAGGCCGTTGACGTCGAGGTAGTAGCTCGAGCACCCGCCCGCGTTGTAGACGGTGGACGGCAGCGCCTGGCGGACCTCCGCGGCGAAGGCGGCCTGCACTTCGGAGCGTACGTCGATGCTCGTCCAGCCTGCCGAGCGGATCCGACGCACCGCCTTGGTCAGGTAGTCCAGTTGTGCTTCGAGGATCGTGTACGCGGAGGAGTGGCCCGTGCCGAGGTGCGGCCCGAGCAGGATGAACGCGTTGGGGAATCCGCTGACGGTGGTGCCCAGGTAGGCGTCGGGGCTGCCTTTCCAGTGGTCGTCCAGGCTCGCGCCGTCGGCGTCGAACACGCGCTGGGCGATCGGCATGTCGAGGATGTGGAAACCGGTGCCCAGGATGACGGTGTCCACCTCCGCGGTGCTGCCGTCGGCTCCGACGACACGGTGGCCGTCGACGGCCCGTACCGCGGTGGGGTGGAGGGTGACGTTCGGCCGGGTCAGCGCGGGATAGTAGGTGTTGGACAGCAGCAGCCGTTTGCAGCCGAGGGTGTAGTCGGGCGTCAGGGCCCGGCGCAGGTGCGGATCCTTGACGGCGGCCCTGAGGTGGAGGGCGCCCACCTTCTGCACGGCCCGCAGCAGGGAGGGGTGCCGGAAGCCCACGCCCAGGGCCTCCAGGGCCCCGTACTCGGCGTTCCGCAGGGCCCGCTGTGCCGCCGGGAGCCGGCGCATCAGCAGGCGTTCGGCGCGCGGCACGTAGTGGTCGGGCTTGGGCAGCACCCACTGGGCGGTGCGCTGGAACAGGTGCAGCCGGGCGACGCGCGGCTGGATGGCGGGCACGAACTGCACGGCGGACGCCCCGCTGCCGACGACGGCGACGCGTGCGCCCGTCAGGTCGTGGTCGTGGCGCCAGCGCGAGGAGTGGAAGACCGTGCCGGGGAAGTCGGCCAGGCCCGGGATGTCGGGGAGCAGCGGTTCGTGCCAGGGGCCCGCCGCCGCGATCAGGAAGCGCGCGGTGTAGTCGCCGCGGTTCGTCTCGACGTGCCAGCGGGCGGTCCGGGGGTCCCATTGCGCCCGTATCGCCTCGGTGCCGAAGCGGATGAGGGGTGTGACGCCGTACCGGGCCGCCGTGTCGCGGAGGTAGGCGCGGATCTCCGGCTGGCCGGCGAAGGCACGCGTCCACTCGGGGTTGGGGGCGAAGGAGTAGGAGTACAGGGCGGAGGGGACGTCGCAGGCGCACCCCGGGTAGGTGTTGTCCCGCCAGGTGCCGCCCAGTTCGTCGGCCTTCTCGATGACGACGAGGTCGTGCACGCCGGACCGGCGCAGTTGGACGGCCGCGCCGATACCGGACAGGCCGCTGCCGATGATCAGTGCTTCGACGGTGTGCGACGGGCGGGTGGCCGCCGTCTCGGAGTGGTCGGGGTGGGTCGGGTGCGGCATGTCAGGCTCCTGTCCGAGCGTCGGGGCGGCGTCCGGTGCGGGGGTCGGCGGCCGGCGTGGCGGGCGGGCGGAGGAGGTCCCGGACGGTGGCGCGGGTGGTGCGCAGCGAGGTTTCCAGCACGGTCGGGCGGCGCCGGGGGTCCATGAAGTTGCCGCCCATCACGTCCAGGTCGGTGGCGGTGGGCTCGATCCGGACGACGCGGGTGCCCGTGGCCCGCAGCGCGGCGCACTCGGCGTCGAGGGTCCGGGTCATGACCCTGCGCAGCAGCGCTTCGGCCCGGCCGAGTCCTCGGCGCGGCCCCGGGGAGACCGAGCTCATCGGCGCGAGGACGTACACCTCGTCGAGGCCCTGGGGCACGAGGAGGTCGGCGGACGCGGTGGAGAGGATGCCTCCGTCGGCGTAGCGGCGGCCGTCGATGCGTACGGGTGGGAACCAGCCCGGGACCGCCCAGGACGCGCGCAGGGCGTCCCGCAGGGCGACGGGCGGGGTGTCGGGATGTCCGAAGACCGTACGCCGGCCCGTGTCGAAGTCGGTGGCCACCAGCCAGGTCGCGGAATGCGCGACCCACCCGCCGGCCGGTGCCAGGACGTCGGCGAGGGCGGCCAGCCGGCCGGCGTCACCCCGCCCGTGCGGCAGCAGGCCGGACAGTCCCGCCACCGCGGGGACCGTTCGGCCGAGGGCCAGGCGCGTGAGCCGCGGCGATCCGGGAAAGAGCGCGGGCCGCGGCGGGATCGCCCGGGGCGGGGTGGCGAAGTGCCTCACCAGATCCGCCCGCGCGCCTTCCTTGGCGAGCTGCGCGGCCAGGAGGTCGTCCACGCCGATGCCGGCCCCGAGCAGAGCGGCCAGCTCGGCTCCGGCCGAGGTACCCACCAGCACCTCGGCCTGGCGCGGGTCCCAGCCCAGAGCCTGCTGGAGCGAGTGGAGGGCGCCTACGGTCCAGGCGGCGCCGAGTGTTCCGCCGCAGCCGAGTACCAGTCCTCGGGAAGGGGTCGTGCGTGTGCCCGTTGCGGTCACTGAGGTTCTCCGCCCATTCGGGATACCGACGAGATCGGGATACTAGCGGTATCCGAATGCCGTGGACAGCCCGTTCCGGCGTTAGGATCCGAGGGATTCGGGAGCAGCCGCCGGGAGCCGGAACACCGCGCGGGACGGGAGAGGGAGCGAGACATGGCCCGCCTCAGCCGCGTCGAGAGCCAGGAACGTACGCGCGAGCAACTCGTCGCCACCGCACGGGAGCTGTTCCTGCGCGACGGCTACGGCGTGACCTCGCTCAGCGACGTCGCGGAGCGGGCCGGCTATTCCAAGGGCGCCGTCTACTCCAACTTCCGCGGCAAGGGCCACCTGTGCCTGGCCGTCCTCGACGACATCCGCGCCGAGCAGCTCGCGTTGCTCACGGAGGCGGTCATGCGCGACACGGGGGCCGAGGATCGCCTGGCCGCCTTCGCCGCCTGGGGCGAGGCGCACATCGGCGACGAGACCTGGACCATGCTCGAGGTGGAGTTCCTCACCGGCGCCCGTCACGACGACGAGCTCCGGACGGAGATCACGGCACGCGTCACCGCGATCCGCGAGGCGCTGGCCGGACTCCTCGAGGCGCTCGCCGGTGAACTGGGCGCGTCCCTGGCGATGCCGGCTGAGCAGGCCGCGATGACCCTGCTCAGCCTGGGCATCGGCCTCGGCGTCCAGCGGGTCGCCGACCCGTCCGTGCCGACGGCCGTACTGACCGACACCCTGCGGCTCGTCCTGCGTCTGGACCGCTAGTCCCGGCCGGCCGGTACCGGGTCGGCGCCGGCCGTCAGGGGCGAACGGCGCACGATATGCGCACATTTGTGCGGCATCGCAAGGAATATCCCATGAGTGGATTTTCGCCAGTATCGTGGGCGCGCGGAAACTCGGGCGGCCGGGCTGTTGTCGGCTGCCCAACGTCATGAGGGGGCAGGGGCCATGCGGGTGCTCGCGGGGAGATACGAACTGGCCGAGGCGGTCGGGCGCGGTGGGATGGGGGAGGTCTGGCGGGCCACGGACCGGGAGCTGGGCCGGACGGTGGCGGTGAAGGTGCTGCCGCCGGAACTCACCCGGCACGAGGAGTTCCGGGTCCGGTTCCGCCGGGAGGCACGCACCGTCGCCTCGCTCAACCACCGCAACGTCGCCGTGCTGCACGACGTCGGCGAGGACACCACGGACGGCGAGACGACACCGTTCCTGGTCATGGAGTTCATCGCGGGCCGCACCCTGACCGACGTCCTGACCGAGGGCCCCTTCACCGTCGAACGAGCCCTGGCGGTCGGCCGGGACATCGCCGACGCGCTCGCCCACAGCCACGGCCAGGGCCTCATCCACCGCGACATCAAGCCCTCCAACGTCATGCTGACGTCCGAGGGCGGCATCAAGGTCCTGGACTTCGGGATCGCCAAGGTCGTCGCGGAGACCACCACCCGCCTCACCGCCACCGGGATGACGGTGGGCACCCCCGCCTACCTCTCCCCCGAGCAGCTCACGGGGCAGCCGGTGGACGGCCGCTCCGACCAGTACTCCACCGGCTGCCTGCTGTACGAACTGCTCTCGGGCCGGCCCCCGTTCGTCGGCGACTCCCCCTTCGCGGTGATGCACCAGCACATCAGTCAGGAGCCGGTCGCACCGTCCCGGCTGCGCCCGCAGATCCCGGCGGCGGTGGACGAGCTCGTGCTCCGCACCCTGGCCAAGGACCGTGAGCGGCGGCCCGCCAGTGCGGCGGAGATGCGGGACGCGCTGGCCCGGACTCTCGTCGCGCTGAGCGCACCGGCGGCCGTCCCTGCCCGGCCGGCCGCCGCTCCGGCCCCGGCTCCCGCTCCGGCCGCTCCGCCCGCGCCCACCGTCCCGCCCGCCCGCGCGGCCACCGAGCCCCGGACAGGTCCCGGGCACACCGCGCTCGCCCAGCAGGAGACCCGGACCGCGCCCACGCCGCCCAGACCTGCCGTCCCGCCACCCCCCGGCGAGCGGGCCGGCGTGACCGGTTCCGGCGCCGCGGACGGCGCCGGCGCGCCCTCCAAGTGGCGGCTCGCGCTCACCACCGGCAGGGCCGTCGCCCTGCTGGGCCTGGTCGTCTCCGGTGTCGTCAGCATCGGCTACCAGGATGTCTACGAGGACTCCACCGAGGCCTTCATCGGCGTATGGGTGGCCACCGCCGTACTGGGACTCGCCCTGTTCCGCTGGTTCCCCCTCGCCTCGACGAGCCTGTGGTGGGGAGCCGGGGCCCTGGTCACGGCGAGCGTCACGGCGGGCGGTGCGGTCGACGACTACGAGTCCTCCTACGACTCCTACAGCGACGACTACTCCGACGTGTACTACACCGGGCACGACAACATCGAGGTCCTCGCCACCCCGCTGCTCGCCCTCGGCGTGCTCTGCCTGATCCGCGCGTTGAGCCACCGACGCCCTTCGCCCCTCCTGGCCGCCGCCGGCCTGACCCTGGCCGGGGCGGGCCTCGGCTGGCTGGCCTTCGACGAGGACGGCCAGACCGGGGTCTTCGCGGTCGCCTGGGGCGTGGTCGTGGTCGTCGCCGTCGTACAGGAGATCCGCGCCCGCAGGAACGCCCCGCCCCGTGCCCGTCGCCGCCTGCGGTTCGTGACGGCCGAGTAGGGCCGCCCGAGGCGACGTACCGGACCTCCCCGGGAATCTCATCCGGCGCGGCGACGAGCCCCGCACGCGTAGAGGACCGCGAGCGCGATGGACAGGCCCACGATCCCGGCCGGAGCCGCGGCCGCCGACAGCCAGTCGGCCTCCTCCGGCCCGGCTGCGGCGAGTTCGACGGCCGCCGTGGTCGCCGCCGTCAGCAGACCGCCGGTGAGGAGGGCGGCGACGACGTTCCTGGCCAGGTGGTCGGTGGTCGTCGGATGGCGGCCGGTGCGCAGTTCCGCCCAGTCGCGTGCGGTCTGTCGCGCCTCGCGCCGCCGCTGTACGGCCGCTCGGGCCCGGAGCCCGATCGTGGCGGCGGCTCCGGCGACGGCCGCGGCGACGGGCATCCACCAGGCCTCCACGACGAACAGCAGCAGGGCGACGAGCCCGGTCGTGCTCCAGCCGCTCAGGCAGGCGGCCGCGGCGGAGCGCCGGGAGTCGGGCCGGTCGGCGCCGGCCCGGACGTCGGCAAGGGCCGGCAGGTACCAGACACACCCGGACACGGTCAGCATCGCGGTGCCCAGGGCGGCGACGGGCTGGATCACGGCCTACCTCTCCGACTCGAGGGCGGCGATCTGCGGGTGGCGCAGGTCGAAGGCCGGCGACTCGCTGCGGATGCGGGGCAGGCTGGTGAAGTTGTGGCGGGGCGGCGGGCAGGAGGTGGCCCACTCCAGGGAGCGGCCGTAGCCCCACGGGTCGTCCGTGGCCACGGGCCTGCCGTATCTCGCGGTCTTCCAGACGTTGTAGAGGAAGGGCAGGATCGACAGGCCGAGCAGGAACGCGCCGATCGAGGAGAGGGTGTTGAGGGCGGTGAAGCCGTCGGCGGCCAGATAGTCGGCGTAGCGGCGGGGCATGCCCTCGGCGCCGAGCCAGTGCTGGACCAGGAAGGTGAGGTGGAAGCCCACCGTGAGCGTCCAGAACGTGATCTTGCCGAGGCGTTCGTCGAGCATCTTGCCCGTGAACTTCGGCCACCAGAAGTGGAATCCGGCGAACATCGCGTACACGACCGTACCGAAGACCGTGTAGTGGAAGTGGGCCACGACGAAGTACGAGTCGGAGAGGTGGAAGTCCATCGGCGGCGAGGCCAGGATCACGCCGGTGAGCCCGCCGAAGACGAACGTGATGAGGAAGCCCGTGGCCCACAGCATCGGCGTCTCGAAGGAGAGGCTGCCCTTCCACATCGTGCCGATCCAGTTGAAGAACTTCACGCCGGTCGGGACCGCGATGAGGAACGTCATGAAGGAGAAGAACGGCAGGAGCACGCCGCCGGTGACGTACATGTGGTGCGCCCACACGGTCACGGAGAGGCCGGCGATGGCGATCGTCGCGGCGATCAGGCCCATGTAGCCGAACATCGGCTTGCGGCTGAAGACGGGGATCACCTCGGAGACGATCCCGAAGAACGGCAACGCCAGGATGTAGACCTCGGGATGGCCGAAGAACCAGAAGAGGTGCTGCCACAGCAGGGCGCCGCCGTTCGCCGCGTCGAAGACATGGCTGCCGAACTTGCGGTCGCACTCCAGCGCGAACAGCGCCGCCGCCAGGACCGGGAACACGATGAGGACGAGCAGGCCGGTGAGGAGCACGTTCCAGGTGAAGATCGGCATCCGGAACATGGTCATGCCAGGGGCGCGCATGCAGATGATGGTGGTGATGAAGTTGACGGCGCCGGCGATCGAGCCGAACCCGGACAGCGCCACTCCCATGATCCACAGGTCGGCGCCGAGGCCGGGCGAGTGCACGGAGTCCGACAGCGGCGCGTAGAGGAACCAGCCGAAGGACGCGGCCCCGCCCGGGGTGAGGAAGCCGAAGGCCGCGATCGACGACCCGAAGAGGAAGAGCCAGAAGGCGAGCATGTTCAGCCGGGGGAAGGCGACGTCCGGGGCGCCGATCTGCAGCGGCATGATCCAGTTGGCGAAGCCCGTGAAGAGGGGCATCGCGAACATCAGCAGCATGATCGAGCCGTGCATCGTGAACGCCTGGTTGAACTGCTCGTTGGACATCACCTGAAGTCCCGGCCGCGCGAGCTCGGCCCGCATCAGCAGCGCCAGGACGCCGCCGACGACGAAGAACACGAAGGCGGAGACCAGGTACAGCGTGCCGATCTTCTTGTGGTCGGTGGTCGTCAGCCACTCCACCCAGGAGGGACGGACCGGCGCCCGGCCCTCCCTCCCCCGCCCGGCTCCGTCGGACGCCTCGCCGGCGCCGGGGACCGCGGCGTCCGGTCGCGCGGTCTCCACCTGTTCCGTACGTGCCTCGTCCACCTGATCGTGTCCTCCCCTTGGTGCCCATCTCGACGTGGACGGACCGGGAAGAGCCAGGGGTGCGGGACCGCGAACCGGCTCTTCCCGGCCGCCGACACAAGATCACCGCAGGGGTGGGCGGGCCCGATAGGGTCGAACGGCCCCTGACCGGCCGGGACCCAGGGCCCAACGGCCCCTCTTCGCCCCGCTCACACGGCTTCGCCCCGCTCACACGGCGTGCCCCGCTCGCCGCAGGGGTCAGAGCAGGGTCCGCCAGTAGTCCCAGAATCGCGTCCCGATGAGCAGCACGATGCTCGAATACCAGGTGACCGGCACCACCCAGTGGAACTCCCGCACCCCCGCCACCACCCCCCGGGGCGCCCGGATGACGCCGTGCCGCAGGTTGTGCACGGTGGTGTACCAGAACATGGCGATGGTGACCGCCCAGGCCAGGCAGCACCACAGGCACAGCGCGCCGATCTCGTAGAGCGCCTGGGTCATCAGCCACATGCAGAAGCCCACGCCGAACAGCGTGCCCAGGTTCAGTCCGAGCCAGAACCAGCGGCGGAAGCGGGCTCCGGCCAGGAGCGCCCATCCGACGAAGGCCACGACCGGATAGGCGGCCAGGCCCAGCAGCGGGTTGGGGAAGCCGAGGACGGAGGCCTGCCGGCTGCGCATCACGTTCGAGCAGGACAGCACCGGGCTGAGGTTGCACGAGGGGGCGAAGTCGGGGTTCCGCAGGAGTTCGAACTTGTCGACGGTGATCACGAAGGCCGCGAGGAGACCGAGGGATCCGGTCACGATCAGCAGCCAGGCGAAGGCGCGGGAGCCACCGGTCGCGCCCGAGGACGGGATCTCGCGTACGGGTGCGTGCTCCGGGGATCCGGTGTCCGGCCGACGCGGACGCATGAGTCCTCCGGTGCCCGTCATCGGGAGGTCCCGGCCTCGCTGATGCTGCGCAGGCCCGTACGGGTCGCGCCCGGCGGCCAGAGGACGTCCACCGGGATGCCGCGGGAGCGGGCGTAGGCCACGAGATGCGCGGTGGCGTCCCGCCCGTTGGAGGGCGAACCGTCCCATACGGCGACGAGCCGTCGGCACCCCGCGATGATCTCCTCGTCGGCGCCGACGCACGCGTCGCGGTCGCCCGGGTCGTACGCCAGCAGACGCACCTGCCGGGCGAGCAGCAGCAGCTCTCCCGTGGGCACCCGGTCCCGCTCCGGCAGCAGGGCGGGCACCATGCCCCGGGTGGGGATCACCACGACCAGGTCCCGCCCCGCCTGCCGTAGCGCCCGCGCGAACGCCGTCGGGGCGCCGCCCCCGGCACGCACCACTCCCGGCCGGCCGTCGGGCTCGCGCTCCAGCAGTGCCTCCAGCTCGGCCTCCAACAGCCGCAGCGTCTCCGAGGTCACGTCGGCGTGGCCCACCACCGCGATCATCTGCCACTCCTTCCCGCCGTACGGCATCCGGATCCCGGCGTCGGGCGCGAGATCTCGCGATCAGTGAAGTCAGGACGCGGGAGGTGTGACTAGGGTCGAACGGCCCAGACCCGGAGCACCCGGCGCGTCTGCCTCCGGCGAGGCGGGGGTACCGCCGGTACGGCACCGGAAGGTCGAAATCCTCCAGATATGGTGTGCTTGTGTGACATAACGCCGGTCGGGGAGGTCGTACGGTGGATGCCCCCCAGACGGCGGGCCAGGTGCCGGAGCAGCCCCAGGAAGCCGTGGGGTACGCGGGGGTGCTGCGCGATCTGCTGCCGATCGCGCTGTGGCGGGAGGACTCGGACGGCCGGATCGTGGAGTGGTCGCTGGCGGCCCAGGACCTGCTCGGACACCGGCCGCAGGACGTGCTGGACCGGTCCGCGTCGGCCCTGCTGGTACCCGAGGGCAACCGTGACCTGGCCGACCAGCTGACGCGCCGCGTGCAGGGCGGGGAAACCGTCGTCGGCACGCTGTCCGTGCGGCACCGCGACGGCCATCACGTGCGCATGGAGATGTGGATCGTCCCGGCCGCCGACGCGCGGGGACGCCCCGGGGCCCTGCTGATCGCCGTGGAGACCTCCCAGGTCCTGCGGATGCGTGACTCCCTGGCGGCCCTGGAGAGCCTCTTCAGCCAGTCGCCCATCGGACTGGCCACTCTCGGCACCGATCTGCGCTTCCTCCGCGTCAACGACGCGCTCGCCAGGATGAACGGCGTCCCGGCCGCCGAGCACGTCGGCAGACGGCTGACGGAGGTCGTGCCCGGCGTCAACGCCGTGGCTCTGGAGTCGACGATGCGCGAGGTGCTGGACCGCGGCACGGCCGTCGTCGACGTCCGCCGTACCGGACGGACCCCGGCCGACCCCCACCGCGAACGGACCTGGTCGTGCTCGTACGCCCCGCTGCTCGACGGCGCGGGCCGGACGCTGGGCCTGATCGCCTCCCTCATCGACATCACCGAGAGCCAGCAGGCCGAACGCGACGCGGAACGCGCCCGCCGCCGCTTCGCGCTGCTGGCGGAGGCCGGCACCCGGGTCGGCACCACCCTGGACCTGCGGCAGACCGCCGAGGAGATCGTGGCGATGCTGGTGCCCCAGCTCGCGGACTCCGCCGATGTGCAGCTCCTCGAAGAGGTCCTCGACCCCGACGAGTCCACCGCCGCCACCCAGGGCGTGGTCCGGCGGATGGCCGCCCTCTTCCCCGACCCCTCCGCGCCGACGGCGAAGCTGCTCCCCGGCATGACGTTCCGGCTCGTGCGCGGCTCCTTCTACGAACGGGTCATCACCGAGGGACGTCCCACCAACCTGTACCGCTCCGACGTCCCGTCGCTGATCAGCGACCCCCGCGCCGACGAACTGCGCGCCTACCTCATGAACCTCGGCTCCGCGAGGCTGATCCCGTTGGTCGCCCGGGGCAAGACGCTCGGCGCCGTCGTGGTGACGCGGCTGCGCAGCCGTGAGCCCTTCGACGAGCAGGACTGCGTCCTCATCGACGAACTGGCCGCGCGCGCCGCCCTGAACATCGACAACGCCCTCATGTACACCCGGCAGCGTGCGGCGGCCCTCACCCTGCAGCGCAGTCTGACGAACAGCGCGCTGCCCGTCGTGCCCGGCCTCGACCTCACGGGACGTTATCTGCCCGCCAGCGAACACGACGTGGGCGGCGACTGGTTCGACGTGATCGCGCTGCCCGACGACCGGACCGGGCTGGTCATCGGGGACGTCATGGGGCACGGCATCCACGCCGCGGCGGTCATGGGCCAGCTGCGCGCGGCGATGCGCTCACTCGCCCGGCACGGCATCCGTCCGGCCCGTATGCTCCGCTCGCTGGACGCCGTCGTGGCCGACATGGGTGAGGACCAGATGGCGACCTGCGTGTACGCCGTGCACGATCCCGCGACCGGTGGATGCCTGGTCGCCAGGGCCGGTCATCCCCCGCCGGCCGTGGTGGCGCCCGGCGGGGCGATCACCTTCCTCGACGGCTCGCCGGGCACCCCGCTGGGCACGGGAGGGCAGCGGTTCGGGACCGAGGCGGTGCCGCTGCCCCCGGGCAGCCTGCTGGTCCTGTACACCGACGGCCTCATCGAAGCCCGCGGCAGCGACGTCGATCAGGGCCTCGACCGCCTCGCCCGGGCCCTGCGGCACCCCGCGCGCTCGCTCGCCGCGCTCTGCGACGCCGTCCTCGAGCAGATGCTGCCGCACCCCGCCGAGGACGACGTCGCGGTGTTGATGGCCCGACCGCAGTGACGCGGCCCGTCGCTCGGGACGGCTGCGGGCCGGGGGTGCTCGGGTGAGGTGCTGGCGGCCGGGAGGGGCGGGTGATGTGCTCGCGGGCTCGGGACAGTGAGATGACCACCGGCTCCGGATGCGCGGGCTGCCCGGCGTAGGCTTCGCTCAGCACGGACACAGCGGGGGGCTGAGCGTATGACGGGTGAGACGGCGCGGACGTGGGAATCGACCCTCGACTCGGTCGTGGTGTACGCGCAGGGCGCGCTCTGCCGCCGCGCGGCCCGGGGCGGCGTGCCGGCGGACGGCCGGGTGCGGGTGACCGGACTGCCCCGCTCGCTGGACCCGGGATCCCTGCGCGCCCGTGTCACCGGCGCTCCGGGGGTGCGCGTCACCGAAGCGCGGGTGGAGATCGAGGCCGAGCCGGTCGCCACCGCCGTGCCCGACGAGTTGCGGCGCGAGGTGGAGCGGCTGCGCGAGGCGTACGCCGCGGCGCAGGGGCGCCGGGACCGGCAGCGGGGGCTGATCGAGGAGGTCGGGGCTCTGCGCCCCGTCCCACCCGGCCGCAAGCGGGACGACCCGCCCCGCCGCACCCCCGTCGACGCCTGGCTGGAGCTCGCCGGCTTCGTCGACGAGCGCCTGACCGGGCTGCACACCCGTCTCGTCGAGCTGGAGGACGAGCTGAGCCGCGTGGAACACGCGCTCTCGGTCGCCACGGACCGGCTCGCCCGCTCCTCCGACGACGCGCCGCCGGCGTATGTGGAGACCACGGTCTCTGCGCTCCTGACCCTCGACGGCACCGGTGACGCGGAGGTGGAGGTCGAGGTGGAGCTGGAGTACGGGGTGCCGGGTGCCGTCTGGGTGCCGGCCTACCGTCTCACCCACCGTCCGGGCGACAGCAGCGGGCGTCTGGTCCTGCGCGCCTCCGTCGCCCAGCGCACGGGCGAGGACTGGACCGGCGTACGCATCGCCCTGGCCACCGCCGACCTGCGCCGCCGTACCGACCTGCCCAGGCTCCGTTCCCTCCGGATCGGACGCCGTCAGTCCGCCCCCACGCCTTCCGGCTGGCGCGAGCCCCCGTCGGGCCTGGCCGACCTGTTCACCGGGTACGACGCGGCAGGCCCTCGCCCTGCCTCGACCGCCACGTCCGTGGCCATGGCTGCCGCGGGCGGCTTCTCGTCCGGCCCCGTTCCGCCGCCGGCACCGCAGGGCTATGGCGCGGCGTTCGCCGGGGAGGACCCGTACCAGGAGGTCTACGGCGGCGCCGTCAGCGATGTCGCGCAGCCCCTCCCCGCTCCACCGGGCGGTATGCCCCTGCCCCCCGCCCCCATGGCGCCGCCGGCCTCCGTCCCCATGTCGCCGGCGGCCCCCGGCCGGTCCGCGCGACCGTCCGTGGGTGGCATGGCCTCCCGCAAGGCGGCTCCACCCCCGCCTCCGGCCCCGGCGGCCGGTCCGCCGCAGCCGAGCGGTGCCGAACTCGACTACTCCGCCCTCGTCCTGTGCGGCCCCGACGAGCAGGGAGCGCGCCGCGGTCGGCTGTTCCCCGACGCTCCGTTCGACCCGGTGGCGACCGAGTACCGTCGCCGCGCCGAAGCGATGGCCGCGCTGCCGCTGCCCGGACACGCCGTACGGCCCCGCGAGTCGGCCGGCTCCTTCGACCACCGCTTCGACGCCGTCGCCCGCGCCGACATTCCCTCGGACGGCACCTGGCACACCGTCACCGTCGGGGAGATCCCGGTCGGTCTGCGCACCGAGTACCTCTGTGTGCCGTCCGTGGAGCAGACGGTGTACGCGACGCTGGTGCTCTCCAACTCCACCGACCAGGCGCTGCTCGCCGGGCCGGTGGAGGTCACCTCCGGTGAGGACTTCCTGCTGACCACCGGACTGCCCACGCTGGCTCCCGGCGGTGTCCGCCGGGTGGGGCTCGGGCCGGCCGAGGGCATCCGGGTCACCCGCCGTACGAACCTGCACGAGTCGACGTCGGGACTGCGCAACAGCACCACCGTGCTCGACCACCGTGTCCACGTGGAACTCGCCAACCGGCTCGCCGGACCCGTCACCGTCGAGGTACGCGAGCGGGTCCCCGTCTCCTCGGACGCGGACGTCCGGATCGAGGAGCGGGCCGACTGGACGGCGCCCCCGGACGACGGCGCGGAAGCAGAACACCACGCACCCGGCACCCGCGTCTGGCGGGTGGACCTGCCCGCCGGCGGTACCACCGCCCTCGACGGCGGCTACGAGATCCGCATCCCGTCCGCCAAGTCCGTCGTCGGCGGCAACCGCAGGAGCTGACCACACCCATGTCCACGGCACCGGAGCCGATTCCCCTCCCCGTCACCGCCGTCACCTGCCTGGAGGACCGCGCCCATGTCGAGCGCACCGCCGCGCTCGACCTCGCGGCCGGCGTCCAGCGGCTGCGTCTCGGTCCCGTCAGCGCACTGGCCGTCGACCGTACGCTGCACGCCGAGCTGACCGCCGAACACCCGGCGACCGTGCTCGACGTACGGATCGTCCGTGCGTGGACGCCACGCGGGCCGCGGCCCACCGAGGACGACTCCGCCCTGCGCCACCGCGTGCACGCGCTGGAGGAGGAGCAGTTCGCCCTGGGGCAGCGGCGCGACCGGCTGCGGACCCGCCTCGACGTCCTCGGCCGTCTCGCCGCCGATCTCCTGCGGGAGATCGGCGAGGGCGCCGGCTTCGGAGAGAGCGAGGGGCCCCGCTGGACCCGTGAACTGGACCGGGTGGACGACGAGCGCGACTCCTACGGCGAGCAACTGGGCGCCCTGGAGGCCCGGCTGACCGCCCTCACAGCCGAACTCGACAAGGCCCGGCAGGCCTTGGACCTCGCCGAGGAGGAGCCCGCCGAACTGGTCGGCCACATCGAACTGACCGTCGAGTCCGCCGCGGCCGGGCCGGCCGGGCTGCGCCTGGGCCATCTCACCCCGTGTGCGTTGTGGCGGCCCGCCTACCGGGCCGTACTCGACGGGGACTCGCTCACGCTGGAGACCGAGGCGATGGTGTGGCAGCGCACCGGGGAGGACTGGTCCGGCGTACGGCTGACGCTGTCGACGGCGCGGTCGGCGCTGGCCACCGCGCCGCCCCGGCTGGGCGAGGACCGGCTGACGCTGCAGGACCGCTCTTCCGCGGAGCGCCGCACCGTCGACGTGGAACTGCGCGAGGAGGAGATCGCGGAGCTCGGTCCGGCGCCGGTGCTCGGCCTGCCGGGAGTGGACGACGGCGGAGAGGTGCGGGTGCTGCACTCCCCCGTGCCGGTCTCGGTGCCTGCGGACGGCCGCGCCCACCGGGTGCCGCTCTCCTCCTTCACCACGGCCGCGAGCATCGAATACGCCTGCGCACCCGAGCTGTCCCCGCTGGTCACCCAGGTGGTGCGGGGCGACAACCGGTCCGGCCACGCGCTGCTCGCCGGGCCCGTCGACCTCGTCCGCGGCAGCGGTTTCACCGGTCGCGGCACCCTGGACTTCACCGCACCCGGCGCCTCCTTCGAACTCGCCTACGGCAGCCGCGACGACCACCGGGTCGTCCGGCACACCGAGGAGACCCGTGAGACCACGGGCATCACCCAGCGGACCGTGCTCACCCGGACCGTCCGGCTCGACGTGTCGCGGTTCTCCGCCCCCGGCGAGCAGGGCGCGCGGGTGATCGTCCTCCGCGAGCGGATCCCGGTGTCCGAGGTCTCGGCGGTGGAGACACGGCTGCGCAAGGAGTCCTGCTCCCCGGCCCCCGACACGGTCGACGCCGACGGCATCGCCCGCTGGAACCTCACCCTCCCACCCGGCGGCCGCCGCACCGTCACCCTGGTCTACGAACTGTCGGCGAGCGGCAAGGTCACCGGCCTCTGAGTCTCGTGGGGTTTTCGGGTCACTTGGTCCTTGCCCGTGGCGGGCGTCCCCTGCTGGAAGCGCCGCTGTTCGACGGTATCGATCGGGCGGTGAAGGACACCGTGCAGGCGTGGTCGCCACGACCGGGCGGCTGGCAGACCCTCCAGTTCGATCACGGCCTGTGGGAGGACGACTTCCTGCTCGCCCTGGTCGAATGGACCGTCGCGCCGGCCTGTGTTGCCGATGTTCCGGCCGACGCTGAAGGCGCCCTCGTCCGGGCCGCAGCGGCTGACATCCCGGCCACGGCGCAGCAGCCCCGGATAGGGGAGCTGCTGCGCTCTCGGGAACCCATGGTGGAGGACCTCTTCAGCGCGCTGCTGGACGAGCTGGGCTTTCCCAGGCCACCGAGCCCTCCCGGCTAAGCCGGAAGTCGGCGCACCAGGTCGTCGTCCGTCACCTCGTAGACGTCCATGCGCAGCAATGCGCGGATGTGGGAGGGAACCCGTGCGATGGCCTTGGCTGACGAGGACGGCACCACCAGTGCGTACTGAGTCAGGGGGTTCTGGCTCGTCATGCGGCGCAGCAGTTGGCCGTAGGCGATGTCTGCGTCGATGCCTCTCTCGCTGGTGCGGCCCTTGGCCTCGCAGATCAGCCGCTCGTCGCCGCGGACGGCTTCAAGGTCGGTGAAGCGGTCGGTGGGATCGACTGGTGTCCAGCCTTGGCCGAGCAGCCATGTGCGGAAGACATCCGTCACCCGGTCCTCATCGCTGTCGCGTGCCAGGATCTTCCGCAGGGCCGCCTGGTCGGCCTCCTTGTTGCGGCGCAGCCGTCCTCGGCCGTCCGCATCGAGGTCGGCCGGGCGGATCACGACCAGCCGCAGTCCGTGGGCGGGAATCTCGGCCTCACGGCGTGCATCGTACAGAGCCCGCTGCTCGCCCCGATGAACACCGCTGACGGTGAGTCTGTCCGGCTTGTCGAAGTGAGGCACCGCCTGGTCGTGCTGGAGTTCCCGGTATTCGACCACGAGTTGGTGGCCGGGCCAGTAGGCATCGACCGGCAGCTTCACGCGGCGGCCGCTCTGACCGGGATCCCCCTGCAACCAGTCGAACCTGTGCTGAGTCAGAGCCGCCTCACGAAGGACCTCACTGCACAGGCCGACCACGTATGCCTCGTCGCTGTCGTCTCGTCTTCCCATGAGTGCGCATCGTCTCAGACGTCTCCGCCGCTGGACTGCCGGATCTGTCCTCCCCGTGCTGGACCCCTACGGGCCGGTACAGATCGCCGGGCGACGGGGCCGGGCCCCGCGGTCGGGGTCCTTGCGCTTCCCGCCGCGCCCGGTATGCGCCGGATGATCTTGTTGTCCGTCCCGGATGCACTCGGCTAGGTCATGGCCACCAACAACTGTTCCGCGCTGGACGGCCGAAGGTCGTCCGTTCGGTCGGTGAAGTAGCGCTGGGCGAGAGTCGTGGACGAGATGTGCCGGGCCTCCCGGAAGCCGGAAGTCCGGGCCAGGGTCAGTATGTCCGGTGGGGAGAAGAGGCTGATGAAGGGGGTTCCGGCTGCTCGCGCGGAGTTCGCCGTCGCTCGGAGCAGGGGGAACTCCTCCGGTGCCACCTGGTCGAGCGGCACCATGAAGGTCGTGGCCAGCGTGGAGCCGGTGGCGAGATGCGCGATCTGCCGCAGCATGGCCGCGACCGCGGCTCCGGTGAGGTACATGGTGACTCCGGTGGAGGACACGACCGCCGGCCGTCCCGGGTCGAAGCCCGCCGCCGTCAGCTCCTCCCACCAGGATCCGCCCGCCTCGAAATCGATCGGCACCAGTGTCAGCCATTCGGGGATCCCGAAGCCCAGCTCGATCAAACGCCGCCGTTTCCATGCCTGCGTTCCGGGCCGGTCGACCTCGAACACCCGTAGCCGCGAGGCGATCTCGGGCCTGCGCTGGGCGAAGGTGTCCAGACCGGCGCCGAGAACGACGTACTGGCTGACGCCCTGCCCGGCCTGCTCCACGACCAGGTCCTCGATGAAGCGGGCACGGGCCACGATGGACGCCCGCATACGACTCGTGGCCCGCTGGTCCATGTCCGGGCGGCTGCGCCAGCCGTCGTCCGGTGCGGCCAGTCCGAGGCCGATCTCGTCCTCGAGCACATGCGGCGGCGGATCGACCCGGACGTGCAGGGCGCGCCACAGGGCGACCCTCAGTGCCGTGCCGTCCACCGCTGCGGCTTGCTCGTCGAGCATGGTGTCCTCCCCCGTCGTACGGCCCGCGTCTCGTGCCTCTCACGCTAGGCAGGGAGCCGTTCACGGCGCTTCTTCAGAATTGCTCTCCGGTCGCGTTGTCACCCGCGGTGCCGGATCGTGCCGGTGATCTCCAGCCGTTCGAACGCCCAGCGGTCCGATGGGAACGACGCCTCGAACTCCACGCCGCCTTCCTCTCGTTGGCCTGCAGCCCGATCTGGCCGAGCCGACGCCACCGGCAGGTGCCGTGCCGCGCTTGAGATCACCCTGCCCGGCGGCGACCGGCTCGTCCTACCGTTCGCGTCCCATTTCAACGAGCAGCACGCTCGAGCTCGACACGTCCCTCATGTTCGACGTCGATGACGCGCTGCGTGAGTACGCGCAGACAAACGGCTCCGAACCCGAGACGGACGGGCGCATCCAGATCCGGTACATCTACGCGACGAGGCCAACATCAGGAAGGTGTTCACCGACCTCACAGCCGACAGCAGCGGAGTGTGCTGCCTGTTCGACACCGGCGACGGCGCCCCCGAGCAAATGTGATGGCTCAACGGTGAACCCACCCAGGAGACAGTCTCCGATGCTTGCTTTCCAGATCGGCAAGCACTTGTGGCGAATTGGTCCGACCCCGAGAAGTGAGCATCGGGGCTCCGCATCCGAGGCCACAAGATCGTGTTACGAGCTCTTATACCGAGCCCTACATGGTCAGTTGGTCATTGGCCAGAGCGTGAGGAGTGGACGGAAAAGGGCGGCACACCGTGAGACATAGCCTTCCCGCTCCGCTCGTTTCGGGCAACCCCGCGCGAATTACCCACCTCCGACGGGGTGTTTCAAATACCCTCGGACCATGCCCACCGTGCATGCCTCCGGCACGAGATGGGTCGTTTTGCTTCACAATAGGGATATTGTTGATGAGTCGTCACGCCGACTTCCTTTACGCGGTTTTCAGGAATCTCCATGGCATGTGTACTCGCACCGGCAGAGACGCAGTCTTCCCGCATGAGAGGAGGAAAGAAGGAGCGAGCGCCACACAGCCGCGCAGCTGGGGAAACATGCCACCCCGCAACCCGAACTTCACCGGCCGAGTGGACCGACTCGAACGTCTGGGTGAGAGGTTGCGTGAGGTGACCGACGACCGTGCCGTCCGAGGCCATCCATGGCGTGGGCGGCGTGGGCAAGAACTGAACACCACAAGGCCATGCAGGATGATTTGACGGCCCGTTGAGTTCTGCTGATATGGAAGGGGGCATCAAACCAACAGCCTGCACGACACGGAAGAGAACTGCACACAAGCACTCTGGGCATACAGCCCAGCACACATGACTGTTTGTCAAGAAATGACGCACGTTTCCAGATTCCCAGCACTGGCTCTCGCATTCCTAAATGGGCAATGCCGTAGCGCCAGAGGAGTCACGAACCAAGCAGAGAAACCGTAATCGCCCACCCGGAAAAGAATTCATCGCACATCACAACCGCCCCCATCCTCGGCCTCCCGGCCTCGCAAAGCATCAAATCGAGGAGGGGCGGGGGGAGATACCTCAATGACACCAGCGCAACACTCTGGCGGCAGTACAGCAAAGCCACGAACCGGAGCACGACGAGGTGCGGCAGCCGGAACCGCACTCCTGGCCACAATCGTGCTGGCCCTGCCGGGACATTCGAAGCAGGTCTCAGCCTCTTCACCACTCGATCAGCCCGCCCCAGCCGCAGCCATCCGTGTCCTCGGCTTCCCTGAAGACAGCCCCCACCCCTCACTCACGACGACCCCCGCCGACCCGAGGATCTTCCATGCCGTGCTGCGCTCCACCCCCGTCCACACCCCGGTTCAGCCCGAGACGACGGCGGAAGGGCACCCCGTCACACCCGACCAAGTCCGCGCATCCTCCTTCCCTGACTCCGCCTTCTGGGGCCCTGTCGCCGGAGGGGCAGCCGGCGCGATCATCGGAGCGCTGTGCGAACGATGGCGTGCTCGCCGATCCCGCCGGGAGCTGGAACAGGACCGGGGCGTTGACCACCAAGAGAAGGCCGCACGGGAACAACGCGGTGCTCAACGCGACACGTGGAGGGGGCTGTACGACCGCGTCGAGGATCTGCTCGTCCGGGCCGGCCGCATCCAACTCCACGCGCAGGAGTCGCCCCTCCACCACGGCGACGACGCGGCAGACCTGATCGCGCCCCTACTGATGGACCTTCGCCAGGCCGCCCAAGAAGCCCACGGAGACCTTGCCGAAGCCCTCCAGGAAGTCGACCGGGACATGACCACTCTGCAAAAGCTGCTCCTGCCCGAAAGAACCGCACTCGAGGAGTTCCTCAGCCCAGCAACAGCCGGCAACCCGGCCGAATTCTTCAGCCTGCTCACCCAGGCAGCAGAACAGGCACGCCTCACTGACGCCCTGGCCACCACCCTGCAAACCGCGCGAGCAGCGCTGCGTGCCGAATGGGCCACCCCTTGATCCCCCCCATCAACCTCACGCCAGAGACCCCGAGCAAGCCAGTAGACATCCACACCAACTGCTGACAGTCCCCGCTGCCCGACACGCAACCCCATCCCCAACACGGCACCACGCACCTCCACCAACCCAGCCGCCGGTCGCCGAGACCGGCGGCCTGTTCTACACGGGCCAGGCGAACGGCCGCGCCGGCAGTTCGTGGTCCGCGTCGTCAGGCAGCAGCGCGATCACCGCGCCGTAGGCACGCAGAGCGGCCAGCTCGCTCGCCCTCCCCCGGTGTTCGCGTGCGCGCCCAGCAGTCCACTGTTCGGCAGGTACGACGGCCATGGCCGTCTGCAGGACACCGGCCGCACCACCACTCTCGCCCAAGCGGCGAGCAGCGCTGTCGCCGGGCTACCCGTTCTGGCCCGGCGCGGTCATCCGGGCCCGGCAGTGTTTTCATGCCGAACGGCCGTACAGACAAGTGCACAAGGAGAACACCCTGCTGTGGAAAGCCCCGCGAGCGCCGAGGCCGGCCAGGACTTCTCGGCAACGGTGGGTAAGTGGGACGCCGTCGACGCGAGTCTCGTGGTGCTGATCGCACGTGGAGCCCCCTGCCCCTCACCTACCTGGCCCTCCTCGGCTCCCTCCACACCGCTCCCGTGCCAGGTGGCCTCTCCTCCCGCTGTCAGTGGGCGCCTGTACCTTGCGTGAACCCGAACGACGCGCGATCACAGGAGCAGTTCACCCATGACATCCGGCGAGAAGACTCACGAGGCCGGCCTTCCTGAATGGGATGGCGCGTTGGACGGCGCCTTCCAGGTGCTGCTCGGCGGGAAGCCCCTCGAGGACCCCGCTGCCGCATACGGCGTCTACTCGAGCGGCTTGACGGACCGTGAGCCGAAGGAACTGCCGTATCCGGGTGCGGACGAGCATCCCTTCTCCCCCGCCCAGTGGCGGTTCGACTTCAGCGAGTCGCTGTTCTGCTTCGACTCCCACCTGCTCGCCGGGACGGGACCCTGGGGCGAGGGCGGACACAAGGGCCCGCGTCCCTTCGACGAGGCCTTCGTCGCCGAGGTACGGGCCGCCGCGACCGACGGTGCCGAGGGGGTGGTGGTGCGCGGCGCGGACCTGGGGCCGCTGCTCGAACGCCACGGCGTCGACCTGACCCACTCGGGGTCGAAGAAGCTCAACGGCTGGCTGAGCGTGCTGCTGCGGGTGGTCACGGACGGCAGCCTCACCGAGGCGCAGTGGGAGGAGGCGCTGGGCGCGATCGCGCACCCCG
Organism: Streptomyces sp. NPDC096132; assembly: GCF_044763345.1. Lineage (NCBI taxonomy): Bacteria > Bacillati > Actinomycetota > Actinomycetes > Kitasatosporales > Streptomycetaceae > Streptomyces > Streptomyces sp. NPDC096132. Next base: position 94,265 of record NZ_JBIWGA010000031.1, read on the forward strand.
AGCTCCGGGACCATCTGCGCATGCTCTGCCTCGACGAGGAGGACGCCCGCGACCGGGGTGCGTACTACTGCGGCGCCGACCGGTGGCCCTTCACCACCTACGTCCTGGACGGCATCGGCTGCTCGCTCGTCGCGGGCTGGGAGTTCGGCGAGTCCCAGGCCGGTACCGCCGTCGTACGACTGTCCGCCGCGCCGGACGCCCGCTGACCCCGACCGCACGCACACCTGAAAAGGAACAAGAGCACCATGTCGATGTGGTTGTCCCTCGCGAAGATCGAGCCCTCGCTGCTGACGACGGCCCGCGAGAAACCCGAGCTGATCGACTCCCTGTTCTTCGACGAGGACGACGACCCCGGGGCGCCGGTCCCCGGTTTCCGTCCTGTAGCGGACGCCTACGGATACGACTACCGCCTGCTCAGCGACATCGCGGAGGGCCGGGCGCAGGCCGAGGAGAACACGACCGACTGGATGGGCGCCTACCCCTGGCTGGCCAAGGCCTCCGGCCACGGCTGCGACGTCACCGAGGAGTACGAGTTCTGCTACGGACCCGCGTTCGTCCTCACCCCCGACGAGGTCCGGCAGGTCGCGGAGGGGCTGGTCGCCGAGGGCTGGGTCCCGAGCACGGCGGCCAAGTGGGACGAGGAGACGGAGGACGACGAGTTCGAGGACCTGGGCCCGTTCTTCGCCGCCGCTGCCGCCGAGGGCAAGGCGGTCATCGGCGGGGTGAACTGAGCCGGGGGGACGTCGCCCGACCTGGAACGGTCCGAGGTGGCCGGCAACCTGCTGCGCGAGACCGGCCTCTACCCGGGTCGGGCATTCGAATGCCCGTCGGGGTGGGGGGGGCCCCGGGGGCCCCCGGCCCCCCCCCCCCCCCCCCCCCCCCCCCGCCCCCCGCGGGGGGGGCGCCGGGGGGCGCGGTTGGGCGCGGGGCCCCGGCCCAGGCCCCCACC